>NZ_LT622814.1:0-420533 GCF_900099485.1 Corynebacterium sp. MC3
GGTCGGGTGAAATGTATTCAGAGTATGTAGCACCAATTATGACGTAAATACTGGTGGGACTGTGCTACGATCAAATCGAAAAGGATCGGACCGTTAATCTTTCGTTAAGGAGCTACTGTGCGGTATCGAGTTTTGGTTGAGGGTCTTCTGCTTGTCTTCGCTTTTGGCGCTGTAGGGACGCCGGTGAGTGTTGTGCAGGCTCAAGAGGCTGGAGAGCAGGTCAATGAGTTATATGAAGGTGGTGAGGAACAACATTGGGTGGATGAGTCTGATGGAAATGAACCGTACGATGAGGGGTTGGACTGGTTCACTACCAATAAAACTCCTACATACGACAATAGGATCGGTGCCTTATATTTCTCTGACGGATTAAAATCGGAGCGAACATGTACAGCCAACTATATTGGAGATTATTACTGGCTGACGGCTCGGCACTGTGTTGAGGATGAATTGAATTCAATTGGATTTATCCAGCAGTCTGATGGTGAATTTGCCGGGATTGAGTTAATTGAAATGGCTCCCGACCCGGAGCACGATCTTGCGCTCATACGTGTGGGAACTGGAATTAATGCTAGAAAATTTGAGTTGAGTGCGAGGCCGCCACGAGTGGGTGACGGCGTTCGAGTAATTGGCTATTCGGGGCAGGTTGGGCAGCGCAATAATTTTTCGTCGGCAGCAGACTTTCGTGTGGGGGTAGTTGATTACCTGGTTCATACCACCAGGGGAGACGTTTACTCCGATCAAATGCGTTTAGACCCAACCGGCGACGCCAATTTGTGTCACGGTGACTCTGGTGCAGCGGTTTTTGCCGGGAATGAGATAGTTGGGGTTGCTTCGACTACTGAAATCCAGAATGATAGCTCTGGGCGGAAGCAGTGCATTGGGTCTGGATCGGCTGCAAAAATCGACTCGAATTTGGGTTGGATACAAAAAACGGTACAAAATCAAAGCTTGACTCAAGCTCAGAAGCACCGAGCTTGGCGGGGCGGTGTTACGGCGAAATTTAATCGTAAGTCCCTTGGTGTCCATGAGCGTTCGAAGCTCCCAGGCAGTTCTTGTGGGGGATCGTCGTGCGGAAAGTAAAGAAGATGCAGCGAAGATTTCTAGTGTGTGGCATGACTGCGTTGGTTACAGTTGTGCCTGGGGTTACCCACGGTGTTGGTGCAGCGGTTTCGGTTGACCAAACTGTGGGAGCAACAGTGGCGTCGAGCAAAACAGACAACGTGTTCGATTTCGCTGATGCTATGTGGTATGTATTCAAGCATCGTGAGGAGTCTGAAGAGATGAGCGAGGCGATGCGCTGGGGGGTGACATCAGAAGAAGAAGCAGCGAAGTGTCGTGAGCTGAAGAAGTCTCCAGTCCAGCCTGCAATTGGTGGCCCAATTTGTCCATCTCAGGCATATACGTCGGCAGACGTGGCCCTAGCGAAGTATGCCTCCACGTTTGCCAAAGGGTCGCCTATTTTGGCCTTGCGGATAGCTCTAGCGGTCTTGGCCGTTCTTGGTGGGGCTGCCTATGCGGTAGGTCCACATTTATCGAATTGGGGTGTTCCAGTCCCCTGGCTGTGATGACGTAAAAACCAACAGACTTAAAGGTTTTCGTACAACACCTCACAAAGATAAAGATGATGCCTTAACCGATCGCCACCGCACCGCCCCGGACTACCGCCCGATCGCCTCCACCGCCGCGGCGGCACCCCACTTGCCGAGCTGCTGCGCGTGGTGATCGACCGCACCTGAGACGTCGGCGGCGAGGCGTTGTGCCTGCTCAACAGTGCGGACCTGGCCGGCGCGCTGGGCGGCAACTTCGGCGTCACGTTGGGCGGCGGTGACGGCCTCGTCGAAGCCCTGCTTGCCGGTCTTGCTCGGTTTCAGTTCGGGGTTGTCCTGCATGATCTGGTGCATGAGGGCGCCTTGCTCCTGGTTGAGCGGGGTGAAGTTGCCGTGGGGCGCGGTGGAGTCGGGGAGGGTGAAGGCTTCGTTGACTTTGCCGTCGGGGACGTTGAAGGCGTCTTCGATGATGCGGTCGGCACGCTGGGCTTTGCCGAGGGGTCCTATGCCCATGGAGCTGACGCCGAGGACAGCGCCGTCGCGGGGGTCGTAGTTGATGCCGCCGGAGTCGCCGTGTTCGTAGCGCAGGCCCCAGGAGTAGATGCTGTTGCGGGAACGGGCGAGTTGGTGGCCGCAGGTGCGGCCGGTGGTGGCGCCGTCTTTGCAGATGGGCTGGCCGAAGTTGGAAGTGTCGAAGTAGCTGTAGGGCAGGTTGCGAGTGTCCTGGATGTAGCGCAGTTCGCGGGGTGCGCCGTGGGCGTGGCCGTTGGCGTCGCGCGAGAAGGACATGCGGGTGGCTGGGGTGCCGGGGGCGGCGGTGACGACGCCCCAGTCCGGGGTGTTGACGGTGTCCCAGAAGAACTGTGAGGGGAGGTAGACGTCGGCGTAGTCGGTGGAGGGTTTGAGATTGGTTGGGGTGCCGATGGGGCGGTAGCTGGCGTCGATAGGTACTTCGACGCGGTGGGTGCGCATGACGTCGGTGGGCTCGTTGTCGACGCCTTGGGAAAGGTCGAAGCAGTGGCCGGCGGTGAGCATGACGAGCTGGCCGTTGATGGTGCCGCTGAAGCCTTGGGAGCAGGACGCGGCGCTGGCGTGTTCGGGGATGGAAATTGTGTGATTGCCCACTCGCATTGTGGTCGGCGGCTGCTCGGGGAGGACGCGAAATGGCGCCCCAGGTGCGAGAAGTGCGACGGAGAGCGCGGCGGCGACGGCGTTGGCGTAGATCATGAGACCCAACCTTAAAGAAAAATCATACGATTCGTGGCATGATTGGTGCCATGACGAATGGAAAGTTGATTCTTGTCCGTCACGGACAAAGTGAATGGAACAAGTCCAACCAGTTCACCGGCTGGGTCGATGTCAATCTGACCGAGCAGGGTGAGCAGGAAGCCGTCAACGCCGGTAAGTTGATGGCAGAAAAGGGCGTGCTGCCGGACATCGTGTTCACGTCGCTGCTGCGTCGTGCGATCCGCACCGCGAACATCGCGCTGAACGCTGCGGACCGTCACTGGATCCCAGTTGTGCGTAACTGGCGCCTCAACGAGCGTCACTACGGCAAGCTGCAGGGCCTGAACAAGGCAGAGATCCGTGAGGAGTACGGCGAGGAGCAGTTCATGAGCTGGCGCCGTTCCTACGACACTCCGCCACCAGAAATCGACGCCGACAACGAGCACTCCCAGACCGACGACGTGCGTTACGCGTTCCTCCCAGAGGTCCCTCGCACGGAGTGCCTGAAGGACGTTGTGGAGCGCTTCCTGCCGTTCTACATCGACGTCATCCTGCCTGAGGTTCTCGACGGCAAGACGGTCATGCTGGCTGCGCACGGTAACTCGCTGCGCGCGCTGGTGAAGTACCTGGACAACATCTCCGACGATGACATTGCTGGTCTGAACATCCCGACCGGCATGCCGTTGGTCTACGAGATTGACAGCAAGGGCAAGGTGCTCAACCCAGGCGGCACGTACCTCGATCCGGAGGCGGCTGCGGCAGGTGCTGCTGCGGTTGCTAACCAGGGCCAGAAGTAAGTAGCCACATTGTCCCCGCTACTGGCGTTTTTAGGGGGCGTAGTTCTCGCAGCGCTTGCTGCACCGTTGGTGCGGCGGGCGCTGCGTTGGCGTTTACGCAACCGGGTTGATGGTGGTTCGGATTCCCGTAGGGCGGCCACGATTAGTGAGGTGCTGCAGCTGGCGGTGCAGGGCTCGCCGACGGGGATTGCGGTGATGAACCAGGAGGGCAAGGTGCTGCTCTCGAACGCGAGGGCGCACGATATGTCGCTGGTGTATGACCGCACGGTGCAGCCGGAGGTGTGGGAGACCGCACAGCAGGTCTTTGAGGATCAGGAGACGCACGTCCTTGACCTTGACCTGCCGATTCGCGCGACGGGGTCCCGCATTCGGAACGTGCGCGTGGTGGTCAAACCGCTGACGCTGACGGAGAACTCCTACGTGATTGCTTACAGCACGGACGAGTCCGAGAACGTGCGGATGGAGCACGCGCGCCGCGACTTCGTGGCGAACGTCTCGCACGAGCTGAAGACGCCGGTCGGCGGGATGGCGCTACTCGCGGAGGCGCTGCTGCAGGACCCGGATGACCCGGAGATGGTGGACTACTTCGGCACGAAGGTGCTGAAGGAGGCTCACCGGATGGGCGACATGATCACGGACCTGATTTCGCTGTCGAAGCTGCAGGGTGCGGAGGCGTTGCCTGAGATGTCGCCGGTGAGCCTCGACGAGGTGATTGACGACGCCATCACCCGCAACCACGTCACCGCCGAGGGCCGTAACATCGACCTGATCCGTGGAGAACCCACCGGGATTACGGTGATGGGGGACCAGTCCCTGCTGACGTCCGCGGTGAGCAACCTGGTGTCGAACGCCATTAACTACTCGCCGGACGGCCAGCCGGTGAGTATTACGCAGCAGGTGCGTATGTCCGGGAAGCAGAAGGTGGCGCTTGTGCGCGTCACTGACCGCGGGATCGGGATTGCGCTGGAGGATCAGAAGCGCGTGTTTGAGCGTTTTTACCGCGTCGATAAGGCGAGGTCGCGCTCGACTGGGGGGACTGGCTTGGGTTTGGCCATCGTGAAGCATGTGGCGCAAAACCACGGGGGTACTATCAGAGTGTGGTCGCGCCCGGGGACCGGGTCGACTTTCACGCTCGAGTTGCCGATGTAGCTTTTGCAGGAGGGTTTCCCTAACCGTGTCTACGAAGATCCTGATCGTTGAAGATGAAGAGTCCCTGGCGGATCCGCTGTCGTATCTGCTGGAAAAGGAGGGCTTTTCCACGGTGTGGGCGGCCGACGGCCCGGCGGCGCTCGAGGCGTTCGAGGCCAACGAGGTCGATCTTGTCCTGTTGGACCTGATGCTGCCGGGCATGAGCGGCACGGATGTGTGCCGGAAGCTGCGCGCGAGTTCGTCGGTGCCGATCATTATGGTCACGGCGCGTGACTCGGAGATCGATAAGGTGGTGGGCCTCGAGCTCGGCGCGGATGACTACGTGACCAAGCCGTACTCGACTCGCGAGCTCATTGCGCGCATCCGGGCGGTGCTGCGCCGCGGCGGGGAGTCGGCGGCGGAGGAAAAGGACGAGCCGAGCCGCGACGTACTCATCGGCGGCCGCGTCACCATGGACGTCGAGCGCCACAGCGTGCTTGTCGACGGCCAACCAGTCCGCATGCCGCTCAAGGAGTTCGACCTGCTGGAGTACCTGATGCGCAACGCCGGCCGGGTGCTTACGCGTTCCCAGCTCATCGACATGATCTGGGGTGCGGACTACGTCGGCGACACCAAGACCCTGGACGTGCACGTCAAACGGCTGCGCTCAAAGATCGAGGAGGAGCCGTCGAAGCCGAAGCAGCTGGTGACGGTGCGCGGCCTGGGCTACAAGTTCGAGGCCTGATCGCTGGCCGGGTGCGTGGTCTTCGCCTCACGCGGGAGTTTCGCGCGGGCGGCGCAGTGCGCGGCGAGGACCTCGTAGGGCTTCTCGCCAATGAGCTGCTGTAGCTCCTGCTTCATCGACTGCCACACGGGTGTACCGCCGGTGTGGCAGGCGGGCGCGTCGGTGCACCACCAGTCGAAGTCTTCGCCGCCGCCACCCCACTGGCGCCGGTCGTACTCGCCGATGGTGGTGCGCAGGATCTCCTGGCCGTCGGCGCGTTCCTCCCAGGAGTCCTCCCGGGAAAACGGCACTTGCCAGCACACTTCCGGTTTGGATCCGATGATGTTGCGGCCTTCCGCCATCGCCCACTGGTGCAGGGAACAGCCCGGGCCGGTTTCGGCGCCGGTGCGGTTGGCGAAGATGCAGGCGCCATCCACCACGCGCGTCTTGATGTGTGGGCCGTCGTCCTCTTCTTCGGTGTCGTCCCACTCCAGCCAGGGCTCGAGGATGGTGGGGTCGGCGGCTGCGATGTAGGAATCGACGTCGCGGGGGCGCAGCTGCCAGTACTTCGCGGGCATCTCGGCGACCGCATTATAGAGGTCGTCGCGGTCCGTTTCGTCGGAGAGGTACGCGCCGTGGATGCAGCAGCCGACAACGGAGAAGTCCTCATCAATCCCGTGGCACTGCGGCGTGCCAAACCGGCACGACCAGGTGGATTCCACCCACGTCAGGTCGATGCTGAAGTAGTGCAGCGGGTCCTCCGGGTGCATGAACACGAACCATTCGCGGGGGAAGTCGGTGGGCACTTCGCGTCCCGCGAGGATCGAGCGGCCGGCGGGGGATTCGGCGGGGAATCCGAGAAAAACTGGTTGATTCACACCAACACACCGTAGACGCACTACGCTGAGGGTGTGCGATTAGGTGTATTAGACGTAGGCAGCAACACGGTGCATCTCGTGGGGGTCGATGCCCGCAGTGGCGGCCGCCCCACCCCGATGAGTGACTGGAAGCAGCCACTCCGGCTCGTCGAACTCCTCGACGATGAGGGCAACATTGCGCCGAAGGGCGTCGACAAGCTTATCGACGCCGTGGGAGAAGCCGCCGGCTTAAGCAACAAGCTGAAGTGCGAGGAGTTCCTCGCCTTTGCGACGTCCGCCGTGCGCTCGGCAACGAACTCCGAGGAAGTGCTCAAGAAGGTTGAGAAGAAAACCGGCGTGCGCCTCGAAGTCCTCTCCGGCGAGGAGGAGGCGCGGCTGACGTTCCTCGCGGTGCGCCGCTGGTACGGCTGGTCTGCCGGGCGCATCACCAACCTGGACATCGGCGGCGGCTCCCTGGAGATGTCCACCGGCACCGAAGAAAGCCCCGACCTGGCCGTGTCCCTCGACCTGGGCGCCGGGCGGCTCACCCACGAGTGGTTCGAATCCGACCCGCCCGAGCGCAAAAAGATCAACCTGCTGCGCGACTACATCGACGCTGAACTCGCCGGGCCCGCCCGGGAGTTCCACGCGCTGGGGGAGGCGGGGCTGGCCGTCGGCACCTCGAAGACGTTCCGCTCCCTCGCCCGGCTAACCGGCGCTGCACCCTCCTCAGCTGGGCCTTTCGTGAAGCGAACCCTCACCGCGCCGGGCCTGCGCCAGCTCATCGCATTCATCTCCCGCATGACCGCAGCCGACCGTGCGGAGCTCGAAGGCATCAGCGCCGACCGCTCACACCAGATCGTTGCGGGTGCCCTAGTTGCAGAGGCTGCCATGCGAGCGCTTAAGCTTGATAAGTTAGAGATCTGTCCATGGGCGCTACGAGAAGGCGTGATCCTCCGTTGGATCGACCAAGGGCATGACTTAGGAGATGACGAAGGAGACAACGACTGATGTCTGAGGACAAGCAGCTGACGGTTGCGGAGCTCCTCGCCCGGGCCCAGAAAACCAACCCGGACGTGGGTAAGCGTCCCCGCCGACGCCGCAGCTTGGAGGAAGGCGGCGTCTCGGTCGCGGAGCTGACCGGCTCCTTCAAGGCTGTCGACGCCCGCCCGGCCGAAGCGAAGCACTCCAGCGTGCCACTCGACGCACCAGCCGAACCCGCACCGGCGAAGCCTGAGCCTGCTGCAGAGAAGCCTGCTGCCGAGAAACCTGCGGCTGCAAAGCCTGCGGCCGAGAAGCCGGTTGACCCGCCCGCGCCTGCGCCTGCCGCGCAGAAGGCCAGCCCTTCCGAGGACGAAACGACGCAGATCCGCGTCGTGGAGGACACCAAGGAGCCAGCGCAGCGCACCAGGACTGAGTCTGCTGAGAAACCCGCCGAGGAAGACGCGCTCGACCTCTTCGACGACGAGCATGCTGAGGATGTGGACGTCGAAAAGGCTGAAGCCGCCGAGGTCGCCGAAATCGATGACGACGGCGCCGTCAACCCCATCATGCTGGTGCTCTTCGTGTTCATCGGCGTAGTCCTGGGCGTGCTCGGGTTCATGCTGTTCAGCTGGATCTGGGCGAACCTGGCAACCGCACTCGCAGCCATCCTGGGCGCCGCCGCTGTTGCGGGCGTCGTCTTCGGTGTGCGCGCGATGCACACTGGCCGCGATGGTCTGACCATGACGCTCGCGGGCGTTGCCGCCCTGGTCATGGCGTTCGGCCCGGCCCTGCTCTAAGGGCGTTTTCCACCACAGTGCCCCCGTGGCGCTAGTGTGTGGTGCATGGAAAAAATCGCAATCATTGGCGTTGGCAATATCGGCGAGGCCCTGCTGCAGGGGCTGATCGCCTCAAAGGTTGAACCGCACCACCTCATTGCCACCTGCCGCTCCGAGGAGCGCGTGGCGGCGCTCGCCGAGCGCTACGCCATCCAGGCCACGACGGACAACGTCGAGGCCGCCACCGACGCCGACGTTGTCTTCCTGTGCGTCAAACCCAACCAGATCATTGACGTGATCGGGGAGATCGCGGAGACCGTCGCGAGCAACTCGGTGCCCACCGTGCTCGTCTCGATGGCAGCCGGCGTCGACATCGCCGACATGGAAGAGGCCATCTCGTCCGCGGGCACCCCCATCATGCGCGTGATGCCGAACACCCCGATGCTCGTGGGCAAGGGCGTGCTCGCCGTCTCCGCCGGCCGCTACGTGGAAGACGAGCAGCGGGAGGCCGTCGAAAAGCTCTTGACGTCCGCGGGCCGCGTCGTCGCCGTCCCCGAAAAGGCAATGCACGCCGTCACGGCGCTCTCGGGTTCGGGGCCCGCCTACTACTTCCTGCTCACCGAAGCACTTATCGACGCCGGCGTTGCCCTCGGACTGCCCCGGGACCTCGCCACGGAACTGGCCACCCAAACCTGCGCCGGCGCCGGAGCGCTCCTGGACCAGCACCCCGACCCTGTCGGCCTGCGCGCCGCCGTCTCCTCACCGGGCGGCACGACCGTCGCCGCAATCCGGGAACTCGAGGAGTCCGGCCTACGCGCCGCGATCTACCGCGCCACCGACGCCTGCGCGACGCGCTCCGAGGAATACTGAGCCTTTTGAGCCACAGCAGTCACCGCTTTCACACCAGATACGGGGTGTTTCTCCAGGCACTTTGAAAAAGTATCGGCACATGAGTCGCATTAGGCCCAGTGTTCACGATAAGGTTGTTTGAAGCACGTGCGTGTTTCGTCCTGCAGGAGGGGAAGCCTGCAGCGCGACCGTGCTGAAGGGTTTATGAATTAATGGCAAATGAAGATAAAGGCAAGTTCTTAACCGTCGCTGAAGTCGCCGAAATTATGCGCGTCTCCAAGATGACGGTCTACCGCTTGTTGCACTCGGGTGAGCTGCCGGCAGTACGCGTCGGCCGCTCCTTCCGTGTCAACGAAACGGCGGTCAGTGAGTACCTTGAATCCTCCGTGTACGACGTCGGATAAATAGCACTCACCTTGCCCGAACCTTTTTGAGTGCCAAACACCTTGGTTGTATGCTTACACCCATTGCGTACACCACGAGTGAATGCTGGCACGTCAAGAACGTACTACGAAGAAACGAGGAAACCTTATGGGTTCAGTGATTAAGAAGCGCCGCAAGCGTATGTCCAAGAAGAAGCACCGCAAGATGCTTCGCCGCACGCGTGTTCAGCGTCGTAAGCTTGGCAAGTAAGCTTTTGCAGCGCCCGCACCACATGGTTGGAGCGGGCGTTTTTTCATGCGTGTGGCTCGCGCTCCATACCGGTGAGCGAGCGAATTAGCCTGGGGAAATGCGGTTGTGGGCGTGGCTAAAACCCAAATGGTAGTAACAGGATTGTAGTAATCCCCGTTTTGGCCCCCTTGGGGCTGCGGATGTTTTGTTGGAGTGCATCACGAGGGACTTTGTCTCGTAGTTATGCACTCAGTGCCTGTCTATGCTCAGCGATGGTCGTATAACCATCACCAAGTGTCGACTTCAACCTTGTATGGATATAGAAGTCAATGTAGGACTCAATATACTCGCGCATCTGCGCAACTGTCATCTGCGACGTATGCGCCCTGCCTTTGAGTAGTTCTTGTTTCATCGTGCCGAAGAACCCTTCTGTGCGCGCGTTATCACCACTGGTGCCCTTCCTGGATAGTGACGGGATGTAGCGCCACCTGGCCCGACACCACTTGCCTTCCTGACACTTCGGACAGTCCAGGCGGTTATGCGTGTGATCGGTAATCAACTTCACCCACTTAGTGCTGCGGTAGAGTCCACCCCGGTCAGAATGGATAATTGGCTGCACCCCGTCAGGTTTTACCGCATCAATACGCGCGATCATGTCTGCGACCAGATCATGATTCGGTGATGTCGACATGGTCACCGCAATGGGCATTCCGTCATAGAAGTCAATAGCGGCAGACAGATAGAGTTTGCCGTCTGGGCAGTGGATTTCTGTGACATCGGTACCGATTTTTTCCCACGGTGTATCAGCATGAAAATCATGGATTAATCCCTTGGCATCAGCGTGGGTGCGAAAGTGCTCAGATAGCTCGATGACTTCAGGCGTTGGCTGCTGTGCGGTGTCGTGACATGCACACGCAGTGGTGCGGGGTTTGACCAACAGGAGGTTTGCTGGACTGTGGGCGGTCTCACCGGTGTAGGACGAGTACTTCGTTGACTGCTTCGCCGGTGGCCTGCATGCAAGTTCACCCATTAACTCACGCACGATCTTTTCCGATACCCGATGTCCTCGAGCTTTCAGCCAGGCATGGATACGCCGATACCCATAGCTTTGATTCGACTCGGCAACTGCTTGCAGGATCATCGGTTTGTACTGCTCACGACGCGCACTACGCCGGGCCAGCACACGCTGATGCTTGCCCTGGTGGTGATAAAACGTTGACTCGGCAATACCAACAAGCTGACACGCTTTCTTGATAGAGACACCGCGGGCGTCCGTGATGGCAACAACGACGGCGGCCTTCGCCGCTGTCGTGAGTACACCGTCACGGACGGTGACTTTTCCCTGCGTCTCACCACCCATGAGTACTTCAATAATCGCGTCTTTGACTGCTTGGCGGTCACGTTCATCAGCCAGCATCTTTTTCAACACTTCCGGATCATCCGGCAAAGCATCCAAGTCAGGTATTGGGCCAGGCCCGGGCAACCACTCATCAACCGGGCGTGGCGGTGTCGCAGTGTTGCGGTTGATGGTGGTTCGTTGGTGTTTGCGGGCTCGTTTGGTTTTGCGGTTATAACTCACGCGTTTCATTGTGGCTTGATATGCCGCATCGAACGTCATCGACGCTGCGTCGTTGCGTTCTTCTTCGTCAGGCCATAATTCACGCGTCCACCTGCCTACCGAGTGAAATGACACCTGGAACTCCGCCGCGATCCGGCGCAGTGACTTCGTGGAGGTCAGTCTGCGCGCGACGGCTTTGGCGATCGCCTCCGCGGTTGGGGGACCATCAGATCGGATGTAGCCGTTGCGTCTGTCAGTAATCCAGTTTTTCACCGAGCCTGCTGCGGGGCGTCGGCCGGTAACGTGTGCTACCCAGTCGCAGACCTCGGGGGTGGTCATGCCTTCGAAGTACTTGTCGACCGCGGACTCGCGGACGGTGTCGGGGAACTTTGCGGGCATCGGAATACCTTCCAGCCCTCAACACTCCAACGAAATGTCCGCGCTCCCCTTTTCGAGGATTACTACATTCCTGTTACTACACTTTGCAGGTCAGGCGGGTGTTCGGGCGGGTGGAGTACCCCGAAATTGCGAAAAGTTCCTCGGATTTCTGTGATCGCGGGAACTTTTTGATGTGGGTGGAGGTTGGGGCACGAAACACCTGAACGGTGTTCAATTGCGGTCTACACTGATGCGTACTTACAACACGTCCCCGCACTGAACGGAGCGCATTACCATGACCGACATCCTCGATATCGCACGCGAAAAAGCCCTTGAGCGCGGCGAAGGCCTGAACAAGGAAGAGCTCGTGCAGATCCTCACCATCGAGGACGAGCGCCTGCCGGAACTGCTCGACCTTGCCCATCAGGTTCGCATCAAGCACTGTGGCGTCGACGTCTCCCTGGAGGGCATCATCTCCTTAAAGACCGGCGGCTGCCCCGAGGACTGCCACTTCTGCTCCCAGTCCGGACTGTTCGAGTCCCCGGTCCGTGCCGTCACCCTGAATATCGACGAGCTCGTGGAGGCCGCGAAGCAGTCCGAGAAAATGGGCGCCTCCGAGTTTTGTATTGTCGCCGCCGTGAAAGGCCCGACGCAGGACCTGCTGGACCAGGTCGCGGCGGCGGTGACTGCCATTCGGGAGGAGGTGGACATCTCTATTTCTGCCTCGCTTGGCATTCTGACCCGTGAACAGGCGCGCCAACTCGCGCAGATGGGCGTGTCCCGCTATAACCACAACTTCGAAACCGCCGAATCCTTCTTCCCGAACGTGGTCACCACCCACACCTGGCAGGAGCGCAAAGACACTCTCGAGCACGTGCTCGCTGAGGGGATGGAGACCTGCTGTGGCGGGATCATTGGTCTGGGGGAGACGATCGAGCAGCGTGCCGAATTCGCCACGCAGCTTGCCGAGATCCAGCCTCACGAGGTGCCGATGAACTTCCTCGACCCACGTCCCGGCACCCCGTTCGCCGACCGGCCACTCGTCCCGCAGGGGGAGGCGCTTCGTGCCGTTGCGGCGTTCCGCCTGGCCATGCCCACAACCCAGCTCCGTTTTGCCGGTGGCACGGAGCTCGCGCTTGGCGACGACGGCACCGAAGTCGGCCTGATGGGCGGCGCGAACGCCATCATCGGCGGTAATTACCTGACCACGTTTGGCCGTCCGATAGAGAAGGACCGCGACGCCGTGGACCGCGTCCTCGACGGGAGCTCCCGGCCGCGCATCAACCTGGGTATTACACCCGTCGGCCAGAAGGTGAACTCCGGCCACGGCATCCTCTACGACACGATCAAGTCACTCTGATGCGCATTCCAGACAACACCGATCTTGCCGACGCCATCCTCTCTGGCGACATCGCCTGGCCCCTCGACCCGGCCCGCCCCTACGACGCGCCACGTATCTGCCCGCTGTGTCAGCGGCGGATGGTGGTGAAGATTTCGCCGATGGCGTGGTCGGCGGCATGCTCCCGCCACGGATTGCTGCGTTCGGAGTGGCTTGAGCGGTGATGCCCGCACCAAAAAACTACCGTCGACGCAGCGCCACCACGCCAGCCGCGACACCGGCAGCGAGCGTGCCACCCGCCAGAGCGCCGAGGGCCGGGAGCATGTACCGGCGTAGGGAGCGGTAGTCCTCGATGGTCCAGCCTTGGCCGGTCGCGTAGCGGCGCAGCGCACGGTCAGGGTTGATGGCAACGGGGTTGCCGACCATGGACAGCATCGGCAGGTCGTTGATGCTGTCGGAGTAGGCGGTGCACTTTGCCAGGTCGAGCTTCTGAATCGCGGCCAGTGCCGCCACGGCGTGCTGCTTGCCGGGGCCGTGGAGGATGTCGCCGACGAGGCGGCCGGTGAACTTGCCGTCTTCCTCTTCGGCGACGGTGCCGAGGGCACCGGTGAAGCCGAGGCGTTCCGCGAGCGCCTGGCCGATTTGGACCGGGGTGGCGGAGACCAGCCAGACTTGTTGGCCTTGGGCGATGTGGCGGGACGCGGCGTCGATAGTTGATTGGTAGGTCTTGTCGAGCATTTGGCGGTCGACGATTTCGGCGCAGAGCTCTTTGAGCTGCTCGACGTTCTTGCCTTTGACTACTTGGAGGGCCTGCTCGCGGCCTTTGGCGATGTCTTTGGCGCTTTCGGAGCCGGAGACGCGGTAGCGGATTTGCTTGGTCAGCGCGGGGAGGAGCTCGCGAAGGGTGATGAAGCGCTGCTTGGCCAGGCCCTTGGCCAGCAGGATGAGCGAGGAGCCCTGGATGAGGGTGTTGTCGATGTCGAAGAACGCGGCCGCCTCGGTGTCTTGGGGGACGTCGGGGTCGGGCTGGGTGATTTTCTCCCGGCCGGCGGTTTTGAAGGCGCCGCCGACGGAGTCGACGCCGGTGGCGAATTCTTCGATGCTGATGCCGAAGGTTTCTTCGATGGCGGCGGCTGCGGCGGCGTTACCAGCGGTGCGCTGGGATTCGGCGTCAAGAGGTGGGAGGGCAACTTCTTCGAGGAAGCGGCGAAGGTTGCCTTGGGTGAGTGACCATTGGGCCAGGAGTTCTTTGTGGTCGGACATTGCCAGCGAGCCTTTCACCGTGTGGCAGACGTGATAGCTTGTATCGTAAACAAGATTGGCGGAGAGATGAAACAGGTTGAACTGATGGTGCGCGCGACCTGCGGGTCATGCGAGCGGGTGGCTGCGCAGATCGCCCCGGTGGTCGAGCAGTGCGGCGCGCAGCTCACGCTTGTTGATGTCGACGCCTCTCCGTCACTCAACGCCGAGTTCGGGGATCGCGTCCCAGTTGTGGTGATTGATGGGGACGAGTTCGCGTGTTGGGAAGTGGATAACGCGGACCTGGCCGAGGCGCTGTCAGAGTGACGCGCTATCCTTTGGTTTGATTCACGGCTGACTGGAGGGATTGAGTGAGTGTTCTCGTTGTAGGGATGTCGCACCGCTCGGCGCCCGTTGCGTTGTTGGAACGCTTGAGTATGGATGATGCGGTGCAGCATTCGGCGGCGTCGGCGCTGGTGGAGCGCCCGTCGTTGTCTGAGGCGATGATCATTTCGACGTGTAACCGGCTGGAGGTGTACACGGTTGCCAACGCGTTCCATGCGGGTGTGCAGGATGTGTTGGCGGTGCTGGCCGAGGTCTCCGGGGTGAGTGAGGCGGAGCTGCGCGGCTACCTGTACGTGCGGTATTCGGACGCGGCTGCGGAGCACTTGTTGACGGTCGCGTCCGGCCTGGATTCCATGGTGGTGGGGGAGCAGCAGATCATCGGGCAGGTGCGTACCGCGTATACGCACGCGGCGGAGCAGGGCACGGTGGGCCCGGCGTTGCATTCGTTGGCGCAGTCGGCGTTGCATACGGGCAAGCGTGTGCATACGGAGACGTCGATTGATGATGCGGGCGGCTCGATGGTGACCTTCGCGCTGGATACGGCGATGGAGACGATGGGGGTGGACACGCTGGAGGGCCAGACTGCGCTGGTGTTGGGGGCTGGTGCGATGAGCTCGTTGGCGGCGACGCATTTGGGCAAGAGGGGCGTCGATAAGTTGATTATTGCGAACCGCACTCGCTCGCGCGCGGAGCGGTTGGCGGAGCACGCCCGGGAGGCCGGGGTGGCTGCGGAGGTCGTGGACTTCAATGCGCGCGCGGGGGCGCTGGGCCGTGTGGATATTACGGTGTCGGCGACGGCGTCGGATGGGTTCACCATTTCGGGCGAGGACATCTCGGGGCCGACGATGCTGATTGATTTGTCGCTGCCGCGCGATATTGACAACTCGGTGCTGGAACACGAAGGCGTGCACCTGATCAACATTGAGTACCTGCATGAGCAGCTGCACAACGCGGACTCGGAGGACTCGAAGGCGCTGCAGGCCGCGGAGGCGATCGTGGCCGAGGAGGTGCAGGTGTTTAGCTCCGAGCAGCGGATGCGCGAGGTGGCGCCGGCGGTGGCGCAGCTGCGCCGGATTGGCGCGGAGATCTCGGAGGAGGAGCTGGCGCGGCTGCGCAAGCGTCTTCCTGACCTGGGTGAAGAGGACTTCCAGCAGGTGGCGCGGTCGGTGAAGCGTGTGGTGGATAAGCTGCTGCATAAGCCGACGGTGAAGATTAAGGAGCTGGCGGCGAGCTCGGACTCGATTAGCCTGGAGACCGCCGTTGAGGAACTGTTTGGGGTGCGCCCCGTGTCGGCCGCTACTGATATGGACCGGTTGCCGAGTCCCGACGAATTGAAGTTGAAGGAGTCGTAATTTACATGCTGAAAATTGGTACGCGGGGTTCGCACTTGGCCACGACGCAGGCGGGTCACATGCGTGATGCCCTGATCGCGCACGGTTACCCGTCTGAGCTGCACATTGTGAAAACTGCCGGGGATGTTTCCCACGCGCCGGTGGAACGCATCGGCGTCGGCGTGTTTACGTCTGCGCTTCGCGACGCCCTCTTCGACGGCGAGGTGGACGTCGCCGTGCACTCCTTCAAGGACTTGCCGACGGCCCCAGAGCCCCGCACCTACCTGATCGTTCCGGAGCGCGAAGACCACCGCGAGGCACTCATCGCCCGCGACGGCCTGACGCTGGACACGCTGCCGAAGGGCGCGAAGGTGGGCACCTCGGCGCCGCGCCGTGTTTCCCAGCTGCGCGCGCTGCGCCCTGACCTTGAGATCCTCCCGCTGCGAGGCAACATTGAGACGCGCATGGGCCGGGTGGAAAGCGGCGAGATGGACGCGATTGTCCTGGCATATGCGGGCTTGGTCCGTGGTGGGTTCGCGGACCGCGCCACCCAAGTCTTCGATGCTGAGGTGTTCATGCCGGCTCCGGCGCAGGGCGCGCTGGCCGTCGAGTGCCGCGTCGACGACACCGCGCTGCGCGAGGGCCTGGACAAGCTGCTGCATGCGGATTCCTTTGCGTGCGCGGCGGCGGAGCGCCAGGTGCTGGCAACCCTGGAAGCGGGTTGCACGGCCCCGGTTGCGGCGCACGCGACCATCGCTGACGGCACCATTACCTTGCGGGCGGGGGTATTCGCCCTGGATGGCTCCAAGCAGCTGATTGAGGAGGCAACAGGCACGGACGCCCGTGAGCTGGGCACACAGCTTGCGCAGACGCTGATTGGGCGCGGGGCGGCAGAAATTATGCAGTAAGTTTTCAGACTGGTTTTGAAACAGGTTTTGAAACACGGCGTATGCAAATTAAGGTGTAACTACCATACGTCCAATCGTCTCGGTGTATAGGGGTCCCTTTGGGACTCGCTGTACGCCGGGACACTTCTTTACGCCTTATACAAGACCAGAAAAGACCATTTTGATGACACTGCCCTCAATCACGCCCCAGCCGGGGAAGGTGATCTTCGTCGGTGCCGGACCTGGCAATCCCGATTTGCTGACGATTCGCGCTCGCCAGGTGATGGAACGCAATTCTATCGCGTTGGTGGAACCGGATGTTCTTGAGGGTGTCCGAAATGTTCTTGCCGCAGCGTGCGCGGTGCCGCAGGAGAAGATCGACGCCGCGGAGGCCCAGTATGAGGCGATGTGTGCGGAGGCGAAGGCCTCCGGGGCGCGGCGCCGCCCGCCGAAGCCTGCGGACCCAACCGCGGCTGAGGTTGAAGAGGTGCCGCTTGGCACGGACGATATTGTTGCGCGGTTGCGCTCGGCGCTGCAGGCGGCGGCCGAGGTGATCCGCAAGGGGGATGACGGTGACGGGGATGTGATCCGTCTGGTCAGCGGGAACCCGCTGACGCGCGATGCGGTGCGGGAGGAGATCGCCGCGGTGGCGGCCGCCGGCCTGGAGTTCCAGATTGTGCCGGGGATGTCGCTGCCGTCGACGGTGCCGTCCTTTGCGGGTATCGCGCTCGGTTCAACGTATACGGAAGCAGATCTGGCGAACGGGCCGGTGGACTGGGACCAGTTGTCGCAGGCGCCGCAGCCGTTGGTGTTGCAGGCGGTGCGCGAGCAGCTGCCGGAGATGGCGTCGCAGTTGATGCAGCGCGGGTTCCCGGGTGAGCTGGCGTGCAGCGTCACGGCCAACGGAACGACGCGGCTGCAGCGCACGGTCGATGCGACCCTGGAGACCCTGGCAACCATGGACTCGGTGACGGCGGATCTGCCTGGTTCTTTGGTGGTGACGCTCGGTACTGTGAATGATGATCGATCGAAGTTTTCGTGGTGGGAAAACCGTCCTTTGTACGGGTGGCGAGTGCTGGTGCCGCGTGCGAAGGAGCAGGCGGAGGCGATGAGCAGCCGCCTGGCGTCGTACGGGGCGATCCCGCAGTCGGTGCCGACGATTTCTCTGGAGCCGCCGCGCAACCCGGCGCAGATGGACCGCGCGATTAAGGGCATCGTGGAGGGTCGCTACCAGTGGGTGGTGTTCACCTCGACGAACGCTGTGCACGCGGTGTGGAAGAAGTTCGAGCAGCTTGGCTTGGACGCCCGCGCGTTCGCGGGTGTGCACCTGGCGGCGGTCGGCCGCAAGACGGCGGAGGCGCTGCGCGCGCTAGGGATGAGCCCGGAGCTGCTGCCGCACCGCACGAAACAGAACGCCGCTGGCCTGGTGGAGGTGTTCCCCGAGTACGTCGAGGACATCGACCCGGTCTCGCGGGTGCTGCTGCCGCGGGCGGACATCGGAACGAACGTGCTGGTGGATGGCCTGATTGAGAAGGGCTGGGACGTCGAGGACGTCGTGGCCTACCGCACGGTGCGCGCGGCCCCGCCGGCTCCTGAGGTGCGCGACATGATCAAGACCGGCGGTTTTGACGCAGTCTGTTTCACGTCCGGCTCGACGGTGCGCAACCTGGTTGGCATCGCGGGCAAGCCGCACCAGCGCACGATCATCGCGTGCATCGGCCCAATGGCGGCTGAGGCAGCGCGCGAGCAGGGGCTGCGTGTCGACGTCGTACCAGAGGTTGCGGACGTGCCGTCGCTGGTGGACGCGCTTGCCGAGCACGTCGCTGCCCTGCGGGCAGCTGGGGAGCTGCCGCCGCCGCGGAAGAAGCGGAGGGCGCGTCGGAAACCGGCGTTATGATGTAGCACATGACTACATATCATCTTCCACGCCGTCCACGTCGCCTCCGCCAGAATCCTGCGATTCGGCAGCTCACCGCGGAGACGCGACTGGCTCCGGCCGATTTTATTTTGCCGTTGTTCGTGGCTGATGGCATCACCGAACGCCGAGAGATTGCCTCCATGCCGGGCGTGTACCAGCACACCACGGACACCCTGAAGGCGATCTGCCACGAGGCACTCGAGGAGGGGATCCGCTGTGTGGACCTCTTCGGCGTGCCGCTCGATGAGGATAAGGACGCCACGGGTTCCGTCGCGTGGGACCCGGAGGGCATCCTGAACCGGAACGTGCGCGCACTGCGCGAGGAGTTCGGCGAGGATCTGCTGATTATGGCAGACACCTGCCTGGATGAGTTCACGGACCACGGGCACTGTGGCGTAGTGGGCGTCGATAAGTATGGCAACCAGGTGGTGGATAACGATGCCACCTTGGATCTCTACCGCGATATGGCGCTGGCGCAGGCCGCTGCGGGCGCGCACATCGTGAGCCCGTCGGGGATGATGGACGGGCAGATCGGCGTGATCCGCGAGGGGCTCGACGCCGAGGGCTACCAGGACGTGGCCATCATGGCGTACTCGGCGAAGTACGCGTCGAAGTTCTTCGGGCCGTTCCGCGACGCGGTCGGCTCCTCCCTGAAGGGCGACCGCCGCACGTACCAGCAGGACCCGGCGAACGTGCGCGAGTCCCTGCTCGAGACCGAGCTCGATATTGAGGAAGGCGCGGACTTCGTCATGGTCAAGCCTGCGCTGCCGTACCTGGATGTGCTCAGCCGCGTGGCGGACATGTCGCCGGTGCCGGTGGCGGCGTACCAGGTTTCGGGCGAGTACGCGATGATGGTGGCCGCTGGTCAAAACGGTTGGATCGACTTCGAGGCGACCATGATGGAGTCGCTGACCTCTATCAAGCGTGCTGGCGCGGACCAGATTTTGACGTACTACGCAATCGAGGGCGCGCGTGCGCTGAAGGAGCTTCATGGCTAACACACCTCCCGCGGCGCAGGCCCCGGCCCTGCCACCGAGACACCGGAAGGACGAGCCGACGCAGCAACAGCCCGAGGCGGTGCGCTATCTCCTCGGCGCGTGGGCAGTGATGATCCTCGGTGAGCTCCTGCACCAGATCCTCGCCGTGGTGGTGACGGTGCTCGACCCGGCTGCGCTGCGCGAGGCGGCGAAGCAGGCCGCGAAGAACCAGTCGGAGGCGCTGCCGGAGAACATGATGCAGGCGAGCATGTACGCCACGGTTGTGCTGATGGCGTTGCTGCAGCTGGGCATCATCGTGGTGTTTTGCCTGGCGCTGCGCTCAGTGCAGCGCCGCGGAAAGTGGATGCTCAACGCCACGCGGGTGCTGCAGGTCTTCTCGGTCTTCTTCGCGGTGCGCGTGCTCACGCTCTTCTTGATGACGCCCGCTGCGACTAAAGTGCCGGTTGCGCTGTTCGCCGTCGACGGTGCGGTGCAGATCGTGGTCGGTGTGGCGGGAGCATTGGGGCTGTTCTATGCTTCCCGGAAGGAATCGCAGGACTACCTGCGTCCGGCTGAGCAGTAGCAGCAGTAGGGAAGAAGTGGAGTAACGGCGCATGGCTGATAATGTGACGCGCTCAATTGACGACGCCCGCCTGGCGGCCAAGGACGCCGGGTTCGACCCGGACTCGCGCCACTCCGAGGACAGCAACGGCAACCCGTTGCGCCCCCACGCTTCCTACGCGTTCGAGCTCGAGGGCCTGGAGGACGGCGCGCAGCTGCGCGACATCGAGGAGGCCCTCGAAGAGCTGCCAGGCGTGCAGGCGCGCCTGGTGTATCCGACGAAGATGGCGTGGGTGACCGCGCCGGACACCACGGCACCGCACACGATCGCCGAGGTGATGCAGCGCTTCGGGGTGGAGGTGCAGCTGACGGATTCGACGCTGCGCCGCCGCGCCCAGGGCCACTCGGTGGTGGATCACACGCTGCCGCGGAGAGGCACGCGTGGCATGTCCGGCCGGATGCGCCGGATGAAGGAACACGACTGTCTCTTATACACACATAGATGTGGATAAGAGCCCGGCGCGGATCTCTTCGGCGTGCCGCCCGGTGAGGACAGCGCACCGCCCGACGGCGCCGCGGCATGATGCGTGGCCAGGACGTACTGTTTACCGCCCGCGACTTGGTCACGCCGCTTCGCATGTGGATCGCTATTGTGCTGAGCATTCCGGTCGTCCTGATGGCGTACGTGCCGCAGTTCCAGTTTCCGGGCTGGCAGTGGTGTTCGTTGGCGTTGTCCACCCCGGTCGCACTGTGGTGCGCGTTCCCGTTCCACCGCGCGATGCTCGGTGGCGTGCGCCGCGGGATTTCCGCGCTGGACGGAGCGAGCTCGATCGCGATTTTGGCCGCTTGGCTGTGGTCACTGGTCGCGGTGGTGCTGACGTCCGCCGGGCAGATCGGCTGGACTACCAGTAGTGGCTGGGTGCCGCACCAGATGGGCCACGACGTTGAGATCTTCTTCGAGGTCTCCTGCGCCGTGACCACGTTGTTGCTGGTGGGACGCTACTTCACCATGCGCGCTCGCCCCCGCCTCATGGAGGATTTGCAGGCCCGCAACCCTGATCCGGACGCGGTGTACAAGGTGGTGCGTCGTTCGCGGGCGGGCAACGTGACGGAGGAAGACTTCCCGGCAGTCGAGCTGAACAAGGGGGATGACGTCTACGTCCACGCGGGCGAGATCATCCCTGCCGACGGCGAGGTGGTCGGCGGCTCTGGCGTGTTGAACCCGCAGATTATCGACGCCCGCGAGCCCTCCGAGGTGAAAGTCGGCTCAACGGTGCGCGCCGGGTCGGTGCTGCGCAGCGGCAAGATCAAGATGCGCGTGGAACGCGTCGGACACACCACCCGCCTGGGCGCGGTGGAGCGCTGGGTGGACGCGGTGCTGCGCCACCAGAACGAGGCCACGTTGATGTCCACGCGCGCGGCGGGCCTGCTCATCCCGGCGGCCTATGCGCTGGCCATCTTGGATTTTGGGCTGTGGGTGCTGCTGACCGGCAACTACAATGCTGGCTTTTCCACGGCGTTGGCCATCCTGGTGGTGGTGGCGCCGGTGGCGCTGGCGATTTCGCCGTCGCTGGCGATCCGCCTCGGCATTGAGTCTGCGGTGCGAAACGGCATCCTGATCCGCGACGGCGAACCCTTCCGCGCGCTGGAGTCGACGGACACGGCTGTGTTCAACCGCGTGGGCACCCTGGTCAAGCCGCAGATGACGGTGGAGACCGTCACCGCCGAGCGCGGCGAAAGCCCGGAGATGGTGATGCGCGTGGCGGGTGCGCTGTCGGTGGAGTCCAACCACCCGTCGGCACGCGCGATGGTGAAGGCGGCGCGTGAGGCGCGCGATGGGCGCACGAAGAGCGCCGATGTGCCGTCGTGGATCGAGATGAGCAACGAGGAAATCACGCCCGGCGGCGAGTTCCGCGGCCGCCTCACCTTGACCTACGGCGACGAGGACGAGGACCGCACCGAGTCCTTCGACGCCTGCCTGTGGCGCCCCACGAACCTGTCCCAGCTGCACGGCCGCCTCGCGATGGCCGCTACCGCCGGCGGTACCCCCGTGGTGGTGCGCTGGCGCGGCAAGGACCGCGGCGTCATCACCCTCTACGACCCCGCGAAGGACGACGCCCACGAGGCCATCAACCGCCTGGAACAGATGGGCGTAGAGACGGTGATGCTCACCCGCGATACCTACCCGGTGGCCCGCCGCTTCGCGGACTTCCTGGGCATGTCCAACGTGCTCGCGGGTATTACCGCGCCGGATAAGCCGGGGGCGGTTCGCGCCATCCACACGAAGGGCGCCACGGTTGCCATGATCGGCGACGCCACCGCGCTTCCCACTATCAAGGTGGCGGACGTCGGCCTGCTCTACGCCACCGACGACATTATCGACGCCCAGTCCTCCACCATCGCCCGCGCCTGCAACGCCGTGCTGATCCGCGACGACGTCTCCGCCGTCCCGCAGCTCATCGCGCACGCGCGCCGCGTGTGCCACATCATCGACTACAACATGATCTTCGCCTGGGCGTACAACTCCACCGCGATCGTGCTTGCCGCGATCGGCGTGCTGCCCCCGGTGGGGGCCACGCTGCTCATGCTCGGCAGCTCGCTCGTGATTGAGGCGCACTCCTCGCGGGCAAATCATTTTCCCACCTAAACCGCAACGGCGGTAGGGTGGGAGACTATGACCAGACGCGACCTTTCTTCTGCCCCGTTCATTGAGGCCGCCAACGGCCGCACGCCCTCACGCACCCCGGTGTGGTTCATGCGCCAGGCCGGGCGCTCGCTGCCGGAATACCGCAAGGCCCGCGAGGGCATCTCCATGTTGGACTCCTGCTTCATGCCGGAGCTCCTCGCCGAGATCACGATGCAGCCGGTGCGCCGTCACGACATGGATGCGGCGATTCTCTTTTCCGATATCGTCGTGCCGCTGAAAGCGGCGGGTATCGGCGTGGAGATCGTGCCGGGCCGCGGCCCAGTGATGGAGAAGGCGATTACGACGAAAGAGGACGTCGATAATTTGCCGGTGCTGGACCACAACGTTGAGGAAGTGGCCAAGGGCATCGAGATGATTCTCGACGAGCTCACCGACACCCAGGCCCTGATCGGCTTTGTCGGCGCGCCGTTTACGCTGGCCAGCTACCTCATCGAGGGCGGGCCGAGCAAGAACCACGAGAAGACGAAGGCCATGATGCACGGCGACCCGGACACGTGGCACGCCCTGATGCGCCGCCTCGTGCCGACCATCAGCGCGTTCCTGCGCACGCAGGTCGACGCCGGCATCGACGCCATGCAGCTCTTCGACTCCTGGGCAGGCTTCCTCACCGAGGCCGACTACCGCGAGCACGTCCTGCCGTACTCCGCCGAGATCCTGAAGGAGGTCGAGGGTGTGATCCCGCGCATCCACTTCGGTGTGGCCACGGGTGAGCTGCTCGGCGCGATGTCCGAGGCCGGTTCTGAGGTGATGGGCGTCGATTGGCGCGTGCCGCTCGACGTCGCCGCGAAGCGCTTTGCGTCCCCGCGTGTGCTGCAGGGCAACCTTGACCCGGCGATGCTCTTCGCCGGCCCCGCCGTGGTGCAGGAAGAAGTGCGCCGCATCAAGGCCGAGGCCGCCCGAGCTATCGACGCCGGCACCGCCACCGGCCACATCTTCAACCTCGGGCACGGCGTCTTGCCGACCACCGATGCAGGCGCCATCACCGACGCCGTCGCAATGATCCACGAAGCATAACGAAGGAGATCCCCATTGAATATCGCCATTGTCGGTGCAGGGCTTGCCGGGCTGACCGCAGCGTTTGAGCTGCGCAACTCCGGCCACACCGTCGACGTCTACGAAGGCAACGACCGCATCGGCGGCAAGCTGTACACCGTTGCGTTCGACGGCGGCCCCACCGATATGGGAGCAGAAGCCTTCATTGCGCGCCGCCCGGAAGCAAAGCAGCTCGTCGAAGAGCTGGGCCTGCAAGACTCGCTGGTCTCCCCGTCGGGGATGCGTTCCCTGCTGTACGTCGACGGCGAAACCCGCGCTATGCCGGCAGGCGGCATGATGGGTATCCCATCTACCTCCGAGCCGGTCGCGCACCTGGTCAGCGAGGAAACCGCGCGGCGCATCGACACCGAGGCGGAGCGCGAGGGCTTCGAGTGGACCATCGGCGGCGACATGAGCGTCGGCGCCCTGGTCCGCGAGCGCTACGGCGACGACGTCGTGGACAACATCGTTTCCTCCCTGCTTGGCGGGGTGTACTCCTGCACCGCCGATGACCTGGGCGTTCGCGCTACCGTGCCGCAGCTCGCCGCCGAGTTCGACCGCTTGGCCGCCGACGGCCCTGTGCACCTGTCCACCGCGGTCGCCAACCTGGAGGCCGCCCGGAAGAAGGCCGTCGCCGCGGCTGGGTCTTCTGAGGCCTCGAAGCCCTCGAAGCCTGCGCCCATTTTCGCTACCTTCCGCGAGGGCTACCAGGAGCTCTACGAGGCGCTCGCCGAGCAGTCCGGCGCGAACATCTACGTCGATGCCTTCATACCGTCCATCAGCCGTGAGGGCGAGGGGTTCCGCCTCAAGGGTGGCGAAGACACCGTCTACGACCGCGTGCTTTTGGCCGCCCCGGCGCCGACGACCGCGCTGCTGCTTCGCGACATTGCCCCCGAGGCCTCCGAAGCGCTTCGCTCCGTCGAGTTGGCGAACTCCGCCGTGGTGGGCCTGCGCTTCGCCACCGACGAGGGCCTGCCGGAGAACTCCGGCGTGCTGGTCAGCACCGATGCGAAGGACGTGCACGCCAAGGCGTTCACGCTTTCGTCGCGTAAGTGGCCGCACCTCGCCGAGCGCGGCGGTGCCCTTGTACGCGCCAGCTTCGGCCGTTACGGCGACAACGTCGCCCTGACTGCCAGCGAGGACGACCTCGTGGACTGGGCCCTCGACGACCTGCAGACCATCACCGGCTTCGACGGCCGCGCCGCCGGCGTCGAGGAGATCTTCGTCCAGCGCTGGCTCGGCGGCCTCCCGCGTTACGACGCCACCCACCTGGCCACCGTGGCCAAGGTCCAGGACGCCCTCGCCGGTATCGACGGCGTTGGTGTGACAGGCGCCTGGGTTGCCGGGGTTGGGGTCCCGGCAGTGATCGGCAACGCGCGTGAGGCGGCGCAGGATCTCCTCTAGGCGGACTCTAGGCGGAAACGCGCACCAAATTCCAGTATTTCGGCGGGTGGGTTTTGCGTTTCCCCAGGTCGCACCCCTCGTGGGAGGGAATTTGGTGCTTGGGAAAAGAGGCGAGTGACAAAGGACGCAACTCGAAAAAGTAGGGTCGGCATAACCGCAGGTCACAAAAGGGCTAGCCAACAAGGGGTGCGTCTTTTGTCACTGGTGCAGCGGGACGCGCACCATATTCCTTGGTTTGGGACGGCGACGTGGCGTTTCCCCAGGTCGCGCCCCTTGCGCAAAGGAATTTGGTGCGCATTCCGTTTAATCCAGGGTTTTGCCCTTCTGCTCCGGCAGGACGAACGCTGCCACGGCTGCCACGGTGAACGCCACCGCGAAGACTACGAACACGCTGGCGTGGCCGCCGAAGGCCAGGACTGGCGGGACGATCAGCGGCGCCCGGATCGAGCCGACGCGGCCGAAGGCCGCCGCGGCACCCGTGCCGGTCGCGCGGATCTGGGTGGGGTAGAGCTCAGGACCGATGGCGTAGAGGGCACCCCACGCGCCCAGGTTGAACAGGGAGAGCAGGCAGCCTGCGGCGATGATCTGCCAGGGCGCGGTGGCGAACCCGTAGAGCCCAGCCGACACCGCCGACCCGGCCAGGAAGACGGCGAGGGTGGTGCGGCGCCCCCAGACCTCAATGAGCCAGCCTGCCAGGGCGTATCCGGGCAGCTGGGCCAGCGTGATGATCAGCGTGAAGCTGAAGGAGCGCACGAGGCTGAAGCCTTGGTCCACAAGCAGGGAAGGGATCCAGGTAAACGCGCCGTAGTAGGCGAGGGAGACGCAGAACCAGACGGTCCAGAACGCGGCGGTGCGGGCGCGCAGTTCGGGGCCCCAGATGTGGGTGCCTTTGCCAGCACTTGCATCGGGATCGGTGGTGTTGGCGATGGGGGCGTCGATAAGTAGTTCGGGTGGGACTTGCTCCTCGAAGCTGCGGACCACTGCCTCTGCTTCCTCGTCGCGGCCGCGCGCCTCCAGGAAGCGGACCGATTCGGGCAGCTGCATGCGCACATACAGCGCGTAGAGCGCAGGCACGGCGCCGAGCGCAAGCCCCCAACGCCAGCCGTTTTCGCCCTCGGCGACGACGAACGTGCCGATGACCGCCGCCAGAATCCAGCCCGCCGCCCAAAACGCCTCGAGCCAGACCACCATCCGCCCGCGCACCTTCAGCGGCGCGAACTCGCTGACCAGCGTGGACGCGACGGGCAACTCCGCGCCGAGGCCAAGGCCGGTGAGGAAACGGAAGACGAGCAGGACAGCGACCGACCCGGCAAGCGCCGAAGCGCCCGTGGCCACGCCGTAGATCAGGAGCGTGAGGGCGAAGACCTGGCGGCGCCCCAGCTTGTCCGCGAGCAGACCGCCGAGGGAGGCGCCGACCGCCATCCCGATGAACCCCACGGACGCGATCCAGCTCGTGGTGGTTTTCTCCAGGTCCCAGTGCACGGCCAGCGCCGCGATGACGAATGAGACCAGCCCGACATCCATCGCGTCGAGCGCCCACCCCACCCCCGATCCGACGAGGAGCTTCTTGTGTTTCGGAGTCACCGGCAGCCTGTCGAGGCGCTGCGTGCGGGTCAGTGCTGTTTTCATGGGCAAAACCTTAGAACAATTCTGGCTTTTATTTGGGAAAATTACGAAAGTTTCCTGCTAATCTGCCGGTATGAAGAAGCAGCTCGGACTCATGCTCGTTACTACCTGCTCAGCGGCCATGTTGGTGGCCCCGCAGGCCATGGCGGAGGACACCGCCCAGCTCACGGAGGCTCGTTGCGTGGCGCTTGTCGACGCGGTCAAGGACGCCACCGCGAAGCAGCGCGATGCGCAGGACCGCGAGCGCGCCACGCAGCAGACGCTCGATGCGGCGCAGCGCGACGTCGCCGCCGCACAGGAAGAACTCAAGGCAGCAAAGGGCATGGTCGCCGATGTCCAGCGCCTCCTTGACGACGCCACCACCGACCGCACCGCGAAACAGTCCGCAGTGCCCGCCGGCGTGACGGCGGAATCTGCACAGCAGGCGCTCGAGGACGCGAAGGCGCGGGCCGCCGAAGCAGCCGCCGCCCTCGAAGCCAGCAAGGCCGAGGCGCAACAGCAGTTCGACCGCGGCTCCCTCGGCTTCTTCGAAGCCATGGGCGCCACCGATGCCGTGGCCGAGCTGAACACTGACTACCGCTTCGAGGCGGAAGACCCGGTGGCGGGGCAGACGGGCTACCGCATCGCGGACGACACCCACATCGGTGAGGCCGACGACGCCACCCACCTGGACAACATGAAGGCAGCCATCGGCTGGCTGCCCGAGGCCAACGAGCTCCGCGAAAGCGACGGCCAGCCCGCCCTGCCCGTCTCCGACTTCCTGATGGCGCAGGCCCAGGTAAACGTGAACTGGTCGCACCAGCTGCCGCGCGGGCACTCGAAGAACGGATGGGACAACCTGTCCTGGAACTACGAGAACCCGTTCAAGGGCTGGTTCCACGAGGAGCGCGTCGCGTACTTCGAGGCACTCGAGAAGGGCGAGAAACCATTCGAGGCGGGCGCTGGCCACTACATGGCGATCGTCAACCCGGACATGCGCGCCACCGGCTTCGCCGTGAACACCAAAGCCTTCCGGTACCAGGGGTACCCGTGGCGTATTGCACACGCGCAGACCTTCGCCACCCACTGGATGAAGCAGGGCACTCCACTATTCACCGTCGACGAGTACACCGAGCGCTTCAATACCTACTACGACGGCCTGAAGCACGCCATCGAATTTGGCGACGCCACCAAGCGTCAAACGCTCGAGCAGCGCGAAGGGGACGTCGACAAGGCGGAGCAGACCCTGGAAGCCGCACGTGCGCTGCAGGCGGCGCAGGAGCTCGTCGCGAAGCGTGAACAGGAACTCGCCGCCGCCAAGGAGGCGCAGCCTGCCCGACAGGCCGCAGCCGAGGAAGCGCTGACCGCGGCGAAGCAGGCGCAGGAGGATGCAGCCGCGGCCGCCTCAGCAGCAAAGGCTGCCGCCGCTGAAGCCCTCGCAGCCACCGAACGCGCCGAAGCCGAATACCAACCCGTCAAAGCCAACTGCGACGCACTGACCGGCGCCGACAAGGAAGGCTCCTCCACCGGCGGCATCATCGCCGGCGTGGTACTCGGGCTGTTGGCACTCATCGGAATCGTGGTGGCCACTAACCCGGGAATCTTAAATATGTTCTAGCTAGGTACACTCTCTGCTTATGCAAAGCGAGGAGCAGACCACACCCGAACCAGAATGGTGGGAACAACCAGGCATGCCCTGGAACAGCAAACCAACCAAGGCCGACTACTGGTGCCTTGGCTGGTTCGGCTTCGTAGGCCTCTTCGGCCTTGCGATGATCCCGCTCCGCGCCTGGCTACTCGGCCTGCACCCGCCCATCATGCTGGCCATTACCGGTTCCCGGATTGGAGCGGCGTCGACGGGCGCGCTCGCCGCCGTCGGCGAGGTGCAGCACTGGCTGGGCTACCTGCTCATCGGCACGCTGATGGCCATCAAGTTCGACTGGATCTACTGGTGGGCCGGCAAACTGTGGGGGCGCGGAATCCTTGACGTGCAGGCGCAGAACTCCAAGCGCAGCGCCCGCAACATCGAACGCGTGGAAAAGTGGGCCCTCAAACTCGGCTGGCTGGGAATCTTCCTCGCCTACGTACCGATCCCACTTCCCATCGCCTTCGTCGTCTTCGTCCTGATGGGCATGACCGGCATGCCGCTGTGGAAGTTCATGGTGTTGGACTTCATCTCGAAAACCCTGTGGTCACTTGGGTACTTCGCCCTCGGATGGTGGATCGGGGAGCCCGTGGTGTACGTGCTGGAGCAGTACGCGAAGGTGGCCAACTGGATTGCCATCGGCCTGATCGTGGTGATCATGTTCGGCGCGTTCCGGAGGCAGGCGAAGAAAGCGTAGGCGGATGCGCGCACCAAATTCCCTCACGCAGTTTGCGCGACCTGGGCTTTTCCAAACCGCCGCGCGAAAATCCAGGAAATTGGTGCCGTCTCAACCGTGCCAGTGCCAAAGGACGCAACCCCCTTTTGACGACCTGGGCTTTTTCGTCCTCCCCGAACAAGAATTGCGTCCTTTGGCACTCGCTCCCCAGAAAATTAGCGGTACACCACCACTGAGGAGAAGTCCTCGTCCCCGTGGCCCTTCTTCTGCTGCTCCTGCAGGGAGGCAACCGTGGCTGCCACGGCCGGCAGCTCCTTGCCGGCGGCCTCGGCGGTGGCGAGCATCAAACGCGCGTCCTTCTCGATGGCGTCGGTGGAGAAGTCGCCGGGGTTGGTGTCGCGCTCGCCGAGTAGGAAGGGGGACTTCATGTTCACGATGAACTCGAGGCCGGTGGATCCGAGCATGTCGACGATGGTGGCATCGTCAAGTCCTTGGGCGTTGCCGAGGTGCAGTGCCTCCTTGAACCCCTGCATGGTCACTGCCAGGGCGAGGTTGGCAATGAGCTTGCCGGTGGCGGCCTGCGCGGCGGTGTCGACGACCTTGAGGCGCTCCGGGTTCGCGGCGGCCCACGGTGCGACGACCTCGGCGACTTCCTTGCGGCGCTGCTCGGTGGCGCCGCCGACGTAGACGCCGAGTTTGCCGGCGCGCGCCGGGATGAGCGAGCCGACTACTGGGGTGTGGACGAAGGCGGGGACGGCGTCGGCGAAGGAGTCGGCGTCGGCGGGGGAGATGGTGGTGGCGTCGGCCCAGGTGACGCCGTCGGGGATGAGGCCGGGTTCGATGACGACTTCGCGGACGGTGTCGGGGCCGAAGAGGGAGGTGATCACGAGGTCGGCGCCTTTCACGGCGTCTGCGGGGGTGTCGGCGGCGGTGGCGCCGCGCTCGACGAACGGGGCGGTTTTTGCCGCGGTGCGGTTCCAGACCGTGAGGTCGTGGTCACTGACAAGCTTGAGTGCTAGTTCGGTACCCATACGGCCGAGGCCTAAAAATGCAATCTTCATATCGCCTAGGATAGGCAACTATGACGAAGACGAATCTGACTTCAGAAAATACTGCTCGTTCTGCTGAGTTGTTTGCGCGCGCTCAGCGGGTCACACCGGGTGGGGTGAACTCGCCGGTGCGCGCGTTTGGCTCGGTGGGTGGGCAGACGCGCTTTATCGAGAAGGCGTTCGGCAGCACACTTGTAGATGTCGACGGCAACTCCTACGTCGACCTGGTGGATTCGTGGGGTCCGATGATCCACGGGAATGCGCACCCGGCGATCCTGGAGGCCGTCGAGAAGGCGTTGGTGAACGGGTTGAGCTTCGGCGCGCCGACGGAGGCCGAGGTGGAGATCGCGGAGATGATTACGCAGCGTACGTCCGTGGAGGAGGTGCGCATGGTCAACTCGGGCACTGAGGCGACGATGTCGGCGGTGCGCCTGGCGCGCGGGTATACGCAGCGCCCGAAGATTATTAAGTTTGATGGCTGCTACCACGGCCATGTGGACGCCCTGTTGGCGTCGGCAGGCTCTGGGATCGCGACGTTCTCGTTGCCGGATTCGCCGGGGGTCACCGGCGCGCAGGCGGCGGACACGATCGTGGTGCCGTACAACGACATTGAGGCAGTGAAGCGGGCGTTCGCGGAAAACGAGGGCCAGATTGCCGCCGTGATCGCGGAGGCGGCCGCCGGCAATATGGGTACGGTGGCGCCGCAGGACAACTTCAACGCGAAGCTGAAGGAGGTCTGCCACGCTAACGGCGCCCTGCTCATCCTGGATGAGGTGATGACGGGCTTCCGCACCTCCTACTCCGGCTGGTACGGGGTCGACGGTGTTGCGGGTGATCTGACGACCTTCGGCAAGGTCATCTCTGGTGGGTTGCCGGCGGCGGCCTTTGGTGGGCGTCGAGAAGTAATGGAGAAGCTTGCGCCGAACGGGCCGGTGTATCAGGCAGGAACCCTGTCCGGAAACCCGGTGGCGATGGCTGCGGGCATGGCGTCGTTGCGCCTGGCCAGCGAGGATATTTACCCGGTGCTGCACCGCAACGCGGACAGGCTGGAAGATTTGGTCAGCTCGGCGCTGACGCGTGAGGGCGTGGCGCACCACATCCAGCGCGCGTCGACGATGCTGTCGGTGCGCTTCGCGGAGAGCGAGGGCCACAACTTCGACGACATGAAGGCGGCGGACACGTTCCGCTACGCGCCGTTCTTCCACGCGCTGCTGGACCACGGCGTGCACGCGTCCCCGAGCCCGTTCGAGACCTGGTTCGTCTCCACGGCGCTGACCGACGACGACTTCGCCACCATCGAGGCCGCGCTCGTCCCGGCTGCGAAGGCCGCGGCCGCCGCGACCCCGGAGGGCCAGTAAATGACGCGAACTGTTGTTCACCTGGTGCGCCACGGTGAAGTGTTCAACCCGAAGAAGATTCTCTACGGGCGCATGCCGGGCTACCACTTGAGCTCTCGCGGCTACTCGATGGCGGCTGCGACCTCGAAGTTTTTCGAAGGCCGCGACGTCACCTACCTGGCGGCTAGCCCGCTGCTGCGCGCGCAGGAGACCGCGCAGCCGATTGCGGAGGTCACTGGTCTGGAGATTGATACGCGGGAGGAGATCCTGGAGGCCGGCAACACCTTTGAGGGGCTACGCACTAAGGGGTGGCGCTCTCAGCTGTGGAACCCGATCCGGTGGCGTCACATGCTCAAGCCCTGGGAGCCGAGCTGGGGCGAGTCCTATGAGGACATCTTTGCTCGCATGGACGTCGCGATCGAGGACGCGCGCCAGCGCGCCGAGGGCCACGAGGCCGTGTTGGTGAGCCACCAGCTGCCGATCGTGACGGTGCAGCGCTACGTGCAGGGCAAGCCCTTCGCGCATGTGAGCCGTCGCTGCGAGCTGGCCAGCGTGACGTCACTTGTGTTCGACGACGACGTTGTTGTTGACTGGTCATACTCAACCCCCGCATCCGCGATCTAACCTGGAAGGACCCTATGACCGTGCGCCGCAGCCTTGTCCCATTCGTTGCCGCAGCCGTGCTGCTGAGCGGGTGCTCGAGCGCCAGCGACAACGGCGGGTCCTTCGCGTTCCACTCGCCGGGCGGGCAGGTGGAGCTGTTCTACCCGCAGGAGGAGCGTAAGCCGCTGCCGGACTTTTCCGGCGAGTCCCTGATGGAGCCGGGCAGCGAGATTTCGCTCAGCGACTTCGACGGCGAGGTCGTGGTGCTCAACGCGTGGGGCCAGTGGTGCGCGCCGTGCCGTGCGGAGGTCGACGACCTCCAGGAGGTGCAGGAGTCCATCGAGGGCTTCGGCACCGTGCTGGGCATTAACGTGCGTGACCACAACGCGGACATTGCGCGCGACTTCATGAAGGACAACGGGGTGACCTACCCATCCATCTACGACCCGCCGTTTAAGACCGCCGCGTTCTTGGGCGGCGTGCCCAGCTCCGTGATCCCGACGACGATCGTGCTGGACACCCAGCACCGCCCGGCGGCGGTGTTCCTGCGGGAGGTCAACGCCCAGGAGATCATTGACCTGGCGAAGACGCTGCACCAGGAGGCGGAGACCTAAGTGGGGGAGGCGTTATCGGAGCTGGTCTCCCAGGGGCCGCTGCTGCTGGGAATGCTGGCGGCTGCGCTGGCCGGGTTGGCGTCCTTCGCCTCGCCGTGCGTGGTGCCGCTGGTGCCGGGCTACATGTCGTACCTGACGGGCATCGTGGGCGGGGAGCTCAACGTGGATGAGCACGGGGTATCTGTGACGCGGCGCCGCTGGGCCGTCGCCGGCGCGGCGGGCCTGTTCATCCTCGGGTTCACCGTGGTGTTCCTGCTGGCCACCGTGACCGTCTTCGGCGCGGTGAGCGCGGTGGCGCTCAACGCGGAGACCCTCATGCGTGCGGGTGGGGTGGTCACGATTGCGATGGGCCTGGTGTTCGCCGGTTGGGTGCCGGCGCTGCAAAACGACACGCGGCTGCAGCCAAAGAAGTGGACCACGCTGTTGGGCGCGCCGCTGCTCGGCGGGGTGTTCGCGCTCGGGTGGACGCCGTGCTTGGGGCCGACGCTCACCGCGATTGTCTCCGTCTCTGTGGGGACGGCAGGCATGACCGCGGCGCGCGGCGTGCTGCTGGTCATCGCGTACTGCCTCGGGTTGGGGCTGCCGTTCTTACTGGTGGCGCTCGGCTCGGCGAAGGCGGTGCGTAGTATCGAGGTGCTGCGGAAACACTCGCGTACCATCCAGGTGATCGGCGGGGTAGCGATGGTCATCGTCGGCCTGCTGCTGCTGACAGGGGCCTGGAACGTGTTTATCGGCTGGACGCGCCAGCTCGTCGTCGGATATGGAGCAACGGTGATTTAAATGAGCACTGCACTCACGTGGCTACGCAGGTCGTGGCACTGGCTGACCAGTATGCGCACCGCGCTGCTGCTCCTGTTCTTACTTTCGCTCGCCTCCATCCCGGGCGCGCTGTTGCCACAGCGCACGGTCTCCGCGACGCTAGTGGACGACTACCTGCGCGCCAACCCAACCATGGGGCCCATCTACGACAAGCTCCAGCTGTTCGACGTCTTCGATTCCACCTGGTTCGTCGCCATCGTGACGCTGCTGATGGTCTCGCTGGTCGGGTGCATCATCCCGCGCTCGATTGACCACTGGCGCGCGTACCGGGCCACGCCGACCAGGGCGCCGAAGTACCTGTCCAGGATGCCGCTGCATGCGGAGGGGGACGTCGATACGCCGAAGGACGAGTTGGAGGCGAAGGCGCGCGCAGTGCTGCGCAGGTGGCACGTGGCCTCCTACCAGCCGGAGGAGGACCGCGCCGGGGTGTTCTCCATCTCGGCGGAGCGCGGCTACTCCCGCGAGCTGATGAACCTGCTGTTCCACATCGGGCTGGTGGGCATGATCGTGGCGTTCGCGGCGGGCCGAATGGTCTTCTACGAGGGCCAGGTCATCATGGTGACTGAGTCCGAGTCACAGTACGCGGTGCCTGTGGAGCAGCCGCGCCAGTTCTGTAATACGTCGCCTGCGAACTTCGACGTCTTCCGCGCCGGCCCGCTTTTCGACGGCACCGGCCTGCACCCGTTCTGCATCGAGTCGAAGAACTTCCGCGCCGAGTACCTCAACACTGGGCAAGCGAACGGGTTCTGGTCGGACGTGGCCTACACCCCGGACGTGGCCGCCCCGCGCGAGCAATGGCAGGACTTCACGCTGCAGGTCAACCACCCGCTGCGCGTGGACGGCAACCGCGTCTACCTGCAGGGGCACGGCTTCGCCCCGCAGGTAACCATCACCTGGCCGAATGGGGAGTCGCGCACCCAGATGGTGCAGTTTAGGCCCACGGACGTGCAGAACTTCCTGTCCGCCGGCGTAATGCGCTTCGACCCGCCGGCCGGCATGTACCCGGACCTCACCGATCGCCGCGAGCACCAGATCGCCATCGAGGGCAACTTCGCGCCGACCGCCCAGTGGACCGGCGTGAACGGCGACATGCTGCAGTCCGGCTTCCCTGCGATGCAGGACCCAGCGATGGCCGTAGACATCTACGTCGGAGACGCCGGCCTGGACACCGGCCGCCCGCAGAACATTTTCGTGCTGGACCAGAACCTCATCGCCGAGGGGCGCCTGCAGAAGGTGGAGCGCGTCAACCTGGTGCCGGGGGAGGAAACCACCCTTGAGGGTGGCATCCGCGTGCGCTTCGACGGCGCAGCCGAGTACGCCAACTACCAAATCTCCCACGACCCGACCCAGGGCTGGATGCTGGCCACCTCGGTGCTCATGCTGGCCGCGCTGGCCGGCTCGCTGACCATCAAGCGCCGCCGCCTGTGGATCCGCCTGACCCCGACGGCCACCGGCACCCACGTGGAGCTCGCCGGTCTGGCGCGCACGGACCGCGCCGGGTGGGGCGCCGAGTTCGACGAAATCGTGGAGGAAATCCTGGGCGTTTCGGAGGAGGATCACCCCTCCTTCGAGGTTGATGACCTTGGCTAACCTGCGATGACGCGGTAGATTGTTCCCCATGCTTGTCGATTCCACGATGGCGGACCTCTCAGACCTCACGTTCCGCACCGCGTTCATCCTGTACCTGGCTGCGCTGATCATGTCCTGTATCTACTACGGGCGCATGTTCGGCGTGCTCGACATGCGCCGCGAGCGCGCCCGCATGGATCAAAAAGTCGCCGTGGGGGCCGGGGGCGGCTCCGAGCTTATCGACGTCCCCTCCGACTCCTTCGACCAGGCAGAATACGACCGCCGCGTCGCCGGCGCCCGCAAGTGGGCGAACATGACGCAGGCGCTGATCTGGTTCGGCATCGTGCTGCACGTCGCGTCCTTCATTACGCGCGGGCTGGCGGCGAAGCGCTTCCCGCTCGGCAACCTGTACGAGTACATCCTGGCCATGACGGCCGTCGTGATGGTCGCAGCCGCGATCGTGGTGCAGCGCAAGAACTGGCACACCATCTGGCCGTGGCTGCTCGCCCCGATGGCGATCGCGATGTTCCTCAACTCCACCGTGTTCCACATGCACGTGGCACCGGTGGTGCCGGCGTTGCAGTCCTACTGGCTGCCGGTGCACGTTTCGTCGGTGTCGGTGGGGGCGTCGATAGGTATTGTGTCGGGCATCTTTGCGCTGCTGTACTTGCTGCGCATGTGGCAGCCGCGCGGCGAGGAGCGCGGGTTCTTCGGCGCGATTGCGAAGCCGCTGCCGAGCGCGAAGACGCTCGACCAGATCACCTACAAGACGGCGATCATTACGCTGCCACTGTTCGGAATCGGCATCGTGTTCGGCGCGATCTGGGCTGAGGTCGCCTGGGGTCGCCCGTGGGGTTGGGACGCGAAGGAAACCGTGTCCATGATTACGTGGATTCTGTACGCCGCGTACCTCCACGCGCGCGCCACCGCCGGCTGGAAGAACTCGAAGGCCGCGTGGATCAACGTTTTTGCCTTGGCCATGACCATCTTTAACATGACCTATGTAAATACTGTCATTGCTGGACTTCACTCGTACGCAGGATTGAACTAATGAAAACACTGATTACAGGAGGGGCCGGCTACATCGGCTCCACAATTGCATCGTGCTGCTCCGACGCAGGCATCACCCCGGTCATCTTGGATGACTACTCCACTGGCCTGCGCGTCTTCGCCGAGCGTTTCGACCACTACGAGGGCGACATCGCCGACACCGAGCTGCTCAACAAGATTTTCGACGACCACCCCGACATCGAAGCCGTCATCCACTGCGCGGCCAAGATCATCGTGCCGGAGTCCGTCGCGCAGCCGCTCGAGTACTACGACGTCAACGTCGGCCGCGCAACCAAGATGCTGCAGGTCCTTCGCGACCGCGGCGTCAAGCGCGTCATGCTCAGCTCGACCGCCGCAATGTATCAGGCGGACGAGGACTTCACCGTCAACGAGTCCTCCGTCGTGGCGCCAACCAGCCCGTACGCCGCGTCGAAGTGGATGCTGGAGCGCGTCATGGCTGACGCCGCTGCCGCCGGCCAGATCCAGGCTGTGGCCCTGCGCTACTTCAACCCGATCGGCGCCGACCCACAGCTGCGCACCGGCCTGCAGAACCCGCTGCCGTCCCACGCGCTGGGCAAGATGATCACCGCCCACCAGAGGGGTGAGGCGTTCACGGTCACCGGCGTCGACTGGCCAACCCGCGACGGCTCCGGCCTGCGCGACTACGTCCACGTTTGGGACCTGGCCCGCGCCCACGTCGCCGCCCTCAAGGCCGACCTCGCCCCATACGAGGTCATCAACCTAGGCACCGGCACCGGCACCACCGTCTTCGAGCTCGCCGAGGCGTTCAAGTCCGCCAGCGGCTCCGACATGGAAGTCACCACCGCGCCGCCGCGCGAGGGCGACGTTGCCGGCTGCGCGCCGCGCATCGACAAGGCACGCGAAGTACTCGGCTGGGAGCCCGAGCTCACCATCGAACAGGGCGTTCGCGATTCCCTCGCCTGGGCAGAGAAGCTACCCGAGGTCCTCGCAGAGGAAGCAACGCGCAGCTAGTCCTCGCCGCGCCTCCTCCGACGCTCCTCCTCTTCACGACGCCGGCGCTCCGCCTCCTCGCGGGCCCGGCGTTCTTTAAACCTATTCTTCTCGATCTCCCACAGGAACTCCTCATCATCATCCGGCCCCTTAATAACCGGCGGTTGTTCCTGCTGCTGCACCCCGTACCCTCCATACCGTGCATTCGACCCCGGGCCGAACGCGCGCCACATCAAGTACACAGCCAGAATGATCAGAGCGATGAGTAGAAGCCTTCCCATGCCCTCTAACATACTGGTCCACCTTTGCGTTAGGCTAAGTCTCCATGGCCCCCATGAGTGAAGCACCCGAAGTTGACCCAAGCGCGAAGCGTCGCGCCAACAAAGCCGCCGCCATCTACGGGTTGTACCGGCTCCTCCTCTTCATCGTCCTCACCGTGGTGATCCAGCTGCTGGCCGTCGCGGTTGGGGCGCCCGTGCCGCTGATCATGTCGGCCCTTTTAGCCCTCATCGTGGCGTTCCCGCTGTCCATGCTGGTGTTCAAGAAGCAACGCATTGAGGCCGTCCAGGCGCTTGCGCATTGGAAGGAGCAGCGTCAGGCCCGCAAGGCGTGGATCGAGGCCGAGCTGGCCGAGCGTTAGTTCTCTCGTGGGTGGGGTGCACCAAATTCCTGCATTTTGGCGTCGTGGGTTCGCAAAAGCCCAGGTCGCGTGTTCTGCGCGAGGGAATTTGGTGTCAGGCAGGTCGGCTCGAGTGCCAAAAGACGCAATCGAATAAGGTCTATTGCTTCAAAGTTGCTGGCAGAAAATGTGCTAGACAACAAACGATGTCAGATTTGGCACTGGCGCCCACTCCATAGCTACTCAGCGACAAGAAAACCCCTCCGCAGCCAGTCCGCTGAACGGGTGACTTCAGGCAAGAGGGGAATACCCCTCACACTTTACACTCGAAAAGTTCAAAACCCTTGCCACCCGCACTCCGCTGGCGTAATGTTCCGCTGGTGCCTGCTGACATTCGGCACCGCCAGCTCAATAGTGCGGCGGTGATTTTGTTCGGCTTCCTGGTTGCCCTGTTTGTGGGCACCGTGTTGCTAATGCTTCCGGTTTCCACGGTGAATCCGGGTGGGTTGCCGTTGTTGCCGGCGTTGTTTACGGCGACGTCCGCGCTGTGTGTGACCGGCTTGGCGATTGTGGATACGGCGACGTATTGGACCACGTTCGGCAAGGTGGTTATTGCCGTGTTGATCCAGGTTGGCGGGTTCGGGGTGATGAGCTTCGCGACGATTCTGGGTCAGGCGGTGGTCCGCAAAGCGAATTTGAGTGCGAATGTGATTTCGGCGGTGGAGCGTCGTACGGCGGTGGGCGGGATCGCGCCGCTGTTGAGGCGGGTCCTGCTGGTGAGCATCGTGGTGGAGGCGCTGGTCGCGCTGGCGTTGACGGCGCGGTTCGTGGCGTTGGGCTACCCATTGCCGCGCGCGTTGGGGCATGGGGTGTTTCATGCGGTGTCGGCGTTTAACAATGCGGGGTTCGCGCTCTATTCGGACAACATGACCAGTTTCGTGGGGGATTGGTGGGTCTGCGTGCCCATCATGGCGGCGATCATTATTGGTGGTTTGGGGTTTCCGGTGCTGTTTCAGTTTCGGCGGGACGTGTTGCACCTGCACCGCTGGACGTTGAATACGCGCATGGTGGTTGCCGGTACGCTCTTCCTTCTTTGCTTTTCGACGGCCACCATCCTCGCCATGGAGTGGAACAACCCGCGCACGCTGGGTGGGTTGCCGGCGTCGGATGCGGTGTTGGCGGGGCTGTTTCAGGCGGTGCAGACCCGCACGAGTGGGTTCAACTCTGTCGATATTGGCGGGATGCACGAGCCGACGCTGTTTGCGATGGACCTGTTCATGTTTGTGGGGGCGGGCCCGGCCGGCACCGCGGGTGGCGTGAAGATCACGACGGTGTTGGTGCTGGTGGCGGCGGTGTCGGCGGTGGTGCGGGGTCGTACGCAGCCGGTTATGCTGGGCAAAGGTGTCCCGGTGGAGGTGGTGCACCAGGCGATCACGGTGGTGATGCTCAGTGGCGCGCTGGTGGTGGTGGCGACGTTCGCGTTGTTGGCGCTGACGCCGTTTCACCTGTCGGAGGTGTTGTTTGAGGTGCTGTCGGCGTTTGGCACGGTGGGGTTGTCCACGGGCATTACGCCGCACCTGGATGCGCCTTCGTTGTTGGTCATTATTTTTATGATGATTGTTGGCAGGTTGGGTCCGATTACTGTGGCGACGGCGTTCGCGTTTGCGGAGCCGGCGTCGAAAATTTTGCTTCCTTATGAAAGGCCGATCATTGGTTAAGTTTGCAACGCCCACGTACGCGGTGCTTGGGCTCGGGAGGTTTGGCTCGGCGGTGGGCCGGGAGCTCATGTTTGACGACGCCACCGTCGTCGGCATCGATCTGGAAGAGGCTGCCGTGAAGCGCAACAACGGGCTGCTGTCGAAGGTGGTGCAGGCGGACTGCACGGACGTGGCCACGATTGAAGAGTTGGGCATTTCGGAGTTCGACGGCGTCGTCGTGGCGATCGGCGGGGCGCACGTGGAGGCGTCGATTTTGACGTGTTCGCTGTTGGTGGATGTGGGCGTCGAGAATTTGTGGGCGAAGTCCTCCGGTAATGCGCACGGGCGCATCCTGGACCAGATCGGTGTGCCGCATGCGGTGCACCCGGAGGAGGCGATGGGGCGGCGCGTGGCGCACCTGGTGCGTGGGGCGAACCTCGACTACGTGGAGTTGTCCTCGGGCACGGCGCTGGTGCACACGGTGGTGCCGACGCACGTGGCGGGCCCGCTCGACGAGCAGGCGTTGTGGCAGAGCCACGGCGTGAAGGTGATTGCCGTGCGCCGCGAGGACCGCTGGCAACCGGTGCTTGGGCACATGGTCCTGGTGGCTGGCGAGCAGGTGCAGATCTATGGGGATTCGCGCCGGGTGGAAAAGTTCAGCCGCATGGCGGCGCGGCGACGCTAACCTGGGCTGCATGTCAGTACAGCACGCTTTCGACACTGCACGCGCGGCACAGCGCGCCTGGGCGACGACACCTCTTCGCCAGCGCAGCCGCATCTTTCTCCGCTACCACGACCTGGTGTTGGCGCACCGCGACGAATTGGTGGACCTGATCCAGCAGGAGACAGGTAAGGCGAAACACAACGCGTTCGACGAGGTCATGGACGTTGCGATTACCGCCCGCCACTACGCGTACCGCGCGAAGGCGCTGCTGACGCCAGCCCGAGTGCGGGGCGCTATGCCGGTGGTGACATGGACCGAGGTGCACCGGGCACCGAAAGGCGTGGTGGGAGTGATTGCACCTTGGAACTACCCGCTCTCGTTGGCGGTGTCGGATGCGGTGGCGGCACTGATTGCGGGCAACGCTGTGGTACTGAAGCCGGATACGCAAACCCCGCGCACCGCGCAGCGCGCCCACCAGCTGCTGGTGCAGGCTGGGCTGCCAGCCGACCTGTTCCAGGTTGTGGAGGGAAGCGGGCGGACGGTGGGGCAGGAGATTGTGAAGCGGTGCGATTTCCTCATGTTCACAGGGTCCACCGCCACCGGCAGGAAGCTTGCCGCGCAGGCCGGGGAGCGTCTGATTGGGTTCTCCGCTGAGCTGGGCGGGAAGAACCCGCTGCTGGTTCTGGCTAGCGCAAACCCCGAGACGGCGGCGCGCGGTGCCGTCGACGCTTGCTTCAGCAACACCGGCCAGCTGTGCATTTCCGTGGAGCGGATCTACGTGGACCGCGCCGTGGCAGAAGTGTTCCTTGAACAGTTTGTGGCGCTGACGAAACGCCTGCGCATTGGGCACGGGTGGGGTGACGATGTTGGCTCGTTGATTTCTGCGGAGCACCGCTCGCGTGTCGACGCCTTTGTCCACGACGCCGTGGACAAAGGCGCCACCGTCCTGGCTGGTGGGGAGGCGTTACCCCAGCTCGGGGATACGTTCTACGCACCGACCATCCTCGTGGACGTCCCGGAGGACGCCGATCTGTACCGCGAGGAAGTGTTCGGGCCAGTCGTCTTTGTGGAGGTGGTGGATGGGCCGGAGGTGGGCGTCGAGAAGATGAATGACACCGACTACGGGCTCAACGCTTCGATTTGGGGCGCGGAGGACGAGGCGCGCATGGTCGCGGAGCATGTGCATGCGGGAACCGTGAATATCAATGAGGGGTACGCGGCCGCGTGGGCGTCGATGGACGCGCCGATGGGCGGGTGGAAGCAGTCTGGTGTGGGGCGACGTCACGGTGATGAGGGGCTGCTGAAGTACACCGAGGCGCGCACCGTGGCGGCGCAGCGCTATTTGCCGCTCGGCGGGGTCGCACATCGCGATGGGTATAACAGCGGGGCGCCACACCGGGGTGCTGTCGGTGTTGCTGCGGGCGTACTGTGTCGGGCGGTGCACCCGTGAGGTCCGCTGGCGGCGGCAAGCGGGTCGCGGACGCGATGGCGCTTGCGCTGCGGCTGGGGAAACGCCTGCTGCGCTAGGCCCGGCTAGGACGAGCTCTCTGTGCTGTGGCCGGTGGCGTGCGCGATGGCGTCGGCGAGCCACTGCGCCAGGCCAGGTTGGCGTTCTTCGTAGTAGCGCTTGAAGCGTTCATCGGCGATGTAGCCGCGCGAGATCTGGAACTGCATCTCCGGGGTGACGTCGAAGAACTGCCCGATCACCTTCCGGTGCTGTTCGACGAGTTCGGCGGCTTCCGCGCTGTCGGTGGGCACGTCGCGGCGAACAGCGTCGGCGAGTTTGGTATCGATGGCGTCGAAACGCTGCTTGCTGTCCTCCCAGTCGCTCACGCCCCAGTTGCCGGTGCGGCCCTGGTACTGCGCCCAGCCAGCTGTATCGCCGTAGGCCTCTTGCGCTTCGGCTTGGTGTTCGGCGTAGTTCGGGTCGCCGAGGATCTTGCCGATTTCTTCGAGGGTTGGCTTGTGATTGTTCATTGCTTGCTCCAATAGCTTTTCGACGGCCACCACCATCCCATCGATCCGCGAACGCTCCTCAAGCAGGCGTTCGTGTTGCCTGCGCAGGTGTTCCCGGTTCGAGGTGGGGTGGGAGAGTACTTCTTTGATTTGAGACAGTTTCATACCGGTGGTCCGGTAGACCAGGATGTGCTGGATGCGCTCCAGGTCATCTGGCGTGTACAGCCTGTAGTTTGACCAGCTACGATACACAGGTTCGACGAGGCCGGCCTGCTCCCAGTGGTGCAGGGTTCGCACCGTGATCCCGAATGCGTTGGCCACTTCGCCGACTGTGTAAAGCTCTTCGTTGTTGGTCATGGCAGCCATTGTGCAGTCTGACGTTACGTCAGGGTCAAGCTTTGCTCTCGTCGATCTTGGAAAGCAGCTCGTCCGGGCCATACAGCGCGGTGATGTCGGCGGGAATGAAGAAGTCTTCGGTGAAGAACTGACCCTTGGATGCGAATTCTCTGTTCACCCACGCGCCGAATGCATCCACTGGGATGAGTGGTAAGCCGTACTGGCTGGCGGTCAGGTCGTCGGTGATGAGGGCGTCGCAAAGTGAGATGGGGATTTCCGGGCTGTACACGAGGCCGAGCTCGTCGCACAGGAGCGCCATGCGTGCACCGTCGGTGATGTGGATCCCGTTGATGACGATCGATCCGAGGAACGCCACCTGGTGGCCTTCCTCGAGGATGTCCGCGAGGAAGGTCTCGTAGGGCGAACCCGTGTAGTACCTATGCCAGTCCTCAAAATCGGCGAACGAGACGATCGGGATGCCCAGCTCCCTGGCGGTTCTTGCCTTGCGTGACATGGATGCCGGGTCCCACGCTACGAGGACATCGCACGTGATCTCAGAGACGCTGTCTTCGAAGATGAGCCCGCACGACTCGCAGGCGGAGATGAGCTGCTCTTCGCCGTCGTAGAAGCTGATGGCTTCGCGGCAGCCCGTAAACACCACCCTCATGCCTGGGGAGAGCAGCGCAGCAATGTCGATGTTTTGCTCTTCACCTTCCGGAAGGGACACCTGCGTCAGCCCTGTCATGATGGCGCGTTTGCGCACCTCCTCTTCGGCCCGCTTCGTCCAAACACCGCGAGACATCCCCCAGGAAGAAAGCCGCAGGGCAGTCTGTTGGAGCATGCGCTGGTCGCCGACTTCCACGCCGGAGCCGGAGAAGGCTGCCCAGGCATTATCGGAGTCGGTCGCGCGGGTCTGATCGAGCTTGAGCGGGACAGCGGGTGCCCAAAACGGCTGGAAGAGCGCGCCTTCTTGCGTATCGGATGCGTCGGGTACCGGCCGCACGTAGGGGATCTCGACGTCCCCTGAGAGGAAATCGAGCGCCATGGAGTGCGCGCGCTCGACGACGGTACTCCCCTCAACAACGATGTCGAGTGCTTCGGCGTCGATACCGTCCCCGAGCTCCATGTCGAGGCCTCGTGCCTGGTAGCGGCCCGCATCCTGGGCCATCTCCAAGCGATCGCCGACGACAATGCCACCCGCAGCCTGCCGCAGCAGCAGCGGCCAAAAGTCCTCGAGCTGCGGCGCGATAGCAACCCCACCCGGAGGAACTTCGTTGTCGAGGCCGAACTGCCCCAAGTCAGACATCGGGTTGAGCCACGTGCCAAAGTCCGCAACGACCTGGCCACGCTCCACAACCACCGCGTGAACGCGAACGACGTGGTAGCTGACGTTAAAACTGACACCGTCAAAGGAGAGGAACACATAACGCTCGGGATCCGGCTCCGGCTCTTGCACCATCGATCCCAGCGGTGAGTCGGACCTAGCCAATTCTCCCGCAGCGATGAGCTGTACGCCCCCAAACGGCTCGTTATTCTTTCGCACGCGCTGCAGCGCCACGCTCATCATCAACAGGAGCTCGGTGTTGAGGTTGTGGGCGTCGTCGATAACTAATGTTTCAACCAAGCTGAGCAGCAGCTTTGCACTGTTGGTGTTCCAGGAACCGCCAGGCAGGACGTCGTCGAGCGTCATGAAGGGATCGAAGTTGAATGCAGAGTCGATCGTCAACCCGCTGATACCGTCCGCAGCGCCCCCCCAACAGCGCGACGGGTAGCACCCGTTTACGCAGGTTTTCCGGTAGCGCGTCATTCGCTTCCATGAACGTGCGCAGCAGCGTGGACTTGCCGGTGCCGGGCGCCCCGTCGATCACAACGCTCTCGCCGTTGAGCATCGACGTGAGCGCATGCTCGAAGTCCTGCGGCATCGAAATCGCCATGACCTGCACCTTTCACATCAACTATCACTTGTTGACTTCATTGAAGCATGCAGCCCCGACATTGCACGGGCAGTGTTCGAACGGGGATTCGTGTGATGATGCCATTATGTGGTGTAGGGTCGTACAGCGATTAGTCTGGGAACATCGCTGTTTTCTGCTAGCCAGGCGGCCAACTTCGGGTCAAGCATGCTGGCAAGCTTCAGGGTTTCCTCATGTGCTTCCGTGCAGGTCATACGGTGAGGCTGTCCAGGCAACGGGAAACCTCTGATGAGCGGTTCGTGGTGGGCTACACGGTTTCGAATACTATTGACTCGCTTGCAAATCCCGTGCACCCAATCTCTAGTGAAACCAGCGTGTTGCCGTCTTGCTACGTTTCTTCCTTCAGGGAAAGCATGACGTAAGGCGGCTTCCCAGTTGTGCTCGTAATTGACGCGGACCCGTCTGGGGGACTTGCCTGTATGTCCTCCTTTGTCAAAGAGATTCGTCCAAAAACCAAATGTACAGTTAGCGAAAAGACGTCCGGGAACATCACCATCGTTTGGACGCTCACGCACCCTTCTGGAAAGTTGCGACCAGGCCATCGCAAGATTCTGCTCTGACCGCTCATCCAGCGGAATTTCGAGGTACCAGTGGCTGCCCCATTTTGCAGCTGCCGCTTTGTTGATTGATTCTCGTAGTGCAACTTCCAAAATGGCAATATCTGCTAGAAATGCAGTAGATAGCTTGATGTTCCATATGTAGAGTTCGAGGGCTTCGTCTATGTTGCCGTTCGGCGATTCGCTAAGAAAACTGGCTAAACGGGCGGGTGGGAGAGAGCCCCAAAGCAAGGCTGCATTTGTCGAAGGTAGTTGTGTAGGAAACGTCATTGCTATAGGCTAGCCAATGTAGTCCCCCGGATCCGGACCATAGTTAAATGTCTATGGTTCCCGGGGGTTTTATTATTCTGAAACGCTTATCGGGTGGTAGGCGGTGTTCTGGCTTAAGGGACATTTTGTTGTGACCTGAGGGGGCATCATCATGAAGTACCCTAGCCAGTTCAGGCATTGGTGGGCTACGCTTTAGATCTAACGCACGCGCCGGGAGGTGAACGACATGAAAAATCTTCAGCTGAAGCTTGATGGTAAACCGGGTGGAATTGATGCCGCAGCCCTGGCAAAGACACTTGAGCATACCGTCAGACTGCTTCGATCGGTGTCAGAAGACCCCATTGACTGCAAAATTGGGGAGTTGCGGGTCGGGAGCGCCTGTGTCGGGGTACTAGCTCCAGAAGACAACGTTGACTCGGTGCTTGATGGGCTTGAACGGTTGGAAAAGGGTGGGGCTCTCCCCGACAAATGGAGAAAGTCCTCGATAGAAGCTGTGCTTGAAATAGGTAAAATTACGCGGGACCAGGGGGTAACCGGCGTGAGCCTCGGCGTGCAGGGCAGCAGGATGCATGTCCTTGAACACCGACTTCTCGATAATGCGTGCGCGACTCTTCTCGAAAGTGACAATGCAATGGCCTCATATGGTTCTGTGTCAGGCCGTCTGTATTCTTACTCGCGCAGAGACGAAGAGGTGAAGGCCAGGCTCGAAGACGCACGAACCAGAGCGTCTGTACAGCTGAACGTTCCACATGAATTGCAGGAGCAAATCCGAGAACATGTTGATCGAAATGTCAGTGTTTGGGGGCGTGTCAGTAGATCCACGGAAACAAATGCAGTTGTGAGGATCGAAGTGCTTGAAATTGAGCCAGTGGAGAAACCATCACCGGGGAAAGACCCGGGCCGTTTCATGGGGATTTTGAATGACTACTGGCCCAGTGATCTTGATCCCGTTGAGGCAGTGAGGGAGTTCCGTGGCTAACACAGAACCAACTCAATTGTCATAGATACCTGCCTATACATCACTTTTCTGAGTGGACAGGACCCGAAGCTGGCGGCAAGAGTTAAGGAGCTGCTAGAGCTGGACGGAAAAGAACATGTAATCCTACTGCCAGCGATTGTTCAAGCGGAGACTGTTGGTGTTGCACGCAATGTGCTCAGGACTGACAAAAATACGCCGGAGACTCGAAGTAATGCAGCTCAAAAAGCGATCAAGTTCTTTGCGGAAATGAACTTGCGCTTTGTGGAACTAGATAGGTTAACGGTGCAGAAGGCTAATGAGCTGAGCGTTAAATATGATTTGAAGGGACCAGATTCTTCCATTCTGGCGACAGCCATACAATGCGGAGCAAGCCACCTGTATACGAGTGATGGGGACCTGAAGAAGCTTGATGGTGCGTTCCCGAACTTGAGCATTACAGATCCACCAGAGTGCATGATGCTTCCTGGGCTATAGGAAGAAATGGGCCCTCTGCTTTCAGGCTGTGGCTATTTCTGCCCTGGGCTGCCGACCTCACGTCACGTTCTATAACCCCTCGACCGCCTCGAGGAATCCCGCGATGATCTCCCGGTACGTGCCGTGCAGGTCTACGGTGGCGAAGCGGAAAGGGTGGCCCTGGATCACGACGGTTTCGTTCACAGCACTGCCTATCACTGGGTGCAGCAGTACACCACGGGTGTGCGGCCCGAAGTCCGGGTTGGTGTGCTGGCTCATCACGTAGGCGTATATCTGATACAGGTAGCCCGAGCGGAACTTGCCGGCGTGATACTGGGTGGGCTGCAGGATCTCGGTGAACTTGGTGTCCAGGATGATTGGGGGCGCGCCGGGTGGGCGCAGGATGATGTCGGTGATCATGCCGGGCAGCAGGGCAGCGTTGTCGTCGGCAGTGGAAGAAAGGTCCCAGCGCAGATGTTTGCCGCCCTTGATATCCCAGGTTGGGAGGTTGGCGGTGTAGGCGCCGAGGGCGGCAGCCTCGAAGAGGCGGCGCAGGTGGCGGTCGTCGCTGTTGAGGGACAAGGTGCGCAGTGACCCGGCTTGTGTGTTGGGCACGGCGAGGTCGTGGATGAGTTTCGCGGCGGCGATCATGTGCAGGTCGGCGGAGGCGTTGCGGTCGTGCTCGAGGGCGGCGACGGCACGGCCATCCGGCTTCAGCGCGCTCACACCGGCGGCGCCGAACTGATCGGCAAGGTGGTGGCAGCGGGGGTCCGCGTCGGGGAATCGGGTGGCGCGGATCAATGCGGAGCGCACAAGCCTGTTCGTTCGGGTGTCGAGGGAGACCTCATCGAAGGTGCAGCGGATGCGGCCACGTGTGAGGAGTTGGTCGCGTGCGGTGCCAAGCAGGTCGATCTTGCCTCGTACACGGCGGATGTCCGCGGTGTGGCGCTCGAATCCGACGCGCAGTCCGTTGCGGAGGCGGTGTTGGGCGGCGTTGGCAAGGATGGTTGAGACCAGCTCAATAACATCCTTATCGACGAGCTCCGTGCCGGACAACGCGATCCCACCGTCGCGGTACAACTTCGACGCCAGCAGCTGTAGCAGCCAGACGTTGCGGACAGGGATGGGCGTCACGCTTGCGTGCTTCCCGTGTGCAGTGCAGCAGTAAGCTGGGACTTCGCCTTCGCTACTTTGTCGCGATCATCAAACCAGTATTCCTCGAGTAGTGGCAGGATCTCGGTGTAGGTGACTACCTGCAGCCAGGCGCGGGTTTTCGCGGGGGCGTCCACGTTGGCTTGGGTGTCGATGCGTTCGGTGGGCACGACGTAGCTGTGGCCGATTTGGTACTCGGGGCCCAGCAGTTGGTCGTCGTGGATGTCCTGGTTTAGGTCGGCGAGGGCAGCGCGGTAGGCGTCGGCGATACTGGCGTCGTAGCCGAGCTGCGTGACGTACTCCAACCAGCGGTTGTTGATCTGGGGGTAGAGGTTGGTGAAGGCGAAGCGGCGTCGAAAAGCCATGTCGACGAGCGCGAGCGAGCGATCCGCGAGGTTCATTGTGCCGATGATGTAGAGATTCGGTGGGAGGTAGCACTGCTCGTCGGTCCGCGGGTAGATGAGCTGCATCGCGGCGGCGGGGACACGCTTGGTGTTCTCCATAAGGGTGAGCATCTCGCCGAAGATCTGGGCGGGGTTGCCGCGGTTGATTTCCTCGATGATCATGACGTAGCGGGTGTCCTGGTCCGCGCGGGCCCGCTCGGCGAGGGTGAGGAGGGGGCCGTCGATAAGCTCGAGGCTGCCGGTCGGCGATGGGCGGTACCCGCGGACGAAATCCTCGTAGCTCATGGAGGGGTGGAACTGCATGACCATGAGCGAATCCGTGTTTTTCTCCCCAATGAGCGCGTACGCGAGGCGGCGGGCGAGCCACGTTTTTCCGGTGCCGGGTGGGCCCTGGAGGATGAGGTTCTTTTTCGTTTCGAGGCTGTGCAACATGCTGGTTAGCTGGGCTTCTTCGAGGAAGCAGCCGTCATCGATGATTTGGCTGACGTCGTAGCTGTTGTCGGTGGACTCGGCAGCAGGCTCGTCTTCGATGATGGTGGCTGGCTCCACACGGTGCACGAACGCCTCGTGGGAAAGCTCCACGATGGTGCTTGGGCTTTCGGCGCCGGTGGTGATCCATTCGGTGACACTGTCGAGTGTTGCGACGTACTCATCGCCAGTCATGGCACGGTTGAGATTGAGCGTTTCCGGATTCGGGTACTGCTGGTTGAGGTAGCGCACATTCTGCGAATCGATGGCCACAAACTTCCGCGGGCGCAGGTAGAACAAGCCCATCGTGATTTGCACGACGGAGTTGCGCCGGGCCGCATCAAACGTTGCGACGAAGGCCTCTTCGTCCGCGTCTGTTCCCGAGTCCGCGTAGCGGATAGCTGCCTCGGCGAGATCCCACAGCTGCTCCACGTTGCTTTCGGAGTCATCAGCGTCTTTGGCTGGGAAGTGCATGAACCACGAATTGAGGTTGTTCAGGAGCGGGACGCCGCTAAACCCAGTCGGCGCCGGGGCCTCGATGCCAAAGACCTGCTTGTATGCCTCCGCGATGCGGAGGCGGTTGGCATCGATGATGCTCCGGTTGAACGGGGCGAAGACCGTAAACGGATCAATATCACGGACTCGTGTGCCATCACTGTAGCGCTCGTTGGAGGGAAGTAGGAACTTGAACAGGTCCGGCTTGCCACTGACCGTCCCGCACTCCAGCACCTTATCCAGCAGTTCGGCGCGGCTAGTTCTGTACGTGAGCACGGTATTGGCGAGCTGTTCGTAGAACGGCACCCAATCAAACACCGGTTGCTTGGTCGCAGGGTTGACGCCTCTGAGTAGATCAAGGATTTCCTGCCTGCCATTTCGCACCTCGAAGAAGGACGTCCCAGACCCGAGCGTGTTCAGCGTTGACTGGGACAGGTTGGTACGCGGGATATCGATGTGCTTCCACTCCACGGGCAACCGGTGAGGCGCCGTCGGGCCCTGTTCCTCGAAGTAGTACGGCCCGGTGACCACGCCGATGCTCAGCGTTTTGTTTTCCCGGTTGCTCAGTACAACCACGTCACCGACCTGTGCCTGGCGAGAAAAGCGGTAGAGCACCCCGATGACCTGGCCACTTTCATATGCGGTTTTGGCAGGGAACCATTCACTGTAGGCGTCCCTGAGCGCGTCCTTGGAGGCGAAGCTTCGCAGGTCAACGGGGAATCTGTAACTGACGCCGACGCAGCCTTGCGCAATCGGATCAAAATCCGTCTTGTTGTTGTGGGCTCCCCACACGTGCTGGGCCATAACTCTCCTTCGACGTCCACTGAAGCGTGTTGCCTTTACATTAGCGGGAACGAACGCCCCAGAAACGCCCCCAAAACCCATTCGAAAACCTTTACTCCAAACCATATATTGCACTAAGGTAAGGCAAGCCTAATATTTATACGAGGAGGGTGAACCTTATGAAGAAGTCCCAACGCAGGATCTACGCCACGCTGCCAGTGCTGCCCGCGGTTGCGCTCACGGCAAGTCTCGCCGTCGCGCCGTTGGCCGTCCCGGCCCAAGCCCAGGAGGCTGGCACCACGGCCGTCGCGCCCGTCGCAGCAGCTCAGCCAGCTGGGGCAACACCGCTTGCCGACGCCAAATCCCAAACCCTGCAGTGGGAACTGAGCAAACGCGCCCTGCTGTGGGACGCTGCCGTGGAAGGGGAGGGCGTCTCCATCGTCCCGGTTGACGAGTCCGAACCGAACAACGGGAGCCTGAAGCTGACGAAGGCGACCGGCTGGGTCGACGAGGACACCAAAGCGCTGTCGGTGCAGTGGACTGGCCAGGTGACCTACACGATTAACGGAGCGCAAACGATCACGTTCAAGGACTTCGCGCTCGAGATCGATGCGGAGGACGCCGGTAAGATTACGGCGGTCGTGAGTTCGATGGACCCGAACCAGGCGGCCAATAATAAGGAAGCGAAGCGGGTCACCGTCGCGACGTTCAAGGGTGCCAACGTTGCCGTCGAGGGCACGACGGTGACGGTGGGGGCGACGCCGGAGTACGAAGGGGTCGTCTATAAGCGGGATGAGGACATTTCCTACCCGGATGCATGGCCGACTGAGCTGGTCAACAACGTGACGGACTCGGTGCGGTCATGGTTCTACAACTCGGGGAGCAGGTGGGAGGACCAGAAGAAGCCGGCGCCGTTTGCTGTGACGCTGGAGCTCGGCGAGAAGCCCGAGAAGCCTGCCGAGTCGGAACCGGCACCAGCGCCAGGACAGCAGCCAGAAGGCGGCATCCGCGACGCCTCGATTAACCGTGACGGCCACCTGATCCTGACCTTCACCAACGGCACGACCAAGGACCTCGGCAAAGTGGTGGGGAAGGACGGGCACGATGGTCGTGACGGCCGCGACGCGCCTGCCGGTCGGGACGGTAAGGATGGTCGCGACGGTGCCGCAGGCAAAGATGGCGCCGCAGGCAAAGACGGCACCCCAGGCGCAAATGGCAACAACGGCAAGGACGGTCGCGGTATCGCGTCGGTGAAGACGGATAAGGGCGGCAAGCTCGTTGTGACGCTGACGGATGGGACGGTGCTGCCGCCTGTCGAGATGCCGTCGGCGCAGCAGCAGGGCATGGCCCCGGAGTCGATTGTGGCGATTGTGCTCGGGGTCATCGCCACGCTGTTGGGCGGGTTCGCCGCGTTGCATACGCTCGCGGCGAGCATCCTGCCGAAGATCTAACGCTGCAGGCGCTTGAGCAGCGCTGCGATCACGGGGGACTGGGTAGCCAGGCCGGCAACGACGGCGAGCAGGGCTGCCCCGCCCGCGATCAGCACCGCGCCCCACGCCGGGAACTTGACAGGGGTAGCAGGGGCAGTGGGCAATGCAGACTCAGCAGGCGCGGTAGGCGCTGCGGTCGTCGAAGTCGGGGTGGTCGGAGTGGTCGTCGGCGCCTCCTTCGCCTCTGCGACTTCAACCTGCACCGGGTTGGTCGGCATGGTGAAGCGCAGCGCCTGCGTCGCGGGGTCGACTGTATAGTCCTTCACCCCGGTCACGGACCACTTCGGCTTCGTGTTCAGGGGGTTCGCCAGGGTGACATCGGTGCCGGGCGCCACGTACTCGCCGTACTCATGCGCGATGCCGGCCGCGTACAGTCGCTGGCTGATCGGCTTATCGACGTCCCCTACGACAAAGCGCGTCGACACCCCGAAGTCTGTGGTGACGAACTTGCCGTTGACCCATCGGCTGGCGTTGACGGAGGCTTGGTAGACGCCGGGGTCGGCGTCGTCGAACTTGGCGGTGCGGGCGTTCGGGTCGGAAAGGTCGAGGCTGCGTAGTGTTTTGGCGCTGGCGCAGTGTTCGACGCATTCGATTTGAGTGCGCCACGCGGTGCCGGGGACAGACTCGGGGTAGTCCCATGCGACGGTGACGTTGCGCTGCTGGTCGATCTCGCCGCGGACGTTGGATGGCGTCGCTACGTGGTCCGTTGTTACCGACGGCACCTTGAACGTGACGCCGCGGTCGAAGTAGCGCTCGCTGAGCGCCAGGGCGTGCGCCGCCATGATCCCGACCGTGTATGTTTGTCCAGGTTGTAGCGTGTTTGCCTCCACGAGCAGGTCGAGGTCCAGCTTCCCGCCATTGTCTTCCATTACGGCGGCGGGGATCCAGCGGGCGACGAGCGCGTCGCCGTCGCCGGTCATGGTGGAGCAGTGGTTGAGGCGCCATACGCGCGTCGGCGTGAGCACCACGTAGACGCCGTTGGACGCCCCGGGCGTCGACGCCGGGTTGATCCCCGACCCTTTCAGCTTGAACGTGATGTCTTTGGTTGGGTCGATGGTGTCGGGACCGGTGACGTTGAACTGCACGCCGAGGTCCGGGTGCCGCGTGTCGAGTTCGCCGGTGCAGCCGGGTGCGGTGGCGGCGTCGATAGTTGGGAAGGCGTGCGCGACCGCAATGTTAGTGCTGAGCAGCGCGAATAGGGCAGCGCCCGTTGCGACGCGACGCCGTGTGGATACGTTCAAGATGAGACTCCCCTCATTGGGTAACTTAGGTTAGCCTTATCTTAAATGTCTATCGCTATTGTGTGCAACGGCTGGCACGCTTTTTGATACTGCGAGACTGTGTCTGGCCAAGTCGTCCCGGGGGACACAACCCGAATTACGGAGGACATGATAACGAAAGCTCCGAAACTGTGTTCACGTTGTCCTTCTGGAAGCGAGGAGAACTTGCGATTTGTTGCGAAACGGTTGTAGCTGGTTTGATTTTGCAGCTTGGCGAAGTATATCCCCCGATTGCAATAAGAAATCCAGCCCACACTCTGAGCTTGGCTCGGAGGCGGGCTGAACGATTGACATGAATCCTAGCGTTCGTGAGGTTAGTTCCACAAGCCTGAAAACTCGTTTGTATCAATTTGCTAGCTGTAGCTACCCAGAGATGTTTGTCGGGCTCCTCCGCTAAGGTAAAAACCACGTAACTAGCGGGAGGTGAGTGATGGCTGTTCGAGTCGACATTGCAGAGCCGACGCTGCGCTGGGCGCTGCAGCGTACCGGCAGCACGGTGGAAGAACTTGCCCAAAGAAGTGATTTTCGGTTGGTCCGGCAATGGCTGGAAGGCAAGGTGTCGCCGACGCTGCGTCAGGCTGAGCACTTGGCATCGCTCGCATGTATCCCGTTTGGTTACTTGCTTCTCGACGGCCCCACGGACGATCAGCCGGATTTCCCAGATTTTCGCACCGTGGATAGTAAGAAAGTAACTGAGTTCAGCCCAGCGTTGAAGGAGACGATTTATACCTGTGAGCGCCGCTTGAGCTGGTATGCAGAATTTGCGCGCGCGGAAGGAATTGATCCTCCAAATTTCGGTGGTGCCTGGACACTGCGTGATAGCCCGGACGATGCGGTGTGTGCATTGTTACCCCAGCTTGCCGATGCCGGATGGAGGCCAGGTAAAGCGCCCACTGGTCGGGAGAATGTGCTGGAATTAGCGGATGCAATTGAGCACTGCGGTGTCTTAGTGATGCGGAACTCCGTACTTGGAAATAACAACCACCGCAAACTCGACATCGACGAGTTTCGTGCTTTCACACTGTTCGATGGCCCCTACCCCTTGATCTTTGTTAACGGCAGTGATTACAAAGTTGGGCAGTACTTCAGCCTTGCTCACGAGCTGGGCCACGTACTGCTCGCTGCAGAAGGTCTCACAGGTGCCATGAATGATCATCACGATGTGGAGCGATGGTGTAACAGGTTTGCAGCTGCCCTGCTTCTGCCACAGCATGCGTTGTTGCAGGAATGGGACAGAAATCCCGATCTGAAACGCATCACTGAATGGGCATACGATGCGTACCGGGTAAGCGCGGATACGGCACTGTGGTCCCTTGTGGGGCAGCGCCGCCTTGGCAAACCACAAGTGCAGGAATTCCTTCGGCAACGTCCCTCGAACCCTACGCCTCCGATTGTTAGTGGAGGCGGTGACTTCTTCGTCACGTTGAAGTCGCGGCTGGGTGGCCGATTTTTGGACACCGTCACCGGGGCATATGTAGACGGTGCAATTTCTGAAGAGGAGGCTTCGCGTCAACTGGGGATTGCCAAGACCGAGACGTTGAAGAATACGGTTACTCGTGCGCAGGGGGTCGCATAGATGTACCTCATCGATACGAATATCGTGATTGGTGCGTTCAACCATCGGCCACGGGACATTTTTGAAACGTACTGGCGGCAGTTCGATTCGTTTTTCTCCAATGGTCAGTTTTATTTTCACCAGACTGTAGAAGATGAGTTGCTGAAACGAGATGACGAAAAGTCACAGTGGCTGAGAAGCTTCGTCCCTACGTCGCAGGTTCTCACTGTGACGCAAGAAGAGGTTGACTCCTATCGTGCGGTAACACGATGGGTGCGTGATCGTAAGGATGCTCCCTATGAAGAAAGTGCAATTCGAGAATTTTTGCGCGTTGCAGATTCTTGGATAGTGGCGAGTGCGCATGCCCGAGACTTCATCGTGATCACCAATGAGACCCCGAGTCCGCGAAAACGAACGCGGGTCAAGCTGCCTGACGTTGCCAATGGCTTGGGAGTGCAGTGCATGACAGAGTTTGATTTCTTAAGGCAACAAAGCATTATTTTTTAAAACGGCCAATCCGACCCCACGCCACGCTCTATAACCCTTCGACCGTCCCGAGGAACCCCGCGATGATGTCCCGGTACGTGCCGTGCACACACTAGGAGCGGCCATATCTGGAACTGGGGTTAAAGAGGACGGCGAGATCAAGTGGTTTGAGGGCCAGTCATCAGATGGACTAATCAATGTTGACGAACGGTTGAAGAAGTTGAAGGCGGGTTCGCTGACGATGATGCGCACGGACGATTTGACACCTACGGATGAAGTTTTGGCGGTGATTAGCGTTGATTGACGTTGCAGCACGGGCGGTGGAGCGCGCTAGGGAGGCGCTGCCCGAGCGCCTGTGGTCTAACCGGGTGGTTGTTTACGGTGACGAGGCGATGGTAATGCCGGAGGAAACAGTGCCCATGGTGGTTGGTGACGCTCCCGCCTGGGTAACCCCTACAGAGGTTGTGGCTTTGTCCTCCAACGCTGATACGTGGCCGGAGTGGTACTGGCAGGTGTGTGAGGACGATTCCGCCTGGGTGATTATCACGCAACACTGACCGCCACCCTGACTCCGCGATACTCCTCCCCGTTACCACCAAGGCGTGGAACACCACCCAAGCCCCCAAGGAGGAGACAAACCACATGTCGGATGAAAACACCACCCCCGCAGAACTCGCACAGCAGGCCGCTGACAAGGCGCAGCAAGCCCAGCACGACACCGAGCAGGGCAACTACACCCAAGCCGGTGAACACCTAGGCGAGGCGCAGGCCAACGAGGCGGACGAAGCCGTAGACCTTGACGCGCTACGTAAGCAGCTCGCCCGATACGAAGCGGAAAACCGCAAGTTGAAGAACGAGAACGGCGACCGCCGAGTGAAGGCGAAGCAGGCGGAAGAACAGGCAGCGACGTTGAAGAAACTCGCGCAGGTACTCGGTTTTGAACCGTCCGACGAAGACCCGGAGGAACAAATCAAGCAGGCCAAGGCCGCCGCGCAGGAACGAGAAGCCGAGCGTGACAAGCTCCAGGCCGAACTCGACCGAATGCGCGAGGACAACACCCTACGCAAGCTGGCGAAGGAAAACGGGGCAGACCGAGACATGCTTGTGCCGTATCTCCGTGGTGTAGGTGATCTCCCGCAGTGGGGCAGCGACGAGTGGGACAGTAAGGCTGGCGAACTCGTCACCAACACGCTCAACTCATTTCCACAGTTCAAGGCGGGTGGGGTAGCACCCCGCACCAGCGGAACCCCCGCCCCACGAACAACAACGATGGCCGAATCCTCACCGCCGATGACCTCGACCGCCTGTACGCACAGGGCAAGTTTGAGGAAATCAACAATGCAGTGGAGGAAGGCCGTATCAGCCGCTAAAAGTTTCCACTAGGAGGAACACACTATGGCAACTCCACAGTCCCACAAGAACTGGGATCCGGTAATCGGCCCGATTGTCGCGTCTGAGCTCATGCAGCCGCTCCGTCAGACCTGGGCATTCGCGCAGGAAGGCGTGACGAACCGCGACTTTGAGGGCGAAATCCGCGGTAAGGGTGACGAGGTTGTTGTCACCAACCTTAGCCGTCCCACCATCCGTAAGTACGACGAGTCCGAAGACACGGTTGTTGAAGACCTTGAGTTCGGCGACCGCAAGTTCAAGATCGACTAGGGCGATTACTTTAACTTCAAGATTCCGCTGGTATCTTCCGTCCAGTCTGCTCTGGACGTGAAGCCGGAGGCAGTCAGCGAGGCAGAGGAAGGCATGTCCGAGCAGGTCGATACCTACATCGGCAAACTCATGAAGGACGGCGTTCGTAAGCAGAACCAGGTGGGCAAGCTTCCGTTGGATATTGATTCCAAGGATTCTTTCTCCGTGCTAGTGAAGTTGCGTAAGAAGTTGAATGCTACCCACGTTCCGAAGACTGACCGTTTCGTGATGGTTGGCCCCGAGATGGAAGCGGCGCTGCTGCACGACGAGCGCCTGGACAAGGCAGTGAACAACAGCAATCTCTTGAACGGTGAGATTGGTCGCCTGCTCGGGTTTCGCATCATTTCCGCGCCGACGGTGCCGACGGTGGCGGGCCGTGAGGTGGTCATTGCGGGCCACCCGATGGCTACCCCGTTCGGCTACCAGATCACGGAGGTGGAGGAATCGTCCATGCTGCCGTTCCGTTTCACCCGTGCGATTACGGGCCTCCAGGTGTACGGCGGTTCCGTGATCCGCCCGGAGGCGCTGGCGACGGCTGAACAGGATGTGGTGGAGCCGACCACGGCGGGTGCTACCGAGTAGACGCTAGCCCGTAGCAGACAGCGAAGGGGGTCAGGGTGTGTGCCTTGGCCCCCTTTACCCATACCTGGATGAAGGGCACACCATGAATAATCCGTATCAGGAAGAACTACTTAACCGTCTCCGTGACCATGAGAACGCGGGGGTGAACGTGAACTGACCCGGCTTATCAACTGGGGTACATCCGCTGTGTTGAAGTACACAGCTGTGCGGGCGCTCACTAAGACGATGATTGAGAAGTGGGTCAGAGTTAAGGCAGCAGGGTGTGTTCGATGCCGTCTAGGATCACATCGATGACGAGGTCGTAGTATTCCTCGGACATCGCTTCTTCTTCATCAGGGTGTGAGAGAGGCTCCAGGTAAGAGTTGACAATACTGGTCAGTCCAACAGATTGAGCCATCATAGGCTCAAGCCTGACAAGCATTTCGTGCAGGTTGTGGCGAGGCTGGATTTGATTGGATGCGCGCAGGTTTCTCGCTCCGATCGTGTGGATGATCGAGTTCGCGATAATTGTGTAGGCCACAGGCGAATTGTCACCAAACCCAGCTTCTTGTAGTTTGGCCCAGGCTCCATCGATCATCGGCAAAAACTGTTCGGTGAACTTGCCCCGCGCGAACCTGTCGGTAATCCCCGGATATGCTAACAATGCGGGGCGTAGATTGTGAGCCATAGCTCGAAACCAGGCTTTCCATTCAAGGTCCGGGTCGGGAACTTCAATCCCGACACATACCCGGTCTACAACAGCATCACAAATGGCTTCCTTGTTTGGAAAATAATGATAAATCACTGAGGGAACCACGCCCAGTTCACGGGCAATGTCCCGTACTGACCATCCCTCAACGCCACTGATCGCGCTTAACTGTACAGCTTGTTTGACAATCAGCTCGCGTGATAGCCCAGCCCTTCGCCCCGTTGGCACAGTGTTCATAAGGTGACCCTAACTTATTCCTTGACCCTTACTAGAACACCATTCTACAATATCCCTAAGTGAAACAGTGTTCTAGTAATGGAGTGTAGTGATGCCCGACCCTCGTAGTAATAAGCCGACACAGAGCTCTATTGATCCAGGAGCGCAAGCGAACCTGGTAGTGGGAATCGTTTTTCTCGCCTTTATGGGGCAAATGATTCTCAATCCGATCATCGCGCCACTGTCACGACAGATGGGATTGCGGGAATGGCATATTGGCGCCACTATCTCTTTGGCAGCGATTGTACTAGCGAGCTTGAGTGCTTATTGGGGGCGAGCTTCCCAACGTGTCGGCGCTAAACGTGTACTCGCTGCCGGGCTTGTGATCGCGATCATCGCTTTGAGCGCCTTCGGTATTGTCTCCTACCTGGGGATGAACCAGGTAGTTGGCGGTGTCGGACTAGTTTTTGGTGTTGTGATCACTCGTGGTTTGCTCTATGGTGGAGGGATTTCAGCGATCGCCCCGACCGCGCAAGCCCACCTGGTCACGCATGCTGCCAGCGAGAACGGGCGGGTAAAAGCACTGGGCATGATTGGAGCGGCTCAAGGGATGGCCTCCATTGTTGGAGGTGTTACTGGAGGTGTGTTAGCCGCTGCTGGTGGCCTGCTCTTGCCCTTGGTGGTCATGCCCGTTGTGATGGTGATTGGTCTGGTTGTTCTCTTGGTGAGTTTCGCACCTCAAAGCCGAGGGCAACTTTTTGCAAAGCCTCAACGGATTCGCTTCACTGATCCGCGTGTAGCTCCCTGGCTAGCAACTGGTCTGGTGATGTTTCTTGTGTTTTCTTCTGTTGCTACGATTTTTGGATTCACTGTCCAAGACCGCTTCGCCCTGTCGGCAACTGCGACCGCAGGTATTTCCGCGATTTACCTGACCATCATGGGCGTGACCATGATCATTGCCCAAGCGGTGATTGCTCCAAAGACAGGGTGGGGAGCAGCGAAGCTTTTACGTACTGGTCTGGCCATTACACTAGTTGCAACTGTGCTCATTTGGCCTACCTCCTCGCACGCTTTACTGGTTGTCGGGTGTATCGTGCTGGGGGTAGGTATGGGACTGGCGATGCCCGGGTATAACACTGGCCCAACCTTGAAGATGAGTGCAGATGAGCAAGGCGCAGTGGCTGGCATCATCAACGCTAATAATGGGTTGGCGTACGCGATTGCCCCGCTGGCTTCGACCGCCCTTTACGGGTGGAACCCGCTGGCACCCTTCGCCGTCTGTATCGCCTTGATTGCAGTGGTCGTCATCTACGCCCACACCGCACCCGCACTACGCCAATAACTATGAGCGTGCCTGAAGTAGCCGTTCCATCACGTTATCCGCAGGAGTCGGCCCCGAGTAGTCCACCAGCGAGTTGGCTTTGACGACGCTCTATGTCAAGTGGTTGTGAGTCAGATTTATGGTTAACAATGCATCATCAATGCACACGGCGTCGGTGCCGTTTTACTTGTCGTGCGGATAACGTGATCGTGACTTTTGCAGGCAACCCAGTCGGTGTTTTTGGTCGCGCGGTAATGAACCGCAAGGATTAGACGCGCCAGAGAGGCAACTCACGCCGGTTGTCAGGTGCGCCTGTGCGAGAAATCGGCACGATGGGATTGTGCGGGTAAGTGTCGAACAGCTTCGGCATCCGGTCGGCTGGGGACAAGCCCAGTTGGCGGTGCAAGTATTGGATAAGGGAGAGCTGCCCGAACACGCGATTCATTCCTTCAGCTACCGGAGCCAGCCTGACGTCATTGTTCAGTTTCGGTTTGATGTCGTAAACGCGGTTGAGCATCCTCGCATGATGAGCTGCGTAGTTGCGCAGAATATTCAAGGATTTCAGCCACGATTCAAGCTGAGGACCGGTTAGGCCGCAGGGTTGGGCAATCCGTTTGCGCACGATATTGGGCGACATGCCGTACAGGTATGACAGCATTCCCCAATCCATGATTTCGACGGCCGCCCAGATGGGTAGAGTCCCGCCATATTTGGATTTGTGGTGGGTGACGAAGTCCTCCTTCGACGCTTTCAATGCCGACTGGTACTTTCTCACCCATACCTCATGCACGCTACGCCCGTCTTTGTTTCGCTGCCGTGCCCGGGCGTTCAAACGTTGAGGATCCAAATAGATCAGCGGGTCAAGGCGGCCCAGTTCGTGACCGAGCTTGGTTCGAATAGCCAACTCCACGCGATCAAGCTCGATGAACACGCTGTGGCGCAATTGTTCGTCAAACCCATAGAGGGCTACCACCAGGTCAAACGATGCTCCGTCAACGAATTCATCTCGGGCGGTGCCGTCGCCTTGGGAGAAACGGCGCATCAGTAGTTCAATCGCGCCAGCAGCAGCTCGGCATGCTCGGGATAAAAAACGAAGACCGGCCCTGGACTCCCACCGAGGCGGGCAGCGGAACCGGTCATGTTGCTTGCAAAGCTACCTAGTTGACGACGGCGAAGCAAGAACACGGGGCACGGAGCCATCGGTACGTTCACACACCAGTGGGCTCTCTGATCCGTCCGGATTCGTCGGTCCTCGGGGGCGTATGTGCGAGAGCCTTCCTCACGCTGTGTCCGGTTTCCCCAATCACCCAGGTGACAGAGTCTGAGGCGTATGCGGGGTCGAAGCGCTGCCTGGCGGCCAGGTTCGAGTTCTTTGACCAACAGGCGTTCGATGCTGGCAGGTTCATCTACGGCACCACCAACCTCGAGACCACCATCCACGACGGCACGAAGCTGCTGGGCGCCTGGCTGGACGAGGCCGACGGGATTGATATGTTCGCTGCGTTGCCATCCTCTCCAGGTTCGCCGGGCGTGTCCTGAAGAATCGTGTGTCGATTTGGAAAAGCCCAGTTCGTGTAGGTCGTGTGAGGGAATGTGGTGTCTTGTGTGAGGGGCGAGTGACAAAGGACGCAATTCTTGGTGGGGGAGGGAGTAAAAGCCCAGTTCGCGAAAAGGGGGTTGCGTCTTTTGTCACTAGCGCGGCGAACGAGGACACTAAATTCCTAGATTTTCGCACGCCGGTTTGGAAAAGCCCGGGTCACGCAAACTGTGTGAGGGAATTTGGTGCGTAGACCCCGCAAAACCACAAAGAACCAGCCCTACGCGTACGGGACGACCATCCCGCCGAACGCCAGCGCAACGGCCGTGAGCACGGCCCAGGCCAGCATCGCCTTGCCGTTGAGCCCGAGGACCGGGATGAGCGCGGTGCCGGTCGCGCCGCTGCGGACCTTCATGATGGCGGCGATCGCCAGGGGGAGCGCTACCAGCCCGACCAGGGCCGGCGCGTACACCAGGGCCAGCAGCACGCTGACTACGAACGGGACGCAGGTCAGGACGGTGAACAGGGTGCGGGCGCGGCTGTCGCCGAGGCGGACCGCGATGGTCTGCTTGCCGGAGGCGGAGTCGGTGGGGATGTCGCGGATGTTGTTGACTAGGTTCACGGATGCGGAGATTGCGCCGATCGCCACGGCGACGAGCAGGCCCTCCCAGGACAGGAAGCCGGTCTGGACGAACTCGGTGCCCATCACGGCGACGAGGCCGAAGAAGATGAAGACGCTGACCTCGCCAAGTCCGATGTATCCGTAGGGGTTGTTGCCGCCGGTGTAGAACCAGGCGGCGGCGATACAGGCCGCGCCGACCAGGATCAGCCACCACGCCCCGGCCAGCACGGACAGGACGATGCCGAGCAGCCCGGCGACTCCGAACGCGACGAAGGCGGCCAGCTTCACGTCTTTCGGCTGGGCAAGCCCGCTGGCGGTGATGCGGAGGGGGCCGGAGCGGTCGTCGTCGGTGCCGCGGATGCCGTCGGAGTAGTCGTTGGCGAAGTTCACGCCGATGATCAGCGCCCACGCCACGAGCAGCGCCAACAGTGCCCGGCCGAGGTTGGCGTGCGCGGTAAAGGCCGCGACGCCGGTGCCGGCGGTGACGGGCGCGAAGGCGTTTGGCCAGGTGTGGGGGCGGGAGGCTTCCCACCACGCGTGCAGGTTGGGTTGTGCGTTCATGCTTTCCATCATGCCCCGTGTCGGGCCTGTCGGCTAAAGTGGTGCGCCATGTGGGTTGATTACGCGGCGCGGCAGGCGGTGGCGCAGATAGGCGCGGCGCTGCGTCTGCCGTCGTTGCAGATGGCGGTACGCTCCGGGCGCCTGGAGTTCCCGGCCACGGGCCACACTGTCATCAGCCTGACTTCGCACGGCACCCGCTTATCGACGGTCCACCACACCCTCGCATCGCTGTTGGTGGGGACTCGCCGCGTGCCCACCATTCTGTGGCTGGACGCGGAGGACTTCGATGCACCCTGGCCCGAGCCGCTGCGGGAGCTCGTGGAGCGCGGCCTGCAGGTGCGACGTTCCGACGGCCACTACGGCCCGCACACCAAGTACTACGGCACGTTCCGGCAGCTCGCGGGCACGGGGACGAGCGTGATCACGGTGGATGATGACGTGTTGTACCCGAGGTGGTTCGTCGAGAAGCTGGTGGTGGATCCGCTGGCAGTCACGGCGTATCGCGCCCACGAGATCGCCCTGCGTGGCGGACAGTTCGCGCCGTATACGCAGTGGCGCAGCGTGCGCACCACCGCGCCGAGCCCACGGCACTTCGCCACCGGCGTATCCGGTGTGGCGTACCCACCCGCGATGGTGGACTTCGTCGCCGCCCAGGGCGACGCATTCCAACGCGCCGCACCCAGCGCAGACGACGTGTGGCTCAACATGTGCGCGGTGCGCTCCGGGCACTTCGTGCGCCAAGTCTTTGACAAACCGAAGGAGTTTCCGCTGGTACCAGGCTCGCAGTCGGTGGCGCTGGTGCGCACAAACCTGCGCGGGGGCAACGACGCCCAGCTCGCCGCAAGCTACAGTGCCGAGGACATCCGTGCCGTGGTCGGGGCGCGCTAGAACAGGTCGCGCACCGCGGACCGGTCCACCTTGCCCGGCCCCAGCAGTGGCAACGCCGCGACGCGCTTGAGCTCCTTCGGCACCTGCCACCGCGGCAGGTCTTGCAGGGCATCCATCACGTCCGGCACCTGTGCCTCGCCCGCAAAAGCGGCGCAAATGCGCTGGCCGAAGCGCTCGTCCGGCACGCCGACCACGCACGCGTCCGCCACGCCGGGCACGCGCAGCAGGAAGCGCTCGAGTACCTCCGGCTGCAGCTTCAGGCCACCCGAATCAATCACATTATCGACGCGCCCTTCGACCGTCAGGTGGCTGTCGACAAGCTGGCCTGCATCTGAGGTGCGGAACCACCCTGGCTCGGCGAAGTCGGGGTGCTCCGGCTGGTTGCGGTAGCCGCGCGCGACCATGGGGCCGCCGAGCCAGATGCGGCCGTCGCGGATGCCCCATCGCGGAGGCGTGTAGGGGGCCGGGGCGACGGGTGGTGGGCGCCCCACAGGAACCGCCGCGGCCGGCAGCGCCGTTCTCTTATACACACCGCCGAGCCAGATGCGGCCGTCGCGGATGCGCACGTTGGCGCCGGCGATGGGCACCCCGTCGTAGACGCAGCCGCCGGAGGTTTCCGAGGAACCGTAGGTGGTGACCACGTTGATGCGCAGCTTGGTCGCCGAGTCCAGCAGTGCCGGATTCGTGGCGGCCCCGCCGACGAGCACCGCGTCGAAGCTGCGCAGCGCGTCGATGCCGGTGAGCGTGGACATCGCCTTGTCCAGCTGCAGCGGGGTCAGCGCTGTGTAGCAGCGGTCCCCAGTCGCCGCGATCTCCGCGGTGCGCGCCGCGAACTCATCCACGAGGAACCCGTGGGTCAGGTCCACAAAGGCGGGCTCGACACCCGCGACCATGCTGCGCACCAACACCTGGATACCCGCGATGAACGCGGCAGGCATCGCTAACAGCCACTGCCCCGGCCCGCCGAGCGCCTGGTGGGTGGCGTCCGCGCTGGCAATCAGGTTCGTCGGGGTCAACAGCGCACCCTTCGGGGTGCCTGTGGACCCGGAGGTCGCCACCACGAGGGCTACGTCGTCCGCGATCGGCTCGCCCACACCCTGCGTGTTACGCAGCAGGTTCGCGCGCGCCGGGTCGTTCGTCGGCACGGGCAGCAGGGCGCGCTGGCCGGTCAGGGCCTCCTCGAGGGCGGGCAGGATCGCGAGCGGGTCGGCGGGGTCAACGGGGAGGAGTTCCAGGAGCTTCGTCACGAAGCGTTAGTCTAGCGCCCCGCCCGCGAGGACCTCGATGGCGTCGTGCCACGCGACGTTGCCGGTGTCGGGGGCGAAGCGGTCCGTCGTCAAGAGGATGCAGCGGGACCCGACGGGAAGGGCGTCGAACGGCGCGAGCTCGCGCGCGAGCGTTGCAGGCTCGGTAACCGTGAGCGCCACCTGGATGTAGAGTGTGCGCTGGCCGTCGTTGGCGATGAAATCAATCTCCCCACCGGGAACCTTACCGGTGGCAACCTGGTACCCACGGCGGCGAAGCTCAAGGTAAACCATGTTTTCCAAGTCGTGGCCGAAGTTGAAAGGGCGAGAGCCCAGCAGCGAGGTGCGCAGGCCCGGGTCGACGAAGTAGAACTTGCCGTTTGTACTCAGCCACCGCTTGCCCTTCGTGTCGTAATCCCGGCACTGATAGATAAGGTGCGCGTCCGCCATCAGTCCGAGGTAGCGGTCCACCGTTTCACTCGACGCCTTGAGCCCCTCGTGCTTGAGGTGGCCCACGATGCGGTGCGTGGACACCGGGTTTCCGGCGTTGTCGAAGAGGAAGCGGGCCACGCGCAGGAAAGCGTCGGTGTCGCGGATCTGGCCACGCAGGGAAATGTCGCGAGTGAAGATGGAATCGAACAGGGAGGAGTTCGCCTGACGAATCACCACCGGGTCCGCGAGCTGTACCGTGGCGGGGAAGCCGCCGATGGTGACCCACTCCTGAAACGCACTGTCAAGGTCAGGGCGCGCATCCGCCGGGTAGCGGAACTCTATGAACTCCGCCAGGGAAAGAGGCAGCATCGGGATCTCGATGTAGCGCCCCGCCAAATACGTCAGCGACTCGCCAACGAAGAGGGAGGCGTTGGAGCCGGTCACACAGATCTCCAGTTGCTCGTTGAGCCGCAGCGAGTTGATCACGCGTGCCCAGTCCTTGAGCTCCTGCACCTCATCGACGTGCAGGTAGCGCAGCCCTTGTGCGAGCCGTTGTGTCACGGCGTCGTGGAAGGCAGCCGGGTCCCGCAGGATGGCGTTGGCCTGGTCCTCGAAGTTGATCACCATGATGGCTTCGTCCGGGGTGCCATGCTCGCGCAGGTGGCGGCGGTATAACTCGAGGAGGGTCGATTTCCCGCAGCGTCGAACGCCGGTGATGATGCGCACGAAGTCGTTATCGGTGACTGCCAGCAGGTTGTCCAGGTACTGCTGTCGCGGGTACAGAGCTCTCATGTGTTTCGAGTATACCTGAAACTATCGCTAAAACCGGCAAGAGTTTCAGGTATACCTGAAACGCGCCGCTACCTTCCCAGCTCGTGGCTGAGCGCCTCGAGTTCCCCGCCACCAGCCATCTGGTGGGTCAGCTCCTCCAGGGTCACGTTCTCCCGGGGCTCGTCGAGTTCCTGGCGGCCCAGCTTCAGGATGGTGAAGTGGTCACCGACCAGGAACGCGTGGTGCGGGTTGTGGGTGACCAGGACGACGGCGATGCCGCGGTCGCGGGCAGCTGCGACGAAGCGCAGGACCACGCCGGACTGCTTCACGCCAAGCGCCGCGGTCGGCTCGTCCAGGATGAGCACGCGGGCGCCGAAGTACACCGCGCGTGCGATGGCCACGACCTGGCGCTGGCCGCCGGAAAGGTTCCCGGCGTCCACCTCGACGTCGGGGATGTCGATGCCCATCTCGAGGAGCTGCTTGGCACAGATCTGCTTCATCTCGGTGTCGCGAAGGACGCCGAAGCGGCCGGTGAGCTCCTGGCCGAGGAAGAAGTTGCGCCACACGCTGAGCTCATCCACGATCGCTAGCGTCTGGTGCACCGTTGCGATGCCGGTGTCGATCGAGTCTCGGGGAGAGGTGAATGTGGTTGGCTGGCCGTCGATAAGCACTTCGCCCGAGGTCGGCTGGTGCAGACCAGCGAGAATCTTGATCAGCGTGGACTTGCCGGCGCCGTTGTCGCCGAGCACGCACGTGACCTCGCCCTCGTTGACGGCGAGGTTCACCCCGCGCAGCGCGTCGAAGCTGCCGTAGGACTTGGTGATGTTTTTCAGTTCAATGACAGCCACTTAGCGCCCCTTGGTGTACTTAGCGAAGGACATGTTCGTAAACACGGCGACCAGCAGTGTTGCGCCGAGGAAGAACTTGAACCAGTCAGGGTTCCAGCCGGCGTAGACGATGCCCTGGTTCGTCAGGCCGAAAATCAGCGCGCCGATCGCGGTGCCCACCGCGGTGCCGCGGCCGCCTGTCATGGCGCAGCCGCCGATGACGGCGGCGATGATGTAGAGGAACTCGTTGCCCACGCCCTGGCCTGCCTGGATGGAGTCGAAGGCGAACAGGGTGTGCATGCCCACGAACCAGGCCGCGAAGCCCACGCCCATGAACAGCAGGATCTTCACGCGGCGCACCGGCACGCCGACGGCGCGCGCGGCGTTCTGGTCCCCGCCGACCGCGGTGATCCAGTTGCCGAACTTCGTGCGGAACAGCACAAACGAGGCAATCGCGACGAGCAGCAGCCACCACAGCACCGTCACGTTCAGCGTCACATTGCCGACGTCAAACGTGCCAGCGAACACCACGTGCGCCGAAGGGAATCCCTCCATGTCGGAGATGATCGGCGTTGCCACCTGGCCGGTGACCAGCTTGGTCACCGCTAGGTTGAGGCCCTGCAGCATCAAAAACGCCGCCAGCGTAATCAGGAAGCTATCGATGCCGGTGCGGGTGACCAGGTAGCCGTTCAGCGCGCCGATCGCCAGCGAGATCCCGAGCGCCATGAACGCGCCAACCCACGAGTTGAGGTGCAGGTTGTAGTTCAGCATCGTCGCGGCCAGCGCGGCCGTGGTCACGGCGACGCCCGAGGAAAGGTCGAACTCGCCGCCGATCATCAGCAGCCCCACCGCGAGCGCCACGATGCCCAGCGTCGAGGACGCGTACAGGGTGGTCGCGAGCGCCTCAAAGGAGCGGAACGCGGGGGCGACGGTCAGGAAGAACGCAAAGATCGCGATGAAGCCCAGCATCGAAGCGAACTCGGGGCGCCGGATGAGCTTGGAAAAGCCAGTGTGCGTTCGTAGCCGGTCATCGCTTGTCGACGCCCCTTCGCTCACTGCCGCGCTCATCGCATGCCCGCCTTCGCTGCCTCGGCGACCTTGTCCACGTTGTCCTTATCTACGAAGCTCGGGCCTGTGTAGACGGGGCGGCCGCCGCCTAGGGTGCCGCCGTTGCGCTTCGCGATCCACAGTGAGTCGACGGCCAGGTAGCCCTGCAGGTACGGCTGCTGGTCGACGGCGAAGGCGACACGGCCGTCGGCGATGGCGTCGACAAGCTCGGCGTTGGTGTCAAACGTGGCGACCTGCGCCTTGGACCCGGACTGCTTCACGGACTCCGTCGCGCGCATCGCCACCGGCGCCTGGAGGGCGAAGACGGTGTCGAAGCTCTTGTCCTGCGACAGTTTCGAGGTGATGGTGGACTGCACGGATGTCAGATCCTGGCCGTTGACGTAGAGCAGTTCGACGTTGCCGTTGAGGCCCTTGCGGACGCCGTCGCAGCGCGCTTCCTGGGAGGAGTTGCCCTGCTCGTGGATGACGCACAGGACGTTCGACTTGCCTTCCTCCTTGAGGCGCTCGCCGGCGGCGTTGCCCGCCACCGACTCGTCCTGGCCGAAGAAGCCGGTCATCCCGTAGTCCTGGTACTTGCCCATACCGGCGTTCAGGCCGACGACGGGGATGCCACGGTCGACAGCGTTGCGCGCTGCGGGGCCGATTGCCTCGGCGTTCGGCATGGTCACGGCGATGCCGTCGACGCCAGCGTCCACCGCCGAGCGCACCAGGTTCGCCTGGTTCGGCGCCTGCGGGTCGGAGGAGTAGCGCAGCTCGATGTTGTCCTTCTTCGCCGCGTCCTCCGCGCCCTTGCGCACGAGGTCCCAGTAGGTGTCGCCCGGCGCACCGTGCGTGACCATGGCCACCACGTACCTCGGCGTATCGACGCCACCAGCGGTCCCTTCAGTGTTCTCGGAGCGGGGTGCGCCGCCTGTTGAGGAGCACCCAACAAGCAACGCCGCAGCCATCAGCGCTGCGGCAAAAAATGTAGTCCGTGTCTTAGCCATTTTATGAGTGTGATCCACCGCACCATGTTTGTCAAGGCTAGAACACCCCCGCGATCAATAACATCGCAGGCAGTGACAGGAACGTGGTGAGGAAGACGGTGTCCCGGCAGATCACCTCCCCCGAGCGGTACGTCGCCGCGTAGTTGTACACGTTCTGCGCCGTCGGCAGCGCGCACAGGATGAGGGCCGCGTACATATCGGAGCCGGTCAGGCCCAGAAGCGACGCCACTACCCACGCTACGGCCGGCATGCCGATCAGCTTGAGGATGGTAGCGGTGGTCGTCGCCAAGCGCTGGCTCTGCAGCACCTTCTCCCCGGTGAGCGAGGCGCCGAAGCTCATCAGAATCATGGGGATGGACGCGCCACCCAGAATCTGCAGCGGGGCGAGCACCGGCTCCGGCACCGTCCACGACGACGCCGACACCGCAAACCCCGCAAACGCCGCAACCACCACCGGCGCCTTCAACCCCGCGATGACCGACTTCAGTAGCCCCGACGCCCCACGGTCCAAGCCAGCGATCACGATGGGGGAGAGCACCGCCATCTGCAACACCAGCGCCGGAATCACGTACGTCGGATCCCCCAGCACATAGGTGGCGATGGGCAATCCGATATTGACCGAGTTGTAATAACTCGACGACGCCGCCCCCGCCATCGTCTCCGCAGCATCCTGCTTGAACCACACCGCACTGATCGCCCAATAAATCAGCATCGTGGTCACCGTCGCGATCGCGATCACCAGGATCACCGGGGAGAAGAACGCATCCGTGTCCGAGACCGCCACCGACGAAAAAATCAACGACGGCGTTGCCACATGAAACGCGATGCGGTTGAGCTGCAGCCGCTGCTCACCCGGGCCGATCACCTTCTTCTGGGCAAGCCACCAGCCCGCCGCGATCACGGTGAAGATGATGGCGAAACCAGTCAGAACGTCAAGCATGCCGACTGAGTGTAGTGGCTACGCGCCTGTGAAACTGGCGCCTAGTCCATCTGAAGGACGGTGCGCAGTTCCGCGAAGGGAGCCGGGCAGATTTCGTGCGTGACGGTTCGGCCTGTTCGGGACTTTTTGAGTAGTCCGGCTTCGGCAAGCTTCTTGAGGTGGTGGGAGACCGTCGGTTGGCTGAGCCCGGAATACTCGGTAAGCGCGGTCACGCTCATCGGCTCGCACCCTTCTGCGGCGAGGCGGGAGAGGAGGCGCAGCCGGGCGGGATCTGCCAGCACTTTGAACAGGGCCGCGTAGCGCTCGGCGTCTTCTGGGGGGAGTGGGCCGGAGCCGAGTGAGCAGCAGTCTGGGGCGGGGGATTGTTCGTGCATGACTTCTACCTTCTCATATTGACAGCGGTCTATGCGGCCCTCTATTTTCACATATTGATAATTATCGATATGTGAGGTGATTAGATGACCAACCCAGAGCCGACCCCCGTTCGAATGTCGTTCCTCGACAGATTTCTACCAGTGTGGATCATCTTGGCGATGGCATTCGGTCTGCTGCTGGGCCGCGCCGTTCCAGGACTCCGCAGCACGCTTGAGCGTTTTGAAGTCGGCGGTATTTCGCTGCCGATCGCGCTGGGCCTTTTGGTGATGATGTACCCGCCGCTGGCCAAAGTCCGCTACGACAAGACCCGCGAGATCGCCACCGACAAACGGCTCATGACCGTCTCCATCATCTTGAACTGGATCGTCGGCCCCGCGTTCATGTTCGCCCTGGCCTGGCTGTTTCTGCCGGACCAGCCAGAGCTACGCACAGGCCTCATCATCGTCGGACTGGCGCGCTGCATCGCCATGGTGCTGGTGTGGTCCGACCTGTCCTGCGCCGACCGGGAAGCCACGGCCGTCCTGGTCGCCATCAACTCAGTATTCCAGGTGCTCATGTTCGGCGTGCTCGGATGGTTCTACCTGCAGATCCTGCCGAGCTGGCTGGGCCTGGAGACCACCTCTGTGGAGTTCTCCTTCTTCTCCATCGTCACCGCGGTACTGGTGTTTCTCGGTATCCCGCTACTTGCCGGAGTGCTCTCCCGCATCATCGGTGAGCGAGTGAAGGGCCGTGCGTGGTACGAAGAGACTTTCCTGCCAGCGGTTTCCCCGCTTGCGCTCGTGGGGTTGCTGTACACGATCGTGCTGCTGTTCTCCCTGCAAGGCGATCAGATTACATCCCAACCGTGGACCGTTGCTCGAGTCGCCCTGCCACTGCTGGGGTACTTCGTGGGCATGTTCCTGATCGCCCTGGTGGTGTCGAAGGCGTCGGGGATGGGCTACGCCCAATCCGCCTCCGTGTCCTTTACCGCCGCGGGCAACAACTTCGAGTTGGCCATCGCGGTGGCGATCGGCACGTTTGGCGCCACCTCGGCTCAAGCGCTGGCAGGTACGATCGGTCCGCTCATCGAAATCCCCGTCCTCGTCGGACTTGTCTACCTCATGCGCGGCATCGGGCAGAGACTCTTCCCAGGCGATCCCACCCTGCCAGCTGCAAGGAGCCGTTCATGAACCCCAGTGTCTTGTTCGTCTGCGTCAGCAACGGCGGTAAATCACAAATGGCGGCGGCGCTTGCGCGACACTACGCAGGCGACCAGGTCAGCGTCTTCTCCGCTGGCACGAAACCGGGCACGAAGCTGAACCAAGAATCCGTCGCCGCAATTGCAGAACTCGGTGCCGACATGTCGCGCGGCACACCAAAACCCATCGACCCAGAACTGCTGCGCACAGTCGACCGAGTAGTAATAATTGGCGACGCCGCCCAGCTCAGCATGCCAGCCGACGCCGCCGGCACCCTGGAACGCTGGCACACCGACGAGCCGTCCACCCGTGGCATCGAAGGCATGGAACGGATGCGCCTCGTACGCGACGATATCGACGCCCGCGTGCGCGCCCTCCTGCGCGAGCTGCATCGCACGCTTTGAATCCCACGCTTTGAGCGGTTTGGGGCGCTACGCGCGGGCCCGGCGGGCGAGTGTATTACCTAGCGACTGGATGGCCTGCACCACGATGATCAGGATGATCACGGTGGTGAGCATTGCTACGGAGTCGAACTGCTGGTAGCCGTAGGCAATCGCAAGGTCGCCCACGCCGCCACCGCCAATCGTTCCGGCCATCGCGGTCGCGGAGATGAGACCCACGGTTGCCGTCGTGATCGCGAGGATGATGGAGGATTTCGCCTCCGGCAGGAGGAAGTGGCGGATGGTCTGCCACATGTTCGCCCCCATCGATTCGGCGGCCTCGGTGATACCGGGGTTGACCTCGAGCAGGGACTGCTCGATGAGGCGGGCGATGAACGGGGCGATGTACAGGGTGAGCGGTACCAGCGCGGCCGTCGTGCCTATTGAGGTGCCCACAATAGAGCGGGTGAACGGCGAAATCGCGACGAGCAAGATGATGAACGGCAGGGAACGGATGATGTTGACCACCACGTTGAGCACCCCGTACACCAGCCGGTTCGGGCGCAGACCGCCCGGGCGGGTGATTACCAGCGCCAGCGCCAGCGGAATGCCAACCAGAGCGCCAATGAACAGCGCGACCCCCACCATGTACACGGTCTCCCCGAAGGAGTCGAGGTACATCGACGGAGTCACGCGCGAGCCCGTGAGGTCGCGCCACCAGGAGTTCAGCGGTTCCATTTACGCCTCCACCTCATTCACAGTCACACCTTCCAGGCTCGACAGCCACGCCACCGCGCCGTCCGTCTCGCCGCCACGCAGGCCGACGATGGTGGTGCCCACGGTGGTTGCCGCAAGCTCAGTACTTGACGACGCCAGCAGCCGCGCATCCACACCAAACTTGCCAACGAGCTGCGTGAACACCTCTTGAGCAGCCCCGCCCGTGTGGACGAGCTGCACCACGCGGTCAAACCTTCCTTCGCGGATAGTCTCGCGCACATGCTCAGGGACCTCGCGCTGGATGACCGTCTCCACGAACCGTTGCGTCAACGGGTGCTGCGGGTCGGCGAACACCTCGGCGACGGGGCCCGACTCCACCAGGTGCCCCTCGGACAGCACCGCGACCTCGTCCGCGAGGCGTGCCACCACGTCCATCTGGTGCGTGATCAGGAGGATTGTCACGCCCAGCTCCGAGTTGATCTTGCGGAGCAGCTCCAGGATTTGTGTTGTGGTGAGCGGATCCAGGGCGGACGTGGGCTCGTCGCAAAGCAAAATACTCGGATTGGTCACAAGCGCACGAGCGATGCCGACGCGCTGCCGCTGACCGCCCGAAAGCTGGCGCGGCTTGTGACTTGCGCGGTCGGCCAGCCCCACCATTTCGAGGGCCTCCGCGACACGGCGCTGGATCTCCGCCTTCGGCGTCTTCGATAGCAACAGGGGCGTGGCTACATTCTCCGCAACCGTCTTGGTCTCCAGAAGGTTGTAGTTCTGGAACACCATCGACACCTTGCGCCGCAGGTCACGCAGCTGCTTAGCGTTCAGCTTCGCGGGCTCCTCGCCGAGTACCGACACCGAGCCCGACGTCGGCACCTCCAGCCCATTGACGGTACGAATCAGCGTGGACTTGCCAGCACCAGACGTCCCCACCACGCCGGAAATCCCGCCCGCGGGTACCGCGAACGAGATGTCCTCGAGTGCAGTAAAGCTTGTGTCCCCGGTGTCGAACACCTTGGTCACACCGTCGAATATGACGGCGTTGCCGCTGCCGGTTGCGATGGTCATGCGAGCCTTTCTAGCGCTTTGTCTACTTCAGAGAATCCGGAAGGAACCAGTAGTTGTTCTCGTTGTGCTCGTCGAAGTACTGCTTGAACTCCTCCGAGCGGTACGCGTCCGCGACCGCCTTCGCCCACGGCTGATCCTTCTTGTCCTCGGTGGTCACCGCTACAAGAATCAGCTCCGGACGCAGCGTCTCCTGGAACACCTGCAACTTCGGGTCCAACCCGGCGGAATACGACATGGAGCCAGGAATCACCGCCCAGTCAAAGTCCGGCAGCGTGCGCGACAGGTTGCCCGAATCAATGGAGATAATCTCCAGGTTGTGGGGGTTGTCCTTAATATCCGACTCCGCGACCAGCGTCGCATCCGGGTCCTGCAATGTGATCCAGCCAGCATCCACTAGCAGGTGCAGCGCGCGGGACTTGTTCGACCCATCCAGCGGGATGCCAACCTTGTGGCCGTCGGCAACCTCGGTGAGCTGCGTGTACTTATCGGAGTACAAGCCGGCCGGTACCGTCGGCACCTCAGTAATGGAGGCGAGGTTGCCGCCCTTCTCCTCATTAAAGACGTTCAGCCAGGCAGTGTGCTGGTCAACGTTCAAGTCCGCGGACCCCTCGTTGAGCGCAGTATCTGCCTGGGTCAGGTCAGTAAACGACTGGTACTCCACCTCGTAGCCCTGTCCCTCCAAGATGGGGCCGACCGCATCCGTGAACAGCTCCGAATACGGGCCAGGCGAAGTAGCGACGCGGATGGTGTCCAGGTCCCCGTCCGGGGCTGCGGTGGTGTCGGTGGAATCGCCGGAGCAGGCAGTCAGACCCAGGGCGAGGGCGGCTGCCGCGGTGATGGCAGTGAGTTTCTTCAGCACGATGTTTCCTTTCAAGTTGTTTTAAGCTGTACCGAAGAATAAACCAATCGGTTTGTGATTGCAAGACTGGTCGGTCTAGTTTGTTAGGGTGTTGTGTGGTCAGGGTGGTCTGGTTCGGGTTTGCGCTGCGTTGGGTGAGGTGGGGTTGGGGTGCGGGGTGGTTGGCTGCTGTGGGTTGGCTGGTGGCTGCAGGTTGGCCAAGCGCCTAAAAGTGAGCAATAGGATTGTAGTAATCCCCGTTTCGCTCAAATTTTCGAGGATTACTACAATCCACCTACTACAGTTTGGAACTTCGGAGGTCTGCGCCGCTGTTTTCGGGCGCGCGGCATGGTGGCGAGCGCGTTCCTAGAGCTGCGGTAAACGTGCAGCTCACGGGTGGCGTACCCGTTTCTGCAACGATTTCGCACCCGCTTTTGCAACGGTTTTATACCCGCTTTTGCAATTTGCGGACTGTGAGTGGCGGCGCGGACGCGCTTCTTTGTGGAAGCGGCTGGTCTCGACCGTAAGGAAGGGGGTGAGATGAATGCCTCAAGCTGATTTCGGTCACCAGCCGGACAAGCCTAACTGAATATCAGACACGCACAAGGCCTGGCGCTCTATCCCCGCAACTTGCTGATTAGCGCCATCACACCCGAGACCCCCGCCGTCAGCATTCCAACCAATGTTGCCAGAGCGAGCATCCCGGCGATGAGGGACTCGGCCTCCGGGTCGAACGTTTCCATGCACAGCCCGAAGAGTACAAACGACACCACGGTGATGATCACCGACCGCTTGAATACCTTCCCGGACTTGGAGCGTCGCTTCGGGGCAGCAGCAGGCGTGACTAGCGCGGGATCGTACGGTGCCGATTGAGCGGGGACCGGTGCGTGCAGCGGGGCATACGCTGCGGCAAGCAGCTCCTCCGGTGTCAGTTCATTGGTGGCAGGCCGAGGCTTGGCGGCTGCAGGGCGTGGCTCCGGGGCAGGCTGCGCGGGCAGCTCAGCGGGTTCCGGAGTGACCTCCTCAACAACCGCCGCCTCCACCTCAACCGGTTCCTCGAGTCCGTCGACGGCGAGGTCCACCACCATCTCCACGAGCTGGCTGCACCGCTTCGGGCCGACCCCGTGCAGGTCAAGTAGGTCGTAGGCGCTGGCGTTGAGCATCTCCGGGTGCTCGAGGCTCCACATGGCGAGGTAGCGGTCGATGCCGCGTCCGGTCGCTTCGGGGACGTGGTGGGGTTTGAGGTTGTCAGCGATCTCGTGCAGTGGGCGGTCCGGGTGTTGTTCGATCCACGCGGCGGCGATGCGCGCACTCGACGCGCCAACAGCGTGCGACTGCTCGGCGGTCAGCCAAGAGAACTGCTCCGGGGCTGAAACAGGCGCAGCGGCATCAGGGGCAGCAACCGGTGCGTCCTCGGTCGAATCCTCCATGGCCTTCAGTAACTGGGCGAAGTGGGTCTCGCTGATGATCGGCACGTTGTTCTCGCGTGCTTGCTTCGCCTTCCCGCTCATCGAGTCCGGATTCGCCGCAACAAGGACGGCGCACGTGCGGGTCACGCCGCCGACGTCGAGGCCGGCGGCGGTGGCGCGGTCGGTCCATACGTCGCGCGGGATGTCGAGGGCCCCGGTGAACGCGACGCGGTCGCCTGGGCGCAGGCTGAAGGTGGCGGGGGTGGGGCCGGAGGTGGGCTCGTCGAGAAGCGAGCGCACGAGCTGCGCATCGACGTTGAGCGCCTCGGCGATGTCGAGCAGCGTGGCGCGTTCCTCGTCGGTGATGACGCCGTCGGCCCAGGCTTCGACGGCGAGCTGGCGCGTGAACTCCTCGTTGATGGCGTCGACGTCGTCGGCGCTGAGGCCCGCGGCGATGGCGGTGGATTCGAGGCGGCGCATCTCGGTGCGGGAGATGGAACGGTCCACAAGTGCGCAGGTCAGCTCGGTGCGGTAGTCGGCTTCGTTCTTGGTGGTGGCCGTCGGCAAGGTGCGCGAAAGCTGCCCCGCCCAGGAGGGCTCGCCGCCGCGGGGGAGGCACGGGGCCTCGGCTGCGGGGGAGGTGAACGTCGCCGACGGATACTTCTCGACGTCCACTCCGTTGCCCACGCACAAGTAACGGAGGAGCTCGGCGGTCGCCTCGGCGTCCGCGAGCGCCGAGTGCGCAAACCGGTTCCGAATCCTCGCGATATCCAGCGCTTCACTTAACTTGCCCACGCCCATGTACTGCTTCGTCAACCGCATCGTGTCCAGCCACTCGCACAAGCCGTCCTCCGCGCCGGCGCGCGCGAACTCGTTGGTCAGGAAGCGGTGCTCAAACGACGCATTGTGCGCCACCAGCGTGCGGCCATTGAGCAGCGAGCCCAGGTACGGAGCGACGTCGCAAAATAATGGTGCATCCACCGCATCGGTCGCCGTGATCTTATGGATGTAACTATTCGGAATGTCGCGCTCCGGCTGGATCAGGGTCTCCCACGTGCGCTCTACCGTGAAATCGGGGCGCAGCAGCACCACGCCGATCTCCACAATGCGGTCCTGGTTGCTCAGCCCTGTCGTCTCCAAATCGACGACCGCAAACCCATTCCGGCCCATTCCTGCTCCTTTGTCCATCCGTGTTGGGGGCGTCATTCAATATAAGGCACGCCTCCGACACCGCGGGGCGGAGTCGGTCGGATGTTCGATGGAACCGGCGGGGGAGTTGTGGTCGCCGCGTAACGCCCGGCACCGTCTGTGCCGATTACATGGGCATGAAGAAGATCATCGCATCGGCCGTCGCTGCGGCGACCGCCTTCACCGCCCTCGCCACGACCCCGGCCCACGCCGCCCACCTCGCCCGCACTGACAGTGGCCAGTGCCGCGTCGTCCTCAACGACGCCGAGCGCGGCCCTGCCTGGCAGGCCGAACGCATCGCAAAAACGCTCACGCACGGCATGTACGCCACGGCCGTCGCTGAAGCATTCGAGGCAACCTTCGAGGGGCTCAAACCACTTGGCGACGCCCACCTCGACCAACCAGCCATCATCTCCTACCAGCAACTCCGCTTGGAAGGGCAGGAGCCCGGCGAGCGTCCCGACTACGACGCCGCCCGCGCCGCCACTAAGGAAAAGCTGGCCAAGCTGGGCCTGGTTTCCACCGACGCCGACTTCTACCTGGACATGAAGCAGGGCGCCCAGATCCCGTTTTCGCCAGCGGGCAAGGCGCTGCAGGGATCGGCGCGCTGGTACATCGGTATCGACGGCTCCGTGCCGGAGGTGACCAGCCTCGGGGAGGACTACGTATTTGGCCGCACCGGCGACAACACTGCTCGGTTCCTGAACCACGTCCAGGACTGGAAGCGCGCTGCGCTTGCCTCGAACATGTCCGACACTTACTTTGCCAAGGCCACCGACTCACTCGAGTCCCGGTACTACTACCTGCTTAAGCAGGCGCAACAGTGCAGCGACAACCCACCGCTCATCTTCAGCACCCAGAACGCAGACCTGCCAGCCCCGCCGGTACTGAAGAACACCCTGCCGGGCCAACCAGCCGACCCTTCCGCGCCGGAAACGCCAACCCCGGAGCAGCCCACGCCGAAGCAGGAGCAGACTCAGAACTTTGACGCCAAGCTCGGCCAGATCATCGGCATCATCGCTGCGGTTCTGGCAGCTCTGGGCGGGTTGTTCGCGCTGCTCAAGAACGCCGGCATCAATGTGCCGGAGCTTCCGAAGATTCCCGGGCTGACAAAGTAGATCTCCTCCCCTGGGAGGAGGCGCGTGTTCGGTGTTGCCGATAGGCTTACGGCCATGCGCTACAAACCGGGTGACCTTGTGCTCGCGGTCGCCGTTGCCATCTTGGCGGCGGTGTACACCGCGAGTGCGTTTACCCAACCCACACATGCGGCCAGTTGGGGCCAAGCCGTACTGTCGTGGGGCTTCGTCGCGGTGTGCGTGGTGCTCACGAGCAAACCCAAGTTCTCCTCGATTGCCCTTATCACGCTGAATGTTGCCTGGTCTGTGATGTGGCTGGCCGCGCCGGTCAACCTTGGCTTTTCCCCGTGGGTGTTGGCGGTCCCGGTGGTGACCTTTATTGCCGGGCGGTTTACAGGGAAGCGCTTCGCGCTAGTTGTTCTCGCTGCCGCGTGCGGGTGGGCGCTGCTGTCACCGTTCATGTGGACGTGGGACGACAACTTCGTGTTGTTCTACCGGCATGGGGCTGATCTGGGGATCACGCTTGCACTGCATTGGGGCGCGTGCACGGTGGGGTACTTGCTCGGGGCGAATTTGGCGGCTGAGGAGGCGGAGCGGCGTCGAGAAGCGAACGCGAAAGAGCAGCGCCTCGCGGCAGCGCGCGAGGAGGAACGCCGCGCCATTGCCCGCGATATCCATGACCTGCTCGGCCACTCCCTGACCCTGATCAAGGCGCAGGCCAATGCCGGGTTGGCGGCCGGGCAGGAGCGGGAGGCGCTGCAGCAGATCAACGAGGCCGCCGGGCAGTCGTTGTCGGAGATTCGCCTGCTTGTGCGCGGCCTGCGTGAGAGCGATCATGCGTTTTCGCCGAGGGCGGGGATCCCTGACCTGCCGTCGTTGGTGCAGCGCTACCGCGACGCCGGCCTGGAAGTGTCGCTGGAAGCACCAGCAGTGGATGTCTCCCCGGTGACCTCGCTTGCTACATATCGCATCGTGGCGGAGGCACTGGCAAACGCGGCGCGCCACCAAGTCGATCCTGCTGTGACGGTTCGGATCGCACCGGGCGAGACCGTGGTGGTAGAAGTCGTTTCTACAGGCCAGATTCGACCCCAACCAGGCACCGGCGTCGGGCTGGAGGGGCTGCGTGAACGCGCGGCGAGCGCCGGTGGCACGCTGAAGACATGGCAGTCAGGGGAGACATTTACCGTACGGGCGGAGTTGGCAGCATGATCCGCCTGCTCCTTGCCGACGACCAACCGCTCCTCCTCAGCGCCCTCCGCACCATCTTGGACGCCCAGGACGACATCACCGTCGTCGCCACCGCCGCCGACGGCGCCGAGGCCGTGGAGCAAACCCGCGCCCACCGCATCGACGTGGCGGTGCTGGACATCCGCATGCCAGTACTCGACGGCATCACCGCCGCCCGCACCATCATGGAAATGGGCCCACGCGTGATCATGCTGACCACCTTCGACGACGACACCTTGATCCATGCGGCTATCGACGCCGGCGTGCACGGCTTTCTTCTCAAAGACGCCGAACCCGACGTCCTGGCCAACGCCGTGCGCGCTGTCGCCCGCGGCGAATCGGTTCTGGCCCCCGGGGTCACAGGCCGCGTGATGGAATGGGTCCGCGACGGTGCGGGCACCCAAGAATCCGCCGCCGCGCTGGAGGCGCTGACGCAACGCGAACACGACGTGCTCGCAGAAATTGGCCGCGGCGCCACGAACGCTGAAATCGCCGCCACACTGTTTATTGCAGAGACCACGGTGAAAACGCACGTCTCCAACCTGCTTGCCAAACTCGGCGCGCGCGACAGGGTGGCGCTTGCCTTGATCGCCCAGCGCGCCGAGATCTCCTCCTAGAGGAGGAGGCAGTGTGGTCCCGTCGGCCGATGTGGTGGCCTTGCTCAGCGACGACCATGAATGCCATGACTGATACGCAACTCGCTTGCCGCGGCGTGGCTGTGTCCTTCGGGGACCACCACGTACTTCGCGACGTGTCGTTGACCACCACCCCGGGCCGAGTCCACGCGCTGCTCGGCCCCAACGGCGCGGGTAAATCGACGCTGATGTCGGTGATGCTCGGCCTGATCAAACCTGATGCCGGCGAGGTGACACTGATGGGGCAGCCGTTCGCCCGCGAGGCGCTGCGCCATGTCGGCGCCTCCATCAACGACCCTGCTTTTTACAGCCACCTCAGCGCCCGCAACAACCTCCGCGTCCACACCACGCTGCTGGGCCTTCCCGACAGCGAAGCCGACCGGGTTCTCGAACTGGTTGGCCTCCAAACCGCGGGAAAGAAGAAAGCCGGCAGTTTCTCCACCGGCATGAAGGGACGCCTCGCCCTCGCTCAGGCGCTGCTCGGCGAGCCAGAGGTGCTCATTCTCGACGAACCACAAAACGGTCTCGACCCCGAAGGCATTGCCCACCTGCGCGACTACCTCCGCGAATACGCACGTGCCGGGCGCACCGTCCTGGTCAGTTCCCACCAACTCGGCGAAGTGCTGCACATGGCCGACGACGCCACAGTCATCGCAGGCGGCAGCGTCCGCTTCGCAGGCGAGCTCGCGGAACTGGGTCCAAACCTAGAAGAGTCGTTCTTTCGGCTCACCTCCGGTGGTGAACGATGAACCTCCTACACGCCGAATGGATCCGTGCTCGCGGCTCCATACTGTGGTGGCTCGCTGGGGCAGGTTTGCTGGTCGGTGTGCTGCTGACGTTGTTCGCCCTGGCCGGAAATGTGGAAACCGCCACGAACCTGCTCTACCCGCAAGGCCTGTTGGTCACCGGCATGGCTGCGCCTGCCGCCGCACTGTTCGCAGGCTTGGCCGAGACCCGCGAGCGTGACGCCCGAGGCGGGGGCACTTGGTGGCGGCCGGTCTCACGGGTGCGAACGCGAGCCGCCCGCATCGCCGTGGTGTGGCTGGCGCTGGCCGTGTTCGTTGCCCTTGACTTTGTCGTACCGGTTGCCGCCGGCCTCGTATTCAACCTGGACAACACAGCCCCGATCGCACTCGTCGGCCTATTTGTGTGGCTGGGCATGCTCGGCCCCGCAGGCCTTGCCGCCGCTGCCACGCGACGCATCGGGATGCTGCCGACCATCATCCTCGGCTTTTTCTTCACCATCGAGCTTGGCTACTTCGCCGAACGCGACTGGTGGTGGGCCAACCCCGGCGCCTGGCCAATTCGGTTGGTGCTGCCGACCATGGGCCTGCACTTCAACCTGCTGCCCCTCGACGCCACGGATCCGATGGCGGGGGAGTCTCCTGTGCTTGCCCTCATCCTCACGCTGGTGCTCGCAGCAATTGGCTTTGTAGTGGCCGCCCTCGTACCACCGCGCACCCGACCTATATTGCGCCGCCGCCGAGTCCACCACGTCACCGCACCGCTGGCCACTTCTCCGGCGACGCCACGCACCGAAGCCACCGGATACGTGGCTGCGGTGAAGGGGGTTGCGATGGCGGCGAGGGTGTCGTCGATACGCGTCTTGCTCCTGCTCACCGCCCTGGTGCTGCTGTTCTCGCTGGCATATCCGGTGGATGTGCGTGAGGCGATGTTCACCTACATCATCCTGCCGATAGGGGCGGGCGTGCTTCCCACACTGGTGTGGCCGAAACTGCGTCCCGCCTGGGCGCTCATGCAGGTCGAACACCCACACGTCCGCGCCGCATTGGCCACGTGGTGCGTTGGAATCGTCGCCCTCGTGTGCGCGTTCGGAGCGGCCGTGGTTGGCGACGCACGCTTCGGACTCCTCGCGTTCCTCGCAGGCAGCGTATTGGCCCTCACCGCACTTGCCATCACCGTCCGCTTCGGCGTGGCGTGGACGCTGGCCACGACGATCCTGGTCACAATCGTCTCCGTCACGATCGGCGGGGATGTCCTCGCGCAATCTGCGTTATGGATCCTCGCCGTCCCCGCATGGCCAGCTACGGCCACCGGTGCACGAGTGTGGGTTGCGGCTGCGGTGGGGCTGGTGCTGCTGGCGGTGGTTGTAGTGCTGCTGATGCGGACGCTGCGCGGGATGCGCCCAGTACGACGCTAACGCGCCGGGGTGAGGCGTCCGTCGGCCGTGTAGCGACCATCGGGGGAGTTGTAGAAGGCGTGGGCGTGGTTGTCGTCGATAAGCAAGTGCCACGTGCCGCCGTTATCGCAGGTGCCCGGTACGTGACGTTTCATGGCACCACGCTACTGAAAACCCAGAAGCCGATATCGTCTTTTAGGCTGTCCGGCACGGGTTGGCAGGGGTCGGCAGGGTGGCGGCATGGATCGGCAAGGTGCGTTCCTGACAGATCACGGCGGAATCTGTCAGCGCTCCAGGTGGCCAGAGGGGCGACGACAAAATAGTTCCCGGGGCCGGGCGGGGAACTATTTTCGGGTGGAGGGCGGCCGGGCCGAGCCGGCAGCCGAGCCGGCAACCGACCCGCTGACCCGCCGACCCGCCGGCCCGGCAAAGAACCGCCAAAACCTAGTAGTAGAACGGGAAGTCGTCCCAACGGGGCTCGCGTTTTTCCAGGAAGGAGTCGCGGCCTTCGACGGCCTCGTCGGTCATGTAGGCGAGGCGGGTTGCTTCACCGGCGAAGACTTGTTGGCCCATGAGGCCGTCGTCGACAAGGTTGAAGGCGAATTTGAGCATGCGCTGTGCGGTGGGGGACTTGCCGTTGATTTCGCGGGCGACCTGGATGGCCTCCTCTTCCAAGGAAGCGTGCGGGGCGACGATGTTGACGGCGCCCATGCGCTGCATCTCCTCGGCAGAGTAGGTGCGGCCGAGGAAGAAGATCTCGCGGGCGAACTTTTGACCCACCATCTTGGCCAGGTAGGCGGAGCCGTAGCCGGCGTCGAAGGAGCCGACGTCGGCGTCGGTTTGTTTGAACCTGGCCTCCTCGCGGGAGGCGATGGTCAGGTCGCACACGACGTGGAGTGAGTGGCCGCCGCCGGCTGCCCAGCCGCTCACCACCGCGATGACCACCTTGGGCATGGTGCGGATGAGGCGCTGGACCTCAAGGATGTGCAGGCGTCCGCCCTCGGCTTTCACACGTGCGGTATCGACGGTGTCGGCGGTGTCGCCGCCCGCGTACTGGTAGCCGGAGCGGCCACGGATGCGCTGGTCGCCGCCGGAGCAGAACGCCCAGCCGCCGTCCTTCTCAGAAGGCCCGTTGCCGGTTAGCAGCACCACGCCGACAGAAGGGTCGCGCCGGGCGTGGTCGAGTGCTCGGTAGAGTTCGTCGACGGTGTGGGGGCGGAACGCGTTGCGTACTTCGGGGCGGTCGAAGGCGATGCGGACGATGCCGTCGGCGCGCGTGGTCCCTACGTGTCGGTGATAGGTGATGTCGGTGAAGTCAAAACCTTCGACCTCGCGCCATTGGGTTGGGTCGAATGGTTGCGCAGTGGAATAGCTCATGGCTTTGTAGTCTACGGTGCCGACGGCAGCTCGGGGCACCCCCACAAGGAGGCAACCTCTGTGTAAGGCATTGCTTACCTAATGGGCTCGGAGTTAAATCAAACGTATGAGTCTGATAACGAAAACTGCCGAGGGCACCCTTGCCCGCACCCCCGTCGGCGACAGCGCCGTTATCGCGGCGCTTGACACTACCCCTACCGTCGCGCGTCGCCTGCAGGAGCTTGGTCTTCGCCCAGGCCAGCGCGTGAGCATTATGCAGTCCACGGCTGGTGGTGGCCGCGTGATCAAGGTGGCAACCTCCCGCTACGCCCTCAGCGCTGACGCGCTGCGTGGCATCAAGGTGAGCGTGGCATAGCCATGGCCGATTTCACCCAGGTTCCGTCGTGTTGCGGGCCGCACGCAGATACCGCCGTCAAGGGCGAGCCCACCATCGCGCTGATCGGAGCTCCGAACGCCGGCAAGTCCACCTTGTTTAATGCGCTGACTGGCGCGAACGTGAAGATGGGCAACTGGCCTGGCACCTCCGTGGAGATTTCTCGCGGCGTGTGGGCGGGTTCCTATAACGTGATTGATTTTCCTGGCGCCTACTCGCTGGATCCGCAGAGCCCTGACGAGGAGCTCACTCGCGAGCTGCTGCTGGAGCGTTGCCCGGCGGAGCGTCCGGATGCGGTGGTGGTCGTCGTTGATGCGGCGAACCTTGCGCGTGGTTTGTATATGGTGGCGCAGCTCGCGGAGACGCCGTACCGCATCGTGGTTGCGTTGACCAAGATGGATGTGGCCCGCGCGGAGGGCATTGCGGTGGATGCGGCGGCGCTGCAGAACGCGCTTGGGTTGCCCGTGGTCGCGGTCGATCCGCGTAAGAGGGATGTGCGCGGTCTGCGCGAAGTTATCGACGCCCAGCTCGCCGAACCAGCGGGCACCCTGCGCCCAGTGGCTACCACTGACGACTTCGAGCTTGCCGACGCCCGCTTCGCCTGGGTCGACGCCGCCGTCGAAGTTGCTGCGACCGACACCGGCCACCAGCAAACCTTCACCGAGCGCCTGGACCGTTTCGCGCTGCACCCGGTGCTTGGCCCCTTGATGTTCTTGGTGGCGATGTGGCTGGTCTTCGAGATCACAACCACGGTGGCGAAGCCGCTACAGGATGGCCTGGAGGCATTCTTCGGCGGCCCGGTCTCTGATGCGGCGCTCGCGGTGCTGCCGGATATCGGCTGGCTGCGAGGGCTGGTCGTCGACGGCCTCATTAACGGCGTGGGCATGGTGCTCACGTTCGCGCCGCTGATGGCGCTGATGTTCCTGTGTCTCGCTGTGCTGGAGGATTCTGGTTATATGGCGCGCGCGGCCGTCGTCGCGGATCGTGTGATGCGTGCGATGGGCTTGCCTGGTAAAGCGTTCATCCCGCTCATTGTTGGCTTCGGCTGTAACGTGCCGGCGATTTCGGCGACGCGCGTGATGGGGGATCCGCGCCACCGCCTGATGACGGCCCTCTTGGTGCCGTTCGCGTCCTGCAGTGCGCGCCTGACGGTGTACGTCATGCTGGCTGCGACGTTCTTCCCGGATCACGCGGGCACCGTCGTCTTCGCGATGTACGTCATTTCTATCCTGCTTGTCGTGCTGACGGGCTTCGCGTTGCGCAAGGTGTTGTGGTCCACGATGGGCACCGAGCCCCTGGTCATCGACCTGCCGGTGTACCAGCTGCCGGGCGCGCGCCTGGCGCTGTCGGTGATGTGGGCGCGCTTGCGTGGCTTCCTTGAGACCGCGGGCAAGATCATCGTGGCGACCGTCGTCGTGGTGTGGGCGCTGCAGTCCACCCCGGTGACCTCCGAGGCAGAGTTCGGCGAGGTTGCCCCGCAGGAGTCGGTGTACGGCACTGTCTCTGACGCGATCGCCCCTGTCTTCGCGCCTGCAGGCTTCGACTCCTGGTCCCTGGCTGGCCCGCTGATCACCGGCTTCGTGGCCAAGGAGGCCGTCATTTCCAGCTGGGCGCAGACCTACGCGCTGGAGGAGCCCGAGGAGGGCGACGGCAACTCGCCGTTGAGTCAGGCGATCCGCGAAGACTTCAACCAGGCCTCCGGCGGGCACACGATACCTGCAGTGTGGGCGTACATGCTCTTCCTGCTGGCGTACACCCCGTGCGTGGCCACGCTTGCTGCGCAGCGCCGGGAGATCGGCCTGAAGTGGACGCTGTTCGGCGTCATGTTGCAGATGGCGATGGCGTGGGGCCTGGCCGTCGTGGCGTTCCAGCTGTTGAAGGTGTTCTTCTAATGAGCGGCGGGCCGATGTCGGCGGTGCTCGGCGCGCTGCGCGAAGGCTGCGTGAGCCGCGAGGAAATTGCGCGCTGCACCAACCTGTCACCCATGACTATCGACGCCGTCATGGCCCACCTCGAGGCCACCGGCGAAGTGCAGCGCCGCGCCCTCAACGACTCCTGCGCAGGCGGCTGCGGTGGCTGTTCCTCGCGGGGTGCGTGCTCGATCCAGCAGGGGCCCGTCGCGCTGGTGCTCGGCCGGCGCTAGCCTGGCCCTATGCCTTCTTTATTGCCTTCCGTTGACGAGATCCTTGAGCGCTCCCACGTTGTAGCCCTGCCCATGGTAGTGAAGTTCCGCGGGATCACCACCCGTGAGGCCCTGCTTATCGACGGCCCCTCCGGCTGGGGCGAGTTTTCTCCCTTTGTGGAGTACGGCCCTGAGGAGTCCGCGCAGTGGCTGCGCTCCGGTTTGGAGGCCGCGTTCGATGGTCTGCCGGAGGCTTCCGGCCCGGTGCCGGTGAACGGCACGGTGCCCGCGGTGGACGCCGCCCAGGTGGAGGAGGTGTTGGAGCGTTTCCCGGGGATCGGGACGTTCAAGATTAAGGTGGCCGAGGCTGGCCAGACGCTCGCCGACGATGTTGCGCGCGTCGAGCGGGTGCGCGAGCTGCGTCCCGACGCGACCCTGCGCGTGGACGCGAACCGGGGGTGGAGCGTCGAGGAGGCGGTGCGCGCCGCCGACGCGTTGGGGGAGCTGGAGTACATCGAGCAGCCCTGCGGGAGCGCGGAGGAGCTCGCGGAGGTGCGTGCGCGGGTGCGTACGCCGATCGCGGCGGACGAATCGATACGCCGGGCGGCTGACCCGCTGCGTGTCGCCGAGCTGGGCGCGGCGGATGTTGCCGTGTTGAAGGTTGCGCCGCTCGGGGGAGTGCGCCGCCTGCTGGCGCTGAAGCGGGACCTGGGGATGGATGTGACGGTGGCCAGCGCCCTGGACACCGCGGTGGGGATGTACGCGGGGCTGGTAGCGGCGCAGTGCGCGGATTCGCGTGCAGCGGGATTGGCTACGCAGCGGCTGTTCGTAGAGGACGTCGCGAAGCCGCGGCCGCTTGTAGACGGCTGCCTCGAAGCCACCCCTGTTACCCCCGATCCGGCGCGTCTGCACGAGTTGCGGGCTCCCGCGGAACGTCGCGACTGGTGGTTTCAGCGCGTTCGGGACTGCATGGACACCATGCGGGGGTAAAAACGTGCCCGGGCGGGGGTGGAAATGTTTGATTAATCTGTGCATTCTTGCGACATTTGATGTGTGAGGGCGTAACGTCTCCCACGCGAGGGTGTGAAAGATCACCTTTTTAGCTGTTGTGTGAATCCTGTTCGAAAGGATCGAAAATGTCGACTCCCGTGATGCACGAATCGTCCGCGCTCTCCGACGGCGAGCTTGCCAAGTCGCCCGAACCGGGTGAGTGGCGTCGCCAACTCATTGGTTTGATCGCAGGTGTGCTGCTTGCGCTGCTGGTGTACTACATCTTCCCGGGCAGCGCTGCCGAAACAGTGCAGCAGTCCTCGGGCGCCGACCCTGAAACGACCTACGACGCCGACGTAATGCGCGTCGTCGCCGCTACCACCGTGCTCATGGCGGCGTGGTGGATGACGGAGGCGATCCCGCTGGCGGCAACCGCCTTGCTACCGATAGCGATCTTCCCGGTGATGGGCGTGGCAAAGTTCAGCGCGGTCTCCGGGCCGTACGCGTCGTCCACGATTTTCCTCTTCATGGGTGGCTTCCTGATGGCCCTCGGGTTGCAGCGTTGGAATCTGCACCGCAGGCTCGCGCTGGTGGTCGTGCGCATTGTGGGTACCAGCCCGAAGCGCATCATCTTGGGCTTCATGCTGGCCACTGGCTTCATGTCCATGTGGGTATCCAACACCGCGACCGCGGTGGTCATGCTCCCGATTGGTGTTTCCGTGTTGACCCTGACCGCTGACTCCGTTGGCGGCATGCAGAACCAGAAGAAGTTCGCTACCTCGCTCATGCTGGCAATCGCGTACTCCGCGTCGACTGGCTCGCTCGGCACTCTGATCGGTACCCCGCCGAACGCCCTGCTGGCTGGCTACATGAAGGAAGCACACGACATCACGATCGGCTTCGGCCAGTGGATGCTCGTCGGTATGCCGATGGCGATCCTGCTGACCGTGATCGCCTGGTTTGTCCTGATTAACGTGTTCAAGCCTGAGATCGACCGGATCCCCGGTGGCAAGGAGCTCATCGATGAGGAGTACCGCAAGCTGGGCGCATGGACCTTCCCGCAGGTGGCCGTCGGCATCATCTTCCTGATCGCGGCACTCGCTTGGATCTTCATCCCGCTTGGTATCAAGCAGTTCGGTTGGGAGTTCCCGTACAACGACGCCATCGTCGGCATCATTGCCGGCCTGCTGATGTTCATCGTGCCGGGCACGAAGGAAGGCAAGCGCCTGATGGACTGGGAGACCGCGAACGAGATGCCGTGGGACGTCCTGCTGCTGTTCGGTGGTGGCCTGTCCCTGTCCGCGATGTTCACCTCCACCGGCCTGTCCCTCTGGATCGGTGAAGCCGCAAAGGGCCTCGCTGTGCTGCCGACGATCCTGCTCATCATGGCTGTCGCCGCACTGGTGCTGGGCCTGACCGAGCTGACCTCGAACACGGCGACCGCCGCCACCTTCCTCCCGATCATGGGCGGTGTCGCGGTTGGTATCGGCCTGACCGAGGCGACCGAGATGAACATCTTGCTGCTGGCCATCCCGGTGGCGCTGTCCGCAACCTGTGCGTTCATGCTCCCGGTGGCAACGCCGCCGAACGCGATCGCGTACTCCTCGGGCTACGTCACTATGAGCGAGATGCTCAAGGGCGGCCTGTGGCTGAACATCATCTCCCTCGGCCTGATCACCGTGGTGACCTACTTCCTGGCGGTGCCGGTGTTTGGTTTGGTGCTCTAGCGGTACGCTAGCAGCATGGATAACCAGCAACGTCCAAAGCAGTACTTCCCGGACCCGGAGCATCAAACGCAGTACTACGAGCCGGAAGCCTATTACGAACCCCAGTCCTATTACGAGCCGGAGCCGCAGCGCTCCAACGGGCTCGCAATTGGGCTGGGCATTGCCCTTGCTATCGCACTGTGCGCTGGCACGGTGCTGTTCTTCCTGTGGCGCAGCGCCGCAGCCGAGGCGGACAAGCCGCCGGTGACCTCCACGGTGACCGAGACTGCCGTGTCTACGGAGACGGTCACGGAGACCACGACGAAGCGGCCGAAGTTGCTGCCGGACCGGGGGCGCGGGGAGAGCGGGGAGACCGTGGCACCGACCGAGCCAGCCGTCGAGGTGCCGACCGAGCTTCGCGGCCTTTTCGACGACATCGTCTCCGGTGCAGAGAGCGCCCTGCAAGGACAGTAAGGTAGGTGGCCATGAACTCGATGGATATTGCCCGCCAGGTCGCCGAGTCGCTCTCGCAGCACGTCACGGACGTGGTGATGTGCCCAGGTTCGCGCAACTCGCCGCTGGCGTACGCGCTGCTCGCACGCAGGGACATCACCGTCCACATGCGTATCGACGAACGCTCCGCCTCCTTCACCGCCCTCGGCCTGGCGCGCGTGCAGCGCCGCCACGTTGGCGTAGTGATGACGTCCGGCACCGCGGTTGCCAACACGCTTCCGGCCATGGTGGAGGCGCACATGGCGCACGTGCCGTTGGCCGTTATCAGCGCCGACCGGCCCGAGTGGATGGTCGGCACTGGGGCCTCCCAGACGATTTGGCAGCAGGGCATCTTCGGCCACTACGCCAAGACGCAGCAGGTCACCAGTGTGGAGGAGGCCCGCGCGCTGGACTTCGGCGCAGCCCAGGTGCACGTCAACGTGGCCCTGGACACCCCGCTGGTGCCCGACGCCCTGCCGGAGCCGGTGGGGAAGTCGCGCCGGGTTGGTCCGGGTCGCCTGGCCACGAAGCCCGCGTGGAGTGACCACGGCGCCGTCGACGTCGACCTGACGAAGGACACGCTGGTTATCGCCGGCGACGAGGCCTGGGACGTTCCCGGGCTGGAGCACGTGCCCACCATCGCGGAGCCCACCGCGCCGACACCGTTCCACCAGGTGCACCCGCTGGCCGCGCGCTTCTTTGCGCAGAGCGAGGTCTCGATTAGCCACGACGGCGGCGATTTCGCAGCGTCGACGAAGCCGGAGCAGGTCATCGTGGTGGGACACCCGACCCTGCACCGCGACGTGATGGCGTTGCTCGCCGACCCGGACATCACCGTGATCGGCATTTCGCGCACGGAGACGTTCACGGGCAATCCGCAGCTGCGCGGTTCGCGAGTCAACGCGACCGGCCAGCCGCGCCAGCAGTGGATCACTATCTGCGAGGCCGCGGGCGGCGTCGGCGCGAACACGGTGCGCGACGCTCTCGCCGACGCCGACTACGGGTTCACCGGCATGCACGTCGCCGCCGCCGTGTGCGACACCCTCGGGGTCGGGGACACGCTGGTGTTGGGGGCCTCCAACCCGGTCCGGGACGCCTCCTTCGTCGGCATGCCGTTCGACGGCGTGCCGACCTTCTCCCCGCGCGGCGCCGCGGGCATCGACGGCACGGTCTCCCAGGCAATCGGCATTGCCCTTGCCACGCAGCGCCTGCACCCGGACGAGATCCGCGCCCCGCGCACCGTCGCGCTCATGGGGGACCTCACCTTCCTCCACGACGCCGGCGGGCTGCTCATCGGGCCCGACGAGCCACGCCCCGGCAACCTCACCATCGTGGTCGCCAACGACGACGGCGGTGGCATCTTCGAAACGCTCGAGGTCGGGGCGGAGTCCGTCCGGGACGACTTTGAGAAGGCGTTTGGTACGAGGCACGAAGTGGACGTCGAAAAGCTGGCGGAGGCCTACGGAGCCGACTACCGCCGTGCCGAAACCCTTGCCGAGCTGCACGAGGTGCTGCTTGAGCTGGAGGCGCAGCCCAGCCCGATCACCGTCGTGGAAGCGCGCACCACACGGGCCACCCGGCGAGCGCTCGCGCAGCGGCTGCAAAAGTGATCCGCTGGAAGCGTCGAGCCCAGCAGCTCGTGCTGGCGCTGTACACGTGCGCGATGCTCGGCTGCCTCGCGATGGTCGCAGGGCCCGCCATCAACGACTGGCGCATCGCCCGCGACCCCGGCCGCGGCCTCGCCACCGTGACTGGCGTGAGCAAGATCCGCACCGCCGTGGAGTATCAGGATGACCGCGGGCGCACCCACTCGCCGGCGACCGGTCTGCTGTACCCAACCGGGCTCAGCGAGGGTCAGCAGGTGTGGGTGACGTACTCGCGCACCGACCCCGACCTGGTCAAGGTTGAGGGCCGCGGTTGGACGCTGTCGCTGATCCCTGCGCTGTCCGTCGCCGTGGTGGCAACGCTTGTGGCTGCCGCGGCCTGGAAGGGCGTGGGGCGCTTCGTGCGCGAGGACAGCGAGGGGGTGGCGTAGCGGATGCGCGTGGCCATCGTTGCCGAGTCCTTCCTGCCGAACGTCAACGGGGTGACCAATTCCGTGTTGCGCGTGCTCGACCACCTTCGCGAGTACGGCCACGACGCCCTCGTGATCGCCCCCGGGGCGCGCGAACACCAGGAGGAAATCCCCGACTACCGGGGCTTCCGCGTGGTGCGCGTGCCTACCGTGCGCGTGCCGATGGTTAACTCGCTGCCCATCGGGGTTCCCACCAGTGCCGTGCGTGCCGCGCTCACTTCCTTTCAGCCGGATGTGGTGCACCTGGCCAGCCCGTTCGTGCTCGGGGCGGCCGGCGCGTTCGCCGCGCGCCAGCTGAAGGTACCCGCGGTAGCGCTCTACCAAACCGATGTGGCCGGGTTCGCCACGAAGTACCACCTCCCGGCGCTGGCGAAGCTTTCGTGGGACTGGACGCGGCGCCTCCACAACGCCTGCCAGCTCACGCTCGCGCCGTCGTCGGCAGCGGTGGAGCAGCTGCGCAGGCACGGCATCGAGCGCGTCCACACGTGGGGCCGAGGTGTCGACGCCACCCTCTACCACCCCCGCCGCCGCAGCGAGGAGCTGCGCCGCACTTGGGACCCGAGCGGGCGCAAACGCATCGTCGGGTTCGTCGGCCGCCTCGCCGCCGAGAAGAGCGTGCACCGCCTCGCACCACTCTGTGGCCGCGAGGACCTGCAAGTGGTGATCGTCGGCGGCGGCCCCGAGGCCGACGAGCTGCGCGCCGTATTGCCGGGCACGGTGTTCTGCGGCCCGCTCACCGGCGAGGAGCTCGCCCGCGCCTACGCCAGCTTCGACGTCTTCGTGCACCCCGGCGAGTTTGAAACCTTCTGCCAAACCATCCAAGAAGCCCAGGCCAGCGGGGTGCCCACCATCGCGCCGCGCGCCGGCGGGCCCATCGATCTCATCGCCGAGGGCACCAACGGCCTCCTTCTCGACGTCCCCACGTTCACCACCGAACTGCCCCACGCCGTCGCGTGGTGCCTCGACGAGACCAGGTGGCAGGACCTTCGGGTCGCGGCCCGCGAGTCCACTTCCGGCAAAACGTGGGAGGCGCTGTGCCAGCAACTCGTCGAGTATTACGAACAGGCACAGCGCGCGCTACAGTAGAGCGTTATGGCCAAGGCAGATCTGGAGAAGAAGCCCTTCGACGTAGCGGGCATGTTTGACGGCGTCGGCGAGAAGTACGACATCACCAACACCGTGTTGTCCTTTGGGCTGGACAAGTACTGGCGCAGGCGCGCCCGCGAGCGCCTCAACCTAAAGCCGGGGGAGAAGGTGCTCGACCTCGCCGCAGGCACCGCCGTGTCCACCGTGGAGTTGGCGAAGTCCGGCGCGTGGGTCGTCGCCTGCGACTTCTCCCAGGGAATGCTGGCCGCCGGCCGCGACCGCGACGTGCCCAAGGTCGTCGGCGACGCGATGCACCTGCCGTTCGCCGACAACACCTTCGACGCCGTGACCATCTCCTACGGCCTGCGCAACGTCTACGACTTCGAGGCGGGCCTGCGCGAAATGGCGCGCGTGACCAAGCCCGGCGGGCGCCTTCTGGTCAACGAATTTTCGACGCCCATCGTCCCCGGCTTCCGCACCCTGTACAAGCAGTACCTGCCGGTGGCGCTGCCGCTGCTGGCGAAGGTGTTCTCCTCCAACGCAGAAGCCTACGAGTACCTCGCCGAGTCCATCCGGGCGTGGCCGCACCAAGAAGAGCTGGCCGCCGCCATCAACCACAACGGGTGGGCAGGCGCCGGCTGGCAGGACCTCTCGCTCGGCATTGTGGCGCTGCACAGCGCCGTGAAACCTACAACGTAGCGTCCCACAGCGGCGCGTTCACCGGCACCGCGCGTCCGGCCGCGCGCCACGCACGCGAAATCAGGTCCGTGTCTTCTTCGGTGACCAGGTTGCCCATCAGGCGTGCCGCCGCCGGCATCAGGTGGCGTCCTGCCACCCCGCGCAGCGCCAGCGGGCGTGTAAAAGAGACCGGCATCAGGTGGCGTCCTGCCACCCCGCGCAGCGCCAGCGGGCCCGCCACCGGCAAGAACTGCGGGTAGGTAAGCAGGCGGGCCGCCGTGCGCGCCAACGCGAACGCCCGGCCATACGCCTCCCGCAGGATGAGCGGCCACGCCAGCGTGCAGTCCTTGCCCTCCTGCAGCAGTTCCACCGCCATGACGGCGGTCTCCATGCCGTAGTCGATGCCCTCGCCATTGAGCGGGTTCACGCACGCCGCCGCATCCCCGATGAGCACCCAGTTCGGACCCGCCACGTTCGAGACTGCCCCGCCCATCGGGAGCAGGGCGCTGGTGACCTGCTGCGGCTCGCCCAAGGCCCAGGTGTCACGCTGCTGGTCCGCGTACTGGTGGAGCAGCTTCTTCGTGTTCACGCGCGCCGGGCGGGCATCCGTGGACAGGGCGCCGCAGCCGAGGTTCACCGTGCCGTCGCCGAGCGGAAAGATCCAGCCGTAGCCGGGCTGGATGGTGCCGGTGTCGTCGCGAAGCTCCACGTGCGAGTGTATCCACGGCTCCCCGGACAGGGGGGAGGTGCAGTAGGAACGCGCCGCGATACCGAAGACCTCGCCCTTGTGCCACGTACGGCCCAACAGCTTGCCGAACGTCGAACGAACCCCATCCGCCACGATCACCCAGCGGGTGCGCACCTCGCCGCGCGCGGTGTGCACGGACTCGATCAGGCCGTCCGCTCCGAACGCCACGTCCGTTGCTGGGCAGTCCTGCCACACAGTGGCACCCGCGGCCTCGGCCTCCGCGACCAGCGCGGCATCGAAGGTTGCGCGCGGGCTCGCGGAGCCCTCCGTGCCGTAGACGCCGTCCGGCCACGGAGCCGTCACGTCACCCCCGTACCCGTGCAGTCGAAGGCCCTTGTTGCGGTAGGCGGGCAGCACGTGGTCCAGGCCCAGGCGGCGCAGCGTATGTACCGCGCGTGGGGTCAGGCCGTCGCCGCAGGTTTTGTCGCGGCCGGGCGAAGCGGCGTCGAGAAGCAGAGTAGAAAACCCAGCTCTCTGGGCGGCAATGGCCGCCGTGGCCCCCGACGGGCCCGCGCCCACAACTACGCAATCAACAAACTCAGTCACGAGTCCACATTGTGCCAGATAGCGCAGACACACCCCATTACTGCAAAAAATGGAGGGTGTGGACTACGGTTAGTGATGTTAACCGCGCGCAGCACATGCCCCGGGCATGGCGCAATGAGTACTTTAACCTGCAAGGACATCATCGATGACCAACGGCATAACACCGTCACCACGCCATGGATTTCGCATGGACCTAGGCGACGACGCCCTCACCGAGCGTGTTACGAAGGGCATGGGCGACGTTGAAACGCTGCTCAGGGAACGCCTCCAACAAGGTGAAGCGTTCATTACCGACAAAGTGATGCACCTAGCAGTCGCTGGCGGCAAACGCTTCCGTCCCCTCGTGGCGCTGCTCTGCAGCGAGTTCGGCCCCAACCCGGGCGCCACTAACGTCATCAAAGGCGCCACCACCACCGAGATGGTGCACCTGGCCACCCTCTACCACGACGACGTCATGGACGAAGCCGAGAAGCGCCGCGGCGTCGACTCCGCCAACATGCGGTGGAACAACACCGTCGCCATCCTTGCTGGCGACATCCTGTTCGCACACGCCTCCCGCCTCATGAGCGAAATCGATACCGACACCGTCGCCCACTTCGCCGACACCTTCCAGGGCCTGGTCACCGGCCAAATGCGCGAGACCGTCGGCGCCCAGGGGGAGGACCCAGTCGAGCACTACCTCAAAGTTATCGACGGCAAAACCGCCGTCCTCATCGCGTCCGCGGCCTACCTCGGCTCGCTGCACTCCGGGGCGTCGCGCGACATCGTCGAGAGCTGCTCCCGAATGGGCAGCGCCATCGGCATGATCTTCCAGATCGTCGACGACATCATCGACATCTACTCCGACAGCGCCCAGTCCGGGAAAACCCCAGGCACCGACCTTCGCGAAGGCGTGTTTACCCTGCCCGTGCTGTACGCGCTCGAAGAGGACTCGCCCGCGGCAGAGGAGCTTCGTAGCCTCCTCACTGGCCCACTCGAAAACGACGCCGACGTCGAACGGGCCATCACTCTGCTCGGCCAGACGCAAGGGCGCCAACGCTCCCTCGCCACCGTGCGCGAGTACCTCGACATCGTCGAGCGCGAACTCGACTTCCTTCCCGACGGCCCCGCAAACCAAGCACTGCGGCAGGTCTCCGTGTACGCTATCGAACGCGTCGGATAGCGGTGGGATATGCCCTCTGTGCACGCGATTTGCCTTATCGCGGGTGCGTTGATGTAAAGTAGTCCACGCACTTACGGTGCATGCCAGGTTGTCCGAGTGGCCAAAGGAAGCGGACTGTAAATCCGCCGGCGTACGCCTTCAGAAGTTCGAATCTTCTACCTGGCACCGCAAGCCCGTCTCTCACAGAACGTGAGGGGCGGGCATTTTTCATGTTGTAGTGACGCGTTATAGCGTGCACGAAGAAGGCGTCGAAAAGCTATTGCTACCTGGCGATTTGCGTTCAATGATAGAACCGGGTTAGTCTTTCAAAGGCTTCAACGGAGCGGACACACCAAAACGGTGAGTTCACAACATAGAGGCTGTGCCCCCTTAGCTCAGTCGGCAGAGCGTTTCCATGGTAAGGAAAAGGTCGTCAGTTCGATTCTGACAGGGGGCTCTGTTGTTTGTACAGTCCTTGTGGCGGCAAGCACATGGCGGTGTAGCTCAGTGGTAGAGCAAGCGACTCATAATCGCTGTGTCGCGAGTTCAATTCTCGCCATCGCTACTCACCTCAAAACGGGAAACGCGTTTCCCGTGGTAGGGTTAGGAGCACTGTTCACAGTGTCCTAGGGGCGTGGCGCAATTGGTAGCGCAACGGTCTCCAAAACCGTAGGTTGCAGGTTCGAGTCCTGTCGCCCCTGCCAAAACTTGTAGTTAGAGGAGTTCTTTTGACTAATCCGCAAGAACACAACCCAGCACAGCCCACTGGCAAGCGCCAGCTGCGCGGGGTCTCCTCTGTTTCATCCGCTTCCTACGAAGCGAAGCACACCCCTGCAAAGCCTGAAGAGGACCGCGAAGAGTCCCTCGGCGGCGGCCCAGGCGCGTTCCCGGGCGAAGTCGTCCAGGAAATGCGCAAAGTCATCTGGCCAACCGGAAACCAGATGCTCAACTACACCCTCGTGGTATTCGCGTTCCTCATCGTGCTCACCGCACTCGTGTGGGGGACCGACCGCCTCGGCACCATGTTGATGCAATGGGTATTCATCCGCTAACATGAACAACAAGTGATTGTCCCGCCACCTCAACACCGAGGTACGGCGGGATTAGTTTTTGCCACACCAAGGAGAAACACCATGACCACCGAGCCGGAAAACCTGGAAAACCTGGAAAACGCCGACATCGAAGCAACTGAGCAGGAAACCGAACTGCAAGCCGAAGAGGAAATGGTCGCCGAAGGCGGCGCCGTCACCGAGGCCACCGATCCGGAGTTAGAAGAGGCCACTGCAGAGGCAGAAGAGGCCGTTGAGGCCGTCGAGGAGCCGGTGCAGGAGGGCGACCTCACCGCGGCCGAGTCGCCGCTCGCTGAGGGCGCTGAGGGCGCCGAGGTTTCGCAGGCTTCGGGTGCTTCGGAGGCTGACGATGACTCCGAGTACCGCGCGCGCCTGCGCAAGTACGTCCGTGAGCTGAAGAAGCTGCCGGGCCAGTGGTACATCATCCAGTCCTACTCCGGCTACGAAAACAAGGTGAAGACCAACCTCGACATGCGTATCCAGACGCTCGAGGTGGAGGACTCCATTTACGACGTGGTCGTGCCGATCGAGCAGGCTATCGAGAACAAGGACGGCAAGAAGAAGCTCGTCAAGCGCAAGCTGCTGCCGGGCTACGTCCTGGTCCGCATGGACATGAACGACGCTGCGTGGTCCGTCGTGCGCGAGACCCCGGGCGTAACCAGCTTCGTGGGCAACGAGGGCAATGCTACTCCGGTCAAGCACCGCGACGTGGCGAAGTTCCTGATGCCGAAGGCTGAGCCAGCCACCGGCGAGGACACCAAGCCGAACGCAGAGGGCGAGACCGTCGTCGCGATGCCGGAGGAAGCAGCGCCGAAGAAGATCGACCACGATTACAAGGTCGGCGAAGCCGTCACCATCCTGTCCGGTGCCCTGGCGTCCGTATCCGCCACGATTTCGGAGATCGACGAGGAGACCGGCAAGATCCAGGCGCTCGTGTCCATCTTCGGCCGCGAAACACCAGTCGAGCTCACCGCTGACCAGATCGAACGCATCATGTAACCGTTTGCGTTTGAGCCTAGTGGGGGCGTAAGGTTGAACGTCGCGTGTGCCGTAAGGCCCGCGACGTTTTTTCGTTCTCCCCGGTGGCTCCGTCAAGCGGGGCATCCGGAAGTGTTCCTGCCGTCATCGTGGCAGGTGGCACTGTACCAAGGAATTGAGGTAATTCGATGGCTAAGAAGAAGGTCACTGGCCTGATCAAACTGCAGATCGAGGCTGGCATGGCAAACCCGGCTCCGCCGGTTGGTCCTGCGCTGGGTGCACACGGCGTGAACATCGTTGAGTTCACCAAGGCATACAACGCTGCAACCGAGTCCATGCGCGGCAACATCATCCCGGTTGAAATCACCGTGTATGAAGACCGCTCCTTTGACTTCATCCTGAAGTCCCCACCGGCTGCGTCCCTGCTGTTGAAGGCAGCTGGTCTGAAGAAGGGCTCCGGCGTCCCGCACACCCAGAAGGTTGGCTCTGTCACCTGGGATCAGTGCAAGGAAATCGCCGAGACCAAGAAGAAGGATCTCAACGCCCGCGACATCGAGGCTGGCGCCGCGATCATCGCTGGTACCGCCCGCTCGATGGGCATCACGGTCGAGAAGTAATTCTCACCGTCTGTGGGAGCGCCGGCCAGGCGCGTACCACATTTCCTGACAACACCATTTTCTGAAAGGAAATCAACATGGCTAAGAAGTCCAAGCGCTACAACGAGACGCTGGCAAAGGTCGACCGCGACGCGTTCTACCACCCGCTCGACGCCGTCAAGCTGGCACAGGAGACCTCCTCCAAGAACTACGACGCCACCATCGACGTCGCAATGCGTCTGTCCGTCGACCCTCGCAAGGCTGACCAGCTGGTCCGCGGCACTGTCAACCTGCCACACGGCACCGGTAAGACCGTCCGCGTCGCTGTGTTCGCAGAGGGCGAGAACGCAACCAAGGCTGAGGCTGCAGGCGCTGACATCGTCGGAACCGACGCACTGATCGAGCAGATCAACGCCGGCAACATCGACTTCGACGTCGCAATCGCGACCCCGGACCAGATGGCGAAGGTTGGCCGCGTCGCTCGCGTCCTGGGCCCACGTGGCCTCATGCCGAACCCGAAGACCGGCACCGTCACCACCGACGTCGCGAAGGCGATCGAGGAGACCAAGGGCGGCAAGATCGCGTTCCGCGTGGACAAGGCTTCGAACCTGCACGCGCTGATCGGTAAGGCTTCCTTCACCGCTGAGCAGCTCGCTGAGAACTATGGCGCTCTGCTCGACGAGGTGCTGCGCCTCAAGCCGGCATCCGCGAAGGGTATCTACATCAAGAAGATCACCGTCTCCGCAACGCAGGGCCCTGGCGTCCCAGTGGACACCAACGTTGTGAAGGACTTCGCTAAGAAGGCGTAAGCTTCGGCGTTTTACTACGCAAAACACCCCAGTCGATTCGTCGACTGGGGTGTTTTCTACTCTTGCGTCTTGGTTACTGTTTGGGGCGCGGCACCGAGTAGGTGAAGGTGAACTTCGACAGAATGGCGCCTGTGACCTCAGAGTGTGTCTCCACGTCCGCAACGATGATGGTGCGACCCGCCCTCACGATGGAGGCGGTAGCGATTGCGTCACCCTCCTTGGTGTTGGACACCACGTTGCCAGCTACCGAGACAGCGAGCGGGAATACGCCTTCTGGTACCTGCTGCATCGCCAGCCAGGTGCCGCACAAGTCGGCTTGGCCGAACAGCGCCGGGGCAGAGAACATGCCGGCCGGCTGGGCGATCGCCTTGTGCAGCGGCATACCGAGCTTGACCTGGTCCTTGTTGCCGTCGATGGCGTAAACGCGCAAGGTTTGTGCCACGTCTTGGACGCCGCCGTCCTCGCGGTAGAAGTGCGCCCAGCGCTTCTGGAACTCGTTAAGTTCGGCCATTTATTTCAACTCCAGTCCGTCGATATCCATGGATTGGTTGGTGACCCAGTCGGGTTCAGCAACCAGGAGGGAGAACTCTTGGCCATCACGCTGGGTGACGTCCAAGACGTACCGCAGCCCGGCCTCCTCCGCAGCGATGACGCCGTCGGTGTCGCCGACAGGCACAGGCACAATGACGCGCCGGCACTCCGGCTGCTGTTTGAACACCTCAGCCACGGTCTCTTTGATTTCCGCGGTAGTCCCGAGGTCCACCACGGTGTCCGTGGTGCCGTACGGGTACGTGTGCTTCAGCGGCGATTTGGTGATGTTGCGGTAGTCGAGCATCGTTTCCGCCTCCTTACTTCTGCGCGTCGGGCTGATTTTGCGATGATACGACGGACTGGCTGGCAGTCTCGGGATTCTCGCCGAACATCGCGCGCACTTCCTGGCGTAGCTGGATCTTGTTGATCTTGCCTGCCGGGTTGCGTGGGATTTCATCTACGTGCACAACGCGGGTTGGCAGCTTGTAACGTGCCAGGTAGTTCGCACAGTGGTCGCGGACTTCTTCCAAAGTGAGTTCCTTGCCGTCCTTGACCTGCAGGACGGCGACGACGGCTTCACCCCAGCGCTCGTCGGGGATACCGATGACGGAGTTAGCCAGGATGTCGTCGTGTTCGGCGAGGACGCGCTCCACCTCGGCGGGGTAGACGTTCTCTCCGCCGGAAATGATCAGGTCCTTGAGGCGGTCGACGATGAAGAAGTATCCGTCCTCGTCGAAGTAGCCAATGTCACCGGAGTGGAACCAGCCACCGGTGTACGCCTTCTGGGTTGCTTCAGGGTTGTTCCAGTAGCCGACGGCAACGTTTGGGCCCTTCACCCACATCTCGCCGGGAACGCCTGGTTCCTTGATGTGCTGCCCGGTTTCGGTGTCCATCAGTTTGACTTCGGTGTGCGCCATGGGGATGCCACAGGAGCCGAGCTTTTCCATGGTCCTGGCCGGTGGGAGGTAGGTGGCAAATGGGGAGGTCTCGGTGAGGCCCCACGCCTGCTGGACGACGGAGTCCTTCTGCTCCCAGTACGTGCGGATCAGCCGTGGTGGCACCGGGGCGCCTGCGCAGATGATGACGCGGAGGCTAGAAAGGTCGGAGTCGGCGAACTCGTCGTGCTGTGCCATTGCCTCGAGCTGTGCCGGCACGAGGAACGCCGAACCGATCTTGTACTGGGCGACGTCCTTGAAGATGCGGGCTGGGTCGAAGGTACGGTGCACCACAACCGAGTTGCCGCGGCCGAAGGCGCGCACCGCGAAGGAGTTCAGCGCGCCGACGTGGAACAGCGGGGCGGACGCGAGCGTCGCGTCGCCGATGCGGCTGTCGATCGCTGTGTCCACGTTGATCTGGTTCCACCACAGGTTGCCGAACGTGATCTGGGCGCCCTTCGGCAGGCCAGTCGTGCCGGATGTGAACAGCAGCAGCGCCAAGTCAGACATGGTGCGTGGCGTCGGCTTTTCCACCGCCACGGTTTCGTACTCGGAGCTTTGCGAGGTCCGCGACCAGTACAGCGGGATATCGCTCTCTGGTGGGGCGGCTTCGTCGTCATCGACAACGAGGACATGGTGGCGCTCCACGCCGTAGATGCGCTTTGCCTCGTCGAGGAACGTGCCCTCCACGATGATGCTGTTCGGGCTGCCCATCGCCAGCAGCTGCGAGACTTCGCCCGCAGCCAGGCGGAAGTTCACAGGCATGAACACTGCGCCGATCCACCAGGACGCGAACATGCCATACATGAAGGAGCTGGAGTTCATACCGAAGTAAGCGACGCGATCGCCCGGATTCACGCCAGCTTCCTTCAGCTGGGCCGCCCAGCGGACTACGGTGTCACGGAACTCACCGTAATTGATTTCTTGGCCTTCGTAGGCCATCGCCAAGCGTTCTGGCTGCCAGTCAGCGTGGCGCTGTACTTGGAAGCAAGGGCTGACGTCGAGAGTGTTTGCGTCGTGCTCAACACCGCGAATTAACATAGGTTGTCGCCTCCGGCAGTCTTAGCGAAACCGCGAGCCGCGATTCCGCCATCAATCTTGATCACTTCGCCGGTGATGTTCGCGCCGTCTTTCCTGGACGCCAACAGCACGTACGGCCCGGTGAATGCATAGGGGTCAGTAGAAATGTCGTGGAGTGGTAGGTATGGGTTGCCGCCGTCGCCGCGCTTGTCCATGATGTCGGAGAACTTCCGGTCATCCAGGCCAGCGGACGCGGGGCCGGATAGGTTCGTGCGCATGCCGCCAACGCCGACACCGTTGACACGGATTTTCGGGGCGAGCTCGTACGCCAGCTCAAGCATCATGCCTTCGGCACCGTGCTTGCTTGCGGTGTAGACCGGCCCGCCGCCGGCCGCGTAGGTCGATGCGTTGGACAGCGTGAAGATCAGCGAACCGTTCGACGCTAGCAAGTGACGCCACGTAGCTTCCGCGGTGAGCAGGTAGCCCTTGAGGTTGACGTTCATGACGTCGTCAAAAATGGCGCTCATCTCTTCGCCGTTGAGACGGGTGATGGAACGGTTGTAGTCCCAGATGCCAGCGTTTGCGATGACGGTGTCCAGGGATCCGAACTCCGCCACGGCAGCGTCGACGGCTTTGTGCAGCGAGTGTGTGTCGGTCACGTCCGCCTCGAGCGGCAGGACGTGCTCGCGGCCGATCTCGTCGGCGACGCTTTCGCATCGCTCGAGCGAGATGTCCACAACTGCTACGCGCGCACCTTCTTCAACGAAGCGCTTCGCCAGCGCTGCCCCAAGTCCGGAGCCACCACCAGTAATAAGTACGTGTTGTCCTTGTAGCATGTCGGCCCTTAGAAGAAGGTAGAGATGTTCTTGGAGTTCAGAACGTTGATGTCGAGCAGGATGCGGCGGTCAAAGACCTTCCACTTCGGGCCGTCCTCACCGTCCTTCGCGGGGCGAAGCAGGTCGGTGCGGGTGCCCACAAACTGGTCCTGCTCGCGCTCGAGGCGAGTGCGCCAGACGTAGAAGTTGGTGCGGACCTCGAGCGCCTCGACGGCGTCGGCGCCTTCACCGACGGTGACGTGCCGTGCGATCAGGTTCGTGATCAGGTGGCGCGTACGTGACGGCGGGTCTTCAGCCCACGCCATGCCGGAGTCGAAGCGACGGATGCGCCACGCTAGCGAGTCGTAGGTTTCGTCGTAGAAGGCCGGGCCGTCCTCGTCCGAAATGGAGAGGGCCTGCTCGCGGCGGAGGCGGTTCGTGCGGGTTGGTGCCCAGTAGAAGAGGTCTTCGTCGAAGTGGGTCAGCCAGTCGACGTAGCGTCCCTCATCGAGGAGGGCGGCTTCGTCGTAGTACATGTTTTGGAGATCGAAGTAGGTGGTTTGGTCCACTCGCTCCCCGGGGGTCACGTCGTCGCGACGTAGAAAGTCAGTCACGAGTCCATTCCTTTCTTGTAGCTATCGAGCAAGTTTCTTCAGAGGAATCGATGCGTCAGCCAGCTTGTCCTTATCGACGGCAATACCGCGGTCGATGATGCGACGTGCCGCACGAACAGCCATCGAATCTTCGATTGCTGCCGCGCCAACCAGGGCGCCGTTCTCGTCGAGGCGCAACGCGACGGCCGGGCGACCCTCCGCGTCATTGCGGATGATGGTTTCGCCAGGGATAGTCATATCGCCGGTACCCTCAACGTGGACGCCGTAGCGGTCGGACCAGAACCAGGACGCGGAAAGTTTCGGAGACGGGCCGTCGATAATTGAGGCGGCGGCTGTCTTTGCTTCCTGGATTGCGGAGTCCCAGTGCTCGTGGCGGCGAAGTAGCGTGCCATCCTCGAGGCGGGTGCGGGCGCAGTCGCCCACAGCCCAGATGGAGGAGTTCGACGTGCGCTGCTGCTCATCCACCAGGATGCCGTTATCGGTCTCCAGACCAGCGGATTCGGCGAGGACCGTCTCCGGGATGATGCCGATACACAGCAACACAGCGTCAACCGTGACGGCGTCGTGGCCGTCGAGGCCGATGTGGAACCTGCCGTCAGACTCCTCGATGCTGGAGGTCATCGCGTTGATGAACTCCACGCCGTTTTCCGCGTGCATGTCGTGGAGGCGCTGCGCCAGCTCAGGACCGACAGCAGGGACCAGGGATACCGGCGCAGGGTCGATGAGTACCACGTCCGCGCCCAGCTTGCGTGCAGAGGACGCGACCTCTGCACCAACAAGGCCAGCGCCAATGATGCCGAGTTTCTTGCCTGGGCCGATCAGCGAACGCAGCTTATCCGCGTCCTCAGTAGTGCGCAGCACCACGACGTTGTCGCTATCGAAGCCCGGCGCACTGCCGCGGCGAGCAGTACCACCAGTGGCGATCACGAGGTTGTCGTACGCAACCTCCTCACCGCCCTCCAGCACCAGCTTCTTCGATTGCGCCTCAACGCGCTCAACGGTGGCTTGCTTCAGCACAATGTTGTTTTCCTCGAGCCATTCCGCCGGGCGGAACTCAATCTCAGCGCGCGTCTTCTCGTTGGTCAGGTAGTCCTTGGACAGCGGTGGGCGGTCGTACGGAACACCAAGCGGATCAATGATCGTGATCTCGCCGGTGTAGCCGTTCCTGCGCAGCTCATCAGCGACGGTAAAGCCGCCGATTCCGCCGCCTACGATCGTCGTGCTGCTCACTTGTCGGCTCCTTCAGCAGGCACGCCTGGGTAGAGCCAGACTTCTTCGCCACGCAGCTCAACCTTGTGCGTGTTGGTGTCTTCGGTCGCTGGCATGCACTGCACCGCGCCAGTCTTCATGCAGAACTGGCTGGAGTGCACCGGGCACTCAACCATTGTGCCGTCGACCCAGCCGTCAGACAGGTGAGCGATTTCGTGGGTACAAATATCGTCGAGGGCGTACACTTCATCGTCTTCGGTGCGGAAGAGTGCAATCGGCTTGTCGTATCCCGACATTTCCTCCGTGACCAGGAAGCCTTCCTCCTGCTCGAGATCGTCCAGGTCAGCAACTTTTACTGGTTCAGCCATGGTAATTCGGTTCCTTTCGAGGGTGTGTTTGGTTTACTTCTCGTGCCAAGCTGGGGTCGACATCAGTTCGCGCCAACGGCGGTATAGCGCGCGACCAGCAGCGTCTGAATACAGTTCGGATGTAGTGCCGGGGAACCCTTCGCGTTCGCCGACCGTGGCCATACCCATCTGGTAGTTCAGCGGGGTGTTGCCAACCATGAAGCCATGCGCGATGGACTGGCACTCAGACCAGTTCTCGCCGTCGTCCTGCTCGAAGATGCCCGACGGGCCAAAAGTGCGCAGGTTGTACAGGCGCTGCGCGCGAGCCACATCCTCCGGCATCGAACGGTCCAGGACAGTCCACGCCCAAACTTCCATCTTGTTTGGGCCCTTCGGATGCCAGACGCGGATCGAGCCATTGACCGGAAGGTAGGAGAAGTTCGGGAACACGGTTGCGTGGCCGTTCGTCATCGGGCCCATCACCTGCTCAGGGGAGAGGCGCTCGCGCAGGAAGTCGTAGTCGTAGTACTCGTGGACCGGCTGGGCGTCGAAACGGTTCTTCGGGTGGACTGGGAAGCCCGCGCCGTTGCCGTGGTCGTCGTGGTACTGCACACCGGTGCGCTCCGCGATCTCCTTCTTCGGGCCCTTGCCCGACGGGGACATCACCATCAGCGCAGAGGCATGCGACATGTTGACGTGGTACCAGTCAGTAGCGAACTGCTCCGCTGCCAACTTCCAGTTGCCGTCGAGCACCCACTTAGTGACGCCACCAACGACATAGGTGCCTTCAGGGTCGCGATCCATGAACGCGTCGATGTACCAGCGCATATCACCAAGCACATCCTCGAGCGGCTCGGCGTTCTCGTCCCAGTTCGCGAAGATGAGGCCCTTGTAGGACTCCACGCGAGGCACCGTGACCAGCGGCCAGTCGTCCTGGGAGAAGTTCTCGTCGTACTGCTCCTTGCCAGGAAGGTTGACGAGGTTACCGTCGAGGTCGTACGCCCAGCCGTGGTACGTACAGGTAAACATCTTCGTGCGGCCCTGGTCGGCGCGGCACACGCGGGCACCGCGGTGACGGCAGCTGTTGAGCAGCACGCGGATTTCGCGCTTCTTGTTCATCGTCGCGATGACCGGGTCTTCGCCCATGTACGTCTGGAAGAAATCGCCCGGTTTCTGGAACTGCGACTCGTGGGCGATAAACAGCCAGGAACGGGCAAAAATACGCGACATTTCCTGCTTGTAGACGGCCTCGTCCGTAAAGACTCGACGATCTACCAGGCCACCTTCAGGGTCGACCATGCCACTGACGTCGATGCACTGATCCAATTCTGGCGGCCGCTGTAAGCCGGACTTTGGTGGCGTTGCCATAGGTAACTCCTTCGCACCTAGTGATAGAAAGCACAATTACTTCTGAAGCGTTCTTTGCTTCACACAATTCTTAAGCTACATGGGGGCAGTTATGTTCGCGTATGTGTTCCAGTGAATAGAACAGAATCTGTGGAACGGGGTAGGGAACGAGGGTAGTCCAGGCATTCTTGCTTTTGAGTATGTGGTTTAGTGTTCCAAAACCCGGAACGAGGGTGCGGAGTGTGATGCGCTACTTCTACAGTCAGATGTGACAGCTGATAAACCCAGCCCCGGAGGAGGCCACCATGAGCGTAAAACTTATTGCGCTGTCCCACAGCCCGCTGCTCGGCATCAACGAGCCAAAACCAGAGGTGAACGAGGCGCTGCAAGACGCATTCGCAAAAGCCCGCAAAGCCGCGGAAGAATATGACCCAGATCTGGTCATCGTCTTCACGCCGGACCACTTCAACGGGTTCTTCTACACCCTGATGCCCCCGTTCTGTGTAGGCCTACAAGCAGAATCGATGGGTGACTACCTCACTACGCCTGGCCCATTCGACGTGCCCGAGTCAGCCGCAGAAGAGCTCGCGCAATTCGTTATCGACCAGGACGTCGACATGGCCATCTCCCGTCAGATGGTTCTCGACCACGGCGGCGCACAGCCTGTCGAGCTGCTCTTCGGCTCCCTGACCGCCAAGCCAGTCATCCCGATCTTCGTCAACGGAGTCGCCCGACCGTTCACCGCGATGCAGCGCATCCGTGTGATGGGGGAGGCCGTCGGCAAGTGGGCGAAGGCCCAGGACAAGAAGGTGCTGATGGTTGCCTCCGGTGGCCTGTCCCACGACCCGCCGCTTCCACGCTGGGCATCCGCAACCGACGCACAGAAGCACTTCATGCTCCACGGCCACCCGGACCAGGCCGACCGCGACGCTCGTGAAGCTCGCGTCATCGCCGCCGGCAAAGAAGGTGCCGCAAACGCAGGAATCATCGACATCAACCCAGAGTGGGACGAAAAGTTCATGGCGGACTGCATCTCCGGCGAATCGACGCGATTCGACGCCTACGACGCCGACACCATGGACGACGAAGCCGGTCACTCCTCGCACGAGGTGCGTACCTGGGTTGCGGCGTTTTCCGCGCTGACCGCCGCCAACGGTGGAGTCAACGCCGAGTTCACGTTCTACCGCCCAATCCCAGAGTTCGTCGCAGGCTTCGGCCTGGTCATCGCATCATAGGAGAGACAGATAGATGAGTAGCCGTGAGGACTCCCTGCGTACCATCGCAAACGACCTGCTCGCCGCGTACCCGTCCTGCGAGCCGATCGCGCCACCGCGCACCGTCGTCGCCGACCTTGATATCGCCGACGCCTACGCAATCCAACAGATCCAGGAAAAAGACTTCGTTGCCCGCGGACACAAAGTTATCGGGCGCAAGGTTGGTCTGACCTCACTCGCAATGCAGCAGCAGCTGGGGGTCGATAGCCCAGACTTCGGGTTTTTTACCGACGCCGACCTCTACGAAGCCGGCACCGACATTGCAGTCGACCGCTTCATCTCCCCGAAGGTCGAACCGGAACTCGCGTTCGTGCTCGGGAAGGACCTTGAACCGGGCGCGACACTCGAAGAGGCCCGCAAGGCTGTCAAGTCCGCGCACCTTGCCGTCGAAATCATCGACTCACGAGTCCGTGACTGGGACATCCGCCTTGTCGACACCATCGCCGACAACGCTTCGTTCGGCGCCATCGTGTGGGACCCGACCCCGCTCGATCTCGACCTGGAGGAAGCTGCAACAGTCCACGCGACGATGACGCTCGACGGCGAAGTTGTCGGAGAGGGCGTCGGCAAGGATGTGATGGGCGACCCGTTGCTCCCACTGCCGTGGCTCGCAGGCATTCTCGACGAGCAAGGCACCGCCCTGCGCGCCGGTGACATCGTGCTTACCGGTAGCTTCTGCGGCGCAGTCGCTTTCAAAGCAGGCCAACACCTCGCAGTATCCTACGGCCCATACGGGGCCATCGACGTCCGGTTTAAATAGGTTTGGAGCACCACAATGCAAAAGAAAATGACAGCAGCCATCGTCGGATCGGGCAACATCGGCTCCGACCTGATGATGAAGCTTTTGAACAACGAATCCAACATTGATCTGCGCTACATGGTCGGCGTCGATCCCGAATCGGAAGGCCTCAAGCGTGCGCGCGAAAACGGCATCGCGGCCTCCCACGAAGGCGTCGACTGGCTCCTGCAACAGGATCCGCTTCCAGACCTCGTCTTTGAAGCAACCTCGGCGGGCGCACACGCAGCAAACGCACCGCGCTACCGCGAAGCAGGCATCCGCGCCATCGACCTCACCCCGGCGGCCGTCGGCCCATTCTTCTGCCCATCGGTCAACCTGGATGAGCTCGAAACCGTCGACAATGTGAACATGATTACCTGTGGCGGTCAGGCCACCACCCCGATTGTCGCGGCAGTATCCCGCATCGTAGACGTCGAATACGCGGAGATCGTTGCGTCGATCTCCTCGAAGTCTGCGGGTCCCGGCACTCGCGCTAACGTCGACGAGTTCCTCGAAACCACTGCCGCCGCCCTCGAACAACTCGCTGGCGCGAAACACGCAAAAGCCATCATCATCCTCAACCCCGTCGAGCCACCAATGATGATGCGCAACACCGTCTACTGTGCCCTTCCTCCAGAAGCCGCGGCTCCTGGCGAACTGCAAGACCAGATCGCCGCGTCCATCAAAGAAATGGCAGCGAAGGTGCAGCAGTATGTACCGGGCTACCGCCTCACCGCGGATCCACAGTTCGAAGAAGCCCGCGACGACTGGAACGGACTCGGTCGTGTTTCCGTCCTCATCGAAGTAGAAGGGGCAGGCGACTTCTTGCCGGACTACGCCGGCAACCTCGACATCATCACATCGGCAGCAATTGCCACCGCAAACAAGTACGCCGAGCTCGTGTCGGCGCAGAAGCAAGGAGCATAGTATGAACACGGTTGCGAGCGATGTCATCGATGGCATCCCGACACACAAAATCCGCCTCAACGACACGACCCTGCGTGACGGATCCCACGCCGTACGCCACCAGTACACCAAAGACCAGGTGAAAAAGATCGCCCGCGCGCTTGACGACGCCGGCGTCGAAATGATCGAGGTCACTCACGGCGACGGGCTTGGCGGGTCTTCCTTCAACTACGGCTTCTCCCACACCCGCGACATCGAACTCATCGAAGCCGCAGTCGAAGAAGTCAAGAATGCGAAGATTGCCGCACTGATGCTTCCAGGCCTGGGTACCGTAAAGGACCTCAAAGAAGCAAAGAGTGCGGGCGCATCCATCGTGCGCGTTGCCACTCACTGCACCGAGGCAGATATTTCGATCCAGCACTTCCAGGCAGCACGGGAGCTTGGTTTTGAGACCGGTGGCTTCCTGATGCTTTCACACCGCATCCCACCAGCAGAGCTTGCGAAGCAGGCCCGCATCATGGTCGATGCCGGCTGTCAGTGCGTCTTCGTGGTCGACTCCGCCGGCTACCTGGTGATGAACCAGGCCGCGGACCGCGTCAAGGCAGTCGTTGAAGAGATTGGCGACGACGCACAGGTCGGCTTCCACGGACACCAGAACCTCGGTTTCGGGGTTGCAAACTCGTTGCTCGCTGTAGTCAATGGTGCTCGCCAAATTGACGGCACCCTGTATGGGCTTGGTGCTGGCGCCGGTAACGCACCGATCGAGGTGTTAGCCACGGTGTTCAACCGCACCGGCATTGACATCGGCAATGTTGATCAAGCCAAGCTTCGTGACGCCGCTGAAGACGTCCTGAAGCCAATGGTCGAGCGTCTCCCAATGATGGACCGCGGCTCCATCGTCCAGGGTGAGTTTGGCGTTTACAACTCCTTCTTGCTCCACGCGCAGCGCGCCGCGGAACGCTATGGTGTGCCTGCAGCGACCATCCTGGAAGAAGTCGGTCGCCGTGGTTACGTCGGTGGTCAGGAAGACATGATTATCGACGTCGCAATCGACCTGGCAAAGCAGAAGTAGCGAAGTAGAGCGCGTATGCGGGTTTATCCCGCGTGCTTCGCTCTCCACGCACGAGTCCCGGATCCACAAATCTTTTTGAGGACCGGGATTACTGTTTTGGGCCGAAAGTCTTCTGCGGGAAAGGAAACGCTCATCGCGGCAATCGGTACGCCCTCGGTGCCGAAAATCGGGCAGGCGACGCAGCATAGACCTTCCGAAATTTCCTCAAGGTCGTAGGCGATACCTTCATCGCGGATCTTTTTCAACGTTTCACGCAGCTCATCCGGGTCTGAGATCGTGTGCGGAGTCCATGGTGCGAGCCCCTCACGGATGATGCGCTCGGTCAGCGTTTCGTCGTACGCCATAATTGCTTTGCCAATGCCAGTCGCGTAAGCGGGAATGAGGCCGCCAATGCGCGACGGCGCTGTCACACCACGGACGGAAAAGAGCTTGTTCGCGTAACGAACGTTCGTCCCTTCAACATGTCCAAGGTGGACGGTGTGTCGAGTGCGCTCAAAAAGCGCTGCCAAAAATGGTGTGAGCAACTCTGATACCTGAGCGGTTTGCTCGGAATACACCTCCGGTGTTGACGCCATTCCGAGCGCCGGGTTGAGCCGATAGAGCTCGTTCGCTTTGAGGACGGCATCATTTTCCACCAGCTTGTTAAGGAGGCGGTGCGTCGTCGACTTTGGAAGATCGACGCGCCGGGCTAACTCTGAAACGCCAACCCCGTTGACGTCTTCGCTCTTGAACGCTTTCAGAATGCCGAATGCCTTGTCGATGGAGTTTGGTTTTGCGTCTTGAACCATAGGATCAGTGTAACCGGATAGTGTCTATCGTGTGCCACGGACTGGAACACTCCGGCGTGTGTGTGTGGGTTCGTCGCTATGTTGGCTGTATGACTGAAATTTCCATTCCTGATTACAAGACTGACGAATTCTTCGGGCTCGAGGACAAGTGGCTGGAGACGGCACCCGGCGAGCTCACTCACTACCACGATCTCGGCGAGGGCGAACCAGTACTGTTCCTCCACGGCTCCGGCACGGGCGTGACTGCAGCCGCGAACTGGTGGCTGAACCTTCCGACCATCTCCGAGAACGCACGATGCATCGCGATTGACTCCATTGGTTACGGCCAGACTGTCGTAGCTGAGGGCACCAAGTACGGTATCCGCGAGTGGGTTGAGCACGCAATCCGTGTGCTGGATGCCCTGGGAATTGAAAAGACCTGGATTGTTGGTAACTCGCTCGGTGGCTGGGTTGGCTTCCAGATGATCATCGACCACCCGGAGCGTGTGAAGGGCATCATCTCCATGGGCACCGGTGGGGCGAAGTTGACCGGCGCGCTGAAGGGTCATTCGAACCCGAAGCTGACCGAAGAAGGTATCCGCAACACGCTCGAGCAGTTCGTGGTGGATAAGTCGCTGATCACCGATGAGCTCGTGTCGCTGCGCTACCAGTCCGCGCTGAACGATACGGCGTCTGATCGCCTACAGGAGGTTGTGCAGGCGCGTGACCGTGACCGTACCGAGCTTCCACTCGACTTCGACGTGCTGTCGAAGGTCGAGATCCCGGTTCTGCTAGTGCACGGCATGCAAGACGTCGTGATTACGCCGCAGCGCACGTGGGACCTGGTGAACACAATTCCGTCCGCTGACGCTCACCTTTTCGCACAGTGTGGCCACTGGTCGCAGGTTGAGAAGGCTGATGAGTTCAATGAGGTCATCGTGAACTGGATTAAGCGTCAGTTCTAGTCAGCAGCTTTTCGACGCCCACTTCGGCCCCGTCGTGGTGGGCGTTTTGCTATGTGTACAACATTTTCATCGCACCAGGTCGGTGGACTGGGTTTGGGGCGGAGTAGCCGCGTGGTGAGTGCCAGAGCGGTTGTGCGTCCACAATTTCGATGCGACCTCGGCGTGCTCGTTGGGGGTCGTCGTCGTTGACGCGATTGTGGTAGCGGCACAATGGCGACAGGTTGTTGATGTTCGTTTCCCCGCCGTGTTGCCATGCAGTGATGTGGTGGATTTCGCAGGCGTCGGCTGCATGGCGGCATCCAGGCACTGGGCAGCCGGGGGTAACGGCGCGGGCCAGAGCGCGCTGCTTGTCATTTGCGAGGCGTTGTGTCCGGTAGAGGTTGACTGCCCCGTGCTGTGGGTGGAAGACGGCGGCTTCGAGCTCGTTCTCGGTGGTGGCGACGTGGCTGTTTAGGTATTCGGCGCCTGTCATGGTGGTGCCATCGGTCAGGGTGAGGGTGGTCTCGTCGCCGTGGCCGCGCTGTATTTGGATCCACTGGGGGAGTGGAATGAGCAAGAGAGGTCGGGGGACTGCGTGGGGGACGGAACGGCCGTCGCCACGTATGATGTCGAGGAATCTGCGCAGCATGTGTTTCGTGGGTGGCGTCTTGGGGTCCATGTCTTGGGTGAGGGCGTGTTCAAGGTCGGCGAGGTCGCGCTCGTTGGTGGTGAGCGTCATGGTGCGGCGCCCATTGCGGGAAGGCGAAAATGTGAGGCGGTCGTTTTGGTGCTTGGTGTTGTTCGGAAGAAGTGCTTTTGCGCGTTCGCTGAGCTTTTTGTATGTGCCCTTGGTATCGAGGAGTACGAGGCGCAGTTTGGTGCGTGTTCGCGCGGACTTGATGGGGCGTAAGCGCCGTTCGATCATAGCGAGTTGGTCGAGTGAGAAGCCGTAGCGTCGAGCCTTTTCGGTAGCGAGTCGCTGTTTTTGTCGGGATTTTGTGGGCCCGAAGTAGATGTCGTGGAGCTGGCGCCAGGCGCGGGCTCGTGTTGGATCGACGCCTGCTTCGATGGCGGCTTCGTAATCGAAGCCGTCCAGTACGTCGAGTGCCTGCGTGGACATGGATTCTAGGAATGTCTTGAAGTTCATAACCTGAACATATGTGGTTGCAGAACGCCTGGGAAAGGCTTTTCACGCTACCTGTGGATAACTTCTTCTTGTGTGGCGTTTTCTGAAGTGCCCTGTGGATAACGTATGACTTGCATGCGAACGCTAATGATAATAATGTTCATTAGGTGAAATTTTCTGTCATCAAGATTCTGCGAGCGCTCGCCGCGACATTACTGCTCCTTTCCATGTCGACGCCTGCTTTCGCGGCGGAATGCCACCCGACACTGCACCCGATGGTGAAAGACGACCGCACTGTTCCGGCCGAGTGGCGCGATCCCGCAGAGCTCGTTTTTGGGCTGGGTGATGCAGCAAAGCAGCAGCTCTCCAATCCAGTTGGGCCAATTCCGGCCGGTACCGCGTGGATGATCGGTGCAACTCAGCAAGCCGGTGTGCCATGGCTTGGAGCGAATACGCAGCATCCGTCGCTGCTTGAGCACACTTCTGGGGATGTGGCCTGGGAGATTACAAATTTTGATGGACCTGGTGCCATGTTTGTGTTCACGCAGGGTGGGCTCGGTCAGGTCGTGGGCGAGGAGTGGTTCCGTGGCGTGGATGGGCAGGCGCAGGGCAGCCATACCATTCCTGCGAATTCACATGTGCATCCAAACTGGATGTTCAGTGCTCCGGGGACTTACACGGTGACAGTTCGTCAAAGCGCGACGACGAGTAATGGCGAGCCGGTGAGCGGGGAGGCGACGCTCACCTTTGACATTGGCGGCGCCGGTAACGCGAACGATGGTCACTTCGACTTTGGCTCCGTCTTTGACGGGGAGGGCGAGTGCGCGCAGCCAGTGGCGGCGAGCAACGCGAATCCAGCGCCTGATCAGGGAGAGACTCAGTTGCAATCACAAGATCACCAGCAGCAGGATGTTGCTCCCGCGCAACGCGGTGGGGCCCTTGCAGAAACGGGTACGACAGTGATGACGTTGCCGGTGGCTGTGCTCGGCTTGGGCGTGTTTGTCTTTGGTGCGGGTTGGTTGTGTTTGGATGCGTCGTTGCGCCGTCGTGTCGCCGCAGCGTGGGGTTTCGGTGGCCACCGGTGATCCAGTTTTTTCAACGAGCCGCTGTGCTGATGTGCGTGGCGCTGCTCGGGGCGTGTAGCGCACCGGAAGGGCAGTCGGTGGGAGAGGGGAAGGCGTCGGTGGTGGCGTCGACACCTATTTTGGCGGATGCGGTTCAAAACGTTGCAGGTGATGTGGCTGATGTGCACACGCTGATGGCGCGTGGGGTTGATCCGCACAGCTACGAACCGAGCTTGCATGCCACACGCGACATCGCGTATGCGGATGCCATTTTTACCAACGGACTGTTGTTGGAGCCACAGTCTTTAACGAATACGATTGCGGCGACCGTGCGTGACACGACTCCGGTCGTGGCACTTGCGCAGGAGGCGCAACGGTACGGGTTTGCGCCGATTCCGCTTGTGGAGGACGCGAGCCTAGATGCGGTGTGGCTCGGGTTGCGGGTGGATACGGGCCAACAGCTCCCGACGACGGGAGTCGCGGACTTACACCTTGTAGATGTTGACGGCCCCGGTGCCACTTTCGCGTTCATCCTGGGAACCTTCGGCACCCCGGAGGTGGTGTTCAACTCTCACGACGGGCTGGATAGCCGTGACGTAAAGACCCTGCCGGTTGACGCGCATACTCACTTGAGCTGGGCATTTTCCAAGCCAGGCGTGTACAAGCTGAGGTTTGAATCGCATATTCGCGATGCCGTCGGTGCACCTGAGCGCGCAAGTGTGGAGTCGACGGTGACGGTCGTTGTGGGGCAGGATCCCGCGCGGGTAACGCCGGGGTTGCACGCGGTGGAGAAGGGGCACGTCGACATTACAACAGAGCTTGATGGGCAAGGTGCGGCTCACCTCGTGCTCAACTCGGATGACGATGGCCGCATGGATCCAGTGAACGTAGCCGTCACAGTGCCGAATACAACCCTGCAGCCGATCCCTCCGGAGCGCCCCTTCCGATTCCTCGGTACGCCGGGGGAGGAAACCTACCTGCTCCCGCAGGCGGTGCTGGGCAATCACGTGCATGGTGAGCTGGACCCGCATGTGTGGCACGACGTTCGGGCGATGAAAGCGATCGTTCAGGTAATCCGTGACGAGTTGGCTGCGGTGGATCCGCGCCACGCGGAAATCTACCAGGCAAACGCCCGCGACTACCTGCAAAAACTGGACGCAGCGGATGAAATGATGCACGAGTCTGTCTCCGCGGTTCCGGAGGAACAACGCAACCTGGTGACTACACACCATGGATACGCCTACCTCGCGCGGGCATATGGAATGCGAGTTGCAGGTTTTGTCACGCCAAACCCCAGCGTGGAGCCGAGCCCGCGTGATGTCATCGCGTTCACCCGCACACTGGAGAATCTGCACGTGCCCGCGGTCTTCCTGGAACCACAGTTGGCGGGGCGCAGCACAGTGCTGACAGAAACCGCCGCCCGGCTTGGCATAGAGGTATGCCCAATCTGGGGCGACACATTGGATCCTCCGGGGTCTGGGCCAGCCGATACCTATATACACCTTGTGGAGGCGAATGCTGCGTCGATACGCAGGTGCCTCGGACGAAATGAGAAATGAGCGAACAATGAAACTTCGAATTACCCCACTGATGGTTGCTGCGATGATCGTGGCAACTCCTGCGATCGCGAATGCGCAGGCCGCCAACAACGATCCTGCGTTACAACAGGTGGTCAGCGCAGATGAGGCGATTGCGCCAGCCGGTGAGCACACAGTTATTGACGCCGGTCACGTCGACCTAGGCGCGACATTCAACGGGGATACCCTTGAATTTCTCGCTCGCGACGACACACAGCAACCGCCCGTATGGCGTCACCTCGACGACGTGGTGTTCCGCGTGACCGATGCCGCGAAGCAAACCCTCCCCGACGGCGACGACTTCGCCTTCACCGGCGCAAAGCCAGGTGCAGACGTCTGGGTGATCCCACAGACTGAGGTTGCCGGGGTGCCGTGGCTGGGGTGGAACACGCAGGCCGCGAGCCTGCTCGAACACTCCGGAAACGGCGTGAGCCTGGAGTTCGGCGGACACGAAGGGCCAGGCGAGTTCTCCCTGTTCCTGCAACCGGGCGGGTTCCACGCACCACAGTTGCTGTGGACGACTACTGAGCCGGGTGTGCAGCCAATGTGGGTGGAGCCGAACACGCATACCCACGCCAATTGGGTCTTCACCGAGCCGGGAGTGCACCTGGTCGGGGTGCGAGCAGTGGTGAAGGATGACGCTGGCACCGTTCACACGGACGAGCAGTTGGTGCGCGTGGCTGTAGGCGACGGGACGGACGTAGCGGCGGCGCAGTCCGCGCAGTTCAACGGGCCGTGGCGCGAGGGTGCTGCGTCGGAAGAACAGGCAGATAGCCAGAGCACGCTGAATGCGGGGCTGATCGCTGGTGGGGTGATCGGTGTGTTGGTGCTCGCGCTGGTGGCGCTTCTAGTGGCGCGTTCTCGGAAGGAGCGTCGCGCGTGAGCACGCAACCGCTTATAGAGGTGCGAGGCTTGCGCGCCGGGTACCCGGGCCGCCCGGTGTTTGAGGGCGTTGATCTTCTTGTGCCTGCGGGGCAGTTCGTCGCGCTGCTCGGCCCGAACGGGGCGGGGAAGACCACGCTGATGCGTGCAACGCTCGGCCTGATTCCCGGCGCAGCCGGAACGGTGCGGGTAGGGGAGTGTACGGGCCACGCGGTGCGCAAAGTGGTGGGGTACGTCCCGCAGCGTCACGACGTCGCCTGGGATTTCCCGATCGATGTCGCGTCCGCTGTCATGAACGCCACGCTTGACCTGCGCCCGTGGTACGCGCGGCCTAAGGCGGAGCACCACGAAGCTGTGGCGGAAGCACTCGAAGCTGTGAACCTCCAAGACCTGGCACACCGGCCGATCGCGGCGCTTTCCGGAGGGCAGCGCCAACGCGTATTGGTGGCGCGCGCCCTGGTGCGTCGTCCAGGCGCGCTGTTCCTCGACGAGCCGTTCACCGGCCTCGATATCCCGTCTACTGAGCAGCTGCTAGCGCTGTTTCGTCAGCTGGCTTCCCGCGGAATCGCGATCGTGATGTCCACGCACAACATCGTGGAGGCTGTTGACTCTTGTGATCGCCTCCTGCTGTTCCGCGGTGGCATCGGCGCGGACGGGGCTCCCGCTGATCTTGACGACGCCCGCCCCTGGATGGACACGTTCGACGTCGGCCCGGATTCGCCATGGCTGGCGGCGCTGCAAACACATGTGAAAGAGGTATCCCGTGCTTGAGATCGGGTTTCTGCAATTCTTGGCTGACGTGGCCAACCCACACCTGGCGTTCTTGCCGCGCGCGTTGACGGCGGCGGTGTTGGCGTCCGTGTTGTGCGCGGTCGTTGGGTGTTTTGTGGTGCTGCGCGGTATGGCGTTTATCGGGGATGCGGTGGCACACGCCGTGTTTCCGGGCGTTGCGTTGGCGTTCGCGCTGCAGGTGTCGGTGCTGCTCGGTGGGGCCGTTGCCGGGTTGATCGTGGCGGTGTTGATTGCAGTGCTATCGCAACGGCGTGCGCTGAAAGAGGACGCGGTGATTGGCATTGTGTTTGCGGCCGCGTTCGCGCTTGGCCTGGTGATTATTTCGCGTGTTGAGGGCTACACAGCGTCGCTGAGTTCGTTCTTGTTTGGTTCGCTGACAGGTGTGAGTGAGCGCGACCTTATAGTCAGTGCTGCGACGTGTGCTGTCATTGTGTCGCTGGTGGTGGTGTTACGGCCGTGGCTGACCGCGGTGGCGCTCGACCGAGAGACGGCGCGCGCGATGAACGTGCGCGTCGCGCTCCTGGACTTGGTGTTGTACCTGTGTGTGACGGCCGCGGTGGTGGTTTCGGTGCAGACGATCGGCAACATTCTGGTGTTGGCACTGTTGGTTACCCCGGCGTCCGCCGCGCGACTGTTTACAGACAACCTGGAGACCATGATGATCCTCGCCGCGCTGATTGGCGTGGTAGGCAGCGTGGTTGGTGTATGGCTGGCGTGGTCGTTTGACTCGCCGACCGGCGCAACGATTGTACTGTGTGTGACTACCATCTTCGGTGCGAGTTGGCTCTTCGCTAGGAAAGGGGTGCGGGCATGATCCGCAGACTCATCCTTGTGGTTGCGCTGATCGCGTTTACTGTCACCCCGGCGCACGCGACCACGCCTGCCGGGCATCAACCCGGTGACCCGGGGCATGGCGTCGTCCTCCCGGAGGACCTTGACCACCCCTGTGCCGGGCGTAAGTTGCTCTACCACTCCCACAATGACGCGCTGTACGGCACCCGGTTCGACGGCCAGCTGTCCATTGGTGCGGTTGACGGTCAGCAGGTCACCGACCAGCGCGACGTCTGCTTCCGTCTGCCTCTCGACGCTGACGCCGACGGCAATGACGTCTCCCGCCTCACCATCCCGGATGATGGTTCCCTCGATTTTCTGGGCGCTCCGGGCAGTCAGGTGTGGCTCGCGCCCCAGCACGCGGATTTTACCGATGATTGGCGCCCCATCTGGTCCGGCATCGGTGCATTTGACCCGGCGCACGAGCTGCCGGGTGCTGTGCCAAGCAACTTCAAAGACGACATGATGTACTTCGACCTGCTGGGCATCGATGGTCCGGGTGATGTGCAGATCTTCTTTAAGAACGCCGCCTCGCCGGCCGAGCGCCTCTTCAATAGCGCTGACGAACAGATGCGCACCGTCGAGTATGAGGTTGGCGCGCACGGCCATTTCAACTGGACGTTTACGAAGCCCGGCGTTTATAAGCTGCGTTGGCAGGGTCGCGCCGAGCTGACCAACGGTGAGACCGAGTACACCGGCTGGACCGACCAGTACTGGCTGGTTGGCACCGACGCGGACGTCGGTTTGCCGGAGGGCACCACGACGGGACTTCGCACCCCCGCACTATCGACGCCCACTCCGTCACCGACGCAACCGCCAACACCAACACCAACAGCACCAGTGACAACCGCGGCACCGGCACCCGCACCCGCACCCGCTGCGAAGCACTGCGCCGCGCTGCGCACCCGCCCGGAGGCGTTCATCGCGAACGGGCATATGGACATGGGGCCCGTCGATACGGGGGAGGCCGCGCTCATCGACGACCGCGACCCCAACAACCCCGCGCGACACTCCAGCGGCACCTTCCTCTTCGAGGTTCCCGACCGCGCGCGCCAGGACATCCCTGCGACGCTGCGCGACACGTTCCCCAACCGTCCCGAGCGCATGTGGGTGTTGCCGCAGTCGCAGAAGGCGGACCTGCCATGGCTCGGGTTCTCGACAACCCACCACCCAGCCCCCGCCACCGTCCGCATTACTGCTGTCGCCGGACCCGGCCGTATGTACACCTGGCACGAGGGTCTGCAGGGCGCGAAGCTCGAGCTGGACTCCGGCGACAAGTCCCGCACGCTGAGCTACCCGGCGAACGCCCATGACCACCAGGCATTCGGATTCACCGAGCCTGGACTTTACGCCGTGACTTTCGCGTTTGACTCCGCGGAGCTCGTTGCGGTCTTCGCGGTCGGCGACGCCGCCATCGCGACGGCCCGCGAACAGCACGCGAGCGGGTATCGTGAGCTGGACTCGTGCGGCTCCAATGCAGCGACCAGCGACACGTGGATGGGTGCATTGGCGAAGGGGATCCGCTCAATCGACGAGGAGTTGAGCAAGTTCGGCCACAAGCTACGGCCAGTAGCAACGACTGCGCCGTCAAAGCCAGTGCCACCGCGCACTGTAATAAGTACTGTGCGTGCGACGGAAGCGAAGGCCGCGACCAAGCAGGCGCCACCAAAGCAGGCGACAGCGCAGAAACCGGCGCAGAAGTCCACAACAACGTCGGCACCGAAGCAGAAGGCGGCAACGGCGACAGGGGCGAAGCCGACGTCGACAAGAAGGGCGATCCCGGATGCTCCGATACAGGCTGGTGGCGGTGGCATCGTCTCATCTTTCGACCAGGGAGCAGCGCAGGAGGAACCCGCAACGGGCGTGACTGCCAGCGGTTTCTGGGGCGGGCTCATCCTCGGTGTTGGCTTGATGGCGCTGCTGGGGGGCATTGCGTTGTTCGTGGTGGCGGCGCGGATGTTGCGCGGAGTTGCGCGCACGCAAGAAGACGTGTAGGGTTCCACAACGAAGTTTGAACGGGTAATACCCGAGCTCAAGTTTCACCGAAGACCGTCGGTCGCCCTTCGGGGCCGAAGGTACCCCTCTCCAGGGGTCGACCCACGCAGGAGGAACGTGGCCTACCTTTCTAATGGTGCCTCGTGCTTCTGCACGGGGCACTTTTTGTGTCCCGGGCGGATTGAAGGACATGAAGTTATTGGAAGGAGGCGTGTGTAATGGCAAATCCGAAGAATGAGCGCGAGCTTGCTGTGTTGAAGGAGAAGTTTGACGCTGCTAGCTCCATCGTGCTGACGGAGTACCGTGGCCTGACCGTTGGTCAGCTGCAGACTCTTCGTGGCGATCTCGGCTTCGATGTCGAATACCACGTCGCCAAGAACACCCTCATCAAGATCGCTGCGAACGAGCACGGCATCGAGGGTCTCGACGAGCTTCTGACCGGCCCGACCGCTATCGCTTTCATTAAGGGCGAGGCTGTCGACGCTGCTAAGGTCATGAAGAAGTTCTCCAAGGATCACGACGCGTTCGTGATCAAGGGTGGCTACATGGATGGCGCTGCCATCGACGCCGCTCAGGTTGATGCCATCGCTGAGATGGACAACCGCGAGACCACGCTTGCAAAGCTCGCTGGCGCATTCCAGGGTTCTTTGGCAAAGGCTGCTGGGCTGTTCGAGGCTCCGGCATCCAAGACGGCTCGCCTTGTCGCTGCGCTGCAGGACAAGCAGAACGACGCCGCATAACACACTTACAAACTTGGGCTAACCGCCCACCAATAGAAAGGAAGCCACCATGGCTAAGCTGTCTAAGGACGAGCTCATTGAGCAGTTCAAGGAAATGACCCTCATCGAGCTTTCCGAGTTCCTGAAGGAATTCGAGGAGGTCTTCGACGTTACCGCTGCTGCACCAGTTGCTGTTGCTGCTGCTCCGGGCGCTGCTGGCGGCGACGCTGCTGCTGCAGAGGAGAAGGACGAGTTCGACGTTGTTCTCGAGGACGCTGGCGCCAAGAAGATCGGTGTCATCAAGGTTGTCCGCGAGCTCGTTCCGGGCCTGGGCCTGAAGGACGCCAAGGAAATGGTCGAGGGTGCTCCAAAGGCTATCCTCGAGGGCGCAAACAAGGACGATGCAGAGGCTGCAAAGGCCAAGCTGGAAGAGGCTGGCGCAAAGGTTACCCTCAAGTAATCTCGCAGGCTGCATAGCTTTTCGACGAACACCCCGTTGCCACGTACTGTGACTGGCGGGGTGTTTCGCGTTGTGTGCTAAGATTTCGCACCATGCTGCCCAAATCCAGGATCATTGCTTCGTTGTTGGCGGGCCTCGGTATTGCGTTGTTGGTTGGCGGTCTGCTGGCCCCGCGTGTGCTGAACTCGGGCGCGAAGCTACCGCTGGACCTTGGGGCGGTAACGCTGACAATGGCCGATTCTGACGGCACCCGCGAGGGCGAGCCGTCCCCGGTGGTGCACCAGCTGCACATGGAGGTGCAGAATCCGGCGGGCAAGGACTCTGCCAGCGTGCGCGTGGGGGACACGTTGCGTGCGGGGGACGCGGGTACGGACTTTGAAAACCTTGTCGGCGCGAGCACGTGGACGTATACCTTGAACCGTGAAACCGGTGAGGCGCAGGGACCGGCAAAGGTCCAGCTTGTGATGGCGATGCCGGCCGTCGATGTCCCGGTGGAGGGGTCGTGGCTGAAGTTGCCATCGCCGGTGAAGCAGGAGACGTCCCAGGTGTTCGACCCGGTGTTGCGTGGGGCTGCTCCCGCGGAGTTCGTCGCAGAGGAATCGGTTGCTGGGCGCACGGTGCTGCGGTTCCGGCAGGTCATTGCGCCAACGAACGTGGCGCAGCGGTACGCGGATATGCGAAACACGTTGACCGTCGAAGGGGAAGAAGGTGAGCCGGTCCGCACGTTCTATACGCATAGCGCGCAGCGCGAGTTGTTGGTTGATCAGATCACCGGCGTGGTCGTGGGGATGCAGGAGCGCGTCAACGACTATTATGCTGACGTGGACGGCAATGAGGTCCAGGGCATTGTTTCCTACGACGCCGCGATGGACGAGCAGCAGACGGCCGAGCTCATCTCGCTTCTCGACGGCGCCTACGGACCTTCCACGCAGCAAGCCTTCACATGGGGCGTGCTCGGTTTGGGTGGTGCGCTGACCTTGATTGGTCTGGTTGGCGCGTTGTGGCCGCGTCGGCGTTAGCGTCGCGCCTGCGTTTAGTGCTAAGCTTCCCCGCGACGGCATTGAATCGGGGGATTGTTGCTGCCCTTTACAACATTGGGTGCATTGTGTAAACTCATTCGGTGCACTGGAAGCCGTCTCCAGTCCGCTATGTCAACCTTGCTTTGTTGGCGTCGAGAATTTTCGAAGCGCTGACTTGACAAGGTGATTTTGCTGTCTCTGGGGGCGGGTATTCCGAAGCAGACCGAATGCTAATCTACCCAGCGGAAACGCCGATTTTTACAGAGCCAGAGTAGAGATCGGCGTCCGCCTTAGGTGCTGGAAGGACCCAACTTGGCAGTCTCAAACCAGACCATGTCAATGGCTGAAATTCCCGGGGCTCCCGAACGTTATTCGTTCGCGAAGATCGCAGAGCCGATCGCTGTCCCGGGTCTTCTTGATGTACAGCTTGAATCTTTCGCGTGGCTTGTTGGTACGCAGGAGTGGCGTGAGCGTGAGCAGGAAGCTCGCGGCGCCGACGCGCGTATCACGAGTGGCTTGGAGGACATTCTCGAAGAGATTTCTCCAATCCAGGACTACTCGGGCAACATGAGCCTGACGCTGTCCGAGCCGCGCTTCGAAGATGTCAAGGACACGATCGACGAGTGTAAAGAAAAAGATATTAACTACTCCGCGCCGTTGTATGTGACGGCGGAGTTCATCAACAATGAAACCCAGGAGATTAAGTCTCAGACGGTGTTCATTGGTGATTTCCCGCTGATGACGGACAAGGGCACCTTCATCGTCAACGGCACTGAGCGTGTTGTTGTTTCGCAGTTGGTGCGTTCGCCGGGCGTGTACTTCGACGAGACGATTGATAAGTCGACGGAGCGGCCGCTGCACGCGGTGAAGGTGATCCCTTCGCGCGGTGCGTGGTTGGAGTTTGACGTCGATAAGCGTGACACGGTTGGTGTGCGTATTGACCGTAAGCGTCGTCAGCCAGTGACGGTGCTGCTGAAGGCGCTTGGTTGGACGACGGAGCAGATCACGGAGCGCTTCGGCTTCTCCGAGATCATGATGTCCACCCTCGAGAATGACGGTGTGGCGAACACCGACGAGGCGCTGCTGGAGATTTACTGCAAGCAGCGCCCGGGCGAGCAGCCGACGCGCGACCTCGCGCAGTCCCTGCTGGAGAACTCGTTCTTCAAGGCGAAGCGCTACGACCTGGCACGAGTTGGCCGTTACAAGATCAACCGCAAGCTCGGTCTTGGCGGCGACCACGACGGCCTGATGACGCTGACCGAGGAAGACATCGCGACGACCCTCGAGTACCTGGTGCGCCTGCATGCAGGTGAGCACGAGATGACTTCCCCAGAGGGCGAGGTCATTTCGATCAACACGGACGACATTGACCACTTTGGTAACCGTCGTCTGCGCACGGTAGGCGAGCTGATCCAGAACCAGGTCCGCGTTGGTCTGTCCCGCATGGAGCGCGTTGTGCGCGAGCGCATGACGACGCAGGACGCGGAGTCCATCACGCCGACCTCGCTGATTAACGTCCGCCCGGTTTCCGCGGCGATCCGCGAGTTCTTCGGCACCTCGCAGCTGTCGCAGTTCATGGACCAGAACAACTCTCTGTCTGGTCTGACGCACAAGCGTCGTCTGTCGGCGCTGGGCCCTGGTGGTCTGTCGCGTGAGCGCGCCGGCATTGAAGTCCGAGACGTGCACCCGTCGCACTACGGCCGCATGTGCCCGATTGAGACGCCGGAAGGCCCGAACATTGGTCTGATCGGTGCGTTGGCTTCCTACGCACGCGTCAACGCGTTCGGCTTCATTGAGACGCCGTACCAGAAGGTCGAAGACGGCAAGCTGACTGATACGGTCCACTACCTGACCGCGGACGAAGAGGACCGCTACGCAATTGCGCAGGCGGCCACCCCGATGGATAAGGACGGCAACCTAACTGGTGAGCGTATTGAGGTCCGCCTGAAGGACGGCGACATCGGCGTCGTTGGCCCGAAGGGCGTGGATTACCTCGACATTTCCCCACGCCAGATGGTGTCCGTGGCAACGGCGATGATTCCGTTCCTCGAGCACGATGACGCGAACCGTGCCCTCATGGGTGCGAACATGCAGAAGCAGGCTGTGCCGCTGCTGCGTTCTGAGGCCGCGTACGTGGCCACCGGTATGGAGCAGCGTGCTGCGTACGATGCTGGCGACACGATTATTTCAGCGAAGGCCGGCGTCGTCACGAATGTGACGGGTGACTTCATCACCGTCATGGATGACGAAGGCATCCAGGACACCTACATGCTGCGCACGTTCGAGCGCACGAACCAGGGCACCTGCTACAACCAGGTTCCGATCGTTGACCATGGTCAGCGTGTTGAGGCTGGCCAGGTGCTGGCTGACGGTCCTGGCACCAAGAACGGTGAGATGGCGCTCGGCCGCAACCTCCTGGTTGCGTTCATGCCGTGGGAAGGCCACAACTACGAGGACGCGATCATCCTGAACCAGCGCGTGGTTGAGGACGACATTCTGACCTCCGTGCACATCGAAGAGCACGAGATCGACGCCCGCGACACCAAACTGGGTGCAGAGGAAATTACCCGCGAGATCCCGAACGTGTCCGAGGACGTGCTGAAGGACCTCGACGAGCGTGGCATTATCCGCATCGGTGCGGACGTGCGTGACGGTGACATCCTGGTCGGTAAGGTCACCCCGAAGGGTGAGACCGAGCTGACTCCGGAGGAGCGTCTGCTGCGCGCCATCTTCGGTGAGAAGGCCCGCGAGGTCCGCGACACCTCCCTGAAGGTGCCGCACGGTGAGACCGGTAAGGTCATCGCGGTTCGTCGCTTCTCCCGCGAGGACGACGACGATCTGTCCCCAGGCGTCAACGAGATGATTCGCGTCTATGTTGCGCAGAAGCGCAAGATCCAGGACGGCGACAAGATGGCTGGCCGCCACGGCAACAAGGGTGTCGTGGGCAAGATTCTGCCGCAGGAAGACATGCCGTTCATGGAGGATGGCACCCCGGTGGACATCATTCTGAACACCCACGGTGTGCCGCGTCGTATGAACATTGGCCAGGTCCTTGAGGTACACCTCGGTTGGTTGGCGAAGGCTGGTTGGACGGTCAACCCGGACGATCCTGCGAACGCTAAGCTGCTCGAGACGCTGCCTGAGCATCTGTACGACGTCCCGCCGGAGTCGCTCACCGCGACCCCAGTGTTTGACGGCGCGACGAACGAGGAGATCGCTGGTCTGCTGGCGAATTCCAAGCCGAACCGCGACGGTGACGTCATGGTCGATGAGAACGGCAAGACCACGCTGTTCGACGGCCGCTCCGGCGAGCCATTCAAGTACCCGATTTCCGTCGGCTACATGTACATGCTCAAGCTGCACCACCTGGTTGACGAGAAGATTCACGCTCGCTCCACTGGTCCGTACTCCATGATTACCCAGCAGCCGCTCGGCGGTAAGGCCCAGTTCGGTGGCCAGCGCTTCGGTGAGATGGAGGTGTGGGCGATGCAGGCATACGGTGCCGCCTACACGCTGCAGGAACTGCTGACGATTAAGTCGGATGACGTGGTTGGCCGCGTGAAGGTGTACGAGGCCATTGTGAAGGGCGAGAACATCCCTGACCCGGGTATTCCGGAGTCGTTCAAGGTGTTGCTCAAGGAGCTGCAGTCGCTGTGCCTGAACGTTGAAGTCCTTTCGACGGACGGCACCCCGATGGAGCTCGACGGCGATGATGACGACTTTGATCAGGCCGGTTCCTCCCTTGGCATCAACCTGTCACGTGACGAGGGCTCCGCGGCGGATACCGCCTAAGCCAGGAACGAACGAAAGAATCTATCCAACTGCAATCCTCCCCGTCGTTGGGGAGGTGAAAGGGAATTTACGTGTTTGACGTAAACCTCTTCGACGAGCTTCGCATCGGCCTGGCTACTGCTGACGACATCCGTCGTTGGTCGCATGGTGAGGTCAAGAAGCCCGAAACGATTAACTACCGCACGTTGAAGCCGGAAAAGGACGGCCTGTTCTGCGAACGCATCTTCGGTCCTACCCGTGACTGGGAGTGTGCGTGTGGCAAGTACAAGCGTGTCCGCTACAAGGGCATCATTTGTGAGCGTTGTGGCGTCGAGGTCACTAAGTCGAAGGTTCGCCGTGAGCGCATGGGCCACATTGAGCTGGCCGCACCGGTGACCCACATTTGGTACTTCAAGGGCGTCCCATCGCGCCTGGGCTACCTGCTGGATCTTGCTCCGAAGGATCTGGAGCGCATCATTTACTTCGCCGCGAACATCATCACCAGTGTTGATGAGGAGGCGCGTCACAACGACATGTCGACGCTCGAGGCGGAGATGCTGCTCGAGAAGAAGGAAGTCGAGCAGGACGCGAATGCCGAGATTGCGGAGCGTGCGCAGAAGCTGGAGGAGGACCTCGCTGAGCTCGAGGCTGCCGGTGCGACTGCTGCTGCCCGCAAGAAGGTGCAGAACGCTGCTGACAAGGAGATGCAGCACATCCGCGAGGCCGGCGAGCGCGAGGTTGAGCGCCTCGACGAAATTTGGTCCACCTTCCAGAAGCTTGCTCCGAAGCAGATGATTATCGACGAGTTCCTCTACGAAGAGCTCGTGGACCGCTACGAGGACTACTTCACTGGCGGCATGGGTGCTGAGGCGATCCAGACGCTGATCCGCAACTTCGACCTCGAAGCTGAGGCGGAGGAGCTGCGCACCATCATCGCTGAGGGCAAGGGCCAGAAGAAGGTCCGCGCACTGAAGCGCCTGAAGGTCGTGGCTGCGTTCCAGCGTTCCGGCAATGATCCTGCCGGCATGATCCTGGACGCGATCCCGGTGATCCCACCGGAGCTGCGTCCAATGGTGCAGCTGGACGGCGGCCGTTTCGCCACCTCGGACCTGAATGACCTGTACCGTCGCGTGATTAACCGCAACAACCGTTTGAAGCGCATGATTGACCTGGGTGCCCCAGAGATCATCGTGAACAACGAGAAGCGCATGCTGCAAGAGTCTGTCGACGCCCTCTTCGACAACGGCCGTCGAGGCCGCCCTGTCACGGGCCCAGGCAACCGTCCGCTGAAGTCCCTGTCTGACCTGCTGAAGGGTAAGCAGGGTCGCTTCCGCCAGAACCTGCTGGGTAAGCGTGTGGACTACTCTGGCCGTTCGGTCATTATTGTTGGTCCGCAGCTGAAGATGCACGAGTGTGGTCTGCCGAAGCTGATGGCGCTCGAGCTGTTCAAGCCGTTCGTGATGAAGCGCCTCGTGGACAATGAGTACGCGCAGAACATTAAGTCGGCGAAGCGCATGGTGGAGCGCCAGCGCCCTGAGGTGTGGGACGTCCTCGAAGAGGCGATTTCCGAGCACCCGGTGCTGCTGAACCGTGCGCCAACCCTGCACCGTCTTGGCATTCAGGCGTTCGAGCCGAAGCTGGTCGAGGGTAAAGCAATCCAGCTGCACCCGCTGGCCTGTGAGGCGTTCAACGCTGACTTCGACGGTGACCAGATGGCAGTCCACCTGCCACTGTCCGCGGAGGCGCAGGCAGAGGCCCGCATCCTGATGCTGTCCTCGAACAACATCCTGTCCCCGGCATCCGGCAAGCCACTGGCGATGCCTCGCCTGGACATGGTGACCGGCCTGTACTTCCTGACCATGGAAAAGGGCGAGGACGAGATCGGCGGCGAGGGTCGTTTCACCCCAGCCGACGAGAACGGCCCAGCCAAGGGCGTGTACTCCTCCTACCGTGAGGCCATCATGGCCTACGACCTGGGCGTACTTGGCCTGCAGGCACCGATCAAGGTGCGCATCGACCACCTGCGTCCGACGATTGAGATTGAAGCTGAGCAGTTCCCAGACGGCTGGTCGAAGGGCCAGGCTTGGATGATGGAGACCACCCTTGGTCGCATCATGTTCAACGAGCTGCTTCCGTTCAACTTCCCGTACCAGGAAGGCGCGATGGTCCGTAAGGGCGGCGGCGCTGGCAAGGTGCTGTTGGGCGACATCATCCAGTCGATGGTGGAGAAGTACCCAATGATTACCGTTGCCCAGACGCTGGACAAGCTGAAGGACGCCGGTTTCTACTGGGCGACCCGTTCCGGCGTGACCATCTCCATGTCCGACGTGTTGGTGCTTCCGAACAAGACGGAAATCCTCGAGCAGTACGAGCAGCGCGCCGAAGAGATCGAGCGCAAGTACTGGGAGAAGGGTGCCCTGACCGAGGAGAACCGCTACGACCGTCTCGTGGAGCTGTGGCAGGACGCCACCAACCAGGTCGGTGAAGCAGTTGAGGCGCTGTACCCGGATGACAACCCGATTCCGATGATCGTGAAGTCTGGTGCTGCCGGTAACATGCGTCAGATCTGGACCCTGGCCGGCATGAAGGGCATGGTCGTGAACTCGCGCGGTGAGTACATCACCCGCCCGATCAAGACCTCCTTCCGCGAAGGCCTGACAGTGATGGAGTACTTCAACAACTCCCACGGTTCCCGAAAGGGCCTGGCGGATACGGCACTGCGTACCGCAGACTCCGGCTACCTGACCCGCCGTCTTGTCGACGTCGCCCAGGACGTCATCGTCCGCGAGCACGACTGCGGCACCCGCCAGGGAGTCAAGGTTCCAGTTGCGCAGCTTGCCGGTGAGAAGTTCGTCCGCGACGAGTTCGTCGAGACCTCCGTCGCTGGCCGAGTACTGGCATCCGACGCGAAGGACGCCGAGGGCAACGTTGTGCTCGAAGCCGACGCTGAGCTTTCGGAAGAGCGTATCGACGCCCTCGTCGCCGCCGGTGTCGAAGAAGTCAAGGTCCGCTCCGTCCTGACCTGCCAGACCCCAACCGGCGTCTGCGCGAAGTGCTACGGCAAGTCCATGGCATCCGGCAAGCTTGTCGACATCGGTGAAGCCGTCGGTATCGTGGCTGCACAGTCGATTGGTGAGCCTGGTACCCAGCTGACCATGCGTACCTTCCACCAGGGTGGTGTCGGTGGCGACATTACCGGTGGTTTGCCACGTGTTCAGGAGCTGTTCGAGGCCCGCGTGCCGAAGAACTGCGCCCCGATCGCATCCGTGGCCGGCACCGTCACCCTCGAGGACGAAGGCAACTTCTGGACGCTCACCATCCACCCGGATGACGGCTCCGACGTTGTGGTCTACGAGAAGCTGTCGAAGCGCCAGGGCCTCGCACAGGTCCGCCGCCCGATGGAGTCCAACCCGAACGCGATGATCGAGCGCTCCCTGCGTGAAGGCGACCACGTTAACGTGGGCGACCGCCTCCTGCGCGGCGCTGCTGACCCGCACGACGTGCTCGAGGTCCTCGGCCGCCGTGGTGTGGAGAAGCACCTCATCGACGAAGTGCAGGCCGTGTACCGCACCCAGGGTGTGTCCATCCACGACAAGCACATCGAGATCATCATCCGCCAGATGCTGCGACGCGGCACCGTCATCGACTCGGGTACCACCGAGTTCCTGCCGGGTACACTTGTGGATCTGTCGGAGGCACGCCAGGTCAACGCTGCAGCTGTTGCAGATGGTGGCGAGCCAGCAGAGATGCGCTCCGAGATCATGGGTATCACCAAGGCCTCCCTGGCAACCGAGTCCTGGCTGTCCGCCGCTTCGTTCCAGGAGACCACGCGTGTGCTCACGGACGCTGCTATTAACAAGCGTTCTGACCAGCTGATCGGTCTGAAGGAGAACGTGATCATCGGTAAGTTGATCCCGGCTGGTACCGGTATCTCGCGCTACCGCAACATCACGGTCAAGCCGACGGAAGCCGCCCGCTCCGCCGCCTACTCGATCCCGTCCTTCGGCGACGGCATCTACGGCGACGAGGCATACGGCGACTACACCGGCGCCTCCGTCCCACTGGAGGAATACGGGTACGACCAGATCTAGTGACTCTGGCTTATAGCTAGGTCTGCTACCCCAGCACCAGCGCCCCGCCCCCTGAACCCAGGGAGGCGGGGCGCTTTGCCTTAGTCGCTGTACACGCCGTGGGCGTCAACTCCGCGAGCCCACTGCAATACCAGCGCGTGGCCCCGCTGTGCGGCGGCGTCCTGCAGCTGGTCGATGTTTTGCTCGATGACGGACCCCGGCCACAACGTAGTACGCAGCTGCAGTTCCATGCCATGTTCGCGGGCCGCGGCGCACACGATGTCGAGGCTTTCCCACATCCGTGCGGCCACCACGCTGGTGACACCAGCGACCGAGGGTAAGTGCGCGGGAAGCGCCTTGACGTCGAACCCGATCCAGTCGGGGCGGGTAGTCGAGTCAGCGAGAATGGAACCCAGCCTCGCGGGGACATAGCCACTCGTGTGTAGCCCGACGGGAAACCCGATCTCATGAGCCGCGGCAATCGCTTCGCCGAGACCTGCGCATGCGAGTGGTTCGCCGCCGGAAATGACGAGGGCGTCAATAAGTCCGTGTCGAGCCCGCAGTAAGTCGAGCACTTCCGAGAAATCGTGGGGAGCAGGAGTAAATTCCTGCAAGCTAGGGTTGTGGCAGTAGCTGCAGCGCAGTGGGCAGCCTTGTGTGAATGCCGTGACCGTGAGACGGCCGGGCCAGTCGGTGGCGGAGAACGGAATGATCCCCGCCACCGGCAGGTTAGGCGAAGGCTTCTGCGAAGTAGTGACGCTCAGCGAACTCACCCTTCTTCCCAGTGTTGAAGCTTTGCACGGGCCGGAAGTAGCCCATTACGCGCGTCCACATTTCGGTGGCGCTTCCGCAGTGCGGGCATTCGGGGTGCTCGCCGGAGATGTAGCCGTGGTTTGCGCAGATGGAGAACGTCGGCGTGATAGTGATGTACGGCAGGCGGAAGGTTTCTAGGCTGCGTCGTACGAGCTTGGCGGTTGCTTCGCCACTGGACATTGCTGCGCCCATGTACAGGTGAAGCACCGTGCCGCCGGTGTACTTCGTTTGCAGGTCCTCCTGGGCGGCGAGCGCCGCGAACGGATCTGGAGTGTGCGCAACAGGCAGCTGGGAGGAGTTGGTGTAGTACGGCTGCTCCTCGGTACCTGCCTGGATGATGCCGGGATAGCGGGCACGGTCCTCGCGTGCGAAGCGGTACGTTGCGCCTTCCGCGGGGGACGCTTCTAGGTTGTAGAGGTGCCCTGTACGTTCCTGAGCTTCCGTGATGCGGGCATTGATGTGGTCGAGCAGGCGCGCCACAAGTGCATGGCCTTGGGGGTCGGTGATGTCGTAGGCGTCGTGCGTGAAGTTGCGTACCATTTCGTTGCAGCCATTGACCCCGATGGTGGTGAAGTGGTTGTCAAACCCCGGTAACCACCGTTTCGTGTACGGGTATAGCCCCTTATCGAAGCAATCTTGCACAAACGCGCGACGCCGCTCCAGCGTATCGACAGCCACCTCGATCAACTCGTCAACCCTGCGCAGTAGTGCAGCCTCATTGTTGGGGAAGAGGTACCCGAGGCGTGCGCAGTTCAGGGTGACTACGCCAATGGAGCCAGTGAGCTCCGCGGAACCGAACAGGCCGTTTCCGCGCTTGAGTAGCTCACGCAGGTCGAGTTGGAGGCGGCAGCACATCGAGCGGATCATGCCTGGGTCCAAATCCGAGTTGAGGAAATTTTGGAAGTAGGGGAGGCCGTACTTGCCAGTCATGTCGAACACGGCTTTCGCGTTTGGCGAGCCCCAGTCGAAGTCCTTGGTGATGTTGTACGTCGGGATGGGGAAGGTAAATGGTCGGCCGTCGGCGTCGCCTTGGGACATAACCTCAATGAACGCGCGGTTGATCATGTCCATCTCTTCTTGGAGCTCGCCGTAAGTGAAGTCGACAGGGTCTCCACCGATGAACGGAGTCTGCTCAGCGAGGTCCTGAGGGCACGTCCAGTCAAATGTAAGGTTTGTGAACGGAGTCTGCGTCCCCCAACGCGAGGGAACGTTGAGGTTGAAGACGAACTCCTGCATGTGTTGCAAGACGTCCTCGTAGGTGAGCGAGTCCAGCCGTACGAATGGTGCCATGTAGGTATCGAAGCTGGAGAACGCCTGCGCGCCAGCCCATTCGTTCTGCAGTGTGCCGAGGAAGTTCACTACTTGTCCGCACGCGGAGGAGAAATGTTTTGGTGGCAGAGAAGATATCGTGCCAGGTACCCCTCCGAACCCTTCTTCAAGGAGCTGCCTCAATGACCACCCTGCGCAGTACCCGGAGAGCATGTCGAGATCGTGGATGTGGAGGTCGCCGTTGCGGTGGGCATTGCCGGCGACGTTGGAAAACACTTCGTCCAGCCAGTAGTTGGCGGTGATTTTGCCGGCGGAGTTGAGAATCATTCCGCCGAGCGAGTAGTCCTGGTTGGCGTTTGCGTTGATGCGCCAGTCAGCGCGGTGGAGGTATTCGTTGATGGTGGCTTGGGGGTCGACGTTGTTGGCGGCCATGCTGCTTCCTTTCTCTCGGTTCGTAACTAACGTAGCTGTAATTCCATTGGTCGTATTTAGTAGATATGGACACAAAGAATCACTGAGGTACAACATGTGGTAGCTGTGGAGATGTGCACCCTTGGTGGACGTCGGGCGATAGGTGTAGGTGTAGTAGCGCCTCTATAAACCCTCAGTACACCCTCGAACGGGGGCATCTACTGTGGAGGAAGTTTCGATTTTGCGAAGGTGGGGTAGCTCGTGATACTCTGTCGGACGGTTCACCACCTCAAGGTGAAGTGTCTGATCGTTTTCGCATAAACGTGGCGGAGCGTTCTGGACGTGCGGCAGGGCCCCGGGAAAGAGCCCTCATTTTTGCATGTTCAGGCGATTGTCCGCCTCAGCGTAAAAATTAGAAGGAAAATCTATGCCAACTATCCAGCAGCTGGTCCGCAAGGGCCGCCACGACAAGCGTGGCAAGGTAGCAACTGCAGCGCTGAAGGGTTCCCCGCAGCGTCGTGGCGTGTGCACCCGCGTGTACACCACCACGCCGAAGAAGCCGAACTCGGCGCTTCGTAAAGTTGCTCGTGTTCGTCTGACCTCCGGTATTGAGGTCTCCGCATACATCCCAGGTGAGGGCCACAACCTCCAGGAGCACTCCATGGTGCTTGTCCGTGGTGGTCGTGTGAAGGACCTCCCGGGTGTTCGCTACAAGATTATTCGTGGTTCCTTGGATACCCAGGGTGTCAAGGATCGTAAGCAGGCTCGTTCCCGCTACGGCGCAAAGAAGGGACAGTAATCAGAAATGCGTAAGCAGCAAGCTCCGAAGCGTCCCATCGTTAAGGACCCGGTATACAACTCTGAACTCGTGACCCAGCTGGTCAACAAGGTGCTTCTCGACGGCAAGAAGTCCACCGCTGAGCGCATCGTCTACGGTGCACTCGAGATCTGCCGTGAAAAGACCGGCACCGATCCGGTTGGCACCTTGGAAAAGGCACTCGGCAACATCCGTCCTGACCTTGAGGTTCGCTCCCGTCGTGTCGGTGGCGCTACCTACCAGGTTCCAGTCGAGGTGAAGCCAGTTCGTGCAACCACTCTGGCTCTGCGCTGGATGGTCACCTTCACGCGCCAGCGACGTGAGAACTCGATGATCGAGCGTCTCGCTAACGAGATCCTGGACGCATCCAACGGCTTGGGTGCATCCGTGAAGCGTCGCGAGGACGTCCACAAGATGGCCGAGGCAAACCGCGCGTTTGCTCACTACCGCTGGTAGTCGCCGGTAGGTCATATATGAGACAAAACGCCCGGACCATGCTGACACGGACAACGTGTGCACAATTGCATACGTGGTTACCCACCAATGTGGGTGCACGTGCGGCGTCCGGGTTTTTGTTTTGAAGTGACTTACAGGCTGGCTCTGCCCATCTTGGGCAAACAGTGGCACAATGAACTAGGTAAATATTCGCCAAGACGTGTGCAGCACGTCGACGACTTTTAAGTTGGGGTAAATAACGTGGCACAAGAAGTGCTTAAGGATCTGCACAAGGTCCGCAACATCGGCATCATGGCGCACATCGATGCTGGTAAGACCACCACGACAGAGCGCATTCTGTTCTACACCGGTATTAACCGCAAGGTCGGCGAGACCCACGACGGTGGCGCAACCACCGACTGGATGGAGCAGGAGAAAGAGCGCGGCATCACCATTACGTCCGCAGCAGTGACCTGCTTCTGGAATAACAACCAGATCAACATCATCGATACGCCGGGTCACGTGGACTTCACCGTTGAGGTTGAGCGTTCCCTGCGCGTGCTCGATGGCGCAGTTGCTGTGTTCGACGGCAAGGAAGGCGTTGAGCCGCAGTCCGAGCAGGTCTGGCGTCAGGCTGCAAAGTACGACGTTCCGCGTATCTGCTTCGTCAACAAGATGGACAAGCTGGGCGCTGACTTCTACTACACCGTTGGCACGATCGTCGATCGTCTCGGCGCGAAGCCGTTGGTAATGCAGCTTCCGATCGGTGCTGAGGATGACTTTGACGGCGTCGTTGACCTTCTCGAGATGAAGGCAATGCTGTGGCCGGGCAAGGTCGAGACCGGCACCCCTGCGCAGATCACCGAGATCCCGGACGATCTGAAGGAAAAGGCTGAGGAGTACCGTGAGAAGCTCGTCGAGACCGTTGCTGAGTCCGACGAAGAGCTCATGGAGAAGTACTTCGGCGGCGAAGAGCTCACGATCGAGGAGCTCAAGGCTGGCATCCGTAAGCTGACCGTTAATTCGGAAGTTTACCCAGTGTTCTGTGGTACTGCGTACCGCAACAAGGGTGTCGAGCCTGTGCTGGACGCCATCGTCGATTACCTGCCTTCTCCGCTGGATATCGGCGAGGTTCACGGCACCTCCGTCGACGGTGAGGAAGACCTCACGCGTAAGCCTTCCGTTGATGAGCCGTTCTCTGCACTGGCGTTCAAGATTGCTGTGCACCCGTTCTTCGGCAAGCTGACTTACGTGCGCGTGTACTCGGGCCAGGCTATCCCGGGCGAGAACATGATGAACTCCACCAAGCAGCAGCGTGAGCGCGTGGGCAAGCTCTTCCAGATGCACGCGAACAAGGAGAACCCGGTTGAGCACGCTGACGCCGGCAACATCTACGCGTTCATTGGCTTGAAGCACACCACTACTGGTGACACCCTGTGCAACCCTGATCACCCGATCATCCTCGAGTCCATGGACTTCCCGGATCCGGTTATTCAGGTTGCTATTGAGCCAAAGACCAAGGCTGACCAGGAGAAGCTGGGCACCGCTATTCAGAAGCTTGCTGAAGAGGACCCAACCTTCACCGTTCACCTGGATGAGGAGACCGGCCAGACCGTTATCGGCGGCATGGGCGAGCTCCACCTCGACGTCCTCGTTGACCGCATGAAGCGCGAGTTCAAGGTCGAGGCGAACATTGGTTCTCCACAGGTTGCGTACCGCGAGACCATCCGCAAGAAGGTGCAGTCCCTGGACTACACCCACAAGAAGCAGACTGGTGGTTCCGGTCAGTTCGCAAAGGTTATCGTTTCCATCGAGCCTTACAACCCGGATCCAGAGACCCTGGAAGAGGGCGAGAGCGCAACCTACCTGTTCGTCAACGAGGTCACCGGTGGTCGCGTGCCGAAGGAGTACATCCCTTCCGTGGATGCCGGTATCCAGGACGCGATGCAGTACGGCTACCTCGCTGGCTACCCGCTGGTCAACATCAAGGCAACCCTCGAAGACGGCGCTTACCACGAGGTTGACTCCTCCGAAATGGCCTTCAAGATGGCCGGTTCGCAGGTGCTCAAGGAGGCCGTCGCTAAGGCGAAGCCAGTGCTGCTCGAGCCGCTGATGGCTGTTGAGGTTGTCACGCCTGAGGAGTACATGGGTGACGTCATCGGTGACCTGAACTCCCGTCGTGGCCAGGTCAACTCGATGGACGACCGCTCTGGCGCCAAGGTTGTCAAGGCTGTTGTTCCGCTGTCGCAGATGTTCGGCTACGTTGGTGACCTGCGCTCCAAGACGCAGGGTCGCGCGAACTACACCATGGTGTTTGACTCCTACGGTGAAGTTCCGTCCAACGTCGCTCAGGAAATCATCGACGCCCGCAACGGTAACTAATCGCTGCTCCCTGCTTCTCGACGGCCTGCTCACGTGCCAGTGAGCGTGACCGGTAGAAGGAAGCGGGGATGGCCGCTAGTAGCGGTCGCGCTGGAATCGCCACAAGATTGAAGTGGTGGTTTGAGTCGGCCGTTACTCGCGACGAATGATCCCGGAACTTTCGGTCTGACGGTTTGAAAATCAGACTGGGAATCTCTAGGATCAGGTAACTGGCACATTGTGAATGAGCCGACGCCTTTTCGAAGGCAAAGGCAAATGTAAACCACGTGGCTGCGAAGGTCGTAGCCACCATGAAGTCCTAGGAGGACATACAGTGGCAAAGGCAAAGTTCGAACGTACAAAGCCGCACGTCAACATCGGTACCATTGGTCACGTCGACCACGGTAAGACGACCACCACGGCTGCTATCACCAAGGTGCTCGCTGACAAGTACCCGGAGGAGAACAAGTCCTTCGCGTACGACGCGATTGACAAGGCGCCGGAAGAGCGCGAGCGCGGCATTACCATTAACATTTCCCACGTCGAGTACAACACTCCTAAGCGTCACTACGCACACGTGGATGCTCCAGGCCACGCTGACTACATCAAGAACATGATCACCGGTGCTGCTCAGATGGACGGCGCAATCCTCGTGGTTGCTGCTACCGACGGCCCGATGCCTCAGACCCGCGAGCACGTTCTGCTTGCTCGCCAGGTTGGCGTTCCTTACATCCTCGTTGCCCTGAACAAGTGCGACATGGTCGACGATGAGGAAATCATCGAGCTCGTCGAAATGGAAGTTCGTGAGCTTCTCGCAGAGCAGGATTACGACGAAGAGGCTCCAATCGTTCACATCTCCGCTCTGAAGGCTCTTGAGGGCGAGGAGAAGTGGGTTGACTCCATCGTTGAGCTCATGGAAGCTTGCGACAACTCCATTCCGGACCCAGTTCGCGAGACCGACCGTGACTTCCTGATGCCGATCGAGGACATCTTCACCATTTCCGGCCGCGGTACCGTTGTTACCGGCCGTGTTGAGCGTGGCGTCCTGAACCTCAACGACGAAGTTGAGATCATCGGTATCCGCGAGAAGTCCACGAAGACCACCGTCACCTCCATCGAGATGTTCAACAAGCTTCTCGACACCGCTGAGGCTGGCGACAACGCAGCTCTGCTGCTCCGTGGCCTGAAGCGTGAGGACGTTGAGCGTGGTCAGGTTGTCATCAAGCCGGGCGCTTACACCCCTCACTCCAAGTTCGAGGGCTCCGTCTACGTCCTGTCCAAGGACGAGGGTGGCCGTCACACGCCATTCTTCGACAACTACCGTCCTCAGTTCTACTTCCGCACCACCGACGTTACCGGTGTTGTGCACCTGCCTGAGGGCACCGAGATGGTCATGCCTGGCGACAACGTCGACATGTCCGTCGAGCTGATCCACCCAGTCGCTATGGACGAGGGCCTGCGCTTCGCTATCCGCGAGGGCTCCCGTACCGTCGGCGCTGGCCGCGTCACCAAGATCCTCGGCTAATTCAGTCCGATAACGTGACGTAAAGGTCACTCCCCATCGGGGAGTGACCTTTTTCATGCCTACAGTGCGTTGGGAAGGCAATGGTTCTAGGACCACTATGTCCTGCAACTGGTCACCGTGCTGTTACTTCAGTGCATTGGGCACCGCCGACTTAAGGGACATTTTGTGTGTAACTAGCCGCGTCCAGCCCACCCCTTTCTCACGGCTAGACCGGGGTTCCACTGACGTTCATTGCCAGTATTGAATTCTTTCAGTCGCCCATTCAGCGCACCGCGGTGTGCAAGATCGTCTCTCGCCCCGCAGGCTGTATGGCAGCTCGCTTAATGGCATACCCCAACGCCTTGCTTCCCGGTCCTGTTCGTGCCCTGGCCAGTATCGTGCGCGCCCAGGGCTTTGCTCGTGTCCCTGGCAGTATGCGATCGCCCAACGCGTAGGGAGACCGGTTCTTGTTCCCTAGAGCCACCAATCTCGCTGCGCTACCCGCAGACTCGATACATCCCACAAGTCAGACGTCATCCGGCGTTCAATTCTCAAGACTGGCGAATGGAACTGTTTTGAAAACCATATCGGGAGTCCGGGAAGCCGAATAGATTTATACACACAAAATGTCCCTTAAGCCGCACCGTCTGGACACGAAAAGCTCCCCACCTGTTGGTGGGGAGCATTCGCGTGAGTCCTTTTAGGCGCTAACCTGGTCGAAGTGCAGCTTCCACAGGGTATCCACGTTCATTGTGTGGTTTGCCATTCGGAAGTCCTGATCGGCGCGCTCGAGAACGTCAACGACTTCGTCCAGCGAGAATGCTGGGTTGGCAATCGCAACGAATTCAACGGTCGGCCTGGTCTCGACCATCGCAACTTTGGCGTCGGCAGAGTTGATGATGGGGTCCATAGCCAAGTGGTGGCATGCGGCTTCGGCGACGCGTTTGACGTTGATTTCGGTTGTGCCATGCTCGGCGTCGGCTGCGGTGATGGCGCGGGTGGAGAACCCGCGGCTGCGAATATTTGCGATAATGGCCCACAGCCCGATAATTACCAGCACAACCGCACCGACGATCAACGCGGTGTTGTACCAGGAACGGTAGGGCAGGTTGCCGATCACCACTGGATCCACTTGCTGGATCCATTGGCTGACGTAGGGGATGTCCCAGAAGTATGCGAGTGGAACGAACCCGATGCAGAGCAACAAAACTCCGAGGATGAAGACGAGTATGCGGTCAAAGAACGCAAGTGTCTTGGTCATTTACTTCGCCTCCTGTTCAGCAACTGGTGCTGGCGCTTCGGTCTTGATGGTGATGGCGGGTACCTGCTCCAGACGCTGGAACTCACCAACGAGAGTTTCGTGCGCTTGCTGCTCTACCTCGGGGCGTTGCGTGTCGGTCTGCATTGTGAGTGTGACCTTCTTCCGGTCAGCCTTGGTGCGTGCATGATTAGCTCCGAACTGGGATGTTGCAAGGAATGTTGACTTCCGTGCGATGTCCACTGGTCGTGTCCAGATCGAAACTGGGGACTGCACGCGAAGGTGCGTCTTCTGGCGAGGTTTGAGCGATGCAACCACAAGCGCGAGCCCTACGAGCATCACAATGATGCCAACTGCGACGCCCACCCACGTGATGTCAATGAGATTCAACGTCAACTGGTCGTAGAGCTCGGGGAGCCACTCCGGTTGGTTGCTAGTTTCCTGGAGTCGCACCCAAGCGTCGTGCCCGGTAACAACGGCGCCCCCGAGGAACGCCAGGCCGGCGAGCACGGTGATCCAGCGTGCAACTGGGCTAGCTTTCGGTGCGGCAGCCGGGTGCGGGCCTACTGGGGCGACGGGTGTATTAGGTTCGGTCATAGTACTTCACCGCCGGTTTGATCGTAATTTCACGAAGCGGCTGAGGTTGCGGTGCCGATACTGTCGTCGGTGCCGCTGTGCGCTTCACGCGAATGGGCTTGAGCGGCGCAGGTTGCGGAACGCTCGGGCTATATACGCGCTGTTGGTGTGTTTGCACGCCAAGCAGCCGGGCAGGCTCCGGCGTTTGTGGACGGAAAACCCGCGTGGGCTGTGCTTCGAAGCCCTTGGTACGCACGGGGTACGGAGTCGGCGCGGCAATGGATTTCACAGAGACTGGCTCTGGAGCGTGGGTGTCCGTCAGGTCGTCGACAAGCGAGCGAGCGACGATATCGTGCAACGGTTCCGGCTCCTTCGTCGTCGGGGACTCCACGTCCAAAGGCTTGACCTTCAGCGGAGTCGGGATGATGAACGACTGGTGGTTTGCAACGTCGTCCCACGAGACGGGTTCACCGGCGTTCGCGGTGACGTTTGCCACCTCGATATTGACGCTGGAGACGTCAAGCCCAGTCAAGGTCCGGATGTGCGAGATGATCGTTGAACGCACCGCGTCCGTGATGGCAGCAATGGGGGCAGGGTAAGTAGTAGCGATCTCGGCTTCGACGGCCGCGGTGCCTGAAACTCGGTCCAGGCGGACATCGATTTGGGGAAAGCTGCGGCCTGCCAAACCTGCAAGCTTTGCGTCCATTTCGATCGTGCCGGGCACTGACGAAGCCGCCACCTCAGCAATCTGCGCGATGACGCGCTCACTGAGATGGAATTGGTTCGACGCCATTAGCTACGACCCTTGCCCGAGCTGGTGCTCAGGATTTCTGCGAGGTCCAGCTTGCCATCAAGCTGGGCGCCGACGACACCACCAATGACGGAGAAGAGAACGAGCCAAAGTAGCCCGAGTCCGCCGCCAAAGGTGACGAAGAAAGCAACGATAATGCCGATAATGACACCGGTTAACGCTTTGTTAGATAAAAGATTCATTGTTCACCACTTACTTGTAGTTGTGGGTACGCAACGCGGACGCCCTAACGGGCGTTCCTATTCGGCGTCGGCGACAACAACGTCGACGAAATCGACATCGGTGGCGCGCAGGGTAGCGGTGCGTACGTCGTCGGCGACGGAGTGAATGTCCCGTTCGCTCGAAACGTCGTAAATAAAGTTGACTTCAAGGCCGCGGAGGTTGGGGTCTGAGGATCGCGTCGCGGGTTTGAGCCCTTCGATCCGCTCGCCGGGTAGCAGGAGGGCAACTTCACCGAAGAACCCGCCATGCATACCCGCAACGCCGGGGACAGCCAAAATGGCGTCCCGGGCGGCTTCGGCCACCTCGCGGCTAACGGAGGTGTACGCCATAACTACTGAGCCAGCGCCTGGTTAGCGTTGTAGGCGGCCTCGTTGGACTCCTCGTTGTCCTGCTCCGGCAGGTGGACGTCGTGAACAGTGACGTCGACGCGGTCAACGATAAGGCCGGTCATGCGGGTCACAGCAACAGTGATGTTCTCGCGGATGGCGTTTGCGAGCTCGTGGATGGCGACGCCGTACTCCGCAATAATTGCAACAGCGACGGAAGCGTGGCCGTCCTCGACAACGACATCGACGCCCTGCTGAACATTGGTGGAGGAGGTCAGCGACTCGCGAACAGCACCCCACATGCGTGCAGCGCCACCGCCCAGGTTGTAAACTCCGGAAACTTCGCGGGCGGCGATGCCGGCGATCTTGCCGACGACGTTGTCGTCGATCATCGTGGTGCCGTGCTCAGTCTCAAGGTTGGAGTTGCGGGTGCGAACCTGCTCTGTCTCCTTTGCCTCGGTGGTGGCAGGAGTGTTCTCGGTTGCATTGTGGTCGGCCATGGAAAATCCCTTCGTCTATATATTGGGTAAAGAAAAGTACGACGGACAGACGCCCGTGTAAACACCCAGGGTACACAGCAACCAGCTAGCTTGCCTGAATCGATGCAAAAATTTCCGAATGGATATCACTCTGCAACCAAACTGAAATGTTCGGAGAAGGGGTTGCACTTCTTGCAAGAACGTGTTTTAATACTCGGGTTGCCTCGACATGATGGCCGCAAGGTTGTGATGGTGGGGTAAACATGACACCTTCCAAAGAAGGTTTTTATCTAGGTTAACTAGGTGAGAAACCGGAGAAGGGACATGGCAAATAAACAGCGGCAGTACGCAAGGGTCACGCACCCTTCCGAGTCTGACACCCCGATGCACGTGTGCACCGAGGCGGAAGCACTGAAGTAAGCGCGCAGTTTATTGTCGCGTTACTCACCTTCCGGAAGTGTCAAACAGTCAATGAAAACGACACTGGCGTTGAGCCATGGGCCCAGCCCGGACAACGTTATAGAGAAACTAGAAGCTACAACCCCACCGCTTCGTTCAGAATGTGGGGATGCGAGGAAGAGGTAAGCGTGGCGGGACAGAAGATCCGCATCAGGCTGAAGGCCTACGACCACGAAGCGATCGACGCATCTGCGAAGAAGATCGTTGAGACGGTCACCCGCACGGGTGCCCGCGTCGTTGGACCGGTGCCGTTGCCCACAGAGAAGAACGTGTACGCCGTTATTCGTTCTCCCCACAAGTACAAGGACTCTCGCGAGCACTTTGAGATGCGCACGCACAAGCGTCTCATCGACATTCTCGATCCGACGCCGAAGACGGTTGACGCGCTCATGCGTATCGACCTTCCTGCAAGCGTTGACGTGAACATCCAGTAATCACTAGAGATCCGACAACCTGTAAGTAGTGGAGAACTAATACATGTCTGATAACCAGATCAAGGGCATTCTGGGCACCAAGCTCGGCATGACCCAGATCTTCGACGACGAGAACCGTGTTATCCCGGTTACCGTCGTTGAGGCTGGGCCGTGCGTGGTCACCCAGATCCGTACACCAGAGACTGATGGCTACTCCGCCATCCAGATTGCTTACGGCGACATCGATCCCCGTAAGACGAACAAGCCAGAGGCTGGCCACTTCAAGAAGGCTGGCGTCACCCCACGTCGCTACGTAGCTGAAATCCGCATGGATGACACCTCTGCGTACGAACTCGGCCAAGAGATCACCGTCAATCTGTTTGACGGCGACGTCTTCGTCGACGTTGCTGGCACCACCAAGGGCCACGGCTTCGCTGGCGCAATGAAGCGTCACGGCTTCGCGGGCCAGGGTGCAGCACACGGTAACCAGGCTGCTCACCGTCGCGTTGGTGGCATTGGTGGCGCGTCTACGCCGGGTCGCGTGTTCAAGGGCAAGCGCATGGCTGGCCGTATGGGCGGTAACCGCGTTACTACCCAGAACCTGAAGATTCAACGCATCGACGGCGACAACAACCTCCTCCTCATCAAGGGTGCTATCCCTGGTGCGAAGGGTTCTGTTGTTACCGTCAAGACCGCAGTGAAGGGCGGTGCTCACGCATGACGAACCTGACGTTGAACGTCCACACCGCAGACGGAAAGACCAACGGTTCCGTTGAGCTTCCGGCAGAACTTTTTAACCGTGAAGCTTCCATTCCCCTGATGCACCAGGTTGTGACAGCTCAGCTGGCAGCCGCTCGTCAGGGCACTCACGCCACCAAGACCCGCGGCATGGTCCGCGGTGGTGGTAAGAAGCCATTCCGCCAGAAGGGCACCGGTCGCGCTCGTCAGGGCTCGATCCGCGCGCCACACTTCACCGGCGGTGGCATTGTCCACGGTCCGCAGCCGCGTTCTTACGCGCAGCGCACCCCAAAGAAGATGATCAAGGCTGCACTTGCTGGTGCACTCACTGATCGTGTTCGCAACGAGCGCATCCACCTCATTGAGGAGCTTGTTCCGGGCCAGAAGCCTTCGACCAAGTCTGCTCGTGCGTTCATTGAGCGTCTGACTGACCGTAAGTCGGTGCTGCTCGTGATCGGCCGTGAGGATGTTAACTCCCGTCTGTCCGCAAGGAACCTGCCGGGCGTCACCATTCTTGAGCCGGCGCAGCTGAACACCTACGACGTGCTGAACGCCGATGACGTTGTGTTCTCGGTTGAGGCGCTGCACACCTTCATCAACCGTGGCAAGGCTGAAGCTGCGGAGGAGGAGAAGTAAATGGCTAAGATCGTGAATTCCCGCGACATCATCATCGCGCCGGTCCTCTCTGAGAAGACCTACGCGCTGATGGAGCAGAACACCTACACGTTTTTTGTAGCGAAGTCTGCTAACAAGACCCAGATCAAGATTGCCGTGGAAGAGATTTTCGGCGTCGACGTCGCTTCGGTGAACACCGTGAACCGTGAGGGCAAGCGCAAGCGTTCCCGCACTGGTTTCGGTAAGCGCAAGGACACCAAGCGCGCCTACGTTACTCTCCGCGAGGGCAGCGATCCCATCGACATCTTCGGCGGCGCAGCCGTCTAAGTGACTCGATAGAAAAGGACAAAATATGGCTATTCGTAAGTACAAGCCGACAACCCCGGGTCGCCGTGCCAGCTCTGTTTCGGAGTTCGAGGAGCTTACCCGCTCCACTCCGGAAAAGTCGCTGCTGCGCCCGCTCCCGAAGAAGGGTGGCCGCAACACGCACGGCCACATCACCACTCGTCACCGTGGTGGCGGCCACAAGCGTCGCTACCGCGTGATTGACTTCCGTCGTTCGGACAAAGACGGCGTGCTGGCAAAGGTTGCTCACATCGAGTACGACCCGAACCGCACCGCTAACATTGCTTTGCTCCACTACTACGACGGTGAGAAGCGCTACATCATCGCTCCGAAGGGCCTGAAGCAGGGTGCCGTCGTTGAGGCTGGTCCTAACGCCGACATCAAGGTTGGTAACAACCTCCCACTTCGTAACATCCCGACCGGTACGACGATCCACGCTGTTGAGCTCAAGCCTGGTGCAGGTGCCAAGCTTGCTCGTTCCGCAGGCGCTTCTATTCAGCTGCTCGGTAAGGAAGGTTCCTACGCAGTGCTGCGTATGCCGTCCTCCGAAATTCGCCGCGTGGACATCCGCTGCCGCGCAACCGTTGGTGAGGTCGGCAACGCTGACCAGATCAACATCCGCTGGGGCAAGGCTGGCCGTATGCGTTGGAAGGGCTGGCGCCCAACGGTCCGCGGTGTTGTCATGAACCCTGTGGATCACCCACACGGTGGTGGTGAAGGTAAGACTTCCGGTGGTCGTCACCCAGTGTCCCCATGGGGCAAGAAGGAAGTTCGCACCCGCAACCCAAACCGTTACTCAAACAACATGATCGTGCGACGCCGTCGCTCGAAGAACAAGAAGCGTTAAGAGGAGGTAGTAAGACATGCCACGTAGCCTAAAGAAAGGCCCGTTCGTCGATGAGCACCTCCTCAACAAGGTGGACGCTCAGAACGATGCAGGCACCAAGCAGGTAATCAAGACCTGGTCTCGCCGTTCGACCATTCTCCCAGATTTCATCGGACACACTTTCGCCGTCCACGACGGCCGCAAGCACGTCCCGGTGTTTGTCGACGAGTCCATGGTCGGCCACAAGCTCGGCGAGTTTGCACCAACCAAGACCTTTAAGGGTCACGTCAAGGAACAGAAGGGACGTCGATAAGCAATGGCTGACACCATCACCACTGCATCCGCGACGGCCAAGTTCGTTCGTGTTTCCCCGATGAAGGCGCGCCGCGTGCTCGCCCTCGTCCATGGGAAGTCCGTCTCCGAGGCTCTCGCAGTCCTGAAGTACGCACCACAGGGTGCTGCGAAGGACGTCGCCAAGGTTGTTGCATCTGCAGCCGCCAACGCTGAAAACAACTTCGGTTTGGACCCGCGTACGCTGGTCGTCTCCGAGTGCTGGGCAAACGAAGGTCCGACCATGCGTCGCTTCCAGCCACGCGCTCAGGGTCGCGCATTCCAGATCCGGAAGCGCACCTCGCACATCACCGTAGTTGTCGAGTCCAAGGAAGGGGCGAAGTAATGGGCCAGAAGATTCACCCACACGGCCTGCGCCTGGGTATCACGTCCGACTGGAAGTCCCACTGGTACGCCGACAAGAACTACGCTGATTACGTCGCAGAAGACATCAAGATCCGCGAGTTCCTGTCCAAGGGCCTCGAGCGCGCCGGTATCTCCGACGTTGTCATCGAGCGCACCCGTGACCGCGTCCGCGTCGACATTCACACTGCCCGCCCGGGCATCGTGATTGGCCGTCGTGGCGCTGAGGCTGACCGCATCCGCCGTGAGCTCGAGAAGCTCACCGGCAAGATGGTTGCGCTGAACATCCTCGAGGTCAAGAACGTCGACGCCGACGCAACGCTCGTTGCTCAGTCCATCGCTGAGCAGCTGGTCAACCGCGTTGCGTTCCGTCGTGCGATGCGCAAGGCAATCCAGTCCGCTATGCGTAACCCACAGGTCAAGGGCATCAAGGTCATGACCTCGGGTCGTCTCGGCGGCGCTGAGATGTCCCGCGTCGAGCGCTACCACGAAGGCCGTGTGCCACTGCACACCCTTCGTGCTGAGATCGACTACGGCATCGCAGAAGCACACACGACCTTCGGCGTCATCGGCGTCAAGGTTTGGATCTACAAGGGCGACGTCGTCGGTGGCGTGCGCGAGTCCGAGCTCAACGCTCCGTCGAACGAGCGTCGTGGCCGTGGCGATCGCCGCCCACGCCGTGGTGGCCAGCGCCGCCAGCGTGCAGAGCAGAAGCAGGAGGGCTAATCAATGCTTATTCCTAAGCGTGTGAAGTACCGCCGCCAGCACCGCCCGACTCGTTCTGGCGTGTCCAAGGGTGGCAACACGATCAACTTCGGTGATTACGCTCTGCAGGCTCTCGAGCCGGCGTACATCACCAACCGTCAGATTGAGGCGGCTCGTATTGCGATCAACCGCCACGTCAAGCGTGGTGGCAAGGTCTGGATCAACATCTTCCCGGACCGTCCGTTGACGCAGAAGCCTCTCGGTGTTCGTATGGGTTCCGGTAAGGGCCCTGTCGAGAAGTGGGTCGCTAACGTAAAGCCGGGACGTATTCTCTTTGAGATGTCCTACCCGAACGACGCAACCGCTATCGAGGCACTGCGCCGCGCAGGCGCGAAGCTGCCTTGCAAGGTTCGCATCATCAAGAAGGAGGACCAGTTCTAATGGCAAACGGTACCCCCGCATCCGAGTTCCGCGAGCTCAACGACGAAGAGCTGCGCGCTCGTCTGTCCGAGGCAAAGGAAGAGCTGTTTAACCTGCGCTTCCAGCTTGCTACCGGCCAGCTGACCAACAACCGCCGCATCTCCACCGTGAAGCGCGACATTGCACGTATCTACACCGTGCTGCGCGAGCGCGAGCTCGGCCTGTCCGTTGTTCCGGGAGCTGAGGCTTAATCATGAGTGAGGCAAACGTGAACGAACAGACCAACGAGAAGCGTGTTCAGAAGAACCGCCGCGGCTACGTCGTCTCCGACAAGATGGACAAGACCATCGTTGTCGAGGTCGAGGACCGCAAGTCCCACGCGCTGTACGGCAAGATCGTCCGTACCACCAAGCGTGTGAAGGCACACGACGAGGAGAACACCGCCGGTGTTGGCGACCTCGTCCGCATCCAGGAGACGCGTCCGCTGTCCAAGGACAAGCACTTCCGTCTCGTGGAGATCATTGAGAAGGCACGCTAAACCCATCCGGTAGAGGCGTCCGACTCAAGGACAACAGAGCACCACCCCCAAGTTTCGCTGCGAGGGGGTGGTGCTTTTTTGCGTTTCGGTACACTTTCTGGTGTTCGATACAACCAATTTGAAGGAGTCCATGATGGGTACTGGTAAGTTTTGCGTCACCGTTGCACACGCGAAGGATAATGAGGACCTGGCGACGCTCGGCTTCGTCGTCGCCAATGCTGCTGTTGGTTCCGCGCAGGACACGATGGTGTTCCTGTCCTCCGAGGGCGCTCGTCTGGCTGTGAAGGGCTACGCAGACGACATTCATGAGGAGGGATTCGCGCCGATCAAGGAACTCATCGAGAGCTTTGTCGCGGCAGAGGGCAAGCTGTACGTGTGTGCGCCTTGTGCGAAGAAGCGCGGCTTCGGGGAAGAGGATCTTATCGACGGCGCCACCATCGTCGGCGGCGCAAAGCTGGTTGAGTTCCTGGCAGACGGCACCCCAAGCGTTTCCTACTAAGGCAACGATGTCTCAGTCCGAGAATCTGCACCCGTACGCCCCAGACGCCAGCTTCGACGGTGGCGATCTGGACTGCGGTAACGGGTTGCTGTTATTGATCCGAAAGAACATCGATCCGCTCGAGTCTGGCCAGCTGCTGGAGATCATCTCCTACGACCCCACAGTCAAGGTGGACCTGCCTTCCTGGTGTAACTTGACTGGCAACGACCTGGTCAACGTGGTTGAGGAGCCAGAGCACAAGCGGTGGCGCTTCCTTGTGTCGAAGGGGGCGTTCACGAAGCCCGTGGAGGTTGCTGATATCCCGGCCGCTCCCGAGGCTGTGCGCCCGAAAAAGAAGAAGGGGCCGCGCAAGCGCCCGCAGATGCCGGTGACGCAGGAGGTCGTGGAGCCGACGATCGCCAAGGAACTGCCTGAGCCAGCTCCCGCGCCGGAGATTCCGGCGGGATCTGTGCTGACGATGGGCTCTTGGCCACGGTCTCCGTGGTTGTTGGATGCGCTGCACCGCCACCTCGAAGAGCGGATGGATGAAGGCACGTTCCAGGCCACAGCCGACGACGCAGTGCGCCTTGTGCTTGCGGCGCAGGAGCGGGCCGGAGTGGACGTCGTCACGGATGGTGAAATGCGACGCGACAACTACTCGAGCTTCGTCGCGGGGCGTCTGCAGAACTGCCAGCTGATCCCGATTACAGACCTGCTGCCGTACGTGGATGACCCTGAGGAGTTCGAGCGCGAGCTTCGCGCGTTGGACGTCCCGGCGGGCGAGGTGCGCCACCCGGCGGTCTTTGGCCCGCTTGGTCGCGATAAGCCACTGGTTGCGCACGAGGTTGAGTTTGTGCAGCAGCTTACCGACCGCCCGGTGAAGGTGTGCCTGCCAGGGCCGTACCTGCTCACGCGCACGATGTGGATGGAGTGTGTCTCCGACCGCGCGTACGAGAACCGCGAGGAGATGTCGAAAGACATCGTTCGCGTGCTACGCGAGGAGCTCCACGAATTGCTGGCGAAGGGAACGTCGCTGGTGCAGATCGATGAGCCGGTGCTTACTGAAGTCGTGTACGGGCAGGCAGGCGGGGGCGGCCGCACGTTTATGTGTGGCGCGCTCGACGGCCTGGAGGGCACGGTGGATGAGGAGCTGGAGTTCGCGAAGTCGTTGCTCGATGAGCTCACTGAGGGGCTGCCGAAGGAGCGGTTGGCGTTGCACGTGTGCCGCGGCAACTGGACCACGGATGAGTCCGCGGCGTTGACGGGCGATTACGCTCCGTTCGTTGAGCTGTTCGCCTCGCTGAACGTGGGTATGTTGTCCATGGAGTTGGCGACGCCACGTGCCGGCGATATCCGAGCCCTCGAGGGAATCCGCGACGACCAGCGCATCTGCGTTGGCGTGCTGAACCAAAAGCTCCAGGAGCTGGAGCCGGTCGAAGCAGTGGAGGAGCGCATCGAGCGCGCCCTGGACACGTTCGGAGCTGACCGAGTGGTCTTCTCGACGGACTGCGGTTTTGCAACGTTTGCGGATAACCCAATCGTGGCCGCGAACTTGGCTGAGCAGCAGCTCGCGCTCATTGTGCAGGCCCGCGACAACGTGATGGCACGCCGCAATGCATGAGGATCATTACTGGGACGCCCAGGACATCGCGTGCGGTGATGTCCTGGTGCGCCTCTTCCTCTTGTTCCGCGACCAGATCAAGGACGGGGAAGTGCTGCACTTGCGGTCCACGAACGAGGCGATCGATATCGATATTCGTGCCTGGTGCGGCCTGACTGGCAACACGTTGCTGCGCGCGGATCACCCGGAGTTTTATATCCGTAAAACTTCTGATTGATGTGAAACTTCGGCTATCCTTAGCGCTGTGAATAAAGGACTGCGCCGAACGAACCATGTCGTTTCCCGGACCCTTGCCACCGTGGGGCTCGGGCTTTGTATTCTTGCCTCTACCGCTGCGTGCGGGTTTGGGGGCGGTCAGCCGGTCATGGCAGCTGATACGACAGAGCTCGCTCCTCGTGATGTTGCTGCCAAAGTGCCGGTCACCGCGACGGTGGAGGCTGCCACGGTGACCGCGTTGACGACGCACCTGACCGGCCCGGTCACAGCCCTGAACGTGAAGGTGGGACAGCGTGTCGAGGCGGGCCAGGTCGTCGCGGTCCTGGATACGTCGGGGGTCCAGCGTGAGATTGATACGCAGCGGGCACAGCAGATTTCGGCGGATGTCGCGGCGCAGAACCAGCTTGAGCAGGCCCAACAGGCCTACCAGCAGTCGAGCGACGCGATGCAGCGTGGCCTGAACCCACAGGTGACGCAGGCGGAAGCGGCGCTTCGCCAGGCTGATGGCCAGCTGCAGGAGGCTACCGCGGTCTTTGAGCAACGCAAGAAGGCAGTTGCGGCGGGCCTGGACAGCACGCTGCTCACGCAGGCGCAGGGCGTGGACTCGGCGCGTCGTGACGCGCTGACGGCGGCCCTGGAGTCTGTGCGCGGCAACCACAGCATCTTCCAATCTGGGATGGCGCAAGACGATGCTGTGCAGCCGTTGCTGAGCAAACTGGAGGCTGACGAGCGTTTCCGCGGCGCGAAGCACAACCTTTCTGCGGCGCAAAAGGCGTACGACGCCGCCCTCAACGACACCGACGCGGATCTTGCGGCGAAGCAGCGCGCGGTTGCCCAGGCATTTGATGCGAAGGCGGAGGCAGCGGTCGGGCTCGAGGTGGCGAAGCTTGCGGCCCAGCAGCAGCTCGACTCCCAGGCGGCAGCGGTGCAGCAGGCGCAGCGTGGTGTGCAGGCGGCGCAGGCCGCGGCGGGCCAGTCAATCGCGCAGCTTGAGGTCGATGTGGCGTCGGGTCAGGTGCGTGCCCCGATCGCGGGTGTGGTCGCGGAGGTTGCGGTGAAGCAGGGGCAGACGCCGACGGGTTATCTGCTCTCTGTGGCGGACCCGAACCGGCTGGTGCTGCGTGCGAACGTGAAGGAGTTGGACTCGGCGAAGATGCAGCCGGGCGACGCCGTCTCGTTCACCACGCCTGGCACCGGCGCGAAGAAGTTTAAGGGCCGTGTGCTGGATGTTTCATCGGTTGCGGAAACGCAGCCCGCGGCGGATGGGGCGTCGGCGCAGGCGGCGCGCCCGGAGTTCCCCGTGGAGATCGAGGTTCTGGGTGATACCGAGGGTCTGAAGATCGGCGGCACGGCCAAGGCGCAGATCACCACGGAGTCCGCGAAGGACGCGCTCGCTGTGCCGCGGGAGGCCGTCGTCGATGAGAACGGTAGCTACTCGGTGTACGCGCTTCGCCCGAAGGATGACGGGGACAAGTTCGAGGTAGTGAAGACGCCGGTCAAGGTTGGGCTGGTGTCGGACTCGGATGTGGTCGTAGAGGGCGTCGAAAAGGGGACGCGGGTGCTGAACAAGCCTGCCGAGTACCGCGAACGCGTCGGTGCCACTGTGACCTTGGTTGAGGAGCAGGAGTGAACCCGCGCGAATCTGTCAGACTCGCTACGGTGAGCCTGCGGGCGAACAAGATGCGCTCGGCGCTGACGCTGCTTGGGGTGATCATTGGCATCGCCTCGGTGATTGCGATTATGACGCTGGGTAAGGCGATGCAGCAGCAGACGCTGGACAGCCTGGAGCAGTTCGGCATTCACGACGTCCACCTCGAAGTCAAGCCCCGCCAGGAGGATGACAGCGAGGCCGCCCGCTACATGTTCCAAGAAATTGACGACGCCTCGAAGCTCACCCCCGACATGATCGAGGACCTGCGCGCCGACCTCGGGGCGCAGGCGAAGGGTATCGCGTTTGAGTTGGATAGCTCGACAGCTCAGGCGACACGCGGGCTGGCGCACGGCACCACGATGGTGAGTTTTGTCAACGCTGACCAGCTGGAGATGCAGAACCTGCCGCTGACCGCCGGGCGATTTCTGACCCAAGACGACATTGAGGCGAACCGCGCCGTGGCGGTGGTCTCGCCGGAGGTTGTGGAGCAGCTGTTCAATAACGACCCTGATTCGGCGATCGGGCAGGAAGTCGAGCTGGACATCGGCGGGCAGTACGCTTCGGTGCAGGTGGTCGGCGCGTACGGGCACTTTGAGAAGCAAGGCGTGCTGGTCGGGGACTTTTCGCAGTCGATGATGGCGGTGCCGTACACGGTGCAGCCGGACATGATGCGCACACCGGTGCCTGGCGTAGACAACGTGAGTGTGCGCGTCGCCGATGGCGCCGACACCGATCAAGTGGCCAAGGACGTCCAGGCGTGGGCGGACCGTGCCTATGAGGACGACCCCGATTACAAGGGGAAAGTGGCCGACATGAAGCGTGACATCGATCAGCTCAACCAGACGTTGACCATGATGAGCGTGGTGGTCTCCGCAATCGGCGGGATCTCGCTGCTGGTGGGCGGCATCGGCGTGATGAACATCATGCTAATCACCGTGACGGAACGCACCCGCGAGATCGGCGTGCGTATGGCGCTCGGGGCGACGAGGCGGATGATCCGCATGCAGTTCGTCACTGAGGCGATGATCGTCTGCCTGATCGGCGGCGTGTTCGGCGTGGTCGTGGGCGCGGGCTTCGGCATGCTCGGTGCGCTCCTGCTCAACGCCTTCGTGCTGCCACCGATCACGGCAGTGCTACTCTCACTGGTATTCGCGCTGCTGATTGGCCTGTTCTTCGGCTACTACCCGGCAAACCGCGCATCGAGAATGAACCCGATCGAAGCCCTGCGCTACGAATAGCAACAACGTTTGGAGTGACACATATGGCAGCCACCGTGCTGACCACGGAAAACACGCGCCGGTACAAGCCCGAGCCGTCAGTGGCGACAGCGCTGAAGACACCGCGCATCCTGACGAAAGAGGTCCTCGCCGGGCTAGTTGTGGCGCTGGCGCTGATCCCGGAGGCGATCAGCTTCTCCATCATCGCCGGGGTGGACCCGAAGATCGGGCTGTACTCCTCCTTCATCATGGCGATGGTGATCGCGATTACGGGCGGGCGACCCGCCATGATTGCGGCCGCCACGGGTGCGGTCGCGCTGGTCATCGCGCCGCTGGTGCGGGACTACGGCTACGACTACATGGTGGCGGCCATCATGCTCGCCGGGGTGTTTCAGATTCTGTTGGCGGTTGCTGGCGTCGCAACGCTGATGCGGTTCTTGCCGCGAAGCGTGATGATTGGCTTCGTCAACGCGCTGGCGATTCTCATCTTTGTGGCGCAGCTGCCCGAAATCATCGGCATTCACTGGGCGGTGTACCCGCTGCTGGCGCTGGCCATCGTGATCATGGTGGTGATGCCGAAGTTCACGCAGGCGATCCCGGCGCCGCTTGTGGCGATCCTCGTGGTGACGCTCATCGCGGTCGCAACGAATGCGCCGGTCCCGACGGTCGGGGACCGCGGCGAGCTGCCGAGCAGCCTGCCCGAATTCTTCATCCCGCACGTGCCGCTGACCTGGGAGACGCTTCGGATCATTGCACCGTACTCGCTCGGCGTGGCGCTTGTCGGGCTGATGGAGTCGCTGATGACCGCGAAGCTGATCGACGAAGTCACGGACACGCACTCCAACAAGACTCGCGAGAGCTGGGGGCAGGGCGTCGCGAACATTGTCACCGGCCTGTTCGGCGGGATGGGTGGCTGCGCCATGATCGGCCAGTCCATGATCAACGTGAAGGTCTCGGGGGCTCGCACCCGTATTTCCACCTTCCTGGCGGGCGCGTTCCTGCTGATTTTGATGCTCGCGTTCGGCGAGTACGTCGCCATGATCCCGATGGCTGCGCTGGTTGCCGTGATGGTGATGGTGTCGGTGGGCACGTTCGACTGGCACTCGGTGATGCCGAGCACGCTGCGCAAGCTGCCGGCTTCGGAAACCGTCACGATGCTGATCACGGTTGCAGTGGTGCTGGCGACGAACAACCTGGCTATCGGCGTCGTGGTGGGTGTGCTTGTGGCGTCGGTAATCTTTGTGCGAAACGTCGCCCACCTGGTGGAAGTGACCCGCGAAGTTGTCGACGGCGTGGCTCACTACGTGGTGTCCGGCCAGCTGCTGTTTGCCTCCTCCAACGACCTGACCACTCTGTTCATGTACTCGGAGGACCCCGACGAAGTGGTCGTGGACCTGCACCGCGCGCACGTGTGGGACGCGTCGACGGTCGCGGCGCTCGACAGCATTGAACAAAAATACGAGGAGCGCGGCAAGCACGTGCGCTTCATCGGCATGAACCCGAGTACCACGGAGTTTCACGGCAAGCTCACGGGCTCGCTGGGATAGGGTTCGGCGGCGTCACTTTTTCAGGAACTACGCCGCGTGTAAAATTCGCCCCATGTGTGGAATCGTTGGATACATAGGTGGCGAGCGTGCACGCGAGCACGACGCCCTCACCGTCATTATTGATGGGCTTCGCAGGCTCGAATACCGCGGTTATGACTCGGCCGGGGTAGCAGTCATGCAGGGCGACACCATCGCGTGCAGGAAGAAGGCAGGCAAGGTCGCGGACCTAGAGCAGGCCATCGCAGAGGCGCCGCTTGCGCCTTCCAACCTGGGCATCGGGCACACCCGGTGGGCAACCCACGGCGGGCCTACCGACGCCAACGCCCACCCCCACGTCGTCGGCGACGGCGCACTGGCCGTGGTGCACAACGGCATCATCGAGAACTTCGCGGCACTTCGTGCTGAGCTGAGCGAGAAGGGCTACACGTTCCGCTCCGAAACTGACACCGAGGTGGCAGCCACGCTGCTGCTGGACATCTTCAATACTGAGGCGAACAAGGACCTCACCGAGGCAATGCGCCTGACCGCCCTGCGACTCGAGGGCGCGTTCACGCTGCTGGCCATCGAGCAGGAATTCCCGGACCGTATCGTTGCGGCGCGCTGGAACTCACCGCTGGTGATCGGCCTGGGCGAGGGTGAGAACTTCCTCAGCTCTGACGTCTCCGGCTTCATCGAGTTCACCCGCGACGCGGTGGAGATGGACAACGGGCAGATCGTCACCCTGACCGCTGACAACTACGACATCATTGACTTCGAAGGCAACCACGCCGAGGGCAGCCCGTTCCGCGTCGAGTGGGACGTCACCGCCGCAGAAAAGGGTGGGTTTGATTCCTTCATGGCGAAGGAGATCCACGACCAACCGGCTGCCGTTCGCGACACGCTGTACGGCCGCTTCGACGCCGAGGGCAAGCTCACGCTCGACGAACTACGTATCGACGAGTCCGTGCTGCGCAGCGTCGACAAGATCATCATCGTGGCCTGCGGTACCGCTGCGTACGCGGGGCACGTGGCGAAGTACGCGATTGAGCACTGGTGCCGCATCCCGACGGAGGTCGAGCTGGCGCACGAGTTCCGCTACCGCGACCCGATCGTCACCCCGAACACCCTGGTCGTAGCAATTTCGCAGTCCGGCGAGACCATGGACACCCTCATGGCTGTACGCCACGCGCGCGAGCAGGGCGCGAAGGTCATCGCGATCTGCAACACGGTCGGCTCCTCCATCCCGCGTGAGGCCGACGCCTCCCTGTACACCTACGCCGGCCCAGAGATCGCAGTGGCGTCGACGAAGGCGTTCATCTCCCAGATCGTGGCGTCCTACCTGTTGGCGCTGTACCTGGCGCAGGTTCGCGGCAACAAGTTCACCGACGAAATCCAGACCATCATTGCTGAGCTGGAGGAGATGCCGGAGAAGATCCAGTGGATCCTGGACAACGAGGCAGAAATCCAGGAACTTGGCCGCGAGCTCGCCGACGCGAAGTCGGTGCTCTTCCTCGGCCGCCACGTCGGCTTCCCAGTCGCGCTCGAGGGTGCACTGAAGCTCAAGGAGGTCGCCTACCTGCACTCCGAGGGCTTCGCCGCAGGCGAGCTCAAGCACGGCCCGATCGCGCTGGTTGAGGAAGGGCAGCCGGTGTTCGTCATCGTGCCGTCGAAGCGTTCGCGCCACAACCTGCACGCCAAGGTTGTCTCCAACATCCAGGAAGTCCGCGCGCGTGGTGCCGTCACCATCGTGATCGCGGAGGAGGGCGACGAAGACGTGAACCGCTTCGCCAACCACGTGATCCGCATCCCGCAGTCGGCCGGCCTCATGCAGCCCCTCTTGTCGACGATCCCGCTGCAGATCTTCGCCTGCACCGTTGCGCAAGCACGTGGCTTGAACGTGGACCAGCCACGCAACCTGGCGAAGTCCGTCACGGTGGAGTAGCGCGCTAGAGTGGCCGCATGAAGAAGTTTGGGTTCCTTTCATTCGGCCACCACGCACCACCCGGGCGCCAGGGGATGACCGCGCGCGAGGCGCTACAGGACACCGTGGAGCTCGCGCGCCAGGCGGACGCGATTGGTGTCAACGGCGCCTACGTGCGAGTGCACCACTTCGCGCCGCAGTTCGCGTCTCCGATTGCCCTGCTTGGCGCGATGGCGTCGGCGACGAAGCACATTGAGGTGGGCACCGGCGTCGTCGATATGCGCTACGCCAACCCGCTGCAGCTCGCGGAGGACGTCGCCGCGCTCGATTTGCTAAGCGACGGCCGCCTCGCCTTCGGCGTCTCCCGCGGGTCACCGGAGCCTGCCGATAGAGGGTGGCGCGCTTTCGGCTACGAGTCAGAGGCCGCGAACGGTTCTGACCTGGCGCGTGCACATTTCCAGCGTTTCATTTCCGCGCTGCGCGGGGACCCGATGGCGCTCGCCGCATCCCTTGAGGAGCAGTACCCGCAGATGTACCCGCCTGCCAGCCCGCTTGCGGTGTTGCCACACTCCGAGGGGGCGGCGCGCCGGGTGTGGTGGGGCGCAGGTACCTTCGCCAGCGCCGAGCAGGCTGCCCGCGACGGCGTGAACCTGATGAGCTCCACGCTGATTTCGGAAGCCGACGGCCGCAGCCTCGGCGAGCTGCAGGCGGAACAGATTCAGCACTACCGGAAGGCGTGGGCGGCCGCGGGCCACGACTGGGAGCCGCGCGTTTCTGTTTCTCGTTCTATCTTTCCGATCGTGGACGAGGACACCGAGCGGCTCTTCGGACTGCTGGATACCGAGGAACAGATCGGACAGATTGAGCGTGGTGTGTACACCACGTTTGGCAAGACGTACGCCGCAGAGGCCGACCAGCTTATCGAGGAGCTCGGTAATGACCCAGCAATCCAGGCCTCGGACACGCTGATGCTCACCGTTCCGAACCAGGCCGGGGTGGACGTGTGCATGCAGATCCTGCGCGGGTTCGCCGAGCACGTCGCGCCGGCGCTTGGGTGGGAGCCAGCGTACGCGGCTTCCTAATCCAGCTCGTGGGCGAAGGGGGTGTCTGCGCCGGTGCGCGACACCGTGATCGCGGCCGCGCGGGTGGCGAACGTGAGGATCTCGCGCCACTCCTCCTCGTCCAGGGCGAGCAGGCCGTCGCGGTCCAGGCCGCGGGCGTCGAACTGGTGGACCAGCGCCGCCATCACTGTGTCGCCGGCCCCAATCGTGTCCGCGACCGTGACCTTCGGTGACGGGACCGTGACCGTGCCGAACGGCGCGCGTACCCGCAGGCCGTCGGCGCCGAGCGTGGTCACCACGACTGGCACGTGGGAGGTGTCACCGAGGAACTCGACTTCCTCGTCGGAGAGTTTGAGCACCGTTACGGAATCGAGCAGCCCCCGCAGGAACAGGCGGTGTTTCGCGGAGGCGAACGCCGGGCGGATATTCGGGTCCAGGCAGACGATTGCGCCGTGCTTTGCCGACTCAGAGGCGGCCTCCGCGTAGCGCAGCGACGCGGGCTCTAGCGCCAGGGACAGGGTCCCAAACACCGCGTAGCCCTCCTGCACCGGGACCGGCTGTGCGAAGCGGTCGGCGGTGCCGTCGACGTAGAACGTGTACGTTGCCGAGCCGTTCTCAGCCAGGGCGGTGACAGCAAGGGTGGTGGGCTCGTCGCCGCGGCCGCAGTTGGTGAGGTCCACGTGGGCGTCGAGAAGCGATTGGGCGAGTGCCTCCCCGAAGTTGTCACGAGACAACCGTGACTGGAAGGAGACGTCTGCGCCGAGTCGGCCCAGAGCTCGGGCCACATTGAACGGGCCGCCACCGAGCGCGGGCACCAGCGGCGCGAGCGGGGAACGGTCCTGGGGGACAAGGTCAACGAGGGCTTCGCCGTACACAGTGATCATGGTTCCACCGTAGACTAAGTCGCATGACGTACCGGCCAACATTTCACCTGTCCCCGCCGCAAGGGCGCCTCAACGACCCGAACGGCGTCACGTTCATCGGCGACCAACTCCACGTGTTTTACCAGCATGATCCGTGCTTTCCGCACGCTGCGAAGCGCACCGGTTGGGGCCACGCCGTCACCACAATTGGGGGTGAGGAGGGCCTGGGCCAGTGGCGCCACCTTCCGGACGCGCTGTATCCGGACTTCCCGTACGACACGCACGGGTGCTACTCCGGGTCCTCCGTGGTCCACGACGGTGAGGTCATGCTGTTTTACACCGGCAACGTGAAGGAGGATGGGCGCCGCCTGACCACGCAGAACCTGGTCCGCGTTGAGGACTTGGAGGGCCCGATGGGCGGTGTGTACCACCGTGCGCCGGAGAATCCGCTCATTGACGGCCCAGCCCTCGGCTTTACCGCCCACTACCGGGACCCGCACGTCACTCAGAATGAGGACGGCTCCTGGCGCATGGTGCTCGGTGCGCAGCGTGAGGAGGAGCGCGGCGCGGTGGTGCTCTACGAGTCACCGGACCTGGTGAACTGGTCGTTTGCTGGCGCGCTGCAGTTCGAGGGGCTGGACCCGCGCGTTGAGGCCGCCTACATGTGGGAGTGCCCGAACCTGCTGCGGATGCGTGACCACGCGACGGGGCAGTGGCGCGAGGTGCTGGTGCTGTGCCCGCAGTACCCGGGCTCGGACGAGTGCGGCTACGTCGTGGGCACGCTGGATGGGCTGTGGTTCCGCGTGGAGTCGCAGTTCCGCCCGTTGGACTTTGGGCATCAGTTTTACGCGCCGCAGATGGTCGCCGAGGACGATGGCGATGCGCTGTTGCTCGGTTGGATGGGACTGCCTGCCCGCGATGACACCCCAACGCTTCAGGCAGAGGGCTGGGTGCATCAGCTGACGTTGCCTCGCAGGCTCCAACTTGTCGACGGCCAGCTTCGCACCGAACTCCTTCTCCCAACCGATCCCGCGGGGATGGTCGTGCACCGCGAAGTTCTCAGGGGACAGCCGTGGGAGGCCGACCTGGTCGACGATGCCGGTGGCGTTGGTGCTCACGTGGCGTGGCGGCCTGGCGAGGCCGGGCGTGGAATGCTGAGCGTGACGGTCGGTGGTGATGAGCGCAGTGCCGAGTGCGCGCAGGGCGAGCTCGTGGTGTGCGCTGACGGCGCCGCCCTCGAAGTTGTCGCTGGGGGCGGGGAGGTGGCGTTTTCCTCGGCGGTGTTCGGTACCGGCGGAGCCCCTTGGATGGCCGTGGAGGTACGTGAAATCGGCCACAACCGGGGGTAATCGGACGCAAGTAAGCTGATTTATGCCCGTATAGATGTTTGACTGTGTGGGAAGAGAAAGGATTCCCACATGGACCACAAAGAAGTAGCCCGGCGGGTCCTCGCCGGGGTAGGGGGCGAGGAAAACATCGTTGGCGTCGCCCACTGCGCGACGCGACTGCGTTTCGTGCTTAAGGACGTCGACAAGGTTGCGCAGGATACGCTGGAGAACGACCCTGATTTGAAGGGCACGTTCGCAACCGGCGGCATGTTCCAGATCATCGTCGGCCCCGGTGACGTGGACATTGTCTTTGATCAGCTCAACGGCATGACCAGCAAGAGCATTGCTGTCTCCACGGAAGACCTGAAGGAAGTAGCGGCGAACCAGGGCAACTGGTTTACGCGCTTCATTAAGGTCTTTTCTGACATCTTCGTGCCGCTGATCCCAATCCTGGTTGGCGGCGGTCTGCTCATGGCGCTCAACAACGTCCTGACCGCCGAGGGGTTGTTCGGGGAGAACTCCCTGGTGGGGATGTTCCCGCAGATCCAGGGTCTGACGGAGATCATCAATGTGCTGGCCTCCGCACCGTTCGCGTTCCTGCCGGTGCTGGTGGGGTACTCCGCGACGAAGCGCTTCGGTGGCAACGAATACCTCGGCGCCGGCATGGGCATGGCGATGGTGCACCCGGCGTTGGTCAACGGCTACGACGTGGCGAACTCCGTAGCCGACGGCACGATGCCGTTCTGGGACCTGTTCGGCCTGCCTGTCGCGCAGGCGGGTTACCAGGGTGCGGTGCTGCCGGTGCTGGCGGTCGCATGGATCTTGGCAACGATCGAGAAGTGGTTCCACAAGCGTCTGAAGGGTACGGCGGACTTCCTGATTACTCCGCTGGCAACCCTGCTGATTACGGGCTTCATTACCTTCATCGCCGTCGGCCCGTTTGTCCGCTGGCTCGGTGACCTGCTGATTGTCGGCCTCTCCAGCCTGTACGACTTCGGTGGCCCAATCGGTGGCCTGCTCTTCGGTCTGGTGTACTCGCCGATCGTGATCACTGGCCTGCACCAGTCCTTCCCGCCAATCGAGCTCGAGCTGTTTAATCAGGGCGGCTCCTTCATCTTCCCGACGGCCTCCATGGCGAACATCGCGCAAGGCGCAGTGGCCCTTGCCGTGTACTTCCTGGCGCGCAACGCAAAGCTCAAAGGTCTAGCTGGTTCCTCGGGCATCTCGGCCGTATTTGGTATCACGGAACCCGCCATCTTCGGCGTCAACCTGCGCCTCCGCTGGCCCTTCTTTATCGGCCTCGGCGCGGCCGGTATTGGTGCAATGCTGATTGCGATCTTTGATGTCAAGGCAGTTGCGCTTGGTGCGGCGGGCTTTATCGGCGTGGTCTCCATCCGCGCGAATGACATGGTGACCTTCCTGATCCTCGGCGTCATTACGTTCGTGATCGCCTTCGTGGCGGCCTACGGGTACGGGCGCTACCTGGTGGGCAAGCATGGCAGCATCGATCCGGACGCAACCGAGGATCCAGCCGCCGATGCCGCTGCCGAGCAAGCGCTGCTCGAGGCGTCCGACGAGGCGCTCCACGTCGTGGCGCCTCTCGAGGGCAACGCCGTGCCGCTTGCGACGGTCAGTGACCCGATGTTTGCCCAGGGCAAGCTGGGGAACGGCGTGGCAATCGTGCCGACGGTTGGGGAGCTGCGCGCACCCGTCGCCGGTACGGTTGCGGTCACGTTCCCGTCCGGCCACGCCTACGCAATCCGCGCCAAGGGGACCGATGGCAAGAACGTGGACATTCTCATGCACATCGGCTTCGACACCGTGAACCTCAAGGGCGAGCACTTCACTGCACACGTGAAGAAAGGTGACGTCGTAGAAGCAGGCCAGCTCCTCGCGACGTTCGATATCGATGCCATCCGCGACGCAGGATACGAAGTGACGACTCCGGTCGTTGTCTCGAATACGAAGCGGGTAGGGGAGATTGGGGCGTCGAGAAGCCTTCCTGCAGACACGAAGTTTGGCGATGCCCTCTTCTTCGTCGAGCCGAAAAAGATAGCTGAAGAAGCAAAATAAAAGTTTTTTAGAAAACTGGCAACAACCTTAAATTGGTCTGTTAATCTGTTGGTGTCTTGTTCAGCGCGCTAGCTCACAAGGGTCTAGCGGACATCACAGGAGGAAAACTATGAAACTTCGTCGCATTCTCGCCGCAGGCCTCGTGGCTTCCGCTCTTGCAGTGGGCGCACCGGTCGCACAGGCAGCACAGCCAGCGCCAGAACCGCTGGCAGGTGTCCTGCACGAGCTGAAGCGCCTCGGTGGCTACCAGGCACAGAACCTGATCCTCGTGCCTGCACTGCTGTCCTCTTTGGGCTTCCTGACGAACATCGCGACGTCTTCGCAGCGCGTCTAAATCCCACCCATTCACCCGAGACCATAGAGAGAGAACGTAAGAATGAAACTTCGTAACGCAATTGCAGTTGCCGCTTCTGTTGTTGTCCTGTCTGGCGTTGTTGCTACCGATGCAAGTGCTGCACAGTACCCAGAGCCGCTGAACAACGTCATGAACGAGCTGCGCAACTTCGCTGGCCCGCAGGGTCCGAACCTGCTGCTGGTTCCGGCTGTGCTTTCGTCCATCGGTGTCGTCAACATGGCCGTTGTGGTCATCCTGTCGATCGTTGCTGCGGCAACCGGCGTGGGCATCGCTGCTTCGAGCTAAGTGCTCACCGAGCAATAACGAACGCCCCCTTCCCTTCGCGGGAACGGGGCGTTTTCTTTCTGCTTGGGGGTTAGCGGCGTGTCGCCAGCGGGGTTGCCGGGGTGCCGCCCTTGTTTAGCCAAGCATAGACGCCGCCCATGATGAGGCCACCACCGATGTAGTTGCCGACCCACACGATGAGCCAGTTCATCAGGCCATTCGTCAGTGTGAACCCGGCGAAGTGCTCGGCGCCGATGCCGTAGCCCGCCAGGGAGAAGACGACGAAGCTGGCGATGGAGTGCTCGTACCCCATTGCGGCGAATGCGGGAACGATCAGCATGATGGCGAGGAACTTCGCGGTGAAGTCCTTGCCAGCCTGGATGGCGAGCAGCACGCCGATGTTGACCACGATGTTGGCGAAAATGCCTTCCATGAACAGCAAGCTGTCCGGCTTCGCGAGCTTGGTCTCAACGGTCGCGGCGAGGAAGCTGTCCATCCCGATCGGCTGGAACGCCGTGGCGTGGACCAGGAATACCGCGGTGATGAGGACGCCGAGCAGGTTGAAGATGGTGCAGGTGGAGACCATCAGGAAGCCCTTGAGCCAGGGGAGGCGCCCGGAGGCGCTGCCGTAGGTCATGAACATCATGTTGCCGGTTGCGAGTTCCGCACCCAGGACAACGATGACGTACAGCGAGAGGCAGAAGATAGCTGCGAACACGAAGCGGCCGTAGCCGGGGGCGCTGCTTTCTACTTGGGTGGAGGCGACGGTGGCGAAGGCCGTCATGATCGTCAAAAACATGCCGGCGAGCATGGAGCGTACCGCGAACTTGGGGAGTTCGTAGGTGTAGAGGTACGACTTGAAGCCGATTGAATCCGCAAGTGTGCCATCGAAGTTCATAGGTATGACCATACCAAAGGTCAGAACCGGGCACGAATCCACACAACCAAAAGTCATGGTTTGCGGGCGCGCATGTTCCGTGCTTTAATGTTCCAGTTGTCCTTTGCTGCGTGTTTGCTCTGCGCGTTTCCGAGCTGAGCATGTACGCCTGCGGTACCGAAGGTGCCGTCGACAAGCGAAAAGACATCGAAGACATTGACCACGTGCGTATAGGACGGAAATCTAACGCACATCGACCCAGGTCAGGAGACCAATAGTGATTCAGAAGGAATCGCGCCTGAAGGTCGCCGACAACACCGGTGCACGTGAAATCCTGTGCATCCGTGTCCTCGGCGGATCCGTTCGGCGCTTCGCCGGCATCGGCGATACGATCGTCGCCACTGTGAAGGAAGCTGCCCCAGGCGGCAACGTTAAGGAAGGCGAAGTCGTTAAGGCTGTCATCGTTCGCGCGAAGAAGGAGACCCGTCGTCCGGACGGCTCCTACATTGCGTTCGACGAGAACGCTGCAGTGCTGATCAAGAACGACACCGAGCCACGCGGCACCCGTATCTTCGGCCCAGTTGCTCGCGAGCTGCGCGACAAGAAGTTCATGAAGATCGTTTCTCTCGCACCGGAGGTGATCTAGGGATGAAAATCAAAAAGGGCGATATGGTCCAGGTCATCTCTGGCAAGGATAAGGGCGCGCAGGGCAAGGTTATTGAGGCATACCCGAAGCGTCAGCGCGTTCTCGTTGAAGGCGTGAACCGCATGAAGAAGCACGTCGCGAACTCCTACAACGAGCGCGGCGCAGAGTCCGGCGGCATTGTCACCCAGGAAGCTCCGATCCACGTCTCCAACGTGATGGTCCTGGATTCCGACGGCAAGCCGACGCGCGTGGGCTACCGTTTCGACGAAAACGGCAAGAAGGTCCGCGTTGCAAAGTCGAACGGGAAGGACATCTAAGCATGGCTGAGAACTACACCCCTCGTCTGAAGACCCAGTACAAAGAGGACATCCGTACCAAGCTCAACGATGAGTTCAAGTACGACAACGTCATGCAGATCCCAGGTCTGACCAAGATTGTTGTCAACATGGGTGTCGGCGACGCTGCACGTGACTCCAAGGTCATCAACGGCGCACTCGAGGACCTCGCCGCGATCACCGGCCAGAAGCCACAGCTTCGCCGCGCGAAGAAGTCCATCGCTAACTTCAAGCTCCGTGAAGGCATGCCGATCGGCGCGAAGGTCACCCTCCGCGGCGACCGCATGTGGGAGTTCCTGGACCGCCTGCTGACGGTTGCTCTGCCACGTATTCGTGACTTCCGTGGCCTCAGCGACAAGCAGTTCGACGGTGCAGGCAACTACACCTTCGGCCTGACCGAACAGACGATGTTCTACGAAATCGACATCGACAAGATCGATCGCGTCCGCGGTATGGACATCACTGTCGTCACCACCGCAACGAACGACGACGAGGGCCGCGCACTCCTGCGCCACCTCGGCTTCCCGTTCGCTGACAAGGATGGCAAGATGCAGCGCGCATAACGCGTCACTGCTTTTCGACGAACACCCCTGCGACCCAACCACCGGGTTGCGGGGGTGTACGTCTTTTGGGGGAACCTGCAGAGCACACCCGAATAGTACGCATGTACTGTTTTTGGGAAACGTTCGATAGACTGACTCCTTGCAACAATCTCTCAGGTGAATTTGAGGAGGCCACGATGGCTTTGCAGGAAATGGTCCACGCAGGGGCCAAAAAGAAAGAGCAGCTTCTCGATAATGAGATGCCACGGTTTTTCGTCCGCGCGATTCTCGCCGGCATTTACCTGACCGCTGGTACGGCGTTCGCCGCGGTGGCGGGAAATGCGGTCAATGAATACGCACCGGGGCTCGGCTCGGTTGTGTTCGCCTTGCTGTTCGGGCTTGGCCTGTTCGCGATCGTCATCCTCAACGCGGAGCTTGCAACGGGCGACATGATGTTTGCGTCCTGGGCGGCGACGGACAAGGTGTTCAGCTGGGGCAAGGGTATTTGGCTCGTCGTTGTGGTGACGGTGGCGAACCTGATCGGTGCGATCATTTTCGCGGCTGTGATGAGCCAGTCGGCTAAGTTCGGCTCGATGGATAACAGCCACCTGATTGTCACTCTGGTCGAGGGCAAGTTGGCGAAGCCGTTCTTCGGCGCACTGCTTGAGGCGATCTTCGCGAACTTCATTGTCAACATGGCGATTGTTGGTGCGCTGCTGGCGAAGGAGTTCATCTCCAAGTTCGTCGTGATCCTGCCACTGATCGCTATCTTCGTTGGCCTGGGCCTCGAGCACGTTATTGCGAACTTCTCGCTGTTCTCCCTGGCGTTCCTGTCCAGCACGCCACCTGAGGGATTCACCGCCGCTGCAATCCTGAGCAACTGGGTTGCTGTGTGGATCGGCAACTTCATCGGCGGTGGCCTGTGCATCGGCGGTGTCTACGCTTGGTTGAACAAGACGAAGACGGTGTACAAGGACTAGTCGCTGAGCTCCCCGGAGTACAGATTGAAGCGCTCGCCGCGCACAAAGCCGGCGAGCGCCATTTTTGTTTTGCGGGCCAGCTCGACGGCGAGCGAGGATGCCGCCGAGACCGCCACCATTGCCGGGAAACCGGCCATTGCTGCTTTCTGCACAAGTTCGAATGACGCGCGGGAGCTGACAACCAGGATCAGGTCGCTGGCTGGCAGGAGCCCTTCGAGTAGTAGGTGGCCAATGACTTTGTCGGTCGCGTTGTGGCGGCCGATGTCCTCGCGGATTACTACAGGTTCGCCGTCAAAGGTAAACGCGCCGGCCGCGTGGATGCCGCCTGTCTTACGGAACTGCTTTTGGCCGGTTGCAAGGGCGTCGGGTAATCGCATCACCAGGTCCGGGTCCAAGCGGACGGGAGTGATTGGCGCGGGCACCTTGCCCATGATGTCGTCGATCGACTGCGTGCCGCACACGCCGCATGCGCTCGTGGTAGTGGTCAGGCGAATGAACTGCGGTGCAGCGGGGGAGGCCGCGGGCCCGAGGTCGATGTCGAGCGTGTTGTACGTGTTTTCGCCGTTCGGCCCGACCGCACCCGCGCAGTAGCGCGCGGAACGAACGTCCTCTGCGCTGCTGATCAGTCCCTCCGCGAACATCCAGCCGTGTGCCAGCTCGACGTCGTGGCCGGGGGTCCGCATCGTGGTGGTTAGCGTGTCGCCGGTGGCGCGGATCGCCAGCGGCTCTTCCACGGTGACGGTATCGGCGCGGGTATCGCGCGCGAAGCCGCTGTCGGTGCGGGTGACTTTCGTGACGGCGAAGCGTCGATTAATCCTGCTCATACGTTTCCAGGAGCTTCGCTACCTTGGCAAGCGCCGCGCGCGTCGTTGCTGCGTCTGCATCAGTATCGCCCTGGAGCGCCGCACCGGTTGCGACGCCTACGACGAACGCCGTCGTTGGAGCCGCCGGGCGCGACGGGCCGTTGTGCGCGACGTCCGCTGTCATCTTCAGAATGTCGCCGACCAGCGAGCGCGTGAGATCCGGGGAAACGCCGAGCGTTCGGGAGACCTCTTCGAGCCACTCGTGTGTTGATTGCAAACCTTCGTTGTTAGCCATGTGTGCCACCTTAGTCGTCGTTCTTGTTGATGAGCCACGCGCTCGCAGCCGTGACCATCGCTTCGGCGCCGCGGTCGAGCGTCGGCTGGAGGTTGGGCGCGAACGCTGCGCTGTGATTGCCCGGCGCATGCGGGTAGCTGGCGAAGCCGCCGAGGCCCCAGAACGTGTACGGCACGCCGAGCGCGTCCGGGATGATCGAGAAGTCCTCGCTGGCAGGGACCTGCGCCAACGTCTGCGCTTCATCACCGAATCGCGCCTCGAAGGCGTTGCGTACCCGCTGCGTTACTGCGGCATCGTTGCTGGTGAGCGGGTAGGCGTCGTAGTACTCGAACTCGGGCAGCTGCGGGCTACGCGCTGCCTCGCACTCAGCGCGCACGATGCGTTCGATGGCCTCCTTGAGGTGCGCGCTCGTCGCCTCCGAATAGGCGCGGGTATTGATCAGCAGCTCCGCGCTATCCGGGATGACGTTGGATTTTGCTCCCGAATGGATCGCGCCGACCGTCAGCACCGCGGTTTCGGAAGCAGCAATCTCTCGGGAGACTACGGTGTGCAGCCTCGTCACAATTGTCGACGCCAACAAGACCGCATCGACGCCCATCTCAGGCATGGATCCGTGCGAACCCACTCCGTGTACTGTGACCTTCACCGAGAACGCCTGGGAGAGCACCGGGCCCGGCCGGGTCCCCACATGGCCCAACGGCAGCGTGCCGAGCACGTGTTGGCCCAAGTACACGTCGGGGTGGGGGATCGCGTCGGCGATACCGTGCTCAACCATCGAACGTGCGCCGGAGGCTGTTTCCTCGCCGGGCTGGAATACGCCCACCAGCGTGCCGGACCAAGCGTCGCGGCAAGTGTTGAACGCGATGACAGCCGCGAGCACCGAGCAAATATGGAAGTCGTGCCCACACGCGTGGGACACCGGCACCTCCTGCCCAGTCGCAGCATCGACTTGGGTCTGCGTGCAGGCGTAGTCCTTGCCGGAGTCCTCCTTGATTGGGAGGCCGTCAGTATCACCGCGCAAGGCGACGACGGGCCCGAGGCCGTTTTCGATGGTGGCGACGACGCCAGTTTCGCCCAATACCGAATATGGGATCCCGGCTGCCTCGAGTTCCTGAACGATGCGCTGTGAGGTTTGGGTTTCCTGCATCGAGAGTTCAGCGTGTTGGTGGAACCAGCGGTAGAGCTCCTCGCGGTGCGTGCAGGTGGCGGAGAGGGCGTCGAAAAGTTCGTCGAGGTGCTTCATAGCACCGACTATACGGCGCAGCGACCGGGCCAACGTGACTTGTTTCTTGTATAGAGGGAGTGTAATGTGGCCAAACGGACTTGTGCACAGATGGTTGTCTGCGCGCAAAATCCGAGAGAACATTGTACATCCAACTTTGTTGCAGGCCCCCCGCCGAGAAGCGGACCGCGTGCAAGGGAGGCGGCGAGCGCCCCGCGTTATTGAGCGTGGGGAGCGTGAAGTAGCCCCCGACAGATCATGCGGAAAACGCGACCTGGCACGACATAGTTTTGCTGGTCAGGTGGGTAGGGAACCGCAACGAGAAAGGTAAACGGTCACATCTTATGACGATGACTGATCCAATCGCAGACATGCTGTCTCGCGTGCGCAACGCGTCGCACGCACAGCACGAGAGCGTGACAATGCCTTCCTCCAAGATCAAGGCAAACATCGCCGAGATCCTGAAGCAGGAAGGCTACATTGCTGATTACAAGGTTGAGGACGCCAAGGTTGGCAAGCAGCTGACCCTGGACCTCAAGTACGGCCCGACCCGTGAGGCTGCCATCGCTGGCCTGCGTCGCGTGTCCAAGCCTGGTCTGCGCGTGTACGCAAAGTCCAACGACCTGCCGCAGGTGCTGGGTGGTCTGGGTGTGGCGATCATCTCCACGTCCCAGGGTCTCCTCACTGACCGTCAGGCCCAGGAGAAGGGTGTAGGCGGAGAAGTTCTCGCCTACGTCTGGTAAAGGGAGGTTGAAAAGACTATGTCGCGTGTAGGTAATGCACCCATCGCCATCCCGAATGGTGTCGAAGTTAAAATTAACGGTCAGGTCGTAGAGGTCAAGGGCCCTAAGGGTTCCCTCAACTTCGAGATGCCTGAGCCAATCACCGCTGCGGTTGAGGACAACGAGATTGTCGTCTCCCGTCCGGACGATCACCGTAAGCACCGTGCGCTGCACGGTCTGTCCCGTTCCATGGTCAACAACCTCGTTGTTGGCGTGACCGAGGGCTACAAGATCAACATGGAGATCTTCGGTGTCGGCTACCGTGTCCAGGCCAAGGGCAAGAACCTCGAGTTCTCGCTCGGCTACTCCCACCCGATCCTCATTGAGGCTCCGGAAGGGATCAGCTTCGCAGTCGATGGCAACACCAAGTTCTCCATCGAGGGCATTGACAAGCAGCAGGTTGGCCAGATCGCGGCTAACATCCGCCGCCTCCGTAAGGATGACCCATACAAGGGTAAGGGCATCCGCTACGAAGGTGAGCAGATTCGCCGCAAGGTCGGAAAGACGGGTAAGTAATCATGAGCAATTCTGCAGAGAACACCAAGCGCACCCCGGTCGGCAAGGATATTTCCTCCCGCCGCCGCGAGGCTCGTGCACGTCGCCACTTCCGTATCCGCAAGACGCTGCGCGGCACCCCGGAGACCCCACGTCTCGTTGTGCACCGCTCTTCGCGTCACATCCACGTCCAGCTGATCGACGATCTCGCTGGCCACACGCTCGCAGCGGCATCCTCCATCGAGGCTGACGTGCGCGCAATGGAAGGTGACAAGAAGGCAAAGGCAGCCAAGGTTGGCCAGCTGATCGCTGAGCGCGCCAAGGCTGCAGGCATCGAAGCTATCGTCTTCGACCGCGCAGGTTACAAGTACCACGGTCGCGTCGCAGCTCTTGCCGACGCCGCTCGTGAAGGTGGTCTGAAGTTCTAATGACCACCGCAATCATCACCATCAACGGAAGGATCGCGTAATGGCCGAACGTGAACGGCGTGACGGCGGACGCTCCGCCGACAACCAGAACAAGAAGAATGAGCGCAACAACCGCGGTGGCCGTGGCCGTCGCGATGATCGTCGCAACCAGAATGATGACCGCGACAAGTACATCGAGCGGGTCATCACCATCAACCGTGTCGCAAAGACCGTGAAGGGCGGACGCAACATGTCCTTCACCGCTCTCGTCGTCGTTGGCGACGGCAAGGGCATGGTCGGCGTTGGCTACGGCAAGGCAAAGGAAGTTCCTGCCGCTATCCAGAAGGGTGCAGAAGAAGCACGTAAGAACTTCTTCCGCGTCCCGATGATCGGTGGCACCATTCCTCACCCAGTCCAGGCAGAAGAGGCAGCAGGCATCGTTATGCTGCGCCCGGCTGCACCAGGTACCGGTGTTATCGCCGGTGGCGCAGTTCGCCCAGTGCTCGAGTGCGCTGGCGTCCAGGACATCCTTGCTAAGTCGATCGGTTCTGACAACGCTCTGAACGTTGTTCAGGCAACGGTTGCAGGTCTCAAGCAGCTCGTACGCCCTGAGGAAGTCGCTGCGAAGCGCGGCAAGGACCTCGAGGACGTCGCACCTGCTCGCATGCTGCGCGCACGCGCAGGACAGGAGGCGTAAGAACAATGGCTTTGAAGATCACATTGCACCACGGCAAGGTTGGCGAGAAGCCACTGACCCGTAAGAACCTCGAGGCGCTCGGTCTGCGCAAGATCGGCCAGTCCGTTATTAAGAAGGACAACGCCGCAACCCGTGGACAGATCCTGAAGGTTCGCCACCTCGTTACCGTCGAAGAAGTTGCAGGGGAGTAGAACAACATGGCTGAAATTATCAAGCTCCATGATCTGCGCCCAGCAAAGGGCGCTAACAAACCAAAGTTCCGCGTAGGTCGCGGTGAAGCAGGCAAGGGCGGCAAGACCGCTGGCCGTGGTACCAAGGGCACCAAGGCTCGCAAGCAGGTCTCCGCAGCATTCGAGGGTGGCCAGATGCCACTTCACATGCGCCTGCCGAAGCTCAAGGGCTTCAAGAACCCGAACCGCGTGGAGTACCAGGTAGTCAACGTTCAGGCGCTCGCAGAAGCGTTCCCGGACGGCGGCACCATCACCATCGACGACATCGTCGCAGCTGGCCTGGTTCGCAAGAACCACCCAGTCAAGGTGCTGGGCAACGGCGACATCAACGTCAAGTTGGACGTCACCGCTACCAAGTTCTCCAAGTCTGCGGTTGAGAAGATCGAGGCAGCCGGCGGGTCCACCACCCAGGCATAAGCCTTCATCTTCGCGCCACAGCGCAGAGAAAAGCTCCCCACTCGTCAACGACGAGGTGGGGAGCTTTCGTATTAGAGGGTTTCGACGGCGGCCAGCACGCCCCGCGTAAGCCCAGGCAGCGCCCGGTAGATCGCGGTGTTCGCATGCTTTTCGACGCCCCCAAGCACCTGCTCAGCGAAGCGGGCGGGGTGCTCGGCGGTGAAGGAGCGAAGAACCGCCAGCGCTGCGGCTTGATCGGCCTCGGAGGACGCGTTGAGCGCCAGGGCGCACATGTGGCTGATACAGCGGAACTCCAGCCCGATGTGGTCCGGCGGGAGGTTATCGGCGCCGGGGTCAAAGCCGACCTGGTGGTAAACGGCGGCGACGGCCACGGCGTCCTCATCCATGACGAGTCCGTCCTTGGAAAAGTACGGGGACTCATACGGCTGGGCAAGCGGGGAGCTTACGCCAATGAACAGGTAGAGGTGGTCTCGCTGCAACGCTTCGGCGGTGTCGCGCTCCGCTTCCAGCAGGGCGTTGATGGCTTGCTGCGAGGCGTCGTCCTCGAGCGGCCATGATTGCAGGAAGGAGGGGTCGGAGAGGGCGTCGAGAAGCGGGCCTTGCGGCTCGTCGAGGAAGAGCTGCCCCACGATGTCTGCTGCGATGTGGCAGCGTTCAAGTAACTCTGTGTGCATCAGATTCCGATCCGGTCAACTGCGCCGTAGAACATGAAGCGGCCGAGCAGCTCCGCGATGACCACCAGGATGTACGCGACGGTGATCCACAGCATCGCGCTCGAGGTGGGGCGGCGGGTGCGGCCGCCGAACGCCAGGATGAGGCCCACGATGAACGCGCCGACCAGCAGCAGACCAATGCGGATGACGAACGCGGTCATGTTGAATTCAAACTGCGCCGGGTTCGGGCCCGCGGGGCGGCCGTAGTTGAACACCATCACGATGAAAATGAGCGGCACGACGACGGTCAGCGCGATGCCGATCCAGCGCAGGGACGCGTGGATGAGGTCCCAGACCTCTTCCTTCTGGGCGTCTGTCTGGTCTTCGTTGCGCGCGGACGGAATCAGCTTTTTGATGAGCTCTGAGTCCTCGAGCCAGTTGTACGCCGTGAGCGCGACCGCAATCGCGAGCAGACCGGTGACCGCGGCGGAGAGATAGAACGCCGCCGGGGTAGTCCAGTGGTTCCACGATGGGATCGTGGGCAGCATGTAGAGGCGCGCCATGGTGGCGATGAACCCGATGCCGGCAATCGCGGTGATGACCGCGATGGTTGTGCGGGTGCCCACGGAGCCCCAGTCGAAGAACTGACAGGCCGCGAACAGGAAGCCGAGCGCCGCGAAGATGCAGCCGCCCACGAGCTCCTGGGTGAGTCCGGAGGAACTGATGTGGCGCATCACGTTCAGCGCGTTGATCGGGTTGCCGAGGTGGAAGAACGCGAGGCAGAAGCCTGCGATCATGATTGGGCCGATTGCGTAGAGCGCCGGCACACAAATCCGGTTAATCGCGTTCGCGGAGTAGCGGGTGCGTCCCACCATTGTGATGACGCCGAGGACGAAGAACGCGCCGACCGCCATCTGCCCGAACGTAGTGAAAAACGTGAGGGGCCATTCGTGCATATTCATGAGTTAGACCTCTTCCGGGTTCATGATCTCGCCGGCGTCCAACGCGTCCCAGCGTTTCGCGTCCTTGTGCGGCTTGATGGTCAGGCGTGGTTCGGTAAACGTTGGGTCCGGCAGCGGCGCGATGCCGGCGACGTCGCCGTGTTCCTTGCGCAGCTCGTCGATAGGCCCCCAGTCGAGCGCGCGCGACGGGCACGCGGCCACGCACGCGGGGTCTTTGCCCTCGGCGCGGTAGTCGGCGCACAGGTCGCACTTCGTCATGACGCCCTTTTCAGGGTTGAACTGTGGCGCGGAGTAGGGGCACGCCCACTCGCAGTAGCGGCAGCCCACGCACTTGTGCGGGTCGACGGAGACGACGCCGTCCTCGCCGATGTGCATCGCGGTGGTCGGGCAAACCTTGGTACAGATCGGGTTGTCACAGTGGTTGCAGGACACCGATGTGTAGTAGGTGAACGTGTTGGTGGTCAGCTCGCCGTCGGCGTTGCGGTTCCAGTCGCCGCCCGAGTACTCGACCACGCGGCGCCAGTTCACGCCGATCGGTGTGTTGTGCTTGTCCTTGCAGGCGATCTGGCAGGCTTTGCAGCCGTTGCACAAGGTCTGGTCGAAGAAGAAACCAAGGCGCTTGCTCGGCTTGTCGTTGTTGTTAGCCATGTTGTTGTTTCACTCCTTGGTGTTGTTATTTCGCTTTTTCAACCTGGCACAGCGCCGTGTGCTGCGCGTTGCCCTTGGCAAGAGGGGAGGGATGCCAGCTGGTCAGCGTATTGACGGATGCCCCTACGTCCACGCCGCCGTCCTTCGGGTTGAACCAGGAACCCTGCGGCACCGAGATGACACCCGGTGCGATTCGCGGGGTGACGCGGGCGATGGAGCGGATCCGGCCACGCTTGTTGTAGGCGTAGACGGGGTCGTCGTTCTTGATGCCGCGTTCCTTGGCGTCGATGGGGTTGATCCAGAGGACCTGCGGGTGGGCGTCGTCGCGCAGCCAATCGACGTTGCCGTAGGAGGAGTGGGTGCGGCCCTTGGTGTGGTGGCCGATGACCTGCAGCGGGTACTCCTTGTTCTCTGCGGCTTCCTCGGCGCCTTCCCAAGTTGCGACCTGCTCCGGCAGCGGTGTCAGCTTGTCGCCTGCGATGTTCGGGTCAAACTCCCACTCCTTCGACATTTCGTAGAGCTCGGAGGAGAAGATCTCGATCTTGCCACTCGGGGTCTCCAGGGGGTTGGCCACTGGGTCCTCACGGAAGTCTTTCAGTGCGACCGTGGTTTCGCCTTCTCGACGCCACACACCCATCTTCTTGAGCTCCTCAAAGGACGGAAGCTCCGGGATCTCCTTGCGGGATTCGTCGAGGGTGTAGCGCAGCCACTCTTCCTGGGTGCGGCCTTCGGTGAATTTGTCGCGCACACCGAAGCGTTCAGCGAGATCGGCGACGACGTCGTAAATCGGCCGACAGTCGTACAGTGGCTTGATCGCGCTGGAGGCCAGGATGGTGTACTCCAGGTTGCCCGCCGAGCCCTGCTGGATGATGTCGGTTTGCTCAGCGGTGGAGCAGTCCGGCAGAACGTAGTCCGCGTAGCGCGCGGACACCGTCATCTGGATGTCGCTGACGACGATGAGTTCGGCCTTGGAGTCGTCGCGAAGCAGCTCGACCGTGCGATTGAGGTCGCCGTGCTGGTTCGTGTTGGTGTTGCCGGCGTATTGCCAGATCATCTTGATCGGGACGTCGAGTTTGTCCTTGCCGCGTACGCCGTCCTTCGTCTTGGTCATCTCTGGGCCGTGGTCGACGGCCTGTGGCCACATTGCAACCGAGATCGAGGTCTCCACCGGGTTCTCGTACTGCGTGTTGAACGGGTACGTCATCGGCAAGCTTGCCGAGCCCTCGCGAGCGCCGGTGCCTCCACCAGGGATACCGATCTGCCCGAGCAGCGCTGCCAGCGTAAACACCGCGCGCGACTGGTTCTCGCCGTTCGCGTGGCGCTGCGGACCCCAGCCCTGGGTAATTGCGGTTGGCTTTGCGGTGCCCATCTCGCGGGCAAGCTGGCGGATCTTCTGCGCGGGTACACCGCAGACGCGGGCGGCCCACTCAGGAGTCTTTTCGACGCCGTCCGGCCCCTTGCCCTCAATGTAGGAGCGGTACGAGCCGTTCTTCGGCGCGCCCTTCGGCATGTGGTCCTCGTCAAAGCCGACACAATACTTGTCCAGGAACGCTTGGTCGTGCAGGTTCTCGGAGAGCAGTACGTGCGCGATACCTGCCACGAGCGCTGCGTCGGTGCCCGGGCGGATCGGAACCCATTCGTCGCCAAGGCCGACTGCGGTCTCGGAGTAGCGCGGGTCGATCACGATGGTCTTCACGCCGTACTTGCGTTTCGTCTGCTGGGTGACGAACGTCTCGCCACCACCGGACATGCGGGTCTCAAGCGGGTTGTTGCCGAACATGACCTGCAGCTTGGAGTTCTTCACGTCGTCGAAGGAGTTCGACGTGACCCAGGAACCGTAGTGGTACGGGTAGGCTGCCGTGATCTGCGCGGTGGAGTAGTCGGCGTAGTGGTTCAGGTAGCCGCCGATGAGGTTCATAAACCGTGCGAAAGGAGTCTCGACAGGCGGCCAGGAGCGCGCGACGGTGCCGCCGATGGTCCCCGTGCCGTACGCGAGGTAGATCGACTCGTTGCCGTATTTGTCCAGGATGCCCTTCATCTGGTCGGCGATTTCGTCGAGCGCCTGCTCCCAGGAGATTTCGATCCACTCGCCGTCGCCGCGCTTCGTGCCGGGCTTGCGCTTCAGCGGCGTCTTTAGCCGGTCCGGGTTGTAGATGCGGTGGCGGATTGAGCGGCCGCGCACGCAGGCGCGGATCTGCTGCGAGCCGATGGAGTTGTCGCCGCCATCGTCCGGAAGGACGCGGGTGACGCGCCCGTCCACAACTTGGAGGCGCAGTGGGCAGCGGGAGCCGCAGTTGACGGTGCAGGCGGACCAGACGAACTTCGGGTCGGTGCTCGTGCCTTCTGCGGCCTCTGCGGCGCCGACACCTGGGGTGCCGCGCAGGAGCGTGCCAGAGACGGCCGTCGTCGCTACGGCCGCGCCTCCTACGAGGCCTGACCATTGGAGAAATTTACGCCGACTCACGGGAGTCGGCGTTGGTGTAGGTGCTGTGCTCATCGCTGTCCCTTCGAATGCGAGGATTTTCTACAGAAAAGTCGTGAATAAATGTAATACCAATTACCTATTTTTGAGTGTAGTGATTTTCAATCGAAAGTTGGAAACCCTCGCGGGGGTGCTGGCCGAATCGGGGGTTTGGCCTGCTAACTGGTAGAGTAGTGGGGTCAATCCTGTCTGGAGTGTCCCGTCAGCCCGCTACGGTGGTTGTGACGTGCACTTTTGGCAACCGTACTGTCCACTATCTCCTGCGTGAGTGCTGCAGGAGCCAGGAGGCTTTGTGTCCGCTATATTGCAAGCGTTCAAGGACCCGGATCTTCGGAAGAAGATTCTGATTACCCTTGCGTTGATGATTCTGTACCGCATTGGTGCCCAGATTCCGACGCCTGGTGTCGACTACGCGTTGATTAACTCCCGTCTGGAGGAAGTCGCTCAGGGTGACAACGCCACGATGTTCTCCATCATCGGGCTGTTCTCTGGTGGTGCGTTGCTGCAGTTGTCCATCTTCGCGATTGGCATCATGCCGTACATTACGGCGTCGATTATCGTGCAGCTGCTGACCGTGGTGATTCCGAAGTTCGAGGAGTTGAAGAAGGAAGGGCAGTCGGGCCAAACCAAGATGACGCAGTACACGCGTTATCTCACGGTTGCGCTGGCGCTGCTGCAGTCCGCAGGTATTGTGGCGCTGGCCGACCGTGAGCAGCTCCTCGGCCAGGGGATTCCGGTGCTTATTGAGGACCGCAACATCTGGACGCTCATCATGATGATCATCGTCATGACGTCGGGTGCGGTCCTGATTATGTGGCTCGGCGAGATCATCACTGAAAAGGGCGTTGGCAATGGTATGTCCCTGCTGATCTTCGCTGGTATTGCGACGAAGCTTCCGTCCGAGGGTGCCTACATCCTGAAGAACTCCGGCGCGGTTACCTTCGCCATGGTCGTTGCGGCGATCATTGCGTTGGTCGTCGGCATCATCTTCATCGAGCAGGGCCAGCGTCGTATCCCGGTGCAGTACGCCAAGCGCATGGTTGGGCGCCGTCAGTACGGCGGTTCTTCTACGTACCTGCCGCTCAAGGTCAACCAGGCTGGCGTTATTCCTGTGATTTTCGCCTCCTCGCTGATGTACGTTCCTGTCTTGATCACGCAGATCGTGACCATGAACAACACGACCCCGCCGGACAACTGGTGGATGAACAACGTCATGGCGTGGCTGCAGAACCCAGGCTCCTGGCAGTACATCCTGGCGTACTTCGCCATGATCATCTTCTTCTCCTACTTCTACGTCTCTATCCAGTACGACCCGGTCGACCAGGCAGAGAACATGAAGAAGTACGGTGGCTTCATCCCAGGCATTCGTCCGGGTCGCCCAACCGCCGAGTACCTCGCGTTTGTGATGAACCGTCTCTTGTTCGTTGGCGCGCTCTACCTTGCACTCATCGCGATCCTGCCGAACCTGGCGCTCGACGCCGGCATTGGCGGCGCTGGCCGCGGTGGCATGAGTGCGTTCGGCGGTACGGCTATCCTGATTATGGTGTCCGTAGCATTGACTACGGTCAAGCAAATTGAATCCCAACTTCTCCAATCCAACTACGAAGGACTGTTGCGATAATGCGACTTGTACTACTTGGCCCTCCCGGCGCTGGCAAAGGCACTCAGGCAGCCATTCTCTCCGAGAAGCTCGGCGTTCCGCACATCTCCACCGGTGACCTGTTCCGTGCGAACATCGGCCAGGGCACCCCGCTTGGTGTCGAAGCGAAAAGCTACATCGATGCTGGCAAGCTTGTGCCGACCGATGTCACCGCACGCATGGTGGAAGACCGACTCAGCCAGGAAGATGCTGCGAACGGCTTCCTGCTCGACGGTTTCCCGCGCACCGTTGAGCAAGCAGAGATCCTGAAGGAGCTGCTGAGCAAGCAGGGCCTGAAGCTGGACGGCGTGCTCAACTTTGTTGTCGACGAAGACGTGGTGGTCGAGCGCATGCTCGCGCGTGGCCGCGCGGACGACAATGAGGAAACGATCCGCACCCGCCTCAAGGTCTACCGCGACGAAACCGCGCCGCTGATTGACCACTACGGCGACGAGATCATCTCCATCGACGCCGTTGGTGACGTTGATGAAATCAACGAGCGCGCGATGGCGCAGCTGAAGAAGTAACATACAGCGTCTATATAGGCGCAAGGGCCGGTAGGGACTCGACGAGTGCCTACCGGCCCTTTTACGCAGTAACTCTAGGAAGGAAGCGAATGATGGGGTTCCGGAAGCGCAAGATTGTCGCAAAGACACCTGAGCAGCTCGACGCGATGGAGAAGGCAGGCCGAATCGTCGGCTTGGCGCTGCAGGAGGTGCGGGCGGCGGCCGCCCCCGGCAAGTCGACGCTCGACTTAGACAAGGTCGCCGAGACTGTTATCCGTGATCACGGGGCCACGCCCACATTTTTGGGGTATCAGGGCTTTCCGGGGTCGATCTGTGCGTCAGTCAACGAGGTAGTCGTGCACGGAATTCCGAACAAAGAGACTGTGCTCCGCGAGGGAGACCTGGTCTCCATCGACTGTGGCGCGACCTTGCATGGTTGGGTAGGGGATTCCGCGTGGACGTTCGGTGTGGGTGAGCTCGAAGCGGACGTCGAAAAGTTGAACCAGGCAACCGAATGGGTGCTGCACGAGGGGCTGAAGGCGATGGTGCCGGGCAACCGGTCGACCGACGTGTCGCATGCACTCGAACGCGCGACGTACGCAGCAGAGGAGAAGTTCGGAGTGGAGCTCGGCATTGTGGACGGGTACGGCGGCCACGGGATCGGACGCACGATGCACGAGGATCCATACCTTGCCAACGAGGGAAAACCCGGACGCGGCCCTGTGATCCAGGAGGGGTCGGTGTTGGCGATTGAGCCGATGCTGATCCTCGGCGGAGAGATCGACACGGAGGTGCTCGGTGACGACTGGACTGTCGTTTCCATCGACGGCGCCCCGGCATCGCACTGGGAGCACACGGTCGCCGCCACGGCTGACGGGCCGCGCATCCTCACTGTCCGCGAAGCGAAGTAAGCTATACTGCCCACATGCGTTATCAACCTCGACATGCGAAGCCATCCCAACTGAGCCGCAAGCTTGCCGGTTTGAGTGTTGGAATCGGCGTCGCCGCCTCCATGCTTGCCCAGCCAGCGATGGCGGAGGCGCAGCAGATGCCAGCGATGTCTTCGAATGGTGGACTGGGTGCCCTGCTTGAGCAGACGCAGTCTCAGCTCTCCAGCATCGGCTCCAGTACGCCCGACGCACGTGAGCGAGCATGGCAGACCCGCAACTCGCTGCGCGCGCAGGCCGACGGATTGGCGGCAATCAACAAGGACCTGCCAGCCCAGGCGAAGGCAAGCATCGATGCTACTGTCGAACGCTTCTACCCAGGCCTGATCGCCGAGAAGACTCCGAAGCCAGCGCCGAAACCAGCTGCACGCCCGGCGCCACCTGCACAACCCGCGTTCGATTACGGCCCATGTCCGAAGGATGCGAAGGTGTGTGTGGACACCGGCGGACGCCGTTCCTGGCTGCAGAATAACGGCCAGATGTACTACACGGCTGACCTGATCGGTCCGGGCAGGCCTGGCCTTGATACGCCGAAGGGTACGTTCTACGTCAACCGCAAGGTGAAGGATGAGATCTCGTGGGAGTTCGGCAATGCGCCGATGCCGTACGCGACGTACTTCACCAACAACGGTATCGCGTTCCACCAGGGGGATCCGTCGATTCTCTCGCACGGCTGCGTTCGCATGTACCGCGCGGACGCCCAGCGCTACTTCCAGGATCTCGCTATCGGGGACAAGGTCTTCGTCTTCTAGCTGCTCCATTCTTTTCGACGCCCACCTGCGGACTTAGCTTCGCAGGTGGGCTTGTGTTTGCGCTGGTGACGGGATATAGTTGACCACTGGTGTTTATGCACCACGTAGTACAAGTATGTTTTACGTCAGCTACCAGCGGAAACACTGCGCATCAATGAGGATCGCTGTGTTCCGTGAGCTATAGGAAGTGGAGTGTATGGCAAAAGAAGGCGCCATTGAGGTAGAGGGTCGCATCGTCGAACCTTTGAAGAATGCTATGTTCCGTGTCGAGCTCGACAACGGGCATGAGGTCCTTGCTCACATCAGTGGCAAGATGCGCCAGCACTACATCCGCATCCTTCCTGAAGACCGGGTCATTGTGGAGCTGTCTCCATATGACCTGGACCGTGGGCGTATCACGTACCGCTACAAGTAATTTCGTTTGAAGCCTCCTTACCCAGACGCGTGGCGTTGCTGCGCGTCGCTTACCTTTGGCTACGGTGGCCAAAGCCACGTGTATCACGGCCCATCCTCCGGTACGGTCCGGATAAAGAGTCGGTTGGCGTGGGCGGATAGGGAGAAAACCGCCGTAACAACCCGAAAGGTACGTTCCACATGGCACGTCTAGCTGGTGTTGATCTTCCGCGCAATAAGCGCATGGAGATCGCACTTACTTACATTTATGGCATCGGCGCAACCCGCGCCAAGGAGCTGCTCGAGAAGACGGGCATTTCTCCAGACCTGCGTACGGACAACCTGAGCGACGATCAGCTGTCCGCACTGCGTGACGCAATCGAGTCCTCCTACACCGTAGAGGGCGACCTGCGTCGTGAGGTGCAGGCAGACATCCGCCGCAAGATTGAAATCGGCTCCTACCAGGGCCTTCGTCACCGTCGTGGCCTGCCTGTTCGCGGGCAGCGCACCAAGACGAACGCTCGCACTCGTAAGGGCCCGAAGAAGACCATCGCAGGAAAGAAGAAGTAATCCATGCCTCCTAAGACTCGTTCCGGTGCGCGCCGTGGTGGCCGTCGCATCGTAAAGAAGAACGTGGCTGCTGGCCACGCATACATCAAGTCGACCTTTAACAACACCATCGTCTCGATCACGGATCAGACCGGTGCTGTTATCTCCTGGGCTTCCTCCGGCCACGTTGGCTTCAAGGGATCCCGCAAGTCCACGCCGTTCGCTGCTCAGATGGCAGCTGAGAACGCTGCTCGCAAGGCGATGGACCACGGTATGAAGAAGGTTGACGTTTTCGTCAAGGGTCCAGGCTCCGGCCGTGAGACCGCAATCCGTTCGCTCCAGGCTGCTGGCCTGGAGGTGTCCTCGATCTCTGACGTGACCCCACAGCCGTTCAACGGCTGCCGTCCGGCGAAGCGTCGTCGCGTTTAAGGCAGAAAGGAAAAGAGGTAATACATCATGGCTCGTTATACCGGCCCTGCTACCCGTAAGTCCCGTCGCCTCCGCGTCGATCTCGTCGGCGGTGACATGTCCTTTGAGCGTCGCCCGTACCCTCCGGGGCAGGCTGGCCGCGCTCGCATCAAGGAATCTGAGTACCTGCTCCAGCTCCAGGAGAAGCAGAAGGCTCGCTTCACCTACGGAGTGATGGAGAAGCAGTTCCGTCGCTACTACGAGGAGGCCAACCGCCTCCCAGGCAAGACCGGCGACAACCTGCTGATCCTGCTTGAGTCCCGTCTGGACAACGTTGTATACCGTGCAGGTCTGGCGCGCACGCGCCGCCAGGCACGTCAGCTTGTTTCCCACGGTCACTTCACCGTGAACGGCAAGCGTATCGACGTTCCTTCTTACAAGGTCACGCAGTACGACATCATCGATGTTCGTGACAAGTCCCGCAAGATGCTCTGGTTCGAAGAGGCCCAGGACAACTTGCTGGACGCCGTTGTTCCGGCATGGCTCCAGGTCGTTCCGGACACCCTGCGCATTCTCGTGCACCAGTTGCCGGAGCGCGCTCAGATCGAGGTGCCGCTGCAGGAGCAGCTCATCGTCGAGCTCTACTCGAAGTAAGCCCGCTTACTTCACCCCGCACTGCGTCGATACGTACGTATACAAGTGGTGCGATATCTTTCCGAAAGTCCATATTCTCGCGGCTTCATATAGTGGTAGCCGGAAAAGGAGAAGTTCATGCTCATCTCACAGCGTCCGCAGCTGACCGAGGAGTACATCGATACCAACCGCTCGAAGTTCATCATTGAGCCACTCGAGCCAGGTTTTGGTTACACGCTGGGTAACTCCCTGCGCCGTACGCTGCTGTCGTCCATTCCGGGCGCAGCGGTTACCTCGATCAAGATTGATGGTGTGCTCCATGAGTTCACCACCATCAACGGTGTGAAGGAAAACGTTTCCGAGATCATCCTCAACATCAAGGACATCGTGCTGTCGTCGGAGTCCGACGAGCCAGTCGTGATGTACCTGTCCGTTGAAGGCCCAGGAGTCGTTACCGCCGGCGACATTGAGACGCCAGCTGATGTTCAGATCCACAACCCGGATCTGCACATCGCTTCGCTCAATGAGCAGGCACGCCTTGAGATGGAGCTTGTCGTGGAGCGTGGCCGTGGCTACGTCCCAGCGATGCCGAACTCTGGTGGGGAAGCCGGCCGCATTCCGGTCGACCAGATCTACTCGCCAGTGACCCGTGTTGCCTACAAGGTTGAGGCAACCCGTGTTGAGCAGCGCACTGACTTCGACAAGCTGATCATTGACGTGGAGACGAAGAACTCCATGTCTGCTCGCGACGCGTTGGCTTCGGCCGGTTCCACCCTGGTGGAGCTGTTCGGCCTGGCACGTGAGCTGAACACGGCAGCAGAAGGCATCGAGATCGGCCCGTCCCCACAGGAGACGGAGTACATCGCGGCTTACAACCTGCCGATTGAGGATCTCAACTTCTCCGTCCGGTCCTACAACTGCTTGAAGCGCGAGGGCATCAACACCGTCGGCCAGCTGGCTGAGTGCTCTGAGACCGACCTGATGGATATCCGCAACTTTGGCGAGAAGTCCATCAATGAGGTCAAGATCAAGCTCGCCTCCATGAGCCTGACGCTGAAGGACGCTCCGGAAGATTTCGACCCGACCCAGATCGAAGGCTACGACGCCGAGACTGGTGACTACGTCGACGACACCGCGGAAGAAACCGAGTAAACCAAGAGCACGCGCTCACAATCCCATACGAGGAGTACGAAAATGCCTACCCCGAAGAAGGGTGCCCGTCTCGGAGGGTCCGCCGCCCACCAGAAGCACATTCTGTCTAACCTGGCGCAGTCCCTGTTCGAGCACGGCGCCATCACGACGACCGATGCAAAGGCGAAAGCACTTCGCCCATACGCTGAGAAGCTGATCACCAAGGCGAAGGGCGGTTCCCTGCAGGAACGCCGCGCTGTTGCTGCGAAGCTTCCGAACAAGCAGATCGTTGCATACCTGTTCAACGAGCTTGCACCGAAGTTCGAAAACCGCAACGGCGGCTACACCCGCCTGATCAAGGTTGCACCTCGCTCCGGCGACAACGCTCCAATGACCCAGATTTCCCTGGTTCTGGAGCCAGCTGAGGCGAAGGCTTCCAAGGAGGACTAGTCCTCCGCTGAGTGAGCTTTTCTAGCTCAACCACATGAGACCCCGCGTCCACCTTCACGGTGTCGCGGGGTTTTCGCATTCCAAAAGCACGCGACCAGTTTGCTAGCCTGTAACGAATGAACACGATGCGGCTGCGTTTCGACATCGCCTATGACGGCACCGACTTTCACGGCTGGGCCCGGCAGAAAGGCGACCTGCGGACCGTCCAAGGAACCGTGGAGGACGCGCTCGCGCTTGTGCTGCGCCACCCCGTCGCCCTGACGGTCGCGGGCCGTACGGATGCGGGGGTCCACGCCCGTGGCCAGGTTGCGCACGCAGACATCGACCCGGCCGCGTTGCAGCAGCGCTCTCTTGACGGTGATCCTGCACGCCTGGTGCGTCGCCTTGCCAAACTGCTACCGGACGACATCCGAGTTCAACAAGTCCGGGAGGTTGCCCCTGAGTTCGACGCTCGCTTCTCGGCGATGGCGCGTCACTACATCTACCGCGTCACTACCAACCCAGCGGGGGCGCTGCCGACACGGACGCGTGACACTGCGGTGTGGGCTCGCCCGGTCGACGTGCAGCTAATGCAACAGACCGCCGACGTGCTGCTCGGGCTGCACGACTTCGCGGCGTTCTGCAAGCCGCGACCGCACGCGACGACGATCCGCGACGTGCACAGCTTCCGCTGGGTAGACGCTTCCACGGAGGCGGAGCCGCAGCTCTACGAGGCACACATCAGTGCCGACGCGTTCTGTTGGAACATGGTGCGCGCACTGACCGCGACGTGCCTCACGGTCGGGCAGGGCAAGCGCGACCTGGCGTGGGCCACTGGACTGCTCGACGCCACTGAGCGGCGCGCCGACGTACCGTTAGCCCCCGCGAAGGGGCTGACCTTCGACCACGTTGTGTACCCACCAGAGCAGGAGTGGGAGGCACGAGCCAACACAACTCGTGATCGGCGTTCGCTCTGAGAGCGCAAAGCGATAAGATTTCACCAGTCTCAACGTCTTAGGTCTCGAAGGAGTACGCGTGGTCACTGCCGGGATGTTCATAGCAGCGGTACTTGTGTTTGTGCTGCCAGGATTCCTGGTCAACGTCATCTCCGGCATGCGTGTGCCGGCGTCGGTGGTGGCGTCGATACCCGTGAGCTTCGGCATTATTGGCTTCAGCGCCTGGTCTTGGGGCCTGACGTCGGCGAGGTTTTCGCCGTGGACGTTCTCTGTGAGCGTGGTGTTTGTGATGTTGTGTGCTGCGGGGTGGCGCTACGCGTTTGCGCGCCGCGCCCACGAGCGCTGGACTGGCACTGGGCAACTGTCGTGGCGTCGGGCGCTGCTGCCGGGGACTCCGCAGGAGCGGCGCGAAGGCAGTGTGGTTGACCCCGTCTGGGTGCTGCCGCTGCTTGGTGTGATTGCGGGGTCGGCGATGCTGATCAGTGACAAGCTGCGGTGGCTGCAGGGAACTCCGCTGGGTTTGGCCAATATCGTGCAGGGTTGGGATTCCCAGTGGCACGCCAATACTGTGCGCTTCATCATGGATGAGGGGATTGCGTCGCCAACGCGCATGGGGGAGCTGATGTACCAGGAGACGCACAGTTCGCTGTTGTATCCCTCGGGGTACCACGCGGGGGTTGCGTTGTTTGCCAAGACCGCTGGGATGGCGCCGATCCCCGCGCTGAATGTGGCGCAGGCGATCGTGCCATCGGTGGCGGCTTGCGTGTCCGTGGCGTGCCTGGTGTTTGCGTTTCTGCGGTCGCGGGGGCTGACGGCGCAGATCGCGGCGGGGTTCGCGCCGCTGCTGGTGTACGGTGCGCCGCAGCTGATGTGGGTGTCGGATTTTGTTGGCATGTGGCCGTACATGATGGCAGTTGCGCTCACGGGCATTGTGATTTGGCAGTTCCTGGAGGTGCCACGGCATCACAACTCGGCGTTTGCGGCGGCCATCGGGTTCTTCGGGGTGGTGGCGGTGCACCCGTCGCCGGTGACCACGATTGCGCTGGCGGTGGCCTTCGCTTGGTGCTTTTCGACGCTTCTTCGTCCCGTCCGTTCACGCCTCGTGGACACTGTCTGGTTAGCGGCCCCGGCGCTTGCCGGTGCGGTGCTGTTCCTGCCACAGATGTTTGCTGGTTCCGAGCAGGCGCAGGAGGTCGCGGGGTGGTCTACTCCGGAGGATGGCACGGCGCCAAATCCGTGGGCGCTCGCGATCACGATGGATACGCGCCACGTCACTGAGTACTTCCCGAACTACAACCCGACTGTGCTGCTGTGGCTCGCGCTCGTGGGGGCGGTGGCGGTTGTGGCGTGGCGTCGCCAGGTGTGGCCGGTGGCGTTCTACGTCCTGTCACTTGCGACGGTGGTGCAGGCAACCGCACCGCTTCCGCCGGTGCTGGACGTGGTGCCTTCGCTGGTTTCGGGGCTGCACTACAACACGGCGCACCGCCTGGTGTTGCCGGTGGTGATGTGCGTCATCGTCGCGGCGGCCATAGGGGCCTCGGTGATGATTCGGATGCTGACGTTGGCGCCGGTTGCCGCGCGTGAGGGCACGGTGGTGGCGAAGGGGGCGTCGACAATTGGGGCGGTGCTCGTGTCCCTCGTGGTGGCTGCGAGTACTGCGACCGCCGTGCACGCGAATGCAGCTCAATCGGCGGAGGGCATTTACACCGCTCCGCGCGTTGGCGGTCGAATGGTCAACGATGACGACCTGGCTGCGTTCGACTGGCTCGCGACGCAGCCTGTGGCGTGGGAAGGCGTGACCTACGGCGAGCCCGCGGACGGGCATTCGTGGCTGTATGCCTACACCGGCGTGCCGACGCTCTCCCGGCACTACCTGTGGCCAGCGAAGACACGAGGCGACGACACCGCAACCGCGTTGTTCGACGTAGAGATGCTCGGGCGCGGGGTGCTCGGCGACGCGACGGCGAAGAACGCCGTGGACCGGGCCGTTGAACGGCTGAACATCAAGTTTTACATCGCATCGCCGCCGTCGTTCTGGGCGCAGCAGCCGCCGCGCGTGAATTTGAACAATGCCACGGCCAATAGCGCGCTGACCCCGGTGTACGTGAAGGGAGACACGGTGATCTTCGCGGTGAACGAGGCGTTTACGCGCGCCGAGCTCGCGGAGATGCAGCACGACGCCGTCAAGCACGGCTCGGAACCGCTGGAGCTTTGGTAGTGTAAGGCAGCGTTATTGGTTATCGGGGGATACAACATCGGGGGTATACATGTCGCAGCGATTGTTGCCAACAACGCGACCGCAGGTGTCGGGGCACAGGTTCATGCAGCGCCGTGTGGAGCACGGCCTGATCTACGGCGATATCCGGATGATCCATGACCCGCTGGCGGCGCGGCGCCGCGCGGGGATCTTCGGGGCGGTCGGGGTGGTGCTGATCGCCGCGGTGATGGGGCTATTCGCCTGGATGAGCCCGAACCCGCACCCCGGCGAAGCCCCGATCGTGCGAGCTACTGACGGCGGCCTGTTCGTGCGTGTCGACGGCACCTTGCACCCTGTGACGAACTTGACTTCCGCTCGCCTCATCGCCGGGGAGGCCGCCGAGCCTGCCCGCGCCGGTGGGGACTACTTGGCCACGGTGCCGCGCGGCCTGCCAGTGGGCATCGTCGCGGCTCCTGGGATGTTTGCCCCTGAGGCCACGGAGGCGCATGCCTGGTCCGCGTGCCACACCGAGGGCAAGGTCACGGTGGTCGCGGGTCAGGCGCCTGCGCCGCTACCGAGGGGTACGGCGGTGCTGGCGGTGGCGGATCACCGTGAGTGGGTCGTCGATGCGCACGGTCGCAGGCAGCTGCCGCCATCCACCACGCCGGAGGGGCGCATCATGCGCCGTGCCCTGGGGATCGACGCCACGACGCCGCGCTGGTCGCCGCCGAACGCGGTGCTTGGTGCCCTGCGCGAGGGGCCGGCGTTCACGCTGCCACCGCGCCTCCCTGAGGTACTGCGCACCCCGGAGGCTGCCTGGGTGCTTACGGAGCACGGCGGTGTGCAGCAAGTCTCTGACACAGCCGCCCAAGTGCTTCTCGACGCCGGCGCCGCCCCCCGCAACGTCAACCGCGCAGACATCGCGCATTCCCCGGACGCACAGCCGCCACTGGACCTGCGCATCCCGCACGAGGCTCCGCGCTGGGTGCAACCCACACAGGACACGGTGTGCGTGAACGACAAACGTGGCGCAGCCACCTGGCCGAAGGACGCCGGTGGCGTGCTCGAAGGAGCGATTGCGCTGGCGGGGACGGGCACCGCGACCCACTTCACGGGACTGCGCGAGGGTGCCGTCGGCGTGGATACAGGGCAAGGCCTGCTCGTGGTGTCGCCGGAGGGCACCCGCCACGAGGTCGCCGGGCGGGACACGCTGGAGCTGATCGGCGTGCGCCACACCGAGGAAGCGCCGTGGCAGATCGTTGCGCTGCTGCCGAGTGGAGCTCCGCTCGAGCGGTCGGTGGCGCTGAAACCGGTGGCGTCTTAGAGCCCGCGGCGTCCGCGGCCCCCACGGAGGGAGCGCGCCACGATCGCCAGCGCGATGCATGCCAAGAGCCCACCGAGCGCCAGTCCGGCGCGCCGGACCGCAAGGGATGCGGTGGGCAACGGTGCGTCGATGGTGGTGACGGTTGCCTCGCGCGGTGGCGTGGGTGGGAGTTGCGTGACGATGTCTTCTGGGCGCAGCGCCCCGCCGTTGGGTTCCGCGGCGGCGTAGACGATCTCACGGACTTGTTGCGGTGAGAGGTGCGGGTAGCGCTCGAGGAGGAGGGCGATGGCGCCACTGACGACGGGTGCGGCGAAGCTGGTGCCCACGTAGGGCTGTACGGTTGGTGTGCCGTCGGGTTGGAGTTCGCCGGTGATGCCGGTGGCGAACCCTGCGCCGTCGGACGCGAGGACCACGGGTGTGGTGCCGCGGGCGGAGAGCGGCGGCTTTGGGGATGCGATGGAGTAGTCGGCGACAGTGTGGGCGTCCTCGCGTGCGCCGACGGCAAGGACCGTGGGCATGTGCGCGGGGAAGACGGCGAAACCGTGGGCGCATTCGTTGGTGGCGTTGCCTGCGGCGGCCACGACGACGGCACCGGAGGTTTCGGCGCGGTGGAGCGCGGCCTCCAGCTCGCGGGTGTCCAGGCTTGCGGCGAGGTAAGGCGGCATGCAGGAGACGATTGAGATGTTGATGACGCGTGCGCGCTCGTCGACGGCGTTGTTGATGGCGTCAGTGAGGGTGGCGAGTGATCCCGCGGCCTGCTCTTCGCGGTAGTGCGCGGAGGTTTGCCGGATTGAGATGAGGTGCGCTGCGGGCGCGATGCCGAGGTCGCGGCTGGCGATGATGCCGGCGACGACGGTGCCGTGGCTGTCGCAGTCGAAGAATGGATCGGGGTCGTCGGGTGTGACGAAGTCCCGGCCGGGTGTGACCGGCGGCAGTTGCGGGTCTGGCTCTTATACACATCTAGGTGGGTATAAGAGACAGATTTTCGCCTCCCCGCTGATGTACGGTCCTGTCTTTAGCACGCCGATCCTTACCATGGAAAAAACGACCCCCCCCGACAACTTGTGGATCAACCACGCCACGGCGTGGCCGCCAACACCACGGCCCGTGGCTGCGGGACGCGGCGACGGATGGGTCAGGCTCCAGTGGCGTGTCGCGGTCTGGCGGCAGGTGCGCGGGGCGGGTGCAGGCGTAGTCCTGGGCCTGCGCCGGTGGGGCCGGGATCGAGATTGGCAGCGTCGTTCCAACGGCGAGTGGGGCGCAGAGGGTGGCGAAGAGGCGTCGAGAAGCAGTGGTGTGCATGGGCTTACAGCCCCCGGATGAGGTCGAACAGCCCGGTGAGGTGCACCGCGAGCGGGATGACTGCGATGATGGCGGCGGCTTCGGCGCGCTCGAACCACACCACCGTGGTTGGCTCGAGGTCAGGCACGCGGCGCGACCAGATGACGGCGGTAGCGCACACAATGGCGATGCACCCCGCTGCCACGAGGAACGCTGGGTGCGGGCTTGGCTCGTATACGGTGGCGAGCACCACGGTACCGAGCGCGCCGAGGGCCAGCGCCGTCAGCGCGATGCGCGGGGTGGGGTAGTGGTGACGCACCGCGTGGATGAGTAGCGCGCCAGCCATGCAACCGGCGAGTGCGACGCGCCAGCCCAGTGCGGCGTCCATCGTGGCAATGCCGTAGAGCGCTGGTAAGCAGCAGGTGGTCACGGCACATGCAATCGCGGCAGATACGGTCAGCGCGGTGCGGCTGCGTGTATCGACGTCATGCTGGTACACATCCGAGCGATCAAATTCCTCGCCAGCGGTGGGGATGCGTGGCACCTTCAAGCCCGCGGCGGCCGTGGCGATATGGGGCGTGAGCATGACCAGCAGCAACCCGAGCAGCACGACCACCGCCGCCCCCGCGTGGTGCTGCGGCAACCACGCACCTGTCTCTTCTCCACATCTAGATGTGTATAAGAGACAGGCGGTGATCGACGCCGCCTCCCCCCCGGGCGGTCGTCACCGCCGTGGAGGCCGACCCCACCCGGGTTGGGCGCTTGTCCCACCCCTTCTCCTGTCTCGTAGACAATCCGAGGGCGGCAACCACGCACCGAGCGGGGCCGCGGCAAGGAGCAGCGCGCACACCGCCGCGAAGGTCGCGACCGCCGCACCGCACAGCCTGAGCATCGCGCCGATGACCACGCAGGACACGGCGGTGATCGCGGCGGCTAGCATCCCGATTGCCGTATCGCTCGACCCGTCCCATGTAGCCGGAGGCCCAGCCACCCAGGCGCCGACTGCGAAAGGGGCCGTGCACAGAAACGCCACGTAAACCGCGCTGCTTCGCGCCGCGAGCGACAACACCAGCGCCGCTGCAGCCGCCAGGCCCGCGCCGAACGCCACTCCGCCGACCGTGCCAGCCACCGCTGCAATGCACAGCAGCCCCAACATTGTTGCGCCTATGTGCAGGCCACGCACATCGCGCGCAGAAGCCGCCGCGGCGCTGAGCGAGTGGGCCGCGTCGCGGATCACGGGCGGTGCCGCCTGCTCCTGTGGGCGCATCACCACCGTCGCGCCGTTTCGCATCTTGAGCTGGTACAACGGCACGTGTCCGTCCAGTGGGATGCCAGCTACGTTGGTGAACTCCCAAGGGCGGTGCAGCTGCGGCAGTTCCACGAAGCGCGCGATCTCGGGTATCAGCTCGTAGAGCGACGAGGACGTCGGCAAACTGAGATCGATATCGCGATGAAGCGAAGCGACGTCGATACGAATGGTGACGTGCACGATGTGATGCGTTGCAGAAACTGCCACGATGAATCCCCCCGGAAAACAAACAAATGCGCGACTTGGCGCTTAACTTGAACAATGTAGCGCACCATCGCCTAGAATGCATGCAGACGTTGCGCGAGGGGGAATGCGTAACCGGGGAAATGCATGAGGGGGAATGCATGCTAGGTCTTGACCACGAACCAGTCGTGACACCATCGACGGCGCACACACTCGCGCCGCCACCACCACTGCCGACCGGCCAACTCCGCGCCGAAGCGGTACCGCAGGCGCACAAGGACCAGCCGATGCCACTGTTGAAAGTACTGCTGCCCGTGGTCATGGTGGTTGCCATCGGGGCGGTGATGGCGCTGATGGTGATGTCCGGGCGCACTGTGAGCCCAATGATGCTCATCTTCCCGGTCATGATGCTCTTCGGCATGGTCACCATGTTTTCGCCACAGGAGCGCCAGGGGGACATCGACGAGACGCGCCGGGTCTACCTGCGCCACCTGGACGCCCTCGCTCACCGGGCGCGCAGCAACGCCGAGGTCCAGCGCGAGCACGCCGAATATCTCCACCCGGCACCGAACGCCCTGCTCACGGCGGTGCCTGCGGAGCGTGTCTGGGAACAGTACGCCGCCTCGCCGTACGCGCTGCAGGTGCGCATTGGTGTTGGCGCGGTGGCACTGCATACCCCAATCGAGGTCGACGACCCTGGCTCGCCCGAGGACCTCGACCCGGTGTGCGCGGTGAGCCTGCGCAGGACGGTCGCCGCGGTGAACACGATCCAAGAGATGCCGATCGTGGTGGCGCTCAATGCGTTTCCCGTGATCACGATGGTGGGGCCGCGTGCGGCGGAGGTCGCGCGCTCGATCATTGCCCAGCTGGCGTTTTTCCACGGCCCGGAGCTCGTCGGCATCGACGCCGCCCAGGCGCCGAGAGAATTTGAGTGGGTGAAGTGGCTGCCGCACTCCGCCACGCCGGAGGCGGCCGAGTTCCAAGTCATACTTCTCGACGCCACCACCCACCCCTCCGTGATCTCCTTCAGCACCAGTGCCTCCAGCAGCGAGAACGTGTGCGTGCTGGTTATCCACCCGGACCCGGACTGGTTGGTGGATGAGGAGGCGTTCCACCTTGTCTGCGACGACGAACTCCACGCGCTGACCGGGATGGGCCTAGAGTTTCTGGGCAGGCCCGACAGGATTAGTGTCGCAGAGGCGGAGCTGATCGCGCGCCAACTGGCGTTCTATCGCCGCCCCGAGCTGCTCAGCGCCGAAAGCGCCTCCCACGGAGGCAAGCTGCTCCCGATGCTCGGCATCAACGACATCGCCGAGCTCAACGAGCACACCATGTGGACCGGACGCGAAGGCACCCGACAGCGCCTCATGGTCCCGATTGGCTCGACTGCCCAGGGCCAGGCCCTCTACTTGGACCTGAAAGAGTCCGCCCAGGGCGGGATGGGCCCGCACGGGTTGTGCATCGGTGCGACGGGGTCTGGTAAATCGGAACTTCTAAAAACACTCGTTGTGGCGCTCGCCGCGACGCACTCGCCGGAGGAACTCAACCTCGTGCTCGTGGACTTCAAAGGCGGCGCAACCTTCCTCGGCTGCGAGTCCTTGCCTCACACCTCGGCGGTCATTACCAACCTGGAGGACGAATCCATCCTGGTTGAGCGCATGTACGACGCCATCTCCGGTGAGATGAACCGACGTCAGGAGCTACTGCGCAAGGCGGGGAACTACGCCAATATCACCGACTACACCGCGGCCCGGCTCGCGGGCGAGGACCTCGCGCCGCTGCCGGCGCTAGTGATCATCCTGGACGAGTTTTCTGAGTTGCTCAGCCAACACCCGCACTTCGCTGACCTGTTCGTGGCCGTCGGCCGACTTGGCCGCTCGCTGGGCGTGCACCTGCTACTTGCCTCCCAGCGCTTGGAGGAGGGCAAGCTGCGCGGGCTGGACTCGCACCTTTCTTACCGTATCGGCCTCAAGACGTTCTCCGCGGCCGAATCCCGCCAGGTGCTCGGCGTGCCGGACGCCTACGAGCTACCCAGCGAGCCCGGCGCGGGCTTCTTGTCCACGGGCTCAGGCGACTTGGAGCGTTTCCGCGCGGCGTACGTGTCGGGGCCGCTGGAGCGCGCCCGCGGCGTGACCAGGCGCGAGGTGCGCTCGCCCGCGGTGGGGGGGGAGGTCAAGACCCTGTCTCTATAACACAGTGAGGGGTGTAGAAAAGAGAGGGTCGCCCAGGCGCGAGGCGGCCGCGGAGGTTCGCCTGTTCCACGGGTGGGAGCCCCCGCCGGTGGAGGATGCGAAGGAGAGTGTCGGCGTCGATACTGATGCGACCACGACGTTGCTGGCGGCGGTCGTCGAGAAGTCGAGGGAGGTGGCGGATGCACTGGGCATGCGGGCGCACCAGGTGTGGTTGCCGCCGTTGCCTGCACAGATCGAGCTTTCGCAGGTCTACGGTGGCAGTGAGTCGATGCCGAAGCTGCGGGCGATTATCGGGGTGATTGACGAGCCGATCAAGCAGCGCCAGGTGCCGCTCGTGCTGGACCTGTCGGTGGCGGGTGGCCACGTGGCGCTCGCGGGTGGACCGCAGACGGGCAAGTCGATGGCGGTGCGCACGATGGTGGCGTCGCTCGCGCTGCGGCACACCACGGACGAGCTGTGCTTCTACATTATCGACGCCGGCTCCGGCGACTTCAGCGACGTCGCCGAACTGCCGCATGTGGCGGGTGTCGCGCAGCGCACGGACGAGGAGCGCGTGCGCCGTGTCGTCGACGAGCTGGTCGAGATGCTCGACGACCCGCAGCGGCGCACGAAGCGGCACACCGTGTTGATCGTGGACGGCTGGCACACGTTGCTCGCACCGGATGCGAAGACGGAAGACCTGCGTGAACCGCTGACTCGTCTCGCTGCGGAAGGCCCGGCTGTGGGCATCCACCTGGTTGTGACTACACAGCGTTGGAACGCGATCCGCGCGAACGTCCGTGACGTGATCGGCACGAGGATTGAGCTGCATCTTACCGAACCGATGGACTCGGTGATTGATAGGAAGGTGCAGGCGAAACTTCCCGCGCTGCCGGGCCGCGGCATTACCGAAGAGGGGGCGTTCATGCTGGTCGCGCACACCTCCGCGCAGGACGTGGCACACGTCCGCGCAGCGACGCAGGGTCAGCCTCCGGTGCCACGCCTAAGGGTGCTGCCGAGTCACGTGGAGGTTGCGGACCTGCTCACCTCGGGAGGCCAACGTCTGCCACTCGGCGTCGGTGGACCCCGCCTTGCACCGCTGTGGAGCGAGTCTGGCCACCTGCTGGTCATCGGTGCGAGCGGTGCTGGCAAGTCCACCGCGATTGCCTCGGCCATCACCGCGATTGAGGCGATGGGCCGTGAGCAGGCCCGCATGGTGATTCTGGACGTGCGCCGCGCGCACCTCGGGCGGGCGAACCCGGACATGGTGGCGGCCTACGCAGCCTCTACCAGCGCCGTCGACGAGGCGGTCAGCGCGCTGATCATCACGCTGCGCGGCAGGCTACCCGGGGCGGATGTGACCCCGCAGCAGCTCGCGCAGCGTTCCTGGTGGGAAGGCCCGGAGCTCTATCTCGTCATCGACGACCTCGAGCTCGTCCCGGAGGACACCCTGCGCGAGCTGGCCACGCTGTTCCCGCACGCTCGCGACATCGGCCTGCACGTGGTTGCCGCCCGCAAGTTCGGTGGAGTATCACGCGCCATGTTCGGCAGTTTCCTGTCCGCCCTGAAAGACCTGCTTCCGGACGTCATCGTCCTTGACGGTACCAGGGACGAAGGCGCGCTCTTCGGAGTGCGCCCAGCCCCACAGCCGCCCGGCCGAGGCCTGCTCGTCCAGTCAGGTGAGGCCCGTGGCCTGGTCCAAGTCGCAGCACCCTACTCCGAAGGAGCCACCCTATGAAACCCGATCTCCGCATCACCATGACGCCCACGAACACCGTGTTCACCGGCGCCGCCAACGTCCACCGTTTCGACGGCCCCGGCCCGCGGGAAGTCGCGCAGTACGTGCGTGGCCTGTTCGGGCCAGATCCGGGCGGCGCCGTGATTCAGATCGCCGCGAGCCCCGAGGACCTCGATCAGTTTGAGCAGGCCATGAGCGGCTACGACGTCACCATCACCGGCGAGCCCCTCGAAGTGGAAGTCGATCCACCGACTGAGGAGCAACCCGCGATTACGGCCGCAGACCTTGCGCCACGTCGCGCGTGGTGGCCGTTCGCCGCGCTTGGCGCCGCAGTGGTTGTGGTCGCAGCAATCTGCGGGTTCGTGCTCTTTCGTTTCTTATCGACGCCCTCTTCGCCCACGTCTGCTCAGGCTTCAGAAGGGGCGACGTCGACCACTGTGCTGCACAGCCAGCCGACGGCCTCGCGGGCGTCAACAAGCCCCTCTTCTTCTGTTGCGAGCGAGCCTACCGCCGTGCGGATCGCGCAGGACGGACTTGCGATTGAGCTGCCTCCCGGGTTCCAACTCGCGCAACATGAGCAGGGCTGGATGGCAACAGGCGCCGACCCCGACATGCGCGTACTGATCTCCGCAGAGAACCGCTACACGCTGCCGCCCGAGCAGTTCGTAGCGCAGCTGCTCGGGGGTATCGAGCGTGACCCCGAGCTCACGCTCGTGGATCACAACCTCCACGCCGTGACGTACCGCGAGACCGCCCCCGGAGGCGCCGAAACGCTGTGGCGAACCTGGGCGCAGGATTCTTACCAGCTTTTCGTGGCGTGTCAGACGCGGCAGGCGCCCAGCAGGGTGCAGCAGGCGACGTGTCAGATGGCCTTCGACACCGCCGAATTCACGCCACCGACAGGGGAGGGGTGAGGCAAACTCGCAGCATAACCGTGGTGGGAGGGTGGGAAGAAAAGTTTCTTCAACATTGAGGGAACCGGAGCACCAAAACGTGCGTCCAACTATATGAACAGCTTGGAAGGCTGTCGTTACAACCAAGACACAGTACCTAGTAGGGGGATTGAACATGGAACAGTTCAGAACAGAAGCCGACGTCATGCGCGCAACTGCCGACCGGGCAGATGACACCAACGCAAACGTCAACCGAGAAATCGACCGCGTGCAGCAGGTCGCGGAGTCCACGCGCAGCTACTGGGTGGGCAATGCGCAGCGCAGCTTCGATGACCTGATGGTCCGCTACGACGACGCGCAGCGACGCCTCTCCGAAGCGCTGCGTGACATCGCGAACAACATCCGCGACAACGCCAAGAACTACGAGAACACCGACGCTACGAACACCGACAACTTCCGTTCGCTGTCCGGTTCCGCGGGCTTGGCGCTCTAAAACGCTCTCAGCGGTTCTCAGCAGACACAACGACCATCTTCCGAATGTAAAGGGACATACTCATCATGCAAATCAAGTACGACTTCGCCCAGATCGCCAACGCAGCTGAAGACATGCGCTCGTCGGCGACCCGCATCACCAGCCAGCTCAACGAACTGAAGCAGATCATCCAGCCGATGGCGCAGACCTGGGAAGGCACCGCAGCGTCCGCGTACCAGGCACACCAGGCGAAGTGGGACCAAGCCGCAGAGGATCTGAACACCATTCTGAACCAGATCGCCAGCACCGTTGAAGACGGCAACTCCACCATGCTCGCGGTAAACAACGCCGCGGCAAACAGCTGGGGATAACAACACAGAAGCTTGCTGAACAGCAAGGCGCCAGGGGGAGCGTCTTGCTGTTCAGTGCTTTGTGCTGTAAAGTTTGCAGCTTGTGTGCCGTGCTGCTTGTCGGGTCTCCACCGGCCGCCGTCTGAGCAGGATACAGCGCACAGTTTTATACGTTATGGCCGGCAGCCAACTAGACAGACTTGAAGGAGTCATGCATGTCTACTTACCACCCAAAGAGCGGTGACATTACCCGTAAGTGGTACGTCATCGACGCCACGGACGTGGTCTTGGGCAAGCTTGCGTCGACTGCAGCGGATATCCTGCGCGGCAAGCATAAGCCACAGTTCGCACCGAACGTTGACACCGGCGATCACATCATCGTGATCAACGCCGAGAAGGTCCACATCTCCTCGAACAAGCGCGATCGCGAGATGCGCTACCGCCACTCCGGCTACCCGGGTGGTCTGACTGCTATGACGCTTGGTTGTGCGCTCGATGAGCGTCCGGACCGCGTTATCGAGGAAGCTGTCAAGGGCATGATGCCGCACAACAAGCTTTCCCGCGAGTCCATCAAGAAGCTTCACGTCTTCGTCGGCTCCGAGCACCCATACGAGGCTCAGAAGCCGGAAACCTACGAGTTTAAGCAGGTGGCACAGTAATGGCTGATCAGAACAACATTGCAGCTGAGACCGACATCGACGCGGCAACCGCGGCGACGGAAGAGTTCAACTACACCATCGGTGACGCTATTGCTCCAGAGGTCGAGGAGACCCAGGACACCGTTGAGGTTGCACCGCTGCACGAGGGCCCAATCCAGACCGTTGGTCGTCGTAAGCGCGCAATCGCTCGCGTGACCGTCGTTGAGGGCGAAGGCAAGATCACGGTCAACGGCCGTGAGTTCGAGGACTACTTCCCGAACAAGCTGCACCAGCAGGACATCCTGCTGCCGCTGACCCTGCTCGAGCGCGAGGGCCAGTTCGACATCAAGGCAAACATCAAGGGCGGCGGCCCAACCGGTCAGTCCGGTGCGCTGCGTCTGGCGATTGCCCGTGCACTGAACATCTACAACCCGGCTGAGCGCCCAACCCTGAAGAAGGCTGGTCTGCTTACCCGTGACGCTCGTGCGGTCGAGCGTAAGAAGGCTGGTCTGCACAAGGCCCGTCGTGCACCGCAGTACTCCAAGCGTTAATCACTACGCTGGTTGTATCATCAACCGCCCCCTGGCACTGGCCGGGTGGGCGGTTGTTGTTTTTGTATAGCTGTCGGTAGTGCATAATAAACAGCATGACTCGATTGTTTGGAACTGATGGTGTCCGAGGTCTCGCCAATGAGCGACTGACGGCGTCGTTGGCACTGAAGCTCGGTGCCGCCGCCGCGACCGTACTAACGAAGGACCGTGAGTCCTCGAAGCGCCGCCCGACGGCGCTGATTGGCCGCGACCCACGCGTGTCCGGCGAAATGCTTGCGGCAGCGATGGCTGCGGGCATGGCGTCGAAAGGTGTGGATGTCCTGCGTGTCGGCGTGATTCCTACTCCCGGCTTGGCGTACCTCACTGATGACTACGGTGCGGACATCGGTGTGATGATCTCCGCGTCCCACAACCCCATGCCGGATAACGGCATCAAGTTCTTCTCCGCGGGTGGCCACAAACTGCCTGATGAGGTCGAGGACGAAATTGAGAGGGCTCTCGACACGCTTGAAGAAGGTGGGCCAACCGGCACCCGTATCGGCCGCGTGATCGAGGAGGCGCCGGACGCGCAGGATCGTTACCTGGCGCACCTCAAAGAGGCGATGAGCACCAGCCTGAAGGGCATCAAGGTCGTTGTGGACTGTGCGAACGGTGCGGCGTCCGAGGTCGCCCCGAAGGCGTACGAGGCCGCCGGTGCCGAGGTTGTGGCGATCTACAACGAGCCGAACGCTTTCAACATTAACGATGGCTCCGGTTCCACTCATATGGACAAGATCCAGGCAGCCGTCGTCGAATACGGTGCTGATCTTGGCGTGGCACACGACGGTGATGCGGACCGCTGCCTCGCCGTCGACGCTGAAGGCAACATCATCGACGGTGACCAGATTATGGCGATCTTGGCCTGCGGCATGAAGGCCGAGAACAACCTGCGCGACAACACGCTCGTAGCCACGGTCATGAGCAATCTGGGACTTACCCTCGCCATGGAGCGCGAAGGCATTGCACTGAAGCAGACCGCGGTGGGCGACCGTTACGTTCTCGAGGAGCTCAACCGTGGGGACTTCTCGCTTGGTGGCGAGCAGTCCGGCCACATCGTTGTCCCGGAGCACGCCACGACTGGCGACGGCACGCTGTCCGCGCTGCTGCTGATGGAACAGATGGCGGAAACCGGCAAGAGCCTCAAGGAACTCGCACAGGTGATGCAGGTGCTGCCACAGGTACTCATCAACGTGCCGGTGTCAGAGAAGTCCAAGATTATGAGCTCGCAGGAGGTGCTGGCTGCGATCGATGAGGCCGAGGAAGAGCTCGGGCACTCGGGTCGCGTGCTGCTTCGTCCTTCCGGTACTGAGGAGCTGTTTCGCGTCATGGTGGAGGCCGCCGAGGAAGAACAAGCCCGAAAGGTGGCGGGTCGCCTCGCAGCTGTCGTTGCGGCAGTGTAGAGTCCGTTGGTAAGAAATTTGGCCTCGCGGGGAACCGCGGGGCCGTTGGGGGAGTCTAACTAAGAGAAGTAGTTAGAACTGTCGGTGGTGAGCCGACGTGGATTTTGGGGGAAATTTTGAACATGGTGAACACGGTAAACACTGTGCACAACAAGGGCGTCAGCCTCAACGTTGACGCGGTGCGGTCATATTTTGCCGACGCCATCTCCGCCTACGAAGACACCGCCACGGACTTTGCCCGCCAGCAACCAGACCTGGGTGCGGACGACTTCGGTGCCGGTTTTGCCTTGCAGGGCCAGCGCATCACGGCGGCGGTGCAGGCGGTCTATGCGGACTCGCTCCGGTTGTTGCAGGAGCGAACGCAGCAGTGGGAGGGGATTCGCAGCCTTGCACAGGAGGTCCGCGACGCTGACGAGGACGCCACCGATGGCATTTCGGGGGTGGGTTCCGCATGGTAACCAGCGACGTTGTCGAACAAGGGGTGCAGCGCTTCTCTCAGTCAGTTGCGACGGCCCCAGCCCTGGAGGGGCCTGAGCGCGACCAATTGCAGGCACTAGCGAAGGAAGTCATTCGGGAGCTGCAGGCCACCCGCTGCCAGGACCTACGCGGCTTCCACCAGGTCGGTGTCTCGCTGTCACAGTTCAATTGTGACGCCGTGGGCTACAGGTTTTCGTTGAAGGCGCCTTGCCAGGATACGCCGGGCAGTAAAGAGTGGTTTGAGCAGATCGGCGTGGGGTCGCGGGAGCGATGCTCGGCAGATTCGGAGACGCAGCACTTTACACGCCTAAATGAGCTGGGAAGCTCGATTACCTCGTGCTGCAGCGCTATAGATGACGTCAAGAAGACGTCCAACCTGGCGGTGGAACAGTTCGTGGTCCTTGCGCACTCGCACCTTGAGATACTTGCGAAGCTTGGAATCGCCACCCTGATTCGCCCATTGGTGCAGGTCGTAATTGATGCGATGCGGCAGGCGAGCCAGACAGCGAAAGAATGCAACGTGGCTGTCGCTGAGTGCCTCGATGCGATCGCGGTGTGCGTGGAGGAAGCACAACAGCCTTGCAGTCAGGCGCCCGGCGGAAAGCCAGCTGGAAGTGCGCCTGCTGCGGCGCCAGCGACGGCTGCGCACGCAGCCGGAAGCACCTCGACTGCCAGCGCGAGTGTTGCCGCACCACCTTCCGCCCCAGCACCAGCACCAGTGCCTGCCCCTGCTCCTGTGCCGCCGGCACCGCCGCAGCCGTGCGAGCGCCTTGTTTCTCTGGAGAGCGTCGGCACGCAGTCCGCGTCAGCGGCACTGGCAGGTGCGGCAGGGATCAACGTGGCCTTTAACTTCGACGTCGATGTGCATGTTAACGCGCCCATCGAGGCCGTGACACGCGACGCAGCGGCGTTGTTCGCACCGGTACAGGAGCAGTGCGACGCTGCGCAGGCGTTCACGGGCGCGTTTGCGCAAACGGGCGCGGCTGTCGTCATTGAAAGCATCAACGTCTTTGCGGCAAATACCGACGCGGCCTGGCAGTGCGCGACGGAGGCTGTGGAGGTGCCGTGTGACGTCGCGGAACCAACACCACCGGCACCACCGACAGCACCGGCACCCGAGCCCGCTCCTGCGCCGGAGCCTGCACCGGCAGTCGACGAAAACGGTGTGTTCGTGCCACCTGAGCAACTCGGCGAGGTGGAGCAGCCACCAGTGCCGGCAGAAAAACAAGCGATGACGGCACCGGCGGCAGCAGAGACGTCATCAGAACAACACGCTGAGCAGCAGCCAGCAGATACAGACCCGGCTGATGCTTGGGGCGTCAAGAAATTGGGGGAATGGTAAATGGATTTTTCAAGGTTTGCAGCAGAGTACCGTCAGCGCACGGCGATGCGGATGGAGAACTTTGAAAAGATGATCGCTGAGCACCATCGCCAAATGGAGATGATGCTTACCGAGCAGCGAAGGGCCGCCGCGCTTGGCTACAAACGCCAACCTGTTGTCATTCCACAGGGTGGCGAGCGGTTGTTCCCGTTTCGCCGCCCGCCGCAGGGCGGAATCGCGTCGATCCGTACCGAGGCACGCCCCAACGCCCCGGAAGCACCGGGGGAGATGAAGCGTGCTGGTCAGCCCGGCACGTTAGAAGAATGAGAAGAGGCTGTCGTCCTTGGTGAGGCCCGCCAGCTCAGCGAGGTCCTCACCGGTATAGGACGTGACGTTCTTTCCTTCGGCGTCCGGCTCGGAGTAGGAGGAGTACTTCTTCTCCCCGGCTAGCTGGTGCAGGAGGAACCCGGTGAGCAGGCCGCGCACTGTGGTCTGCAGGGAGGCGCTCGACTTGCCCAGGCCGAGCAGGCGCTTGGTCAGTGAGTCCTCCGAGAAGCTCTGCTGCTCGCCTTTCTTGACGCTGCGGTAGGCCACCTCGCCTGCCCAGTTGTATGCGAGCTTGGCGGGGTTGCCTGGATCGAAGAGCGAGTCACCGTCCTCGCCGGGGCCGATGATGAGCCCTGGGCGAAGTGCGCGCCGGGCCGCCTCTACTGCGGAGGGCGCCACGTTCGCCGGATAAATTGCGGCGACTGCCTGCACCTTCGGGTTTTCTACCGCGGTGAGTACGGCAGCGCCGCCGCCCATGCCGTGGCCAACGACGCCGAGGCGCTGTGGGTGGATGCTAATCTTGCCGTTCCCGAGGCGCACCCCAGTCAGGATTTGCAGGGCGGTTTCTAAATCGGCGGCGAAGCCAGCGTGGTCGGGGCGCCACCCCTTTTCAGTATCTGGCGCGGCGACCGCAATGCCCCAACTGGCCAGGTGGCGAAGTGTGCCGTGGTAGTCGTCGACACTCTGGCGCCAGTCGTGGCCGAAGGCGACGGCTGGCAGGTTCTTACCTTCCGCAGGCGTGTAGACCTTGCCTGGCAAACCGGTGTAACCGAGGTCGCCTTCCAGCACCTTGTGGGGGCCTCGCTTGGACAGTTCAGCTAACTTCTTCAATTTCGCAGACACGCAACCCACCCTACTTGAATTCTGCAGTACTGAAATAGCGCTTCAGCGTTTTTGTGGTTTAGGGTTAGGGGCCAGATCGAGAGACGGCCGAGATTCCGCCTGATGGAGCCACGCGAAAGGAGCGAGACATGCTTGGAGCGTTATCCTTTGCGTTTATTGATTCCATCAACGTGCTGTTGATCGGGGTTATCGTGGCAGTCGGGGTGGTTGCCTCCCAAGCGAAACGGCAGTATGCGAAGATCACGGCGCTGCTCATTGCTGGCGACTGGCTTGGGGTGGCGAGTCTCGCGGCGGTGATGCTGTTTGTGTTCGATGGCCTCGGTCCGGTTGTGCAAACGTTTGTCGAGGGTCCCATTTTCGGGTGGCTCCTCATCGCTACTGGTCTCCTGACCGCGGTGCTGGCGCTGCGTGGGGGAGATAACCACGCGTTGATTGAACGGGTGATGCGCCCGCTGCGAGCACCCAATGCGCTGACGGTGCTGACGGGGTTTGTGCTGGGGATCGTCCAATCGGCGACGTCGATGCCGTTCTTTGGTGGCCTTGCGGTGCTGTCTGCGACGGGCATCGATACGACGACGAAGTACAGCTTCCTGGTGCTCTATGCCACGGTCGCGCTGTCTCTGCCAACGCTGTGCGCCCTGCTGGTCGGTTGGGTACGGGCGAAGCCGGACTCGGTTGCTGGACGAGGTTTCGCGTGGGCGCGCTCACACCCGGATACGGTTGGTTTGACCGCGACGTGGGTGGTATCGCTGCTGCTAGGTGTAGTCGGCGTGGCGCATTTGCTGTGATCGTTGTTCAATAGATGCCCATGAACGCTTTAAAACTTCGCATTGACCTGGCGGCGATTGCCCACAACACGAGGCAGATGCGCCGTCAGGCTGGTGGCGCGCGTTTGATGTGCGTGGTGAAGGCGGATGCCTATAACCACGGCGCGGCGAAGTGTGTCCCCATCATGGAGGCGAACGGTGCGGATGCGTTCGGCTGCGCGACGATCGCGGAGGCGGCTAGTGTGGCGAAGCTGACGTCGAAACCCGTGATGGCGTGGCTGTGGGCTCCGGGGGAGGAGCTGGTGGAGGGCATCGAGATGGGTGTGCCGAGTCTTGCGCACCTGCGCGCGCTTATTGACGCCCCCTTCGTACCCACCGTGCATCTGATGATCGACACGGGGATGAACCGCTCGGGCGTAGATGAGGAACAGTGGCCGGAGCTGTTCGCGATGGCCGCCGAGGCGCAACAGGCCGGTCAGATCCGTGTGGCCGGGCTGATGAGCCATTTTGCGTGCGCGGATAACCCAGCGGACCCGTACACGGACCGGCAGCTGGCGACGTTCCGTGAAGCGCTCAACCAGGCGCACGAGGCGGGGCTAGAGGACCTGGTGAACCACGTGGCGAACTCGCCGGCGACGTGGACGAGGGACGACGCCCGCTTTGAACAGATCCGTCCCGGGATTGGCCTGTACGGGTTGGAAGCAATCGACGGCACCGACAACGGGCTGCGGCCCGCGATGAGCTGGGTCGCAACAGTGACCGCGGTCAAACCGATCCGCGCGGGGGATCCGGTGAGCTACTCAGGGACATGGACTGCGCCCGAGGACGGGTTTACCGCCGTGGTGCCCGCCGGCTACGCGGACGGCGTGATGCGCATCTGGCAGGACCGGATGGACGTCACCATTGACGGAGCCCGCTACCCCCAGGTGGGTCGGGTGTGCATGGATCAGATTGTGGTGTGGCTGGGCGCAAACGAAGCCGGTGTCGCGCCGGGCGATGAAGCGGTACTTTTTGGCGCCGGCGGCGTGAGTGCGGACGAGTTCGCGCTGCGGGCGAACACCATTCACTACGAGGTGCTGTGTGCACCGAAAGGACGGACAGTGCGGGAGTACGGCGGCAGGCGTGTCTGCGAGACGCGCGAGGAAACGCAAGCGTTGGGGCGTGAGCTGGGGGAGACCTTGCGCGCCGGGGACGTGGTGATTCTCGACGGCCCGCTCGGCGCCGGGAAAACCACGCTGACGCAGGGCATTGCCGAAGGGATGCAGGTCAAGGGGCGTGTGACGAGCCCAACCTTCACCATCGCCAGGGAACACCGCGCGAAGGAGGCGGAGGGGGCGTCGTTAATTCATGTCGATGCCTACCGCCTGTTGGGGGAGGGCAGCTCTGGCGACCCGCTGGGTGAGCTCGATGCTCTCGACCTTGAGTCGGAGCTCGACCGCAGCGTCGTGGTGGCCGAGTGGGGTGGTGATCTCGCAGCTCACATCGCCAGTGAATACCTTTTGGTCACCATTGACCGCACCACGCTCGTGGAGCAAGACGAAGACAGTGAGGGCCGCATCATCACATGGCGGTGGGTGCACACAGAATAGGAAGATGTAGGCTGTAGGCTATGCTGAAGCTGAACAATACTAGCCGTGGTTGGGTCGCTATTGCGTGTGCACTGTGGGTGATTGTGCTCGTTGCTCTCATTTTCATCCCACTGACCAAGCCGTCCCCAATGGCGGCTGCGACGCCAACGAATTCTCTTTCCCGCTCCCTTGAAGAGGTCAAGCCTGGTGGCGAAGCCGTTGCGGGCCAGCTCATCGACCTGACTCGCGTCTACGACAAGGACTACATCGGGTTCACCACGCTGTGCCCGAACGAGCCGGACCAGCTGCTGCTGAGCAAGCTGCAGGCGCTGAACCTTGACCAGGACCGCTTCGATTTCTCCGGCGACTGGGGTTACATGCTGCTGTTCGACGAGGACCAGAACGCGGAGATCGACCTGGACAAGGTGGAGCTTTCCAAGGTGAACATCTGCTCCATCCCGCAGTCGGAGATGTTCCCAATGAATACGCCGCTGCCGTTCCACAAGGACGGTAACGGCTGGGTCATGGGAGTAGCGGCTTAATGCTGACGCTGGCGCTCGATACAGCCACGCACGACCTCGTTGTCGGCGTGGGCGAGCAACAGTCGCGCCGCATGGATGCACAGCGGGTAATCAGAACCCGCTCGCATAACGAACTTTTGGTCCCCACTGTCAACGAACTACTGGCGGAAGCGGGCTGCACCTACGGTGCGCTCGAAGCCGTCGTTGTTGGCGTGGGGCCTGGCCCGTTTACGGGGCTTCGCGTAGGCATGGCCACCGCGTCCGCCTTCGGGCAGGCGCTGGGTGTGCCGGTGTACGGGGTCTGCACCCACGACGCCATCGCCGCGGAAGCCGGGGACACCACCGGGAAAAGCGTGCTAGTGGTCACTGATGCGCGCCGCCGCGAGGTGTACTGGAGCCTCTACCGTGACGGACAGCGCGTCGACGGCCCACACGTCAGCGCAGCCAGCGCGATCGACGTTGAGGGTGACGCCGTTGACATGCTCGTCGTCCCGGACGCGCTGCGTGAGACTGTGACTGTCGCGGCTGGTGAGGTACGCGATCTCGCGCCGGGTGTTCGCGGCTTGCTCGCCGCGTGCGATCCATCAGATACGCCGGAGCCACTCACACCGCTGTACCTGCGCCGCCCGGACGCCGTGCCGCCGAAGCCGCGCCCGCGCTCTGCTGCGCTGCCGGACATCAAACTGTGAATATCCGGGAGCTCACACCCAGCGACGCAGACGCAGTCGCGGCGCTGGAGGCGGTGCTGTTCGCTGGCGAGACCCCGTGGTCGCGGGAGGTGCTGCTGACGCAGTTCGCGCAGCCGTACACGTTCTATATCGGCGCCTTCGACGACGAGGGCGCACTTCTGGGGTATGCGGGCCTTGCGATGCTGGGCCCGCGCAACGACCCGGAGTTCGAAATTCACACCATCGGCGTCGCGCCCGAGGTGCAGCGCCGCGGGGTGGGCAGGGAGCTGATGGACCAGCTCGTCCACACCGCCGACCTTCTCGACGGCCCGATGTTCCTCGAGGTGCGCACCGACAACTCCGCGGCGCTTGGCATGTACGAGCGCTACGGCTTTTCCGTGGTTGGCACCCGAAAGAATTACTATCAACCTTCTGGCGCGGACGCGTTTTCCATGATGCGTCCGCGGAAGATCGAAAGGGAGCAGGCATGATTGTTGCCGGGATTGAGTCCTCATGCGACGAGACGGCCGTTGGCATTGTCGACGTCCACTCCGACGGCACCATGGAGATCCTTGCGAACCAGGTGGCGTCTTCGATGGAGCAGCACGCACGCTTTGGTGGCGTGGTGCCCGAGATCGCGTCGCGTGCCCACCTTGAGGCGATGCCGCAAGTGATGGCCGCGGCACTGGAAGAGGCCGGTATCGATGCCCCGGACGTGGTTGCGGCGACGATCGGGCCTGGTCTTGCCGGCGCGCTGCTGGTCGGCGCGTCCGCTGCGAAGGCCTACGCGGCGGCGTGGGGTGTGCCGTTTTACGCCGTGAACCACTTGGGTGGGCACGTGGCGGTGGCGAACCTGGAGGGCCAGGAGCGGCTCCCGCACTCGGTGGCACTGCTGGTCTCTGGTGGGCATACGCAGTTGTTGGAGGTTGAGGCCGTTGGCAAGCCGATGCGCGAGCTTGGCTCCACCCTTGATGACGCCGCCGGCGAGGCCTACGACAAGGTCTCGCGCCTGCTTGGGCTTGGCTACCCGGGCGGCCCGGTCATCGACCGCTTGGCGGCGAAGGGTAACCCGGATGCGATTCCGTTCCCGCGCGCGCTCAGTAAGGCCGACGATCTGCGGGGCGAGCACCGCTTCGACTTCTCGTTCTCCGGCTTGAAGACTGCCGTGGCGCGCTACGTGGAAAAGGCGGAGCGCGAAGGCTGGGTGGTCAACGTGGAGGACGTGTGCGCGTCGTTCCAGGAGGCGGTGTGTGACGTGCTCGTGCGCAAGGCGCTGCTGGCACTGGAGGAGACCGGTGCGAAGACGCTGTTGCTCGGCGGCGGGGTGGCGGCGAACAGTCGCCTGCGAGGACTTGCCCAAGAACGTTGCGAGAAGGCTGGCGTGGAGCTGCGTGTACCGCGCTTCGGGCTGTGCACCGATAACGGCGTGATGATCGCGGCGTTGGCGGGCCAGCTCATCCATGAGGGGGCCAAGCCTTCGGAGCTGTCCGTGGCGACGGATACGTCGTTGGAAGTGGAGATCCCGCTCGTTCACCAGTAAAGATTGGTGAGTGTCGTCACAATGTTGAGTGTTAGCACTCGCAGGGGTAGAGTGCTAACAAGGTTGTGGAGAGCGCAGTTGTACACCCGCGACGACGGCTGGGCCTTCAAATAACCGCAAAACTACTGAACTGATAGATACAACATTGAAGGAAGGCGTTCAGATCATGGCAAACGTCAACATCAAGCCACTGGAAGACAAGGTTCTGGTACAGATCGCTGAGGCGGAGACCACGACGGCATCCGGCCTGGTTATCCCTGATTCCGCTGCTGAGAAGCCACAGGAGGCAGTTGTTATCGCTGTCGGCCCTGGCCGCTTGGATGAGCAGGGCAAGCGCATTGCTGTCGACGTCAACGAGGGCGACACCGTGATCTTCTCCAAGTACGGCGGCACCGAGCTGAAGTACAACGGTGAAGAGTACTTGCTGCTTTCCGCTCGCGACCTGCTGGCCGTCGTCGAAAAGTAATTGAAGGGGGCGTAGCCACCAATGGCAAAACTTATTGCATTTCATCAGGAGGCCCGCGAAGGCATCAAGAAGGGCGTTGACACTTTGGCGGATACCGTCAAGGTCACTCTTGGCCCGCGTGGCCGAAACGTTGTGCTTTCGAAGTCGTGGGGTGGCCCGACCGTTACCAACGACGGTGTGACGATCGCCCGCGACATCGACCTCGAGGAGCCGTTTGAGAACCTCGGTGCGCAGCTGGTGAAATCCGTCGCAGTGAAGACGAACGACATCGCCGGTGACGGCACCACGACCGCGACGCTGCTCGCGCAGGCGCTGGTCACCGAGGGGCTGCGCAACGTCGCTGCTGGTGCGAACCCGATCCAGCTCAACAAGGGCATCCAGGCTGCGGCCGAGAAGGTCATCGAGGAGCTGAAGTCGCGTGCGACGGAGGTTTCTTCGTCCGCCGAGATCGCCAACGTTGCCACCGTTTCCTCCCGCGACCCTGAGGTCGGCGAGATGGTTGCCGGTGCGATGGACAAGGTCGGCAAGGACGGCGTCGTCACCGTCGAGGAGTCCCAGACGATCGACTCGTTCGTCGACGTCACCGAGGGTGTCTCCTTCGACAAGGGCTTCCTCTCGCCGTACTTTATGACGGACCCTGACGCCGGCCAGGCGGTGCTGGAAAACGCCCGCGTGCTGCTGGTCCGTAACAAGATTTCCTCGCTGCCGGACTTCCTTCCGCTGCTGGAAAAGGTTGCGGAGGCATCCGTCCCGCTGCTGATCATCGCCGAGGACGTCGACGGTGAGCCGCTGCAGACGCTCGTGGTGAACACGCTGCGCAAGTCCCTGAAGGTTGTCGCCGTGAAGTCGCCGTACTTCGGCGAGCGCCGCAAGGCCTTTATGGATGATTTGGCTGTAGTGACCAATGCGACGGTCATCGACCCTGAGGTTGGCATGGCGCTCAAGGACGCCACGCTGGATGACCTTGGCTCGGTGCGCCGCGTCACCGTGACCAAGGACGACACCGTGCTTGTCGACGGCGCCGGTTCCGCTGAGGACGTCGAGGAGCGTCGCAACCAGATCCGCCGCGACATCGAGGCGACGGACTCCACCTGGGACAAGGAGAAGATGGAGGAGCGCCTGGCGAAGCTGTCGGGTGGCGTCGCCGTCATCCGCGTCGGTGCCGCGACTGAGACCGAGGTCAACGAGCGCAAGCTGCGCGTCGAGGACGCCATCAACGCTGCCCGCGCGGCAGTCGAAGAGGGCATCATCGCCGGTGGCGGTTCCGCACTGGTCCAGATCGCACGCGACCTGGAGGAATACGCGGAGACCTTCGAGGGCGAGCAGAAGACTGGCGTGTTGGCGGTTGCCCGCGCGCTGGTGAAGCCGGCGTTCTGGATTGCGGACAACGCTGGGCTGGACGGCTCAGTTGTTGTGTCGAAGATCGCAGACATGGCGAACGACGAAGGCTTCAACGCCGCAACGATGGAGTACGGCAACCTGGTTGAGCAGGGCATCATTGACCCTGTGAAGGTGACACACTCCGCTGTTGTCAACGCTTGCTCGGTAGCCCGCATGGTGCTGACCACGGAGGTTTCTGTGGTGAACAAGCCGGAAGAAGTTGAGGAACACGCACACGGTCACGCGCACTAATTAGTGTTTGTGACGAGGGGAGCCCGGACGGATACATGCCGTTCGGGCTTTTGCGTGCCTGATGGGTCAGGCTTTGGGAATGGCATGCTCGGCGCTGTACCCTTAGGCGATACTGGAAAGGAGTCGGGCGTCGCGTATGAGCGGTATAGATACTGATGACGTGAATGCGCAGCTTGCGCAACTGCTGCCTGCTGCACAGTCCGGTGATGATCGGGCGACGCAGCGCGTCGTGGCGCTCATTTATCCATTTGTGCTGCGCTACGCCCGCGCCCGCATTGGCGGTGGGCGCACCCCGACCCCGGAAGACGTCACTCAGGACGTGTGCTTTGCGGTAGTCAAGGCGCTCAGTACCTATAAGGACCAGGGCAAGCCATTCATGGCATTCGTGTACGGGATTGCATTTAATAAGGTGACGGATGCGCACCGCAGCTATGCGCGAGACCGAATGCTGCCCACCGAAGATATCCCCGATGGGGTATCGCAAGAGGCGGATCCAGAGGGATATGCGCTGGATGTCGACGCGAGTAACAAAATGCGCGAGCTGCTCGATGTACTCAATGAGAAAGCGCGAAATATCATTATTCTTCGCGTATTTGTTGGCCTTTCGGCGGAAGAAACAGCAGAGATTGTTGGCGGGACAGCTGGGTCGGTTCGTGTCTCACAGCACCGTGCCCTGGCTCGCCTGCGTGAGGCCCTTGAAGAAGAGGAGTCTGCGAAATGACACGTGATGCTCACCGTATCCCGCAGTTTGATGAGCTGTTGGCGGATGACGCCCTGTTGACCAAAGCGTCACGTGGAGAGGACCCTAGCGACGGCACCGATCCGCTTTTGGGCCTGATGGGTGCGCTGCGCGAGGACGTCGAGCGTCCGATGCCGGAGCCGCCATACATAGCGCCCGTGGCGGCGCCTGCGCGCAAGCAGATGAACCCGTGGCTCAGTGGGCTTGTGGGCGCGGCAGCAGCCACCGCAATCGTTGCTGGAAGTGGGGCAGTGTTGTACAACGCGACTCCTGATTCCCCTCTGTGGCCAGTAGCCTCAACCGTGTTTGGGGAGCGTGCGTCGGTCATGGAGCTTGCGAGCACGCTCGACGAGATGGAAGTAGCCAGCGATGAGGGTAACGGCGACGCTGTGCGTGCCCTGGTGCTGCAGGCCAAGGCGTTGCTTGACTCCATGGATGCGAAGAAGACGCAAGGGTCTGAGCCCACGGTGGCGTCGACAATCCCTGAGGTGACGGTGACGCGCACCGTGACTGTGACGGTGACACCTGAGCCGCGCGAACCGGTGACGGTGACGCAGGTGGTCACGGAGCAGCCTGCCGTCGAGCAGCATTCCTCCGCGCAGCCGACAGTGAGTGCGGAACCGAGCGGTGCGCACGTGTCGGCTACTACAGGCAAGGACGCCGCGCCGGAATCGCCAGTGGCGACGACCTCCCCCAAGCCGGTTGAGCCCTCGGCGTCAGCCTCGCCGCAGCACTAGCGCCCGGCGGACTCGATGCCGTCCATGTACCCCAGCGCGTAATCCCACGTGACATAGGCGTTGACGTCCGGGTTAGCGCTTGGTTCGTGGACGGGCGGCAGCGCGTTGTTGAGCGTGGAGATCATGTTTTGCTCCATGATGTCCCAGTCGTAGTAGTGCGTCTGCTCGCAGTCTTCACACATGAAGAAGATCCCGAGGATGCCGCGGGGGCGCAGGATACGTTGTGCGTCGCGGACGTGGGCGAGGTCGTGAATGATCGCCTGCCGCTCCTCGCTGCTTAAGGGCTCCGGCTGTTCGTCGTCCTCGATGAACGATGCCGGGTCGTTCGGGTCGTTTGCGAACGGGTCGAGTGGCATCATGTCGTCGTAATTCACACCGATCAGCCTATTGTGTGGGGAGTAGCAAGGCCAATTAGCCATGTGCGTTGGGATTTTTCGACGCCGCTGTGTGTCGTGTCGCGCGACGTTATATCATGGCTGAAAACCAATGTCGGGTACACCGCGCGCGGAAGGAGAAGTTGTCAATGGCAAACGAGCGAGTTCTTACAGGTGGGGATGACCCGCACAAGGTTGCACTGCGGGGCTTGACCTTTGATGATGTGCTGCTGCTGCCAGCCGAGTCTCACATTGTGCCGGCCGAAGTGAGCACGAGCTCGCAGTTCAGCCGCAACATCAAGCTGGGTATCCCGATCGCATCGGCTGCGATGGATACGGTCACGGAGTCGCGGATGGCGATCGCGATGGCGCGCCAGGGTGGCATTGGCGTGCTCCACCGTAACCTGAGCGCTCAGGACCAGGCGGAGCAGGTTGACATCGTAAAGCGTTCTGAGTCCGGCATGGTCACCAACCCGGTGACCGCCACACCAGACATGACGATTCGTGACGTCGACGCGCTGTGCGGCCGTTTCCACATCTCGGGCCTGCCGGTGATCGACGCCGACGAGCGCCTGGTGGGCATCATCACCAACCGCGATATGCGCTTCGAGCCGGACTACGACCGCAAGGTCGCAGAGGTGATGACAGCGATGCCGCTGGTTGTGGCGGATGAGGGCGTCGATAAGCAGGAGGCACTCGCGCTGCTGTCGGCGAACAAGGTGGAGAAGCTGCCGATCGTGGATAAGGCAGGCAAGCTGGTTGGCCTGATCACGGTGAAGGACTTCGTGAAGAGCGAGCAGTACCCGAACGCGTCGAAGGACTCGAACGGCCGCCTGCTTGTTGCCGCTGGTATCGGCACTGGTGAAGAGTCCTACGAGCGTGCCGCGCTGCTCGTTGAGGCGGGTGTCGACGCCCTCGTCGTCGACTCTGCGCACGCACATAACAACCGCGTGCTGGAGATGGTGTCCCGTGTGAAGAAGGACTTCGGCGACCGCGTTGACGTCATCGGTGGCAACCTGGCAACGCGCGAGGCTGCACAGGCGATGACTGACGCCGGCGCGGACGCGATCAAGGTTGGCATCGGTCCTGGCTCCATTTGCACCACCCGCGTTGTTGCGGGCGTCGGAGCGCCACAGATCACGTCCATCCTGGAGGCTTCTGTGCCTGCTCACAAGGCTGGGGTACCGATCATCGCAGACGGTGGCATGCAGTTCTCCGGCGACGTTGCTAAGGCGCTCGCGGCTGGTGCATCGACCGTCATGCTCGGCTCCATGCTCGCAGGCACCACTGAGGCACCCGGTGACGTTGTCGTCGTTGGTGGCAAGCAGTACAAGCGCTACCGTGGCATGGGCTCGATGGGCGCGATGCAGGGCCGTGGCCTGACCGGCGAGAAGCGTTCCTTCTCCAAGGACCGCTACTTCCAGGCAGACGTCACCAGCGAAGACAAGCTGGTGCCGGAGGGCGTCGAGGGCCGCGTTCCGTTCCGCGGAGATATCGACGCCATCACCCACCAGATCGTCGGTGGTCTGCGCGCCGCGATGGGCTACACCGGCTCCGCCTCGATTGCAGAACTGCAGACGAAGCAGTTCGTCCAAATCACCACGGCTGGCTTGCGCGAATCGCACCCGCATGACATCACGCAAACGGTTGCAGCGCCGAACTACCACAACTAATCCTTTCTGACTGGCTCCTGAAGGAGAGAACCTGACATGCGTGAATATGTAGAAATTGGCATCGGACGCGAAGCCCGCAAGGCCTACGACCTTGACGATCTGACCCTGGTTCCGACGCGGCGCACCCGCTCGTCGAAGGACGTCAACACGGAGTGGCACATCGACGCCTACTCCTTTGACATGCCGCTCGTATCCCACCCGACCGATGCCCTGGCGAGCCCCGAGTTCGCCATCGAGATGGGTAAGCAGGGTGGACTTGCGGTGCTCAACGCCGAGGGCATCCTGGGCCGCCACGCGAACTTCGAAGAGGCGATCAACGAGGTCTGCGGGCAGGCGCCAAATCCCAAGGACCTCGAGCAGGAGAACTACCACGAGATTCCTAGCAAGATTGCCAAGGCTACGGCGACGCTGCAGAAACTCCATCAGGCGCCAATTAATTTGGACGTGTTGAGTGAGCGCATTGCGCAGGTCCGCGCGTCGGGCGCGACCGTCGCTGTGCGCGTGAGCCCGCAGAACGTGCGCGAGCTTGCTCCGGCAGTGATCAAGGCCGGTGCAGAGATCCTGTTCGTGCAGGGTACGTTGATTTCCGCCGAGCACGTGCAGCCCGGTGGGGAACCGCTGAACTTGAAGGAGTTCATCGGCTCCCTCGACGTTCCGGTCATCGCAGGTGGTGTCTTCGACTACACGACGGCCACGCACCTGATGCGTGCTGGCGCTGCCGGCGTGATTGTTGGTTCGGGTCGTTCCTCTTCCGGCCTGGCGCTGGACGTTCCCCTTGCAACTGCGATTGCTGACGTGGCTGCAGCTCGCCGCGACTACTTGGACGAGACCGGTGGCCGTTATGTCCACGTCATCGCTGATTCGGCACCGTCGAACGCCGGAGACATCGCGTTGGCACTCGCCATGGGCGCCGACGCCGTCATGGTAGGCAGTCTGTTCGCGAAGGCGAACGAGGCCGCTGCTGGCGGCGCGTATTGGGAACCGGCGGCTGCGCACCCGCGCTTCCCGCGCGGCGAGGTTGCCAACTGGGAGTTCGGCGATCGTCTTCCGCTGTCTGAGATTTTGTTCGGTCCATCGAGCGATTCGGGCGCTGCCACGAACTTAGTGGGCGGTTTGCGCCGTATTATGGCGAAATGTGGGTACACTGATCTCAAGTCGTTCCAAAAGGTCGACGTGACCGTCCGCCCGTAAACAGATTGACCTAATATATCGAATATGGCCTACGAAGTAGTTATTAAACGAGATGCCCCTGACGGCCCACACCACGAGGTTGATGTCAACCACATCTTCTTCTCGGTGACGGACAGCAAGGGCATTATGACCCATGTCAATGAGGTCTTTATTCACTACGCGCAGTATCCCGAAGTCGAGATGATCGGGAAGCCACACAATCTCATTCGCCATATTGAGATGCCTGGTGGCGCGTTCAAGCTGATGTGGGACGTCATTGAGGACGGCCGACCGTTCGCAGGCTATGTCCGTAACCGCGCAAAGAGCGGCTCTGCGTACGACGTGTTTGCTACCGTGACGCCTCTGCCAAATGGCGACTACCTCTCGGTGCGCACCCGCCCGATGACCGAACTGTTCAAGGTCGTCGGCGACGTGTACCAAGCGGTGAACGACGTTGAGTGGAAGGCGCGCCACGAGGGCGTTGGCCGTCGCCGCCGTGCAGAGCTTGGCTTGGACAAGCTGCAGGAGCTTGTGCCTGATTACGACGCCTTCGTTGCCGAAGCGCTGCCGGCCGAGGTGCTGGCGCGTGAGGAAGCGGGCTTCGACCTTCCAGAGGGCACCGGTGAGGTGTACGAGGCTACCAAGCGTCTCTACCGCGAGCTGGACCGCTTCATGGAAATCCAGTCGTCCATTAAGGAAGCCGCTGAAGAACTGGCAAAGGCCAGCCAGACTTTGGTGGAAGAAAACGCTGTGACCAACAGTGTGAAGGGCGAGATGGAAAACGTCATGGCGGAGGGCGCTGCCCGTACGCTGTTGCTTGCACCGCTGCAGGTGTGGGCGACGATGCGTGGCATCATCGACGAGAACGCGCAGTCGCTCAACGAGGTCGCTGGCGAGTTGGCGAAGAAGGCGGCGTCCGCGCGTATGGCGATTGCGCTGGCTCGTCTGCATACTGCGCAGACCGCGATTTTCTCCCTTGAGGCGAACCGCGGCGAGGTGCTCTCTATGCTGTTCGACGCCCTCGAGGTGGACGTGAAGCAGATGGACGACGCAGTCTTCCTGCACTCCTCCCTGGCGAACCGCGTGGACCTGAAGGTGAACTCGATTTCCGAGCTGACCAAGATGCCGCTCGAGATGATTCGTCGCTGGTCCCAGACCACGGCGCAGGAGCCGTTCGGCGAGAACATCGAGCCGCTTGTTGCTCAGGTGCACCGCGCTATCCAGGCTGCTGATAACTCTATCGAGCGCCTGCACGCTTCCTCGCAGAAGCTGGGCTCCGACCCGGCGATTGACGGGGTGCACGATGCGCTGGAGAACCTGCGTGCGCTGCTGAAGTAGTCTGTTGTAACGCCGCAACGCTGAAGACACCACCTGCCTGGCGGGTGGTGTTTTGTTGTTTCGAAGGGATTCCCGCACCAGATTCCAGTATTTCGGCCGGGTGCATTGGTGTTTCCCCAGGTCCCGAATTGTGCGCGCGGGAATGTGGTGCGCAGGACACTGTCATCGGGCTCACGTACACATTAGGTGCTGCGTAGGTTAAGATTTGGTGCGTGACTACAGCTCAAACTCGCCCTGTTCTTGTTGTTGATTTCGGTGCGCAGTACGCGCAGCTCATTGCGCGTCGTGTGCGTGAGGCGCACGTGTTCTCCGAAGTCGTTCCGTCCACGATCTCCGCTGCGGAGGTGAAGGAGAAGCAGCCGCTGGCGCTTGTCCTATCCGGTGGCCCGTCGTCCGTGTATGAGGATGGCGCTCCGCAGTTGGACCCTGAGATTTTCGAGTTGGGGATTCCGATCTTCGGCATCTGCTACGGCTTCCAGGTGATGACGCGGGCGCTCGGCGGAAAGGTTGAGCAGACCGGCGCCCGTGAGTACGGCCGCACGGCGATGAACGTCAAGGGCGGCGTGCTGCACGCCGACTTGCCGGAGGAGCACAAGGTGTGGATGAGCCACGGCGATTCGGTGACGCAGGCTCCGGAGGGCTTCGAGGTCACCGCGTCTTCGAAGGGTGCGCCGGTCGCCGCGTTCGAGAACGTGGAGCGCAAGTTCGCCGGTGTGCAGTACCACCCGGAGGTGATGCACTCGCCGCACGGCCAGGAGGTGCTGACGCGCTTCCTCACCGAGATCGCTGGTCTGGAGCAGAACTGGACGGCATCCAATATTGCGGAGCAGCTCATTGAGCAGGTTCGCACCCAGGTTGGCGACGGCTACGCCATCTGTGGCCTGTCCGGTGGTGTGGACTCGGCTGTTGCTGCGGCGCTGGTGCAGCGTGCGATCGGGGACCGCCTGACCTGTGTGTTCGTGGACCACGGCTTGCTGCGCCAGGGTGAGCGCGAGCAGGTGGAGAAGGACTTCGTCGCCGCGACCGGCGCGAAGCTCGTGACTGTCGACGAGCGCAAGGCCTTCCTGGACAAGTTGTCTGGTGTGACCGAGCCGGAGGCCAAGCGCAAGGCGATCGGTGCGGAGTTCATCCGTTCCTTCGAGCGCGCTGTGGCTGATGTGTTGTCGGACCACAAGGTTGATTACCTGGTGCAGGGCACGCTGTACCCAGACGTCGTGGAGTCTGGCGGCGGCACCGGCACCGCGAACATTAAGAGCCACCACAACGTGGGCGGCCTGCCGGACGACGTCGAGTTCGAGCTGGTCGAGCCGCTTCGTCTGCTGTTTAAGGACGAGGTCCGCGCGGTCGGCCGCGAGCTGGGCCTGCCTGAGGTGATCGTGAACCGTCAGCCGTTCCCGGGCCCGGGCCTGGGCATCCGGATCATCGGTGAGGTCACCGAGGAGCGCCTGGAAACCCTGCGCGCTGCTGACGCGATTGCTCGCGAGGAGCTGACCAAGGCTGGACTGGATGACCAGATTTGGCAGTGCCCGGTTGTGCTGCTGGCCGATGTGCGTTCGGTTGGTGTGCAGGGCGATGGCCGCACCTACGGCCACCCAATTGTGCTGCGCCCTGTCGCATCTGAGGACGCGATGACCGCGGACTGGGTACGCATCCCGTACGAGACGCTGGAGGTCATCTCGACCCGCATCACCAACGAGGTGGCGGATGTCAACCGCGTGGTGCTGGACGTGACCTCCAAGCCGCCGGCCACCATCGAGTGGGAGTAAGTCAGTTTCTTTCGCCCGCGTCCTCGCGGGCGTAGTACGCGGACACGGATCCGACGCGCTGCGACACGTTAATCGTGAGTAGTGCGCTGTCTGTGTTCGCGTTTTGTCGTTCTTCGGGGCATGCGGCCTCGCCGATGTTCACCTTGCAGTTGATGTCGACGGGGACGTTTTCCGGCAGGATGATATCGGTGCTGCCGATGTTGTTCGCAATGTTGACCGTTTTCGGCTCACTCAGCGGTTCGAGATCGGTGAAGTCGATGTAGGACTCGCCGATGAAGTCGGGGGTGCCCATTGGGTCTGGTAGCTCGTCGACGTCGTACACGGTGATGTACGCGCTGCCGAAGCGGCTGTAATTGCCAAGTCGCACTTCGCTGGTGGCCCCCAGCGCAAACACTGTTGCCGTTGTCAGCACCAGCGTGACGGGGATCCACAGCCAGTAGCGCTTCTTTGGTCGCGCACGCTCCGGCGCTGGCTCGGTTGGTTCGGGTAGGTGCCACAGCCCGGGTGCCGCGCCGAGCGGGTCCCACGCGGGTGGCGTGCCAGGATGCTCGTAGCCTTCGGACACGGTGAGGTGCGAGGTGTCCACGGTGGGGCCTTCGCTTGTCGGCGCCTCCTCGGGGTTCATTGCCAGCAGTCCTGCCGGGGGCTCGGGTCGGCGCTGGTGAGCGAGGTACCAGCCGAGCGAGAACAACACGAACGTAACGAGCACCCCGTTGAGATCGCCTGCGGCTGAGACAGATGGGAAGAAGACCACTAGGCCAAGCAGCAGCCACCAACCGGTGCTGCGGTCCTTCTTCTCCGGTTCGGTGAGTTGTTCTTTCGGCGTGATAATTGCGTTCCACGGGCTGCGGGTCATGCCGAAGCGTGGCATGTTGATCCAGCACAGCAGGTAGAGGAAGAGGCCACCACCGAATATGAGTGCAAGTGCTACGAAGATAACGCGGATCAGTGTCGGGTCGATTTGGTAGCGGGCGCCGATGCCTTCGCAGACGCCGCCGATGGCAGCCTTGCCGCCCTGGTCCTTTGGGATGCGGGGTGGGCGGGTCTCCCACATGCGCTTCAGTGTGTTGGTTTCCATGTCTTTATTGTCCCGTGGTGGGCCCGCGGGCGGTATCGGGAATGACCCTGATTTTTGATTTCAGGGTTTACCCCGATGTGCCCAAGGAACTGTGCGTGTAAAGATGAGTGCATGTCTGCTTTGTATCCCCGGCTGACCCGGGACCCGTCCCGCCGCGTCATTGCGGGTGTGGCTTCTGGCGTGGCGGGACACCTTGGGGTGGATGTGCGGTGGGTGCGGCTGTTTTTTGTTGTCGCCAGTTTCGCCGGTGGGCTGGGGGCGTTACTGTACTCGGGCTTGTGGATGTTCACCCCGGTTGCCGAGAGCACCGAGCCTCGGCAGCGTCCTGGAGCGCTGGATGTTTTCCTCGTGTTGGTGGGGTTTGTGGGCGCGCTGCTGTCCTTGCAGGGCTCCTCGGGTGTTGGATCGGCTGTGCTGTTCGTGGTTGGCGTACTCATAGTGGGTGCGATTATCGCGTTGCAGGCCTACGACCGCGGTACGGCCTCATGGAAGAACCTCGCGGCGCTGTCCTTGGGAGCGCTGCTCGTGATGGGTGGGGTGCTGGCGGTAGCGCTGATGGGGGAAAGCAGCGGGGTCGCCGGTGTGGTTGTCTCTGTGCTGGTGACGGTGCTGGGGGTGGCGGTGCTGGTGGTGCCGTTGATTACGAAGTTGGCGAACTCGCTCGTCGCGGAGCGTGAACAGAAGGCGGTGGCGGACCAGCGCGCGGAGATCGCCTCCCGCTTGCATGACTCGGTGCTGCAGACCTTGGCGCTGATTCAGCGCCAGGCGGGTGACCCGGACGAGGTGGTTCGGCTTGCCCGTGGCCAGGAGCGTGAGCTTCGCGCCTGGCTGTTCGACGATACCGTGTCCAACCACACCACCACCTTCGCCGCGTTGCGCAAGGCTGCTGGCGAGGTGGAGGACGCCTATGGGGTCGTGATTCAACCGGTCACGGTGGGAGACGACTTTCCTTTCGACAAGCGCACCGAAGCGGTCGTGCTCGCCGCCCGGGAGGCGATGGTCAACGCCGCAAAGCATGCGGGGGTGGACACGATCGACGTCTACGCGGAGCACCTCGCGGGCAGGCTCGAGGTGTTCGTGCGCGACCGGGGTGCCGGCTTCGACCCGGAGGCGGTGCCGGCGGACCGGCACGGGCTGCGCGATTCCATCGTGGGGCGGGTTGAGCGGGTTGGGGGAGAGGCGCACGTGGTGTCGTCGATAGGCAATGGCTCCGAGATCGAACTAGCGTTAGACCTATGACGCGCGTGTTTCTCGTAGACGACCACTCGGTGTTTCGGGCCGGAGTGAAGGCCGAACTGGCTGCCGCAGGCGACGGCCAGCTGGACATCGTCGGTGAGGCTGGCACGGTCGCCGAGGCGGTGCGAGGGATCGAGCAGACACAGCCCGACGTCGTGCTTCTCGACGTCCACATGCCCGACGGCGGCGGCCTCGCAGTGCTGAAGCGTGCACCCGGCCCGGCGTACTTGGTGCTCAGCGTGTCCGACGCCGCCGAAGACGTCATTGCCCTAATCCGCGCGGGCGCCCGCGGGTACGTGACCAAGAACATCGCGGGCGCGGAGCTCGCGGAGGCCATCGAGCGGGTACGCGGCGGGGACGCGTACTTCTCGCCGCGCCTGGCGGGGTTCGTGCTTGATGCGTTTGCGAGCAGGCCTGTCGTCGAGGAGGACGACCCGGCGGTGGACTCGCTGACCCGGCGCGAACTCGAGGTGCTGCGCCTGCTGGCGCGGGGCTACACGTACAAGGAGATCGCGCAGCGCCTGTTCATTTCCGTGAAGACGGTGGAGACGCATGCGTCGAGTATTTTGCGTAAGACGCAGACCTCGAACCGCCACCAGTTGACCCGGTGGGCGGTTGCGCGCGACCTGGGCTAGCGTACACCTACCTGCCGCAGCAGCGACTGTGCGGTTTTGTCTGTTTCCTGCAGCATGCGCGGGTCGGTGCCGGGCATTGGGGAGATGGTGGTGTCTGCCCACTGCTTGCCGGTGGGGATGCCTGCGATGTGCAGGCGCGGGTCCAGGGTGCCGTCGGGGTGGATGGTGCGGCGGGTATCTGCGTCGGTTTCGGGGGAGCCGGTGGGCGTGCCGAAGGGCGCGAAGGGGCGGATGCGCTCGCTTTCCAACAGTGACGCGGTCAGTGGGTCGGCTGCGCGGGTGATGTTAGGGGACGGCAGGAAGGCGTCTGCGAGGGTGTCCGCGGTGACGGTGCGCTCGGCGCTGGTGGCCGTGAAGTGTGTGCCCGATTGCGTGACGGTTGGGGTTGGGCCGAGCAGGGTGACCAGGCCGGCGTCGATAAGCGCGAGGAGCTCGCGGGAGCGGAACATCGGAGGACCGGAGCCGACCATCTGGCCGAATGCCATGTAGTCGGAGAGCGCGCCGCGCTGGTCCTCCGGGGTGCCGCGGCCGTTCTCGACGGCGATGGCGGTTGGTTTGCGGCCTGCGGAGATCACCCACAGGGCGGACTTGATGGGGGAGTCCTGAGCGGCGATGGCCTCGGCGATGTCGCGGGCCAGGGCGTCGGCGATGACACAGTTCAGGCTTTCGGTGTCGAGGCCTTCGCACCCGGCGAGGGGGTCGATCCAGTAGGAGATGTCGAAGGGGTCGGTGGTGGCGTCGGCAAGGGATTCGTTGAGTGCGCGGGCGCAGGGCAGGAGGCTGGTGCGGGTGGCGGCCTCAGACACTGGGGCGGCGTCGATGCGCGCGATGATGTCCGCAAGCGGGATCCGCAGGGCGTCGGGGCGTACGCGTGCGAGGGTGGTGTAATAGGCGGCGTAGGAGTCGCGGATGAGTGCGGGCCAGAGCTGCTCGCCGAAGCTGAGTGTTGTGGCGTCGCTGTGCTGCTCGATCGCGGCGCGCAGCCGCGAGAGGTCCGCCTTTGGCGGCAGCGAGTGGTACTCGGATTTCGGCAGGTAAGGGTAGCCGCGGCCAGAGGTAACCACGAGGTGTGGTTCGGCGCCGCTGGGCTCGTAGCGTAGCCCGGAGCGGGTGTCGGCGGGCACGAAGCGGCCGCCGCGGTTGATGGTGCTCAGCGCCATGAGGTCGAAAAAGCCCATGCCAAGGCCGCGCACGATTGCGGTTTCGCCAGCAACCAGCGTATCGACGTCCTGTTCCACCGGGTTGCCCGGCTGAATCCAGTGCCCGCGGAAGGCCACCGGGTGCTCGGGGACGACCCAGCCGGTGGCGAGCACGGTGGCGTCGGCGTGGACGGTGGTGCCGTCCCCAAGCGTGATGGCGTCGTGGCCGTTTTGGGCGGTGATGCGCTGCGCGCGGGAGCGGTGGTTGGTGACGGTCACGTGCTCGGGGAGCTGCGCCAGCGCGACCGTGAGGACCCAGTGGAGGTACTCGCCGTACAGCGCGCGGGATGGGTTGGACTCCGGGCGGGTGGCAGCCAGCTCCGCGCCGAAGTCCGCGGTGACGTGGTCGGGGGTTGGGTGGGCGTCGAACAGTGATTGCTTGGTGGCGGACACGGCGTCGCGCTCGCCGCGCAGGAGCTGGATCCACTCGTACATGGTGGGGCCCTCGAGTACGGGGGCGGTGACGGTCGCGCCGGGCTCGGTGAAGAGGGTGACGGCGCCGGCCAGCGTGTTCATGCACAGCGTGTGGGTCTGTGCGGTGTCCCAGACGCGCCCGGCGCCGTGCTGGGCGTCGTCGATGAGGTGGATTGTCAGCGGCTTGGTGGAATTAGATTCGTTGAGCGTGGCGGCGACGCGTTCGATGATGGAAATGCCGCGTGGACCTGCGCCGACGATGGCGATTGCTGGCTGCACTGTGTGTTCCTTCCTGTTGCGACAGTGACCGTTTAGACTGCTTAGTCTAGACGCATGAGACCGCTCCGTCTAATCTGTGTTAGCGTTATCGCTCATCGAAGGGAGAACAGTGAAGCACACACGTCGAACGCAGGCCGGAGCGCTGCTTGCGGCTACCACGCTACTCGGGTTATGCACCGCATGTGCAGGACAAACAGAGCAAAGCGGGGACATGCAGGCAATCACGTACCTGGAGCCGAACTGGTTTACCTCGCTGTATCCGCCTGCGGCCGGGTTCTACCCGAATGGTGGCGTCGTGAATCAAATAACAGACAGACTGCTCTATCAGGACCCGGAGACGCTCGAGCTGCACCCGTGGATCGCCACGAAGCTACCGGAGATCAGCGAGGACGCGACGGTATACACGTTCGACATCCGCACCGACGTCACCTACTCCGACGGCTCGCCGCTGACCGCGGAGAACGTCGTGGCCAACTTCGACCTCTACGGCAAAGGCGACAAGGAGCGGCTGCTTAACGCCTCCGAGCAGATCTCGAACTATGACTACGGCGAAGTCATCGACGAAGACACGGTGCGCTTCCACTTCACCGCCCCATCGCCGGGGTTCGCCCAGGCGGTCTCCGTGTACAACGCCGGGCTGCTTTCCGACGCCACCCTGGCGCTCGACAACGAATCCTTCGGCCCGGGCAGCGCCCACAACGTCATCGGCTCCGGCCCGTTCGTCATCGCCGGTGAGGAGCTGGGCACCTCCATTGAGCTGCGGGCGCGCGAGGACTACGACTGGGCACCGCCCATCCTCGAGCACCAGGGCCGCGCCCGGCTGGACAGCGTGACGTACCGGCTCGCCGCCGAAGAAGCGATGCGCACCGGCGCGGTCCTATCCGGGCAGGCGGACATCGTGCGCGACGTGACTGCGTCGGCCGAGCGCCACCTCCAAGACCGCGGCGTGCAGATCGTCTCCCGCGGCACGAACGCGATGAACAACCAGATCGCGATGCGCCCGCAGCACCCGTACCTGCAGGACATCCGGGTGCGCCGCGCGATCACGCACAGCGTGGACCGCGAAGAGCTGCTGCGCATCCTGTTCTCTGATTCCTACCCGCTGGCGACCTCGAGCGTGGCCGCCACGGGCTTGGGCTACAAAAACCAGGGCGACGCCTATACGTACGACCCGGAGCTTGCCCGGCAGCTCCTCGATGAGGCCGGGTGGGTCGTGGGCAACGACGGCATCCGCGTCAAGGACGGGGAACGCCTGCACCTGACCGTCAACTACGCGCAGACCCAGCCGCGCGCCCGCGAAGTGATGACGATGGTGCAGTCCAACCTGCGCGACATCGGCATTGAGCTCTCCGTGCTCTCCGGCGACCGTTCGACGCAAAACGTGGCGTCGAAGGACCCGAACAAGGTGCAGCTCTACCACACGATGGTCGGCCGGGCGGACTACGACGCCATCGAGTCGCACTACGCGGTCGGGCGCCGAGACTCCTTCATTAACCAGGATGAAAACGACAACGTGATCGACCAGCACCTCGAAGACCTGCTGCAGACCGTGGTCTCCACACCCGACGACGCCGGCCGGGCCCGCGCAGTGGAAGCCGTCCAAGATTACGTCACTGAGCAGGCCTACACGCTGCCGCTGTTCGAAGAACCACAGGTATACGCCGTCAGCCCACGTCTGTGCGGGTTCGGCGTGGAAGCCGTTGCACGCCCTGCGCTCTATAGCGCCTACCTCCAGGAAGGGGATACGCCATGCCGTACATCGTAAAGCGGGTAGGCCAAGCACTGATCGTGCTGCTGCTGACCTACACTCTCGCATTCTTTCTGCTTTCGGCTCTGCCATCCGACGGTGTCATGGCCCGCTACGCTGACCCGGCACTGGGACTCAGCCAGGCTGAGATTGAGGCGATCCGTTCGGAGATGGGCGTCGATAAGCCGTTGCTTACGCAGTACGTGGCGACGCTGACGGGTCTGTTCACCGGCAGTCTCGGCTACTCCGTGCGCACTGGTACGCCGGTGGGCCAGCTCATCGCCGACGCCCTGCCGCATACGCTGGCGTTGGCCGCGACCTCGGTCGGGCTCGCGATCATCGTGGCACTCATCACCGCATTCGTCGCGACGCTGCCCGGCGCCGGGCGCATCGGCGCGCTGTTTCGCGCGGTGCCCTCCCTGATGGTGTCGCTGCCAGGGTTCTGGATCGCGATCGTGCTGCTGCAGCTCGTGTCCTTCGAGCTCGGCTGGATCAACGTGATTGCGCCGGGCCCGCTCGAGGGGCTCGTGCTGCCGACGCTCACGCTGTCCGTCCCGATGGCGGCCCCGCTCGCACAGGTGCTGATCCGCTCCATCGACGAGGTGCAGCGCAGCCCATTCGTGCAGGTGGCGCGTGCGCGCGGCGCGAGCGAGACCCGCATCTTCTGGTCCGATGTGCTGCGAAACGCGCTGCTGCCGGCGCTGACCATGGCGGGCCTGCTCTTCGGCGAGCTCGTCGGCGGTGCTGTGGTGACGGAAACCGTCTTCGGGCGCACGGGGTTGGGCTCCATGGTGGTCACCGCCGTGTCGAACCGCGACACGCCGGTGCTGCTGGGCGTAGTCCTCATCGCCGCGGTGGCGTACGTGACCATCAACCTCATCATTGACCTGCTCTACCCGGTGCTTGACGTGCGGCTGCGCACCGCCGGCGGACCGTTTGCCGCAACACCGAAGCAGTACGCCAGCCAGTCCGCCGACGCCATCGACGTGCGGGCAATCGAAACGGGACGGGAGTAGCAACCATGCGAACGACGAATTGGAAACAGCATTGGAAACAACCAGGCACGGTTCTCGCACTGCTCGTGCTGCTGCTTGCGTGCGCGTGGGCCCTGCTGCCGGGCATATTTGCCACGCACGACCCATACAAGGGCGTCGACGTAGCCCTTGCAGCGCCGAGCGCGGAGCACTTCTTCGGCACCGACGCCGTGGGGCGCGACGTGTACTCGCGCGTGGTCTACGGCGCGCGCCAGTCGCTGCTCGGCGCGGTGATCGCGGTGGCGGTCGGGCTGGTGTTCGGCACGCTGATTGGCCTGGTGGCGGGCGCGCTGCGAGGCAAAGTCGACACCGTACTGATGCGGATCGTGGACGTCCTGCTCGCTATCCCAGGCATCCTGCTGTCTCTGTCCATCATCATCGTGCTGGGCTTCGGCTCACTACAGGCGGCCTTCGCTGTCGGCATGACCACGGTGGCGACGTTCGCCCGCCTCGCCCGTTCACAGGTGATGCAGGTTGCAGGCACCGACTACGTTGAGGCCGCCTACGGCTCTGGAGCGACGAAGTCCCAGGTGCTGGTGCGCCACATCCTGCCGAACTCGCTCACCCCGGTCATCGCGCTGGCGGCCCTGCAGTTCGGCACGGCGATCCTGCAGCTGTCCATCCTCGGGTTCCTCGGCTACGGTGCCCCGCCGCCGATCCCGGAGTGGGGCCTCATCATCGCCGAAGGCCGCGACTTCATGGCCACCGCCTGGTGGATCATCGTCCTGCCCGGCGTGGCGATCATCGCCACCGTCATGAGCGCGAACCACCTGTCCCAACTCATTCGTACGGAGGCCTAACCCATGCAACCCCTGCAACCTTTACTTGAAGTACGTGGCCTGACCGTCGCGTACGGCAATCAGCCGCCATCGGCGCAAGACGTGTCCTTTTCCGTCGCGCCTGGCAAACTCACCGCGATCGTGGGGGAGTCCGGCTCTGGCAAGACGACCTCGGTGATGGCGACTCTGGGACTCCTCGGCGGATCCGCGCGGGTGCTGGACGGCGCAGTCTATTTCCAAGGCAAGGACATCACGCAGTTGTCTCCGCGGCAGTGGCGTCAGCTGCGCGGTGCGAAGATTGGCTTGGTGCCGCAGGACCCGAACAATTCGCTCAACCCGCTCAAGCCCGTCGGGGCCTCGATCGAGGAGGCGATGGCGGTCCACGGTATTGGCACAGCCGCCTCCCGTCGCGCACGCGCGCTGGAGCTCATGGAGGCCGTCGGCATCGACGACCCGCAGCGCCGCCACGGCCAGTACCCGCACGAGCTCTCGGGCGGGATGAAGCAGCGCGTGCTCATCGCAGCAGCCATCGCGCCCGAGCCGCAGGTACTGATCGCCGACGAGCCGACGTCCGCCCTGGATGTGACCGTGCAGGAAAAGGTGCTGGACGTGCTCGACGAGATGCGTGAGCGCCTCAACCTCGGCATCGTGCTGATCACGCACGACTTGGCGGTGGCGGGTGACCGTGCCGACGACGTGGTGATTATGCAGCGCGGCGTCGTCGTGGAGGAAGGCCCCGCCGCGGAGGTGCTCGCCGACCCGCAAGAGGAGTATTCACAGCGCCTGCTTGCCGACGCCCCTTCGCTCGCCGTCGCGAACGCCTACCACCGGCCAGCGCCGGACGGCGACGTGCTGGTGCGCGTGGATCACCTGCGCCAGGAGTATGGGGACTTCGTGGCCGTCAATGACGTCTCCTTCGAAGTGAAGCGAGGGTCCACGCACGCGATTGTGGGCGAATCCGGCTCCGGGAAGACCACGACTGGGCGGGCGATCTCCCTGTTCCGGGATCCGACGAGCGGCAGCGTCACCATCGGCGGCAACGTCGTGACCGGCGTCGACGACGCCACCCGCCGGAAGCTGCGCTCCACGGTGCAGCTGGTGCACCAGAACCCGTTTTCTTCCCTGAACCCTAAAATGACGGTGGAGGCCATCGTGGCCGAGCCGGTTCGGAACCTGACGGGGGCGTCGAAACGCGAGGCGCGCGCGAAGGCGCACGAGGTGCTGGCGCGCGTGGCGCTGGACCCGCAGCTCTCCTTTGTACCTATCTTCTCGTGTATCAGTGGCCCGCAGCAGTTCGCGCGGCGCACCCCGTCGCAGCTTTCCGGCGGGCAGCGCCAGCGTGTCGCCATTGCGCGTGCGCTCGTGGTGGAGCCGGAGCTCGTCGTGTTCGATGAGGCGGTTTCCGCGCTCGACGTGACGGTGCAGGCGCAGATCCTCCGGCTGCTGGAAGACCTGCAGCAAGAGCTGGGCCTGACCTATATCTTTATTTCCCACGATTTGGCGGTGGTGCGCCAGGTTTCGGACACGGTCAGCGTGCTCAGCCGTGGTACCCAGGTGGAGTACGGCCCGACGGACGACGTCTTCCAGTGGCCGCGCCACGAAGTGACAAAGAACCTGATCCATGCAATCCCGGGCGCGCGCTTCCGCGCCCGGCAGTTAGGAGAATTTAGTGTCTAACATCATCGATACGCTTGCCGACGCCTCTCCGGAACTCGCGCGCCTTCGCAGGCGCCGCCCGGAAGCAGTCGAGAACGCAGAGCTCACGTTTACGGCCCTCTTCGAGCCTGACGACGAGGGCGACGTGCCACTGGCCTGGCGCTATGGTGTCGCCGCGTTCGTGGCCGGGCTCACCGGGCTGACAACTGCGAGCGCGTTCTACCGGGAGTTGCTCGAGGACCTCGAAGACCAAGCCCCCGGCCTCGCCGAGGCCGTCGACGCCGCTATTGCGCGCGGTGCATCCGAGGGGCCGTACTGGCACGGCGACTTCGTCCTGTTCGGTGACGTCATTGGGGAGGCGTCGGAGCAGTTCGCCGCCGCCCTGGACTTCGCACACCTGCTGGTTGTCCACCCGAAGGATTCCACCGCCGCAGCGATTGGGCACCTGCAGTCCGCCGGGTGGAGCGACAACGGCATCGTGACGTTGGGGCAGCTCATCGCGTTCGTGGCGTTCCAGTTGCGTGTCGTACACGGCGTGCGGGTGCTCGGCGGGGTTGACGCTGGTGGGGCGCAGCGGGCGTCGATTAGCGGGCGCGCGCACGGCGTGGCTGACCCCGGCTGGGAGCCCGGGCCGCGCACCCTGCTGCCCGAAGTTGTGGCGCCGACGAAGTTCGTCGAGCACTCCCTGGGCTGGCGCGCGTGGGTGCCCAGCCTGGACAAGTCCGAGTTCACCGACGAGCACCGCGACGCGCTGCTTAAGCCCGAGCGCATCGACATGGAGTACTTCCGGCTGCTCGCGCGCGACCCGGCGGTGCTCAAGGCGCGCACCCTGACTGACCTGGACATTTTCTACAACACCGACGGTGGACTGGGCCGTGCCGAGCGTGAACTCGCCGCGACCGTGGTCTCCCGACTCAACGGGTGCGAGTACTGTGCCTCCGTGCACCAGGGGCGCGCGAAGCAGGAAGGCGGCGACGCCGAGGCGATCTCGCGGCTCCTTGCCGAAGGCGTGACCGCGGACCTGGGCACCCCGCTGTGGAACGCGCTGCGCGACGCCGCCGTGGCGCTCACGCACACCCCGATCGCGTTCTCGCAACAGCACGTCGAAGCCCTCCGCGAGGTCGGCTGCGGCGAGCTCGAGATCCTCGACCTGATCAACTCGGCGGCGTTCTTCAACTGGGCCAACCGCCTCATGCTCAGCCTGGGTGCGGCTGATGTGCCGAAGCGCTACCGCTAGCGCTTCTGGGTGGGCGCTGCAGGGGCTGCGGGCGCGTATGCGAGGCGTCGCGTGCCGTCGACGTGCGGCATGAGCACCCACGCCACCACAAACAACCCACCCGCAAGCAGTGCCAGCCCCCAGCCGGGCAGCGGCGCGATCAGCGGGCTCAGCATGAGCGCCAGCCACCACAGCATCAGCGGCACCACCATGCTGAGCGACGGCACCTGCGAGACGTTGCGGCTGCGCGCAAACTCGGCCATGGCCTTGCGGTACGGGTGTGCCCGGGTGGTGGCGCGGGCGACGAGCACCGCGGCGAGAGCAACGCCAACTTTCACGGCTGCGGGTAGCGGTGCCGCCATCACGCTTATCGACGCCGCTACGCACCCCGCCGCCACCGCCCGCACAACGGGCGGCGTGGGAATTGGGGTGACGCGGTTGCGGAAGTCTGCGTAATACATAGGGCAGAGCGTACCGCATAGGGGCCTGCCTTGTGGCGCTACTATTCGAAATAGTGTTCGACCTTTACTGTTGCCCGTGTCAGGGGCGCGTTGCATACTTACATGCATGAATGGAACACCTATTCGCTTGCGTGAGTTCGCCTCGGACGATGGCGGACAGCTCAGCAAAGCTGAGCAGATTGCGCAACTCCGAGCACAATTAGCCGAGCTCGACGGTGGTGCCGTGCAGGAGCAGATCGGGGGCGAAGGTGTTGTTCCGCTGTCTGCAGAGTTGGCGCGCGTGCTCCCGAACGGGGGTTTACCAAGACGGCAAGTCACACAGGTGAGCGATACGCCGTCGCTTATCGTAGAGATCCTGCGGCAGGTCACGGAAGCCGGAGGATACGCGGCCGTGGTGGGGTGGCCGGAGTTGTCCTACGCAGAGCTCTCGGAGCAAGCGCTGCGCAGAACTGTAGCGGTTCCGGAACCGGGGATGGACGCCATGCATGCCGCAGGGGTGCTCGCCGAGGGGCTAGACGTGGTGGTGCTACACACCCGATGCGAAATCCAGTACACGCCCGCCCAGGCCCGCCCGCTCCTCGCACGTGTGCGCGCCGGGGAGGCGGCGATGCTGTGCGTGAACGCGACGGTGCCTTCGCCTGCATTGCGCATGAGCGCGGACATTGCTAGCTTCCACGGCATCGGGCGCGGCCGCGGGCGCATCGCAGGCATTGACCTGGAGGTGTCCGCGCACGCGAAAGGCTGGAAGCGGCCACCGGCATTACTGACGCTTGGGGTTGTGGCGGGCGGTGGTGCGCACCTGAAGGCGGTGCCCTCATGAGGGTTGCGGCGCTCTGGTTCCCGGATTGGCCCGTGCAAGCAGCCAAGCTCGAAGCCGAGGACACGCTGGAGGAACCGATCGCGATCGCGGTGCAGCACCGTATCAAGGTGTGTTCGCAGGAGGCGCGGCGCGCCGGGGTCCGCCGTGGGATGCGGGTGCGCAACGCGCAGGCCGTCGCGCCTGAGCTGACGGTGGTGGAGGACAACCCGGAGCGCGACGGCCGCACGTTCAGCGCGCTCGCGGGATCCCTGGATGACGTGGCGGCCTCCGTGGAGGTGCTGCGCCCTGGTCTGGTGGTTGCGGACCTCGCCGCGGCGGGGAAGTTCCACGGCGATGAAGATACGGCGCTTGAGATGCTTCTCGACGCCGCCGCACGCCACGGCATTGACGTCATGGCAGGGGCGGCGGATGAGATCGCCACGGCCGTGATCGCCACCCGGAGCTCGCACGTGGTTGCAGCGGGGGAGTCGGCGCAGTTCCTTGCAGTACAGCCACTTCGGGTGCTCACAGCGGAGGCGGCACTCGGCGCGGACCCGGAAACGGTCCGTACCCTGGGCCAGCTGGGCATCCAGACGCTGGGGCAGCTCGCGCAACTGCCGGCCTCTGCCGTGATGACTCGCTTCGGGGTCGCAGGCATCCACCTCCACCGGATCTCCAGCGCGGCCCCGGACCGGCGCGTCGCCCCGGAGCTACCCGTGGAGGACTTCGCCGTCGAGATGACGCCGGAGGCTCTCTCTTCTACACATCTAGATGTGTCTCAGAGACAGATCGTGGGGGAGTCCGGCTCTGGCAAGACGAACTCGGTGATGGCGACTCTGGGCCCACTCGGCGGACCAGCGGGCGTGTTGGTAAAAGAGACACCGCTGCACCAGCGCCTCAAGGGGGCCGGGGTGCACTGCCTCCGGCTGAAAATCTCCGCCGAGCTTGTCGACGCCACCCGGGTCGAGCGCGTGTGGCGCACCCGGGAAGCACTGACAGAGGCTGGCACCGCCGACCGGGTGCGCTGGCAGCTCGACGGCTGGCTCACCAACGGGGGCGCAGGGCCGATCGCCTCGCTCATGCTGGAACCACTTGAGCTTGCGCAACCCGACATGGTGGGGGAGCTGTGGTCCGACGGGGCGTCGGATGAGGGGGCGCGGCGCGTGATCGAGCGGGTGCAGTCCCAGCTCGGAATGGAGGCGGTGCTGCAGCCGGTCGCGGTTGGAGGTCGCGGCGTGGCCGAGCGTATTCAGCTGGTGCCCTATGGGGAGGTGCCGCCGCAGGGCCGCGGGGCGTTCGTCGGCGCCGTTCCGTCACCACTTCCAGCCCGGCTCGGCGGTGGGATCGAACACCCGTCATCGCGGGTGCAGCTGCTGGACAGCGCCGACCAGCCGATACTGCTCAACGCCGAAGTCCTGCTCAGCGGCCAGCCGACAACGCTAGTGTGGGGCAAGCGCTGCTACGACATCACCGCGTGGGCAGGGCCTTGGCCCGTTGACGAAGAGTGGTGGGGTGCGCATCCGACCCGGCTTGCGCGCCTCCAGGTGCTGGGCCACGACCAGGCGGTAGGAACAGGGCAGCGCGGGTGGTTGTTGGTGTGGCACCGGCAGCGATGGAGCGTCGAGGCGCTCTACCACTAGGTGTTAGGACTGCACGATGTCGACGACCAGGCGCAGCGGGTGCTCCAGAATCTGCACCGAATACGGCAGGTCAGAGCGTAGCCCTACGACCACGCGGCTGCGACCCTCGTAGGTGCCGGCGTTGACGACGTCGATAATGTTGCCGGTCTCTGCCGGGGTATCCACCTTGATCTGGTCCGCGTCCAGGCCAAGTTCGTAGGGGTAGACGGTGCCGTCGATGTTGATATTGAGGAACGCGTTGCCGGTCACCTTCAGTGGTTTGCCGGTGATCTCCTGCATCGGGGTGGAGGTGTAATCCACGAACCAGCCCGGCTTGCCCTCGCCGACGAGGTCCACGACAACGCGGTCGAACCCCTCGTGGGTGCCCACACGCACGCCAGCCACGGCGAGCTGAGTAGGCGCGGAAGGCCGCTGAGTCTTCGGGCTCGCGTTCGCGGTACCGAGCGGGCGAAGCTGCGTCGTTGATGGCGCAGCAAGCATCGAGCCGACGCGGGTCGCGGCCTGGTCCTGAGCAGGAGAGGACACGCACCCAGCGAGCACGGCGCCAGCAATACAGGGCGTCAGCGCCGCAACGGCGAACTTCGGTAAGGGAAACACGCAAAATACCGTAGCTAGAACGAATCTCGAAGAGCAAAGCAGAACGGCGAAAAATCAAAAAGGTTATCAAAATGTTAACTGCCCGACTCGGCCCGGTTTAGGTATACCTAATCAATCGGGAAATTTTCGCTACAGTAGGTGACATGACTACAGCCCATGCACGCACACTCTGCTCCGATACGGACAGTGAGCCGCTGCCGGGTACCGCGAAACCCGGCTCGACCTACGTTTTGTTTGAGTGGCCACACAAGTGGAGCCACGACGTACTCGACGGCGACACCTTCGGGGACGAACTGACCGAAAAGTTGAAAGCGCACATGCAGCGCTACAACGCCACCTTGCTGCTTATCCGCCACCCAACGAGGGAAGGCCGCCAGATTGAAGACCACCACGTCTACCTGGTCTTCGCCGACCAGGCAGCAACCGAGGTGCTGCATGTCGATGGGCCTGAGGCGATCCTGGATCTCGACCTGTCAGGCCCAGGGCAAAACAGCGCCAAGTCGCGTACGAAGCCACTCGTCCTGGTCTGTACCCACGCGAAGCGCGACATGTGCTGCGCCATCAAGGGCCGCCCCATCGTCAACGAGCTCGTAGAGAAGTACCCGTTTGGGCATGGCAACGACGTGGTGTGGGAAACCTCGCACATCAAGGGGCACCGTTTCGCCGCCACGATGCTGCTCATGCCGTGGGCGTACAGTTTTGGCCGGATGAACCTCGAGGCTACTGAGGCCATGCTTGAAGCTGCGATGCGCGGCGAGTACTTCGTGCCGGGCAACCGCGGCCGCGGCACCTTCAGCCCGGTAGGCCAGGTGGCGGAAGTGGACGTCGCAACGCAGCTCGCCACCCGAGGGGACAAGGTGCGCTACGGCCAGCTCGAAGTCACCGCCGAGCGTATCGACGGCCCCTCCGCCCACGTCACCGTGACCGACACCGCGACCGACACCGCCTACGAGGTGATGTTGGAGCAGCGCGACGTTGATGCCGTGATGGCATCATGCGGGAAGGACCCGAAGCCCGGCAAGAGCTGGGTCGTCGCTAGTCGCTCCTAGATGTAGCTGGGCAGCACGTCAGCGACCCTGTTGATCACGTGGTCGGTGCGCTGCTGCACCTCGGCGGGCGAGTGGCGGAAGCTATGCGAGTGATCTGCGATTTCGTGCATGGACAGGTCATTCCACGAGTCGCCGAAGGTGTACAGCTCGATGTCTTCGCGTGGGACGTCGAGTAGCTGCAACAGGTCCTGGATGCCCGCACCCTTCGTGCGGCCCGGCGCCATGATGTCGATGAAGTCCTGGTTCTGGGCCACTGACACATGCGGCAGCGCGCGCGTCCACTCGTAGACTTCCGCGCGCAGGTCTTCGTCGTTCGGGATCCACAAGGGGACGACGGCGAACTCGTGGTGGGGAATGTCGGCCGTGGTCATCCTGTCGAAGTTGACGGTAAAGCTACTGCGAGCCTGGGTGTTGTTGCTGAACTCACCATCGACGTGGCCGATCGTGGTGCCGAACACCGCCACCCCATCCGTGTCAGCGAAGTGCGTGACCACCTGTTCGACGATCTCCGGGTCTACAAGGTGTGAGTAGAGCAGGCGCTCGTTGTCGCCGGTGGTTGCGGAGCCACCGTTCGAGAGCACCTGGTAGTCGAAGCGGATGGGGCAGTGGCGCATTCCGAACTCGAGCGCGGTGCGCGAGCGTCCGGTGGCAGAAATGGCGATGTGCCCGGCGTCGCGCCAGGCCTGGATCGCGGCCATGTCGGCCGGGTCGAAGCCGTGCTCGCCCGTGTCAGTGTCCGTGGAATGATGAAGGGTGCCATCAAAATCAAACGCTGCGATTTTCATGGCACCCATCCTAACCAACTGGTCACACCTTAGCGGCGCATCACCTTCTTGGACAGCCAGTTGCCCAAGAACTGCGCCAGCTGCACGATGACGACGATGACGATCACAGCCGCCCACGTCACCTGCGGTTCGAACTGGCGGTAGCCGTACACGATGGCGAAGTCACCGAGGCCGCCACCGCCGATGTAGCCTGCCATCGCGGACATATCGATCACCGCGATGAAGATGAACGTGTAGCCGAGGATCAGCGGACCGAGCGCCTCGGGGAGGATCACGGTGCGGATGATCGTCCACGGTCCTGCGCCCATCGAACGTGCGGCCTCAATCATGCCGGGATCGATGGATACCAGGTTCTGCTCGACAATACGGGCCACGGTAAAGGTCGCGGAGAAACACATCACAAACGTAGCTGCGCCCCGGCCAATCGTGGTGCCCACCACCGACAGGGTGATGGGGTAGAGCATCGCGATCATGATGATGAACGGGATCGGCCGGAAGAAGTTCACGGCGAAGTTAATCACCCAGTACACGACGTTGTTCTGCAGGATGCCACCCGGGCGGGTGGTGTACAAGAACACGCCGAGGATCAGGCCACAGATACCACCGACGAGCAGGGTGATGCCCACCATCCAAAGGGTATCGCCGATGGCGTCTACGAACGTGGGGCCGAGCCGGTCCCAGTTCGGCTGCGCCAGAATGAATTCGTTGACAGCACTGTTCATCGACGTATCTCCTGAATATCCGTGGTGCCCTGCAGCGTGTGCAGGAACTCGTTAATCGCTGCATCGTCGCCGTTGAGGCGGACCGTCATCTTGCCGAAGGAGTGCTCCTGCAGGGTCGTAATACCCGCGTGCACCGGCTGAATCGACACGCCGCGTTGGCGCGCCTTCTCCGCCGCACCGAAGAATCCCGAGTGTTCGGTCAGGTCGACGGTGAAGAGGCGCCCAGGCGCCGCGTTCAGCAACTCGAGCTCCTCGTGCTTGTCTGGGGTGTTGCGAAGCGACGTCGATACGAAGCGCTGCGCGACCTTCGTTTTCGGGTCCGAGAACACCTCGTAGACGGAGCCATACTCGACGACCTTGCCGGCCTCCATTACGGCGACCTTGTCCGCAATCGCGCGGATCACGTCCATCTCGTGGGTAATCACCACGATCGTGATGCCGAGCTCCGCGTTGACGCGGCGCAGTAGCTCGAGCACCTCGTGGGTGGTCTCGGGGTCGAGGGCGGAGGTGGCTTCGTCGGCAAGCAAGAGCGAGGGATTCGTGGCGAGCGCACGAGCGATGCCCACGCGCTGCTTCTGACCACCCGAAAGTTGCTCGGGGTAGTTCTTGCCGCGATCCGACAGGCCGACGAACTCGAGGAGCTCCTCGACGCGCGCCCGGCGCTCCTGCTTGCCCAAACCGGCAAGCTGCAGCGGGTACTCAATGTTGCCCGCCGCAGTTCGGGAAGAGAACAGGTTGAACTGCTGGAAAATCATCCCAACGTTTCGGCGCACTTCCCGCAGACGCTTCTCGCTCTTGCCGACGATATTGGTGCCGTCGAGGAGGAGTTCGCCGCTGGTAGGCATGTCGAGCCCGTTGATCAGCCGCACCAGCGTGGACTTGCCAGCGCCGGAGTAGCCGATCACTCCAAGGATCTCACCAGGCTCGACCGTCAGCGACGCATTGTCGACGGCCACAACCTCGCGCCCACCCGTTGTAAAGACTTTCGATACGTCCCGGAACTCAACCCGGGTGCCGGTTTTCGTCACGGATTACTTCTCCTGAAGGCGTGCGAGGATAGCGTTTGCGTCATCACGGGAGCGCTCAACAGCGACCGCGGTGCCGCGGGAATCCTCCTGGACGGCAGCTGCGACCTCTGGGGAGTTCCACAGCTCTGCGAGGCGGTTGTAGGTCGGGTTGTCCAGGTCCTCAGCGCGTGCAGCGAAGACGTTGATGTATGGCTCGCCCTGCTCGGAAGCCGGGTCATCCTGGAAGATAGCCTGCTTTGGCTCAATGCCAGCGCGCTCCAGCCAGGAGTTGTTGATGATGGCCGGGCGACCCTCCTTGTATGCGGAGGTCGTCTGGGAAGCGTCGACCGGAACGACCTTCACCTTCGACGCTGCCTCGTCGATATCTGCTGGGGACGGTGCCAGTTCATCAGCGCCGTCCTTCAGCGTGATCAAGTCAGCCTGGACGAGGACGTTGATTGCACGGCCCTGGTTCGAGTCATCGTTCGGGATAGCAACCTCGGTGCCTTCGATGCCGTCGAGGGAATCGTGATCCTTCCAGAACAGTGCCAGCGGGTAGATCTCCGTGGTGGACAGCACCTTTAGGTCGTTGCCGGAAGCCTCGTTGTAGGTGGCGAGGTAGAGGATGTGCTGGAACTTGTTCAGGTCAATCTCGCCCTGGGCAAGCGCCTCGTTGACTGGTGCGTAGTCAGAGAACTGCACGATGTCGAGGGTGATGCCGTTGTCTGCCGCGAGGTCCTCGAAGACGGACCATGCCTTCTGGTCAGCGTCGGTGGTACCAATCTTGACGACGGTGTCCTCGCCGCCACCGGCAGCGTCGGTGGTCTTCTCGGCAGAGTCGTTGGAGCAAGCTACCAGGCTGGTAGCGGCGAGGGCTGAAGCTGCGATGGTTGCAATCACACGGTTGAGGCGCATGATGTCTCCTTTATGTCTTTCGTTGGGGAATCATTGATGGTTTGAAAACTTAGCATCTATTGGACCGCTTAGTCTATCCCTGGCTGCAAACGTTGAATATAAATCCACTTGCGCGAGCATTCGAACATGTTTACACTATCGAACATGCGATTCAATGGGGGTGCTCCACTGACATGGTCAAAGCTGGAGCGGATACTGTCTGGGAACGACGTCGGTCCTGTCGTTCCGGTAGATCACCTCACCTTTGCTGGTGAAGCGGAGGGTGAGGGGGTCGGTGGGCGGCGCGGTGGGGTGCCATTCGCCGAGTTGCACGCGGTGTCGTCCTATAGCTTCCTTGGCGGGGCGAGCGAGCCTGAACAGCTGGTCGCGCGCGCTCGGTCGCTCGGTCTTTCGGCGCTTGGCCTGTGTGATCGTGACGGTTTCTACGGTGCAGTGAAGTTTGCGGAAGCTGCTGCTGCGGCCGGGATGCCCACGGTGTTTGGTGCAGAGCTGACGCTGAAAGAGGGGGTGCTGCCCGTCCTGGCCCGTGGTGCGGAAGGGTACCGGAGGTTATCGCATCTGATGTCGCGCGCACACATGGAGGGTAGGCAAAAAGGCGAGCTCTCGTACCCGCCGATGTGGGAAATCGGGGAGTGGCTTGATGGCTCCTGCTTAGCGCTTGGCGGGTGGGAGTGGACCCCGCTATTCGATAAATTGAGCGAGAGCTTCGGGGTGGAAAATGTGGTGAGGGAGTACGTGGTCTCACTCATGCCGGATGACGCCGATCATCACCAACAATTAGACCGCTTCGTTCATCTTCCCGCCATAGTGAGTACCCGGCCTGCCGCTGCGACGCGCCGACACGCGCGCCTCGCTGCAGCGAAACATGCGCTTGGCCAGCGCCGCGCGCTGCGGCAAGACGTTGCTGACCTGCACCCCATGGGGGCGCACTGGCTGCGCAGCGGGCAGCAGCTCGCCCGGCTGCTGCCGGGATGTGAGCCGATGCTGGCCACCACCGTGGAGCTTGCCGAACAGTGCGCGTTTACGCTCGACCTTGTCGCGCCAAACCTACCGGACTACGACACTCCTGCTGGCCACAATGAGATGAGCTATCTGAAGGAGTTGACCTACGCGAGTGCGCAGGTGCGGTACGCGACGCGCCCGGAAAACATCCGTGAGCAGGCGATGAAGCAGATTGCTTACGAACTCAGCGTGATTGAGGAGCTCCAATTCCCCGGCTACTTCTTAATCGTGTACGACCTGGTCGACTTTTGTCGGCGCAGCAATATCCTGTGCCAAGGCCGTGGGTCGGCGGCGAACTCAGCGGTCTGCTTTGCTCTCGGGATCACGAACGCCGAGCCGATCAGCGCTGGCCTTCTTTTTGAGCGTTTCCTGTCGCCGGACCGCGATGGCCCACCGGATATCGATATTGATATTGAGTCCGGCAGGCGCGAAGAAGTAATCCAGTACGTTTACCGGCGCTACGGCCGCGAGCGTGCCGCGCAGGTGGCGAACGTGATTACGTACCGGAGGAAGGGTGCTGTTCGTGACGCTTCCCGGGCGCTCGGGTACCCACAAGGTGCTGCGGATGCCTGGTCAAAAGGACTCAGCGACCCGCCGGAGCAGGTATGTACGTTGGCGGAGGAGTTCATTGGCCAGCCACGCCACCTCGGGATCCACTCGGGCGGGATGGTGATCTGCGACCGGCCGATCGCGGACGTCGTTCCCATCGAGTGGGCGCGCAAGGAACAGCGCTCTGTGGTGCAGTGGGACAAAGACGATTGCGCTTCGGCGGGGTTGGTGAAGTTTGACCTGCTCGGGCTCGGCATGCTGGAGGCCCTGCATCACATGGTGGACCTCGTACGCGATACAACGGGCACCGAGGTGCACCTGTGGGAGCTCGACCTCGCCGACACCAACGTCTACGACATGCTGTGCCGCGCGGACGCCGTCGGGGTATTCCAGGTGGAGTCGCGCGCGCAACTTTCCACGCTGCCACGGCTGAAACCACAGCGCTTCTTTGACCTCGTGGTAGAGGTGGCCCTCATTCGCCCAGGCCCAATTCAAGGCGGATCCGTTCACCCATATCTACGGCGCCGCGATGGCCTCGAGCCCGTTATCTACGACCACCCGGTGCTGGAAAAGTCCCTCGGGAAGACGCTGGGTATTCCGTTGTTCCAGGAGCAGCTCATGCAGATCGCCGTCGACGCCGCAGGATTCAGCGGCCGGGAGGCCGACGCGCTGCGCCGCGCGATGGGTTCGAAGCGTTCTCCAGCAAAAATGGCGGCGCTCAAAGCCCGGTTCTTCGAGGGCTGCAACACCACGAACGGGATCGGGGCGGACGTCGCGGAAAAGCTCTGGAACAAGATCGTCGCGTTTGCCGCCTACGGATTTCCGGAGTCGCACTCGCAATCGTTTGCGTCGCTTGTGTACTTCTCCGCGTGGATGAAGTACTACTACCCGGCGCAGTTCTGCGTCGGCCTGCTGCGGGCACAGCCGATGGGCTTCTACTCGCCCCAGTCCCTGATTCAAGACGCCCGCCGCCACGGCATCACGGTGTTGCCGGTGAGCGTGAATGGGTCCGGCGTACAGGCGCGCTGTATAAATAATGACACAATTCGGATCGGGCTGAATTTGGTGAAGGGGGTCGGGGAGAAGGCTGCGGCCAGGATCGAGGAGGCCGCGCCGTTTACGGACATCGCGGACCTGGCGCGTCGGGCGGAGCTGACCGTGGAGCACGTCGAGGCGCTCGCTAAGGCCGGTGCGCTGGACTGCTTCGGAGGGGAGCGTCGACAAGCAGTGTGGGCTGCGGGTATCGCAGCAACAGAGCGCGACGGGATGCTTCCTGGGCTTTCAGGTATCGACGCCCCAGTGCTGCCCGGGATGACCGCGTTCGAGCTACTCGCGGCCGATGTTGCCGCGACCGGCGTCACCCCTGATGCTCAACCGATGCAGCTGCTGCGCGAACACTTGCAACGGGAGGGGATTCTCCGAGCGGTCGACCTTCGTAGCGTGGAAGACGGTACCCGCGTCCGCGTCGCAGGCGTGGTCACGCACAGGCAGCGGCCGCAGACGGCATCAGGCCTGACGTTTCTGGGGATGGAGGACGAAACCGGGCTGCTGAACATCATGGTGTCGCCGGGGCTGTGGAAGCGGCAGCGTGTAGTGGCGCGCACAGCGCACGCGCTGGTGGTGCGCGGGATTGTCCAAAATGCGTCAGGTGCGGTCAGCGTCGTGGCGGACCGTCTGGAGCAAATCGATGTCGGCCAGTGGCTCTCGCGTGGTTCACGTGATTTTCGGTGAAGTCGCTAGGGTAGGGCCCATGGAACAGCAGACTGACGCACTCGCGAGACCACCGCTACCGGCCTCGGTTGAGCAGATGCACCGCGTATCACCGAAGTACATGGTGCCCATGCTGGTGACCAATACGGTGTGGGCGCTGATTGTCATCGGCGGCTTGCTGTGGGCGCAATGGAAGTACGGCGGCTGGTGGATGTGGGGAGCGGCCGTCTGCGGAGTGTTCTTCATCTGGAAGTACTTCCTTATCCCGTTTCAGGTACGCAACCTGGCGTGGCTGGAAACGAACAACGAGCTGATCCTGAGCCAGGGGAAGATGTGGCACACGCTCACCGTTATCCCTTACGGGCGCATCCAGTTCGTGGACGTCAACACGGGACCGGTGATGCGGATGCTTGGGCTCAAGAAGTTGGTGGTGAACACGGCATCGGTCAGTTCGGTGACCACACTGCCTGGGCTTCCCGCCCACGACGCCGACGCGCTGCGTGACCGGCTTGTGGTCAAAGCACGCGAACAGATGAGTGGCCTATGACGGCGGCCTCTGAGTACCGGCGGGTTCACCGACTGACCCCGTTGCTGCGCGTGTGGGCGACGCTGCTTGCGCTGCTCACGATCGCTGTCTTCAACTTCACGATGCCCCTAGTCAACTGGCTGCAGGACGAAGGCATCGGCATCATGGATGTGGGCGTGGCCGTCGGCGTGTTCGTCGTTGGCCTGCTCGTAGTATTCATTATTTCGCAGCTGTGGTGGGCCAAGATCGGATTCCGCGTTGGCGAAGAAGACATCGAGCTGACGCGAGGGGTGCTCACCACTAAGGTGCGCACCGCTCGCTACGACCGGATCCAGGCAGTCGACGTCATCGAACCGTTCGCGCCACGTCTGTTCGGGCTTGCGGCGGTGCGCGTCGAGGCGGCCGGCGGCAATAATTCGGCCATCGAGATCGCCTACCTGCCCCGCGCGGAAGCGGACGAACTACGCGCCGAGATCCTGCAGGCCATCGCTGCCCGCCCCGGCGCAGCTGCGTCGGCGTTGACGCCCACCGAGCAAGACGTCGAACCGGCTAATACGCTGGTGCCACCAATCCCGATTGGTCGTTCGCTGCTTGCTGCAGCGTTCCAACTCTCAACCATCATTACTGTCGTCTCGAGCGCCGTCCCGCTCTTCACCGATCTCTCGATCACCGCGGCAGTACCGATCCTCGTCGGGTTCGTGCCACAGATCTGGCGCACCATCGACCACTCGTGGCGCTTCAATTCAGTGCTTGACGACGCCACCTCCGGCAGCAACGGGGCCGTCATCAACATGACGTACGGGCTTGCGAACCGCAGGCACCAAGCGGTCCCGCTGCACCGCATCCACGCGGTACAGCTTCGCCAGCCACTGCTGTGGCGCATGTTTGGGTGGTGGACCGTCTCGGTGACTGTGGCCGGGTACGGGTCCGAGCGCAACAAGGCAACTGGCACGTCCAAGCTGCTGCCGGTCGGGACCTTGGAGCAGGCCATGCAGGTCATCGACGCGATCGCGCCACTGTCCGGCGAGGCCATGCGTGACATGTCGTGTGCGCAGCTGCGCTCCCCGCGCACGGCGCGATGGGTCTCACCGATCGACTGGCGACGGCAGACGGTCACGCTGTACCCGGAGGTCACCGTGGTCACGTTCGGTCGCCTGTCCCAGCGGTACCAGATGGTGGAAAACACACACATCCAGGAGCTTTCCTTCACGCAAGGACCTTTGCAGCGCGGGCTTGGCCTGGCGCATGTGCGCTTCGACCTGGTCCCGGGCGCTGTCAAAATGGTGGCGCGGGATGTGCGCGCGGGGGAGGGGCGCTGGCTCGTCGACACCCTGCGCACCCGTACGCTGCCTGGCATGGACGATGCGGTAGCGCTCGCCGAAGAGCCTTAATTGTGGATGGTCAGGCCCCAGTATTGGATGGCGCTGCCGATCTCCATGGCGCCTACGCGAGTCTTATTCGCATCGGACACGTTGGAGTTGACGCCTACGGCCCACACTCCAGAGTTGTCGGCGGCGAAGACCGCACCGCCTGAGTCTCCGCGATCGGTGATGCTGCGGAAGTAGAAGAGGCCGTTGTTTCCGATGCTTTCGAACTCTCCACATGAGTAACCGGTGGTGGCGCCGAGACGGCAGATGGCCATGCCGCGTGCCTGTGCTTCTTGCGGGGTGATCCAGCCGCGGAGCGGAAGATCCAACGGGAGTGTTGAGGAGTACCGCGCATCGCCGGTGATTTCGATCAGCCCGATATCGGCGCCGACGATACCGCCGTATGCGTCCTTCTCCAGATAGGACTCCACCATCTCTCCGACATACGACCAGTTGCCTTGGGCGTCCTGCACGTAGAACTGATCGCCGCGATCGCCACAGTGGCCCGCAGTGATGATGAAGATCCGCTCGCCTTTGGATGCAAGGAAGCCCGTCGAACAGCCCGAGCTTTGTGTCTCGTTGATGATCCTGCCGCCAGGTACGATCCCGCCAGGCTGCTCCAGCCACTTCCAGTCGACGGAGTTGTGGTAGTACACGCCACGGTTGTCGTCGCGGCCCCGCTGCCCAGATGAGTCGTTTCTCGGATCGATGACGTTGCGTTGAATCGGTGGCTCGACGCGTTGGCTGGGGGCGCTTGGGCGTTCGCGGTAGTCCGGCTCTGAACGGTACTGCGTCTGCTGGGCAGAGGTGGTAACAGCTGGTGTCGGAGAGTTCTCGTTAAGCATTGAGGCTATGTCCGAGACTGCGGCGTCTTGCTCGGCGCGCCACGCGTCGAGCTCTTCATCGGAGGACCCCGAACAACCGACCAACAGGGCAGAGACGGCGAGTACAGCGGTCAAACGGGCACGGGATGCAGTCGTAGAGAGCATGGCGGACTCGTTTCAATTAAGGGGCAGGGTAACAGGCACAGATCTTAACAGCTGTAGCAACCCTTCCGCTTAGACTCCGCCGACGAATCCCAACTGCCGCCAGGCCTCGAAGACGGCGACGGACGCGGAGTTGGAAAGGTTCATTGACCTGCGGCTCGGCAGCATCGGGATGCGTAGCTGCTTGGTCACGCGCGGGTGGCTGCGGTGTGCTTCGGGGAGACCGGTCGGCTCGGTGCCGAAGAGGAGGGCGTCGCCGTCGCGGTACTCGACGTCCTGGTAGTAGTCGGTTGCCTGCGTGGTGAACGCGAAGATGCGGGCGCCCGGGATGGAGGCGAAGCAGGCGTCGATAGTCGGGTGAATCTGCACATCCGCTAGGTCGTGGTAGTCAAGGCCTGCGCGCTTCAGGTGCTTGTCTTCGAAGTTGAACCCGAGTGGCTCCACCAGGTGCAGTACGGCGCCGGTGTTTGCGCACAGCCGGATTGCGTTGCCGGTGTTGCCTGGGATGACGGGATTGTCAAAGATAACGTGAAAAGCGCACATGGTTACAGTCTAGGATGGTCACCGTGACTGCGATTAAATTAGACGGAAAACTGTACCGCGAGGAGATCTTTGCGGATCTCAAAACACGAGTTGCCGCCCTGCGCGAGCGTGGGATCACGCCGGGGCTGGCCACCGTGCTGGTTGGCGATGATCCGGCGAGCCAGAACTACGTGCGCATGAAGCACCGCGACTGTGAGGAGCTGGGCATTGCCTCCATCATGAAGGAGCTGCCGGGGGACATCACGCAGGAAGCACTCGAGGAAGTCATCGAGGAGCTCAACAACGACGACGCCGTCACCGGCTACATCGTGCAGCTGCCGCTGCCGAAGCACCTGGATGAGAACCGCATCCTGGAACTGATCGACCCGGACAAGGACGCCGACGGCCTGCACCCGGTCAACCTGGGCAAGCTGGTACTCAACGAGCCTGCGCCACTGCCGTGCACCCCGAACGGTTCCATCAAGCTGCTGGAGCGCTTCGGCGTGGATCTTAACGGCGCGATTGTGTGCGTCATCGGCCGCGGAGTGACCGTGGGCCGCCCAATCTCGCTGATGTTGACCTCGCGCAACGTCAACGCCACGACGGTGCTGTGCCACACCGGCACCAAGGACCTGGCTGCGGAGACGCGCCGGGCGGACGTGGTCATCGCGGCGGCCGGTAAGCCGCACATGATTACGGCGGACATGATTAAGGAAGGCGCCGCGTTGCTGGACGTGGGCGTCTCGCGTGTCGACGGCAAAACGGTCGGCGATCTGCACCCGGATGTGTGGGAGAAGGCCGGTTGGGTCTCGCCGAACCCTGGTGGCGTTGGCCCGATGACTCGCACGTTCCTGGTCCGCAATATTGTGGAGCGGGCTGAGCAGCTTGCCTAACTCGGCAGAAGGGTTGTCGCTGGACAACCCTCATGACATTGGGAACCCGCCCTCGCCTCTGCCTCGGAACGTGCAGGTGGCGATGGTCGGCGTGTTCATCCTGGGGTTTGTCGCCGCAGGGGTGTGGTCGCTGACGGATCATTGGCGGCGTGCCACGTTCACACTCGGGGCGACCATGCTGTGGTGCGCTCTGCTGCGCCTGACGTGCGACTCGCAAGTCATTGGTCTGCTGGCAGTGCGCTCCAAGCGTTTCGATATCGCGTTTGCCACCGGCCTGGGCGCCGCGATGGTGTGGCTAGCCTGGTCGGTGGACGCGCTGGGCTCCTAAAGGGATCTTACGCGCTGGTCAGCGCGATGAAGTTGCGCAAGATGTTGTCCATCTGGCGGGCCTCGACGAGAAACGCGTCGTGGCCAACCGGGGATGACAGCTTGTGCATCCCCAGCAGGTTCCCCAGGTTGCGGGACATGTGTTCCTGCTGGTGGTAGGGGTACAAAATATCCGTATCGACGCCCACAATCATCGTCGGCACCGTCGACGAGTGCAGCGCCTTGTTCAGGCCTCCGCGACCGCGGCCGATGTCGTGGCGGTTCATGGCTTCAGTGAGTGTGACGTAGGCGCCAGCGTCGAAACGTTTGACGAGCTTTTGCCCCTGGTAGTCCAGGTAGCTTTGCACAGCGAAGCGCTGGTCGTGCTCGCGGTAGGGGCCGAGTGGGTTTTCGCCTTCTTGGGCGCTGGTGCCGAAGCGCTCGTCGATTTCGAGCTCACCGCGGTAGGTGAGGTGTGCGATGCGCCGGGCGGCAGCCAGTCCCTCATCGGGGGAGGTGCCGGTGGAGTAGTAGTCGCCGCCGTGCCAGTTGGGGTCGCGCACGATGGCGTAAATCTGAGCCTCCTGGATGCCGATCTGCCAGGCGCTTGCGCGCGCGGAGACCGCCATGACGCAGGCGTAGCCGACAGATTCGGGGTACAGCAGCGTCCACTCCAGGGTGCGCGCCCCGCCCATGGAGCCTCCCATGATGGCATGCACACGGTGGATACCGAGCTGGGTGAACAGGGTGTGTTCGGCGCGGACCTGGTCGCGGACTGAAAGTGCGGGGAAGCGGGACCCCCACGCGGCGCCGTCGGGATGCGTGCTCGCAGGGCCAGTCGAGCCGTAGCAGGACCCGATCACGTTGGTGCAGATCACGCACCAAGTGTCGGTGTCGAGTGCTTTGCCGGGGCCGATCGCCCCGCCCCACCACTCGGCGGCGTTGGAATCGCCGGTTAAGGCGTGCTCAACAACAAGGATGTTGTTGTCGCCCTTCGGGTCACCCCGGAACTGCCCCCACCGCTGGTACGCGATGTGGGCGTCCTGGATAGTGGCTCCGGCTTCTGTGGTGAAGTCACCAATCGGGACTATCTGCAGCTCGCCTTCAGGCGCCAGGTTGGGCATGTTAGATCGCTGCGAATCCGCGCTCGAGGTCCGCAATGATGTCGTCGGCGTCTTCGATACCGACGCTCAGGCGGATGGTTGCTTGGGAGATGCCGGCGCGTGCCAGGCCCTCCGCGTCCGACTGGGAGTGCGTCGTCGTGGCCGGGTGGACCACCAGGGAGCGGACGTCGCCGATGTTCGCCAGGTTCGAGTGCAGCTTGAGGGCGTCGATAAACTTCCAGGCGTTGGTGTGGTCGTCCTTGTCGCCTGCGATCTCGAAGGAGAGCACCGAGCCGGTGTAGCGCAGTCCGAGCTTTTCCTTGACCGCGTAGTACGGAGAGGACTCGAGGCCGGCGAAGTTCACCTTGGCTACCTTGTCGTGCTCGCTGAGGAACTTCGCTACCTTCAGTGCGTTCTCGTTGTGACGCTCCACGCGCAGGCTGAGCGTGTCCAGCCCCTGCAGCGCAACCCACGCGTTGAACGGGGAGAGTGCTGCGCCGGTGTCGCGCAGGATGCCAGCGCGAGCCTTCAGCGCGAAGGCCGGTGCACCGAGGTCCGCGTACTTCAGACCGTGGTAGGCCGGGTCTGGGGTGACGAAGTACGGGAAGACTGGCTTGCCGTCGCGCTCGACGGTCCAGTCGAACTTGCCGCCGTCGACGAGGACGCCTCCGATGGCAGTGCCATTGCCGGTGTAGAACTTCGTAGTCGAAGCGACGACAATGTCTGCACCGAGCTCCAGTGGGCGGACCAAGGCGGCGGTGGCCATGGTGTTGTCAATAATCAGTGGCACCTGGTTGCGGTGCGCGACCTCCGCGACGGTCGGGATGTCGAGGACGTCGGCGATCGGGTTGCCGAAGGTCTCGCCGTAGAACGCCTTCGTGTTCGGCTGGACAGCCGCCTGCCAGCTCTCTGGATCGTCAGGGTTGTCCACGAACGTGACGTCGATGCCGAGGCGTGGCAGCGTCACCTGGAACAGGGTCTCGGTGCCGCCGTAGATGCGAGGCGAGGTGACGATGTGGTCACCTGCTGACGCCAGGTTCGTGATGGCGGCGGTCTCTGCAGCCATGCCAGAGGCGAATGCGGTAGCTGCGACGCCACCCTCGAGGTCCGCGATGCGGTCTTCGAGCGCTTGCTGGGTCGGGTTGGTCAGGCGAGTGTAGATCGGGCCTGGGTTGGAGAGGTTGAAGCGGTCTGCTGCGTGCTGAGCGTTGTCGAACACGTAGGAGGTGGTCATGTAAATAGGCTGGTTACGGGCCCCGTAGTCGCTATCGACGGCCTGCCCGGCGTGGATAGAGCGTGTGGTGAAGGACCAGTCTTTCGTATTGCTGTTGTCGTATTGTGTCATGGGGAACAATGTAACGCTTGGTAGGTTCTGTGTGAACCAAGCTGTCTAGCAATACTGTTTAACCAGGCGATATATGTGAATATAAATAGAATAGTGAAGAGCGTCCAGCGTCACGCTCACCCCGGGCGGTAGTCATGCCAACTTGCTGGTTCAACCATGTTGACAATAGTGACGGTGATGTACGTTCGTGAACCTTCGCGTCGCGCAACGCGGGGTAGGCCTTCGGCGACGGGAGGGAACCGGTGCCGGGTTTTCGCCGTCAGAAAAGACATGGGGATTGACAGAGCACATAAGGCACAACAGCAACGGTGGGAGGAACGGAAGGAAGAGCTACGGCGGGGGATTGTGGACAAGCGGGTTCTTTCCCACAAGGAACTCGACAAACTCCGAGGGCCGTATCGGGTGCTCGACACGAGCATTGTGTATGCAGAGAAGGGCTGGAAAGAGCTGAGGTTCCACGAACGTCAGTGGCTGCGCGTCGAAGCTGCTGCGATGATGAGCAGGGAAGCGGTGTTGGTCGGAAGATCGGCCGCGCGCATGCACGGCATTTGGGTGATTAGTACGACGGAAGAACCCGTCGAACTGTGTCTGCTTTCGAGGGGGAGCCCGCCATCTCGCCGAAACCGGGAGGGGATAATGTTTCGGCGCATGGTGCTGCGTAGCAACGAAATCTCGTTGCGCGACGGCCACCGGGTTACTAACGGTTTCCGAACGTTTGCTGACATCGCCCGCCATTACGGCTTCGTCGAAGGGCTCGTCGCTGCCGACTACCTTCGGTGTAGTGGGTTTACGTTTGAACTTCTTGAACGGGAGGCATCCCAACTTGGCAGGCTAAAGGGCGTTGCCGTGGTCCGGGAGTGCATCCGGCACTGTGTCGCGGATTCCGGTTCGCCCTACGAATCTTTCGCACGTGCCCTGCTGATCCGGGCGGGGATCGGCCCTTTGCTTACGCAGTACGAAGTGGCTGGACGCTACGCGGACCTCTGCGTCGACGGCTGGCTGCTCATCGAGATCGACGGCAACGTGAAATACCAGGGACCCAACGCCGAACGCGCGCGGCAGGAAGAGTTCGAGCGGCAGAAGATGATCGCCAACAGGGGGTATGTCTTCCTCCGCTACTCGCCGTCGTTCTTGCGTCGGTACCCCGATCAGTTCGTCCGCGAGGTCCGCGACACCATCGCTGGCCGCCGGGCTGCGCTCGCGTGAGCAGTCGCTTCTCGACGCCACCACACCCGCAGCCCGCTCTTTGCCGAGGATGGTAACCAGAGGACGGTAATCAGCCGAGTAGAGGTGATCGCCGTCGGCCCAGTTACTCGGCTGATTACCATCCTCTGGTTACCACGTAGAGGTACCATCCTGGGCGCCAGGTCAAGAACCGTAAACGAAACCCCGGCCGCCGCGAAAACGCAGCAACCGGGGCCGATCAAACCGAGGGTTTACTTCAAACCGTCAATCACCTTGTTAAACGTTGCCGACGGACGCATGACGGCAGTGACCTTGGCCTCCTCAGGCCAGTAGTAGCCACCCAAGTCGGCAGGGGAGCCCTGCACCGCGAGCAGCTCTGCGTCGATGGTCTCGGCGTTCTCTGCCAGCGCTGCAGCAACCGGGGCGAACGTGGCCGCCAGGTCCGCGTCCTCAGACTGCGCGGCGAGCTCTTCGGCCCAGTAGCGTGCCAGCCAGAAGTGGGAGCCGCGGTCGTCGATCTCGCCGACCTTGCGCGATGGCGACTTGCCTTCGTTGAGCAGCTTCTCCGTTGCGCGGTCCAGCGCGTCACCGAGGACGCCTGCCTTCTCGTTGCCCTTGGTGTTCTTCTCGTGGCGGAAGGACTCTGCAAGTGCGAGGTACTCGCCGAGGGAGTCCCAGCGCAGGTGGTTCTCCTCCTGGACCTGCTGCACGTGCTTCGGTGCGGAGCCGCCAGCACCGGTTTCGAAGAGGCCGCCGCCAGCCATCAGTGGAACGACGGAGAGCATCTTCGCGGAGGTGCCCAGCTCCAGAATCGGGAACAGGTCGGTGTTGTAGTCGCGCAGGACGTTACCGGTCACGGAGATGGTGTCCTCGCCGCGGCGGATGCGCTCGACGGAGACCTTCGTTGCCTCAACTGGGTTCAAGATGGAGATGTCCAGGCCGTCCGTGTCGTGGTCCTGCAGATATTTCTCAACAAGGGAGATGAGGTTGCGGTCGTGTGCGCGCTCCTCGTCGAGCCAGAAGATGGCCTTCATGCCGGACAGGCGTGCGCGGTTGACCGCGAGTTTGACCCAGTCCTGGATCGGGGCGTCCTTGGTCTGGCATGCGCGCCAGATGTCGCCGGCCTCGACGTCGTGCTCAATGAGTACGTCGCCGGCCTTGTTTACAACCTGGACCTTGCCGTCGGCAGGGATCTTGAAGGTCTTGTCGTGGGAGCCGTACTCCTCAGCCTTCTTCGCCATCAGGCCGACGTTTGGCACGGTGCCCATGGTGGTTGGGTCGTAGGCGCCGTTGGCGCGGCAGTCGTCGATAACCGCCTGGTAGACGCCCGCGTAGGAGGAATCCGGGATGGTCGCCAGGGTGTCCTGCTCCTGGTCGGCAGCGTTCCACATGTGGCCCGAAGTGCGGATCATCGCAGGCATCGAGGCGTCGATAATCACGTCGGATGGTACGTGCAGGTTGGTGATGCCCTTGTGGGAGTTGACCATCGCCAACGCCGGGCCGTCCTTCAGTGCCTGCTCGAAGGCCGCGCGGATCTCCTCACCATTATCGACGCCAGCAAGGCCATCGAGGATCGCGCCCAGGCCGTTCTCGCCGTTCAGGCCAGCAGCGAAAAGGGTCTCGCCGTACTTGTCGTAGACGTCCTTGAAGTACGCGCGGACGACGTGGCCGAAGATGATTGGGTCGGAGACCTTCATCATCGTTGCCTTCAGGTGAGCGGAGAAGAGCACGCCCTCTTCCTTGGCGCGCTTGACCGCGTCGAGAAGGAACGCGTCGAGCGCCTTGGCGGACATGAAGGTGCCGTCCACGACTTCGCCAGCTTCGACAGCCAGGGAGTCCTTGAGGACGGTCTCGGTGCCATCATTGGCGACCAGCTTGATGGTCAGGGAATCGGCCGCCGGCATGATGACGGACTTCTCGTTGTGGCGGAAGTCTCCAGCATCCATGGTCGCAACGTTGGTCTTGGAGTCCTTCGACCACGCGCCCATCGAGTGTGGGTGCTTCTTTGTGAAGTTCTTGACGGCCTCCGGCGCACGGCGATCGGAGTTGCCCTCGCGCAGGACGGGGTTCACGGCGGAGCCCTTCACGGCGTCGTAACGCTTCTGTACTTCGCGCTCTTCGTCGGTGGAAGGATTGTCCGGGTACTCCGGCAGGTCGAAGCCAGCGGCCTGCAGCTCTGCGATGGCCTTCTTCAGCTGGACCAGGGAAGCCGAGATGTTCGGAAGCTTGATGATGTTCGCTTCGGGGGTAGTAGCAAGCTGGCCGAGCTGCGCAAGTGCGTCGTCCATCTTCTGCTCGTCGGTGAGACGCTCCGGGAACTGCGCAATGATGCGGCCTGCAAGCGAGATGTCAGCGGTGGTGACATCGAGTCCCGCCTGAGCGGCGAATGCCTCAACGATTGGCTTGAGGGAATAGGTTGCCAGCAGTGGCGCTTCATCGGTGCGTGTCCAAATGATTTGAGCCATGGTTCTCCTTAAGTATCGCGTCAAATGTGTTGCCTAAACCCACAGCGTACAGCTTTTACATACCGCGTGTCTTGTATTAGCGGGGAAAGGTAGGGTCATGGGCATGGTTTTAAGCATTGCTTCGGTCAACGTCAACGGAATCCGCGCGGCCACGAAGGTCCGCAACGAGCTTAATCACGGGATGCACGCATGGCTCGACGCCTCGTCTGTCGACGTCGTGCTGATGCAAGAGGTGCGGGCAACGCAGCAACAAACCGAGCTCGCGCTGGCGCCTGCGCTTGAGCAAGGGTGGTATCTCGCCGTCGCCCCGGCAGAAACTCCGGGCGCGAAAGGCCGCGCGGGTGTGGGAATTCTCTCACGAACCCCCCTATCTGAGGTAAGTGTTGGTATCCCAGGATTCGAGGACGCGGGGCGCTTCATTGCGGCGACGCTCGAAAATGGTGTGCGGGTGGCATCGCTCTACCTGCCGTCGGGTGCGGCGGAGACGGCCAAGCAGGACGAGAAGTACCGCTTCTTCGACCAGTTCGGCCCGGTGCTCGAGGAACTGCCCGCGAAGTACCCCGACATGGTGATCGCAGGCGACTGGAACATCTGCCACCGCCGCGAAGACTTGAAGAACTGGAAGACGAACCGGAAGAAGTCCGGCTTCCTGCCCGACGAGCGCGCGTTCATGGACTCCGTCTTCGGTGCGTTCCCGGATGACGCCGCGCAGGACCTCGAAGACAAGGAAGCAAGCCGGTGGGCTGGGGCGGTGGAGTATGAGTCGGAGGGGCGTCGACAAGCGAATGAGAGCCCGCAGTGGTTCGACGTCGCGCGCCGCCTGCAGCCCGAGGACGCGCCGTACACATGGTGGACCTACCGTGGCCAGGCGTTTAACAACGACGCCGGCTGGCGCATCGACTACCAGGCCGCAACGAAGTCCATGCTCGAGCGCGCGCAGCGTAGCTGGGTGGAAAAGGCGCCTACGGTTGAGCAGCGCTGGTCGGATCACTCCCCACTCATCGTGGAATACGACATTTAATATGGACGCAGTCAGCACCGATCAGCTCATCACCGCGCTCTTCATCATCGGCATCGTCGCAGAGGCCATGACCGCCGCCGTGTCCGCGGGCCGCATGCGCATGGACCTCTTCGGGGTCATCACCCTCGGCGCGTTGACCGCGCTCGGCGGCGGCACGGTGCGCAACCTGCTGCTGGGGATTTACCCGATGGTGTGGGTGGAAAAACCCGAGTATCTGCTGCTCGTCGTAGTTGCTTCCGTACTGACTGTCCGCATTAGTTGGCTGATGCACCAGCTGCGTCGCGGCTTCTTAGTTGCCGACGCCATCGGGCTCGCCGCGTTCGTTGTTGTTGGTATTCGAATCGCGATTGAGAACGGCCACGGGTTCATCATTGCCTGCGTGGCCGCCATCACCACCGGTGTGTCCGGCGGTATCATTCGCGACGTCCTCTCCGATCGTGTGCCGCTGGTGTTCCGGAAAGAGCTGTATGCGTCGGCGGCGGTGATTGGCACCGTGGCGTGGTGGCTCATGATGATGGCGAGGGTCCCGGAGTGGGTCAACGTCATTGTTACCGTGCTGCTCGTGCTGGGTATCCGCCTGGTTTCCCTGAAGCGTGGCTGGTCACTGCCGGTCTATGTGTACGACGACGAGCGCGTCGCCGAGATCGACCCGAAGTACGCGCTGACCTCTTACTTCTACCGGCGAGCGCGGATGGTGCCGGGGGCGCGCCAGGTCTACCGCGGCATCAAGCGCATGCGCCGAACCGACCCGCGGCCAAACAATAAGACCGACAAAGAGGAAAAAGAATAGGGCAGGTACCGCACGCGCACGTTCCGGTCTACAGTAGGTAGGCATGACTAAAAAACAGCGCGTACTTTCCGGCATTCAACCCACGGCAGATTCCTACCACCTCGGCAACTACCTTGGGGCATTGAAGCAGTGGATTGACCTGCAAGACGGGTACGACGCGTTTTATTTCATCCCGGACCTGCACGCCATCACGGTCGACCAGGATCCGAAGGAGCTGCGCGAGCGCACCATCGCGGGCTGCGCGCAGCTGATCGCGCTCGGCATCGACCCAGAGAAGTCCACTCTGTTCGTGCAGTCGCATGTGCCTGAGCACACGGAGCTGACCTGGGTGCTGCAGTGCCTCACCGGCTTCGGCGAGGCAAGCCGCATGACGCAGTTTAAGGACAAGAGCCAGAAGCAGGGCCAGGATCGCACCTCGGTCGGTCTGTTCACCTACCCGGTGTTGATGGCCGCCGATATTTTGCTGTACTCGCCACAGGTTGTGCCCGTTGGTGAAGATCAGCGTCAGCACCTTGAGCTGACCCGCACGCTCGCCGAGCGTTTCAACTCCCGCTACGGCTCCACGTTCGTTGTGCCGGAGGGGCTGATTCCGGAAGGCTCGGCAAAGATTTACGACTTGCAGGACCCGACGTCGAAGATGAGCAAGTCTGGGCAGAACCCCAAGGGTCTGATTAACCTGCTGGATGATCCGAAGGTGTCCGCGAAGCGGATCCGTTCCGCGGTGACGGATGATGATGGCGTCGTCGCCTATGACAAGGAAAACAAGCCAGGTGTTTCCAACCTCTTAGTGATCCAGTCTGCGCTGACCGGCACCCCGATCGACTCGCTGGTGGCCAGCTACGAGGGCAAGGGCTACGGCGCACTGAAGGTTGACACGGCCGATGCACTTGAGGCCTTTACGACGCCACTTCGCGCCCGCTACGACGAACTCATGAACGACCGTGGACAGCTGGAACGCATCCTTGCGGACGGAGCGCAGCGCGCACGCGAGATCGCGGCGCCGTTGGTAAAAGACGTGTATGAGAAGGTTGGTTTTCTCGCGGGAGCCTAGCAATTCGGTGGCTAGATGGTGGACCTTTCCTCTACGATGGTGTGCTTAACGTAACAAACCAGAAGTAGGGAAGGGACTGTGATGGCCACTTCGACGTCGCCACAGACGGAGTACACCGATCGGCAGGGCATTGAGCGCGCCACGAAGCAGCAAACAGAGGGCGCTGCGGACGAGATTGCGAAGAAGGCTCCGGCGGTCGGGCACCTGATGCGGATGAACGAGCGTTTCTCCGCGCAGGGCGGAAACCAGCTTTCAGCAGGTATTACGTACTTCTCGGTACTGTCACTCTTCCCGCTGGCGATGTTGCTGTTCGCTGCCCTCGGTATGTTTTTGAACGGGCGCCCGGACATCATGCAGCAGGTGCAGGACCAAATCACTGAGAACCTCGAAGGGGGACTCGGCGAGACCGTCAACGAGTTGCTACAGGCAGCGATCGACCAGCGTGGAGCCGTCGCAGGTGTCGGTTTGCTCACAACCCTCTGGTCCGGCTTGGGATGGATGAACAACCTGCGAGTCGGCGTTTCGGCGATGTGGAACCTTGACGCGAATGATGGTGGAAACTTCGTCGTGAAGAAGCTGACGGACCTGTTGGGCTTGATCGGTTTGATTCTGCTCTTCATCGTGGCGTTCGGTGTGACCGCTGTAGGTGCATCCTCCTGGACCTCGCAGGCGATGGAGCACTTCGGTCTCGGTGACTTCCCGGGGGCCCGCCTCGTGGTGTGGGCCGTCGGCCTGTTGGTCGGTGTGCTGGCGAACTTCCTGGTTATGTGGTGGATGGTCACGTACATGCCGCGCACGAAGGTGCCGATGAAGTCCGGCCTGAAGGGCGCGCTGCTCGGCGCGGTCGCGTTCGAGCTGGTGAAGCAGTTCGCAACCGTGATCGTCAGCTCGGCGACGGGCAACCCAGCCGGCGCGATCTTCGGCCCAGTGATTGTGCTGATGGTGGTGCTCTATCTCATCTGGCGCGTTGTGCTCTATGTTTCTGCCTGGACCGCAACTACAGAGGAGTCGTTGGAGCTCGAGCCGGTTGAGGTCCCGGAGTCCGCGATCATTAATGTGCGCGCGGGCGCGTACCAGGACCCTGCTAGCAGCGCCTCGGCATCGGGCAAGGCGCTAGGCATTGGGGCCGCGATTGGTGCTATTGGCGTCGGGATCGTTTCTTTGCTGACGCGAAACTAAGCGCGACGGCGAGTGCGGTAACCACCAGCACGCCGCCGACGAGCGCGATGGAAAGCCAGGGAATGCCACCCTGGCTTTTTGCTGTTCCAGGCTGCTCATCAGCGGTATCGGTCGGCTGCGATGTTGTCGTCGGCGTTCCCTCGACAGGGTTCAGCGACGCCACGTGGGTGTGGCCCTCGGAGGCGTAGGCGTAGGACTCGTGGAGAAGCGCCTGCGCCTGCTGCCACGCGCGCATTTTATCCACCGTGGTGTCCAGCACTACCGCCACCAGACGCACGCCGTCGTGGTCGACTGCGCCTACAAACGTGTGGTTCGCGTCATCCGTGTAGCCGGTCTTGCCGCCGATGCCGTCTGGGTCGTTGAGGTAGAGCTTGTTGTCATTCCACAGCTCGTAGCCCGGGATGTCGCCGTAGCCGGGGAAGGGGTAGGAGGCGGTGTCTGCGATTTCGGCGAACGTCGGGTTGGAAAACGCGGCCCGGTAGGCGAGCGCCATATCCCATGCCGAAGTGGACATCCCAGCCCGATCCAGGCCGGAGTAGGAGGTTGCGCGGGTGTCGAGCATGCCGAGCTCACGGGCCTTCGCGTTGATCTTCGTCAGGGTGGCGTCGTCACCGCCGAGCGCCTGCGCGAGCGCATGGGCGGCGTCGTTGCCCGAGGCCATCAGTAGGCCGTGTAGCAGGTCGTTGACGGTGTACTCGCCGCCGGCCCCGATGCCGACGGCGGAGCCCTCCTGGCCAGCGGACTCCTCGCTGACCACAACGCGCTGCTCGCGGGGCAGCTCGTCAATCGCCACGAGTGCGAGCAGCACCTTAATAATCGACGCCGGTCTGTACCTGCCGTGCGGATCCTTCATCGCAATCACGTCGCCGGTATCGAGGTTGGCGACCAGCCACGCGGACGCGAGCACCCCCTCATCGACATGGAATCCCTCGGGCGCCTCGATGCCGCAGGAGCCCTCGTAGGTTACGGGGAGTGGTTGGAGCGTCTCGGTTTCGCGGGCCTCGGACGTCGATACTGGCTCGGGTGGCCACAGGGAGCGCTCGCAATTGTTCGTGTCCGGCGCGTGGAGGCGGACAGGAGGGACCCAGTTGCCGTAGTCGTCGTAAAACCCGGGGCGGGGTGTGACCGTGGTCGTGACCGTCGTATCCTCCGCCTGCGCAAGCGGGGCAGGGGCGAGAGTCAGGCACAGGGGCGCGCACACGGCGCTTGCGATGCGTATTGCAGTGTTCATCGCAGGCTATCGTACGCCAGGTCACCCACGATATTGGTGAGGCTGCGCTTTGTTGCGCGGGTGTGTAGTTTCAGCCACGATGTAGCGCATGGTTGCGGTTGAAGGCATGAATGAGCGGCTGAACAAGCTGCGCGCGGCGGTGCTCGGCGCGAATGACGGCATCGTCTCGACGGCCGCGGTCGTCGTCGGCGTCGCGGGTGCTACCCCGAACGTTCCCGCGATCGCTACGGCCGGCATCGCCGCGCTGATCGGTGGCGCAGTGTCGATGGCGCTCGGCGAGTACGTGTCCGTGTCCTCCCAGCGAGATATGGAAAACGCCTTCATTGAGCGCGAGCTCGAGCTGCACAAGGAGGACCCGCACGAGGAGTTCGAGCACCTGGTCGCAGGCTACGTCGCGTCTGGTTTGAGCTCGAAGACGGCGCTGAAGGTGGCGAAGGAGCGCACCGCCGAGGACCCCATCAAGGCCCACTTGGAAATGCACTACGGCATCGACGAGGACGACCTTGCGAACCCATGGTCCGCGGCCATTGCGTCGTTCATTTCCTTCTTCCTCGGTGCGTTGCTGCCGCTCGCTGCGGTGCTACTTCCGCCAGACTCGTGGCGTGTGGCGTCGACGTTCATTGTGACTCTCGTGGCGCTGGCGGCAACTGGCGCGATCTCTGCCCGCATCGGTGGCGCGAGCGTGACGCGCGCCGTGCTGCGCCTGGTCATTGGTGGCGCACTCGGCCTTGCTATCACCTTCGGCGCCGGCTGGGCCTTCGGCACCGCGGCGCTCTAAGAGTTTCGCGCTTCGTACTGCTTGACCAGCCGCTCGATGAGTTCGTCGGTGAGTTTGTCGTCCTGCAGAATCATGTCCAGCATCTTGCTGGCGGTCTGATCAAGGTTGCGGTCTTCGTCGTAGGAATCGCCGGAGAGATCCACCCCGATGCCGTCGAGCAGCGACTCGCTTGTCGACGCCCCCTCCGTCACATCCTGCTTGTCCTCAGCATCAATCGCCTCGAACTGGGAGGTGAATTCCTGCAGGAATGCGTCTGCCTCGTGCACGGCCTCTTTACGCCCTTTGCCGCGCTTGACCTCCGATTCGATCCTGCGCTGGAGCGCCTTTTCCATCTGGCGGTGGCGCCAGGAGCGCACGCGGGTCGGCTCGAGTTCACGCGCGATGTTGCGTGAGCGACGCTCCGCTTTCCGAGCCAGTTCCGCGAGGTGTGCCGCGGTCTGGTTTACCGGAGCGAACTCGGAGTTCGTGGAGATCCGCCAGTTTCCGTAGTAGCCGAGCAGGAAGAGTCCGAAACTCACCATCGGGCCAAACACCATCCCGATCGCCATGTGGCCCGTGGCGTGCCCAAGCAACACGATGACAGAGCATGCCACGGCTGGAATGACCGTTGGTTGGTTGTTGCCGAAGACACTCGGCTCGCGGCCGGTGACGACGTCGCGGATCATGCCGCCGCCCGTCGCGGTGAACACGCCCATCATGATCGCAGGCAGGACCGGCAGCCCGTACGTCAGGGCTTTCGACGCCCCGGTGGCCGCCCACAGCGCTGAGACGAAGGCGTCGCCATGGCTTTCAAGCACGCTCCACGCGCGCCCTTTGAAGTATGTAAAGCGCGCGATCACCGCGCCGGTAAAAGCCAGGATGAGGTACTCCGGCTGGCTCATTGCCGCCACGGTGCCTTCGTTGATGAGGACGTCGCGAAGCATGCCTCCGCCGAGTGCGGAGAGCATCGCGATGAAGAAAAACCCGATGATGTCGTAGCCACGGTGGCGTGCGATTGTGCCACCGATGATGCCCATCAGTAAGACACCGGATACATCGAACCAACGATAAATAGCGGAGATTAACGGATCGACCTGGTCCATGGTGGCACATTTTACGTGTGCCAGAATCCGGCGTCTTCGACGGCCTCAGGAATTTAGGCTGCGACTAGAACTTGGAGAAGCGCTTGATGAGCTGCAGCTCCATCTCGTTCCACGCCTCAGCCTTATCCGTAAACGGCGCAGATGGGACGTAGCCTGCGGCTTCGGTGGAGCCTAGCATGTACGCCAGGTAGTCCTGCATGCGTGGGTTTGCCAGGAGGAATGAATTGAGCGAGTCGTCCTTGGCCCAGTCGGCGGCGTCGGCAAGCAGCTCGTAGGCCTTCGCCATCTGCTTGGTATCGACGCTATCGACGCCCTGCTTGATGTCCTGCGCGATGCCGTTGAAGGAGTAGGAGTTGTCCGGGTGGACGGTGACCTCGAGCTCACCAGCGTTGGCCAGGGTAACCAGGTCAGGCCAGGTTGCTACTGCGGCGAGGTCATGGTCATCGTTCTCGATAATCCAGCGTCCAAGGTGTTTGGTTGACGGGAACGTGAAGATTTCACCGTACTTGCCCAGGAATACTGGGTTGGAGCCCAAGTAGGTGCGCAACGTGTAGACGCTCTTGCCCTGGATGGAAACCTTCACTGGGTCGATTCCGGCACGTGCCCACGCGGAGTTGTCGTATGGGTCTTGCGCTTCCTGCTCAGCACGCTCGGCCTCGCTGGCTTGCTGCTTCGCCTCTTCGCGGGCCTTTCGTGCGGCCTCGATAGCTGTGGCAGCCGCGCTGACCGCTGCCGCGTCGATGGAGTCCGTCTGCACCACGCGGACCGACTCATCGAGGGATTTGACTACCTCTTCCCAGTTCGCCAGCACGACGCGGCCGACACCAGACCACTCGTCCAGGCCGTTCTCACCCTGGTAGTGATCAGAGCCGCGGTTGACGTTGCCCAAAATCGAGTGAGAGGCGAAGAAGATCAGTGCTGGCTCTGCCGCCGCTACCTCCGCGAGGGAGCGCGAAATCTGCAACACGCGGGACAGGTGCGAGACGTTCTCGTGGCTTGGGCGGCCAGCCAGCAACTCCGGTGCACCAATGATGTCGAAGTACTGCTTGTCATTCGGCACCACACGGTCGTCGCCCTGGTTGGAGAACTGCTCCCACTTGGGGTGGTCCGCCAGGTCATGCTTCGGCGTGTTATTGACGTATGCGAGCAGCGCCTCGGGAGATTCGAAGACGAGCACCGAGTTTTCATCGCCGAAAAAGGCCTGCCACTCGGAGCCGTGCTCCTTCCAGGTTGGCGCCCACAGGGTGTAGAAATCGCCGTCGGTCAGTGAAAGCTTGACGGGCAAAATAGCACGGGTAATCATGCAGCAAATCTATCACGCTGTTGGACGCCAGAAACCTTTGAAGGCCATTCCCATGTTTTCTGTTCGTACTGGGTTCATCTGAACTGGGTCGCCAGCTTCGATGAGCATCCCGTCACCGGCGTACATGGCAACGTGTCCATCCCACACCGCGAGGTCGCCCGGTTGTAGGTCCTCGTAGCGGACCTGTTGCCCGATATTCTGCTCTTGAGCTAGGCGTGGTAGCTCCACACCGGCCTGCCGATACGCCCAGCTTGTCAGCCCGGAGCAGTCGAACCCGCCGGGCGCAGATCCACCCCACGCGTACCGTGTTCCGAGCTGTTGTTTCGCCGCCGCGACCGCAGCCTCACCAGTTGCCGAGCCACCCCGGGAGGGAGGAGGTCCCGCCTGCTGAACGGCGGCGAGCTGGGTGACCTCGTTCTTAGCGTGAGGGAGTTCGCGGGCTGTGATGTGGCGCTCGAGCTCGTACATGGCGGCTTTTGCTTGCGAGGATGCGGCAATAGCGGGTTGGCTCGCTGCGTATGCCACGATCCCTGAGAGCTGCTTGGCCAGTGGTGCGAGGTCGTTCGCCAGTCCGTTGAGCGTGAGCCCAGCCTGGGTGACCGCCCACGCGACCTGGGCGGCGATCTTGATCCCCGCTCCGATCGCAGTTGCAGGGTTGAGTAGCAGTGGGATGAGCGGCTGGGTGTCTCGGATGAGGTCAACCACGATATTGCTCAGGTCTTTGGCGGCAAAGAACACGAGGCTGCTTGCCTGGCCGAACATCTTCACAATGGTGTCGCGATCTTTCCCCAGCAGGTTCGCAGCATTGCGCAGCGTCTGGCCCGCAGGGTGCGCCCCTACGAACGCGGCAAGGGGCTCGATGGCGGAAAAATCTGGAGTGGACAGGAATGGGAGTTGGGGAAGTGGGGCAGGGACGTGTCGCAGAATGAGCTGCGCTGCCGCGATCGGGTCAATGCCCGCAGCCAGTGCAGCCATCACAACACCGCCTGAAGAAGGTTGCTGAATCGCTCATCAACGCTGATGGCCGCTTTTACAGCCAGGAGCATCGCGAAAGCGACGCGGCTTGCTTCCTCACTCAAAGCCTCGCTTCTCGCGTTTTCCTGCTCCACGGCCTGCGAGAGCGCCTGGCTGAACTCCGCGAGCGGCCACACATTGGGAACCGGAACGTTTGGCAGTGGTTGGAGCGCAGCGGCGTCGTCGCGTAGCGAGTCAGCGTGCGAATGGATCGTTGATTGGTCAAAAGCGAAAGTAGTCATAAGAGGTTGGACGCACAGAGTCAGTAAACGGTTCCCTCCGAATTTCAATTACCATGTGAATCATGGAAATTACCGTTGTTGACCACCCCCTAGCAGCCTCCCGTCTGACACTGATGCGCGATGAGCGAAGCGACAACACCGCGTTTCGTGCCGCACTCGCTGACCTAGGCGCGATGCTGATTTATGAGGCGTCGCGTGACCTGAAAACCGAAACCTTTGAAACCAAAACGCCGGTTGCAACAGCCACCGGCGTTCGCTTGGAAAAGCCCCCAATTATTGTTCCGATCATCCGTGCCGGCCTCGGAATGATTGACCCGGCGTTGTCCATGATCCCGGACGCGCAGGTCGGCTTCATCGGCATGGCGCGCGACGAGAAGACGCACGAGCCGGTTCCATACCTCGAGGCGCTGCCCGACGACCTGTCGGGACAGCCGGTGTTCTTGGTTGATCCGATGCTGGCCACGGGCGGTTCCCTCATCCACGCGATTGAACTGTTGGAAGGCCGTGGGGCAGACGACATTACCTGTGTGTGCATGGTCAGTGCGCAGCCGGGCGTCGACAAGCTGAAGCAGCACGGCGGATCGGTGCGACTGATCACCGCCGTCATTGACCCAGGGCTCAACGAGGACGCGTACATCGTGCCGGGCCTCGGTGACGCCGGAGATAGGTTGTACGGGCCACGCAATATTGACCTCTAGTCAAAGTAACGTGCGTCGGATATAATCACCGGAAGTTTGTTACGTACACGAGGGGGTATACGTGTTCTTTCAGGGGAGTCTTGGCGCACGTTTTTCGGACGTGGATTCGGACCAGTACTGGGCCAGCTATGCGTTTGCGTTAGGGGAGAAGATCCGCGCGCTGCGAACAATGCAGGGGCTATCGCAGGCGTACCTGGCGGAGCGGGCGGGGATCTCTCGTTCGCTGCTCTCTAACCTGGAGCGCAATAGCTACAACAGGAATAGGGCTGCTGATCCCACGCTTTCGACGATCTACCGGATCGCTGCCGCGCTCGATGTTTCGCCCCTGCAGCTGCTTCCAGCGGACGAGGAGCAGATGGACGAACACGACCAGTCGCAAGATTCGGCGGAGATGAGCGTAGAATCATTGCCACAATAAGGCGCAGTGGGAGCCACGCGCACAAATGCTGGGTGAAGGGTGAACATACACAATGACGGCCGGAGGAATTGCGCGCGCGGTAGACCAATGGGTGAAGGAACATCACTTGACAATGGTGGAGTGGCGCCGTCACTTCCACTCCTACCCGGAGCTTTCCAACCAAGAGTTCGCCACCACCGAGTTCATTGCGAAGGTGCTGCGTGAGCACGGTCTTGAGCCCGTCCTCTTTCCCGGCACGGGACTCTACGTCGACCTGGGCCCAAAAGACGGCAAGCGGCTCGCGTTCCGCGGCGACATCGACGCTCTGAAAGTGCCTGAGCAAACCGGTTTGCCGTTCGCATCCCAGCACCCGGGCGTTTCCCACTCGTGCGGCCACGACGTGCATACGACGGTGGCGCTCGCGCTGGCGTGCGCCTTATCGACGGTCCAGCTGCCGCTCGGCGTACGCATCATCTTTCAGCCGGCGGAAGAAGTGATGAACGGCGGTGCGCTCGACGTGATCGAGTGGGGCGCGCTGCAGGATGTCGCGAGCATTTACGCCCTCCACGCTGAACCGAAACTGCGCGTAGGCCAGATCGGTGTGCGCACGGGCGCGATTACCTCGGCGTCGGACGTGCTGCGCATTACGGTCAACGGGCCTGGCGGCCACACCTCTCGCCCGCAGCTTTCGGCGGACGTGGTCTACGCGCTCGGGGCGCTGATTACGCAGTTGCCGGCGCTGCTGTCGCGCCGGGTCGACCCGCGTACGGGCACGGTGATGGTGTTCGGGCACGTCGAGTCGGGCGACGCGGCGAACGCGATCCCGAAGACAGGCGAGCTACTGGGCACGTTGCGGACAGCGGATATCGGGACGTGGCGGATCCTCGAAGATCTGGTCACTGACCTGATTGACCTCGTCGTCGCACCGACCGGGTGCACGTACCACCTCGACTACATGCGGGGCGTGCCACCGGTGCTCAACGATGACGCCGCGACGGCGATCGGGGTACAGGCAGGGCGCAGGATCGACCCACACGCGGTGGTGACCGCGCCGCAGTCCTCGGGCGGGGAGGACTTCTCTTGGTACCTGGAGCGCGTCCCCGGGTCGATGTTCCGGCTCGGTGCCTGGAGCGGTGAGGGAGAGATGCAGGACCTGCACCAAGGCAACCTTGATATTGATGAGCGAGCACTTGAAGTTGGGGTGCGTTTGTTCGGAGGGGTCGTCGAAAAGTACGCCGAAAACCTCAGCTAGTGCAACTTTTGGTTGGTAACGAAGCCGTGGGCGGCCGTGTAGACTAGCCAGGTATTTGTGCGAACGACGAAGACCGTTGAGGAGTATGTAGGTGTCGAAGAAGATCGTCATCATTGGCGGAGGGCCAGCTGGTTACGAGGCTGCGCTGGTTGCATCAAAGTACGGGGCCGATATCACCATTGTGGAAGACAATGGTTTGGGCGGCTCCGCTATCCGCAAGGACGTTGTTCCTTCGAAGAGCTTTATCGCCGGCGCCAACATTAAGACGGACCTTCGCCGTGCAGACGACATGGGGCTCAACCACGGGCTTGGGGAAGCCCAGCTTTCGCTGACCGCCCTGAACGCACGCGTGATCGCGCTGGCTGATAAGCAGTCCAGTGACATCGCTAAGCAGTTGGAGCAGCGTGGCGTGCGCCTTATCCAGGGGCGCGCTCGTTTTACGGACCAACAGCACGGTCACACCACGCACCGCGTGGAGGTGCACTGCGAGGGTAAAGACACCGAGATTATTGATTGCGACATGGTGCTGGTGTGCACCGGCGCGAACCCGCGCGTGCTGCCGGGCGCTGAGCCGGACGGCGAGCGCATCCTGAACTGGCGTCAGATGTACAGCCTGCAGGAGATGCCGACGCACCTGATCGTGGTCGGTTCCGGTGTGACCGGTGCTGAGTTTGTTTCTGCGTTCGCTGAGTTGGGCGTCGAGGTGACCATGGTTGCTTCGCGTGACCGCATCCTGCCGCACGATGACGCCGATGCCGCTGACGTGCTCGAGGAGGTGCTCGCGGGCCGTGGCGTCCACTTGGAGAAACACGCTCGCGTGGAGTCGGTGACGAACACCGGCGACGGCGTGGTTGTGCGCACGACGGACGGGCGCGAGATCGCCGGTTCGCACGTGATGATGTCCATTGGTTCGATTCCGAACACGGCGGACCTCAACCTGGAGGCGGCCGGTGTGGAAGTCGCCCCGTCGGGCCACATCATTGTTGACCGTGTGTCGCGTACCAACGTTGCAGGTATTTACGCTGCGGGTGACTGCAGCGACCTGATGCCGCTGGCATCCGTCGCGGCGCAGCAGGGCCGCATTGCGGTCGACCACGCGTTGGGCGAGGGCGTGTCACCGGTGCGCCTGAAGACGGTGGGCAACGCGGTCTTTACCCGCCCGGAGATCGCCGCGGTCGGTGTGACGCAGCAGCAGATCACCGACGGCGAGGTTGACGCGGACATCTACAAGCTAGACTTGGCGACGAACCCTCGCGCAAAGATGCGTTCCCTCCAGCACGGTTTTGTGAAGATCTTCGCCCGCAAGGGCTCCGGCCAGGTACTCGGCGGCGTGATCGTCGCACCGACTGCCTCCGAACTGATTCTGTCGCTGACCATCGCGGTAGCCAACGACCTGACTGTGCGCCAGCTGGCGAACTCGATGGCGGTATACCCGTCCCTGTCCGGTTCGATTACGGAGGCGGCACGCAGGCTGATCTCTAAGTCTGATCTGGACTAGCGCTCCGGCTAGAACTAGGCGGCCCCGGAAACGCTCGCTGCGGACAGGATGTTCGTGGGCAGGTAGCGCAGCCGGGGCCGATTTTTGTTGCCGATTCGGGGGAGATGTTCAGCCCGTCGGCGTAAATCATGCGCTGGGCGAATGCGATATCGCAGCCCAGCACCACCGCGTGTTCCCGCCGCGGGGAATCGAACCCCACGACGGGGCCCTGCACCATCCGCGCAATCCATAGGTAGGTCCGGCCGTCCGGCATGACGGCGACCTGACGCGTCACTCTATTCGAAGTTTCAAACGCGCGGTGCACGACCCACAACGGGCAGCCCCCACCGTGGCGCGAGAAGTGGAAGGCTGTCGATGACTGCCGCTTCGAAATGTTGCCTGCCCGGTCGGTGCGCACGAAGACGAACGGAATCGCCTCTGCGCCGGGGCGCTGCAACGTCGCGAGGCGTTGGCAGGTTGACTCGAAACCAGTGCCGAAGCGCGCGGAGATGACGTCGATGTCGTAGCGGGTTTCTTCGGCAGCTTGGAGGAGCTCAGCGTAGGGCATGGTGACAGCGGCGGCGAAGTACTGCGCCAACCCGTGGCGCGCGAGCTGGACGGGCTCGGGCTGTGTCGATTCGTCGAAAGTGTCGCGGACGTACTCGTCGATGAGCTCCGCGAAGGCGGTGCGGCCGTAGTGGTAGGCGAGTTCAAAGCACTGCTGGGACTCGGTGAGTCCGGTGCGTAGGCGGATCTCGCGCTGGTCGTGCTGCAGGGTCGAGCGGGGGCCGTGGGCGTATTGGTTGAAGCGCACTTGGATGCCGTATTCCCTGTCGAAGGTTGCCGCGAGGCGTGTCAGTCGCAGTTGCCGGTTCGCGGCGTGCGCTGCGAGCTGTTCGGCAGCAACGTCGAGCTCGTGGAAGTAGTTCTTGTGGTTCTGGAAGAATTCACGCACGAGTGCGTGGGGGTGTTCGGAGTCGGTGGTCTCGGGTGAAGTCAGCGCCCGTAAGGAGTTGGCGATGTCGGGGAAGCGCTGTGCGAACTCGTGCAGTTTCGGCTGCGGGACGTCGGGGAGTAGCTCGGAAAGCTCGTTGACCACGCGTTGGTCTTCATCGGGGGAGAAGAACGTGGTGGAGAGCTGAAACGCGTGGGTGAGTTGGAGGAGCACGCTGACGGTGAGTGGACGCTGGTCGTTTTCGAGCTGGTTGAGGTAGCTCGTTGAGATGTCTATGCGGCGGGCCATTTCGCCTTGTGTGAGTTCGAGTTCATGGCGGAGCGTCTGTATCTTTGCCCCCGCGTACAGCTTTGCCATCGTACCTTTCTCCCATTTTGTATGCGTGTACTGCGTAGTTAACAGAATTTGCACAAGTAGCAGAATTTGTACGCAGAAGTTTACATGCGAAAATCATGGCCCGCATCACATTTGGCTCCCTAGTATGAGCTGCAACATCAACGAGGTTTCGCGGTAGCGGAACTACAACGAAGACGAAGGAGCCAAGATGATCGAACACAACGTGCGCACGCACCGTTCGGCAGAAGATTTCCCGATTGAAGAGCACCTCGCATACAAGATCGCCAAGGTTGCAGCAGACCCGGTAGAGGTTCCAGCTGATACGACTGAGATGATCATCAACCGCATTATCGACAATGCGTCGGTCGCCGTCGCTTCCTACGGTCGCCGCCCAGTCGCGACCGCTCGCGTGATGGCGGAGGCACATCCAGTATCCGAAGGCGGTGCGCAGATTTTTGGTGTCGACGGCTCCTACTCCGCAGAGTGGGCCGCATTCGCCAACGGTACAGCGGTCCGCGAGCTGGACTTCCACGACACCTTCCTCGCGGCGGAGTACTCCCACCCGGGCGACAACATTCCGCCGATCCTCGCAGTAGCACAGCACAAGGGCCTCGACGGTAAGGCGCTGATCCGTGGTATCGCGACCGGTTACGAGATCCAGGTCAACCTGGTCAAGGGTATTTGCCTGCACGAGTGGAAGATTGACCACGTGGCGCACCTCGGCCCATCTGTTGCGGCGGGTCTGGGCACCATGCTGAACCTGGACATTGATACCATCTACCAGGCGGTTGGCCAGGCGCTGCACACTACGACGGCGACGCGCCAGTCCCGCAAGGGCCTCATCTCTTCTTGGAAGGCGTCCGCCCCGGCATTCGCGGGCAAGATGGGCATCGAGGCCGTCGACCGCGCGATGCGCGGCGAGGGCGCACCCGCTCCGATTTGGGAGGGCGAGGACGGCTTCATCGCCTGGATGCTGCACTCCCCAGAACGCACCTACGTGGTGCCACTGCCTGCAGACGGTGAGGCAAAGCGCGCAATCCTGGATACCTACACCAAGGAGCATTCGGCTGAGTACCAGTCGCAGGCCCCAATCGACCTGGCGCGCCGCATGAAGCAGACCATCGCGGATGCCGGTAAGTCCACCGCCGATATCGAGTCGATCGTGCTGCACACCTCGCACCACACGCACTACGTCATCGGTACCGGCGCGAACGACCCGCAGAAGATGGACCCGAAGGCGTCCCGCGAGACCCTCGACCACTCGATCATGTACATCTTCGCCGTAGCGCTCGAGGACGGCACGTGGCACCACGTCGATTCCTACGCTCCTGAGCGCGCGAACCGCCCTGAGACGATCACGCTGTGGCACAAGATCTCCACGGTCGAGGACCCAGAGTGGACGCGTCGATACCACTCGCAGGACCCGGCCGAGAAGGCGTTCGGCGCAAAGGCCGTCATCACCTTCAACGACGGCACCGTCATCGAGGATGAGATGGCCGTGGCGGACGCTCACCCACTGGGGGCGCGCCCGTTTGCCCGTGAGCAGTACATCCAGAAGTTCCGCACGCTGGCGGAGGGGATCGTCGATAAGGAAGAGCAGGACCGTTTCCTTGCGGACGTGCAGAACCTCGAGCAGCTCACCGACTTGAGCAAGCTCAACATCAAGGTGAACGCGGACGCGCAAGCCAATGCTCCTCAGATCCCAGGAGGGATTTTCTAAGATGTTTGTTCCTGATACAACGCCAAATGAGCGCCGACTGGCGCTGCGGGCCTCACTCGAGTCCGCCGAAATTACAAAACTGCCCGGCGCGTTCAATCCGCTGACGGCTCGACTCATCGAGGACATCGGTGGCTTCGAAGGTGTCTACGTCTCCGGCGCGGTGCTTGCCAACGACCTAGGCCTGCCGGATATCGGGCTGACCACACTGACGGAGGTCGCGCAGCGCGGCGGGCACATCGCTCGCGCTACGAACCTTCCAGTGCTTATCGACGCCGACACCGGCTTCGGCGAACCGATGTCCGCAGCACGCACTGTGGCTGAGTTCGAGGCCGCGGGGCTTGCCTCGCTGCACCTGGAGGACCAGGTCAACCCGAAGCGCTGCGGGCACCTCGACGGCAAGGAAGTAGTGCCGCGCGACCTGATGGTGCGACGCATCAGCGCCGCAGTAAAGGAGCGCCACGACGATGCATTCGTCATCTGCGCGCGTACCGACGCAGCTGGCATCGAGGGCATCGACTCCGCAATCGAGCGGGCCAAGGCTTACGCAGATGCCGGCGCGGACCTTATCTTTACGGAAGCGCTCTATACCGAGAAGGACTTCGAGACCTTCCGCAAGGCCGTCGATATCCCGTTGCTGGCGAACATGACGGAGTTCGGTAAGACCAAGCTGCTCTCCGCCGGAACCTTGCAGGACCTCGGCTATAACGCGGTGATCTGGCCGGTGACCACGTTCCGCCTCGCAATGGGGCAGACCGAGGCCATGCTCCGCGACATCGCGGAAACCGGCACGCAGGAGCCGTGGTTGGACCGCATGCAGCACAGGTCCCGCCTATACGAGCTGGTCAAGTACGAAGACTTCAACCAGTTCGACCAGTCCGTCTTCACATATTCCAAGGACACCTACTCGTCCACATTCGAGTAATCCCTATCCCGCATCCCTAACCCAATCCCTATCCCGAAAGGACTTCATCCCATGACCACTCAAGAAATCAAGAAGGGCCTCGCTGGCGTCGTTGCGGACTACACCGCAATCTCCAAGGTCAACCCTGAGACCAACTCCCTGCTGTACTACGGTTACCCGGTCCACGAGCTGGCAGAGCACTGCACCTTCGAAGAGGTTGCGTACCTGCTTTGGCACGGCGAGCTGCCAGACAAGTCGGGCGCAGAGGAGTTCCGCCTCGGATGCATGAACAACCGCGACATCGATGAGGAACTCATCCAGGTCATTAACTACCTGCCGAAGGACTGCCACCCGATGGACGTGCTGCGCACCGCAGTGTCCTTCCTGGGCACCCGCGACGAGTACAAGTTCACCCCGGATGCTGACCACATCCGCAAGATCGGTACCGAGCTGCTGGCGAAGCTGCCGACCATCGTGGCCACCGACATTCGCCGCCGCCAGGGCAAGGGCTACATCGCCCCGAGCAAGGACAAGGGCTTCTCGGAGAACTTCCTCTGGATGGTCTTCGGTGACGAAGAAGGGGCCCCGGCAACCATCCCGTCGGATATCGAGGCATTCGAGAAGACCATGATTCTCTACGCGGAGCACTCCTTCAACGCGTCCACCTTCACCGCCCGCACGGTGACCTCGACGCAGTCCGACGCCTGGTCTGCGATCACCGCGGCGATCGGCGCACTGAAGGGCCCGCTGCACGGTGGCGCGAACGAGTTCGTCATGCACCACATGAAGGAAATCGACGACCTAGCAAACGCGGAGCAGTGGTGCCTGAACAAGCTGAAGAACAAGGAGCTCGTCATGGGCTTCGGCCACCGCGTGTACAAGAAGGGCGACTCGCGCGTGCCGACCATGGAAGCCGCGTTCAAGAAGCTCGCCGCGGAGCACAAGGACCAGGGCGCCGAGAAGTGGGTGGAAATCTACGACATCATGGCGAAGACGATGTACGAGAACACGTCCATCAACATCCGCCCGAACCTGGACTTCCCGTCCGGCCCGTCCTACTACATCCTGGGCTTTGACATCGAGTTCTTCACGCCGCTGTTCGTGATGAGCCGCATCACCGGCTGGACCGCGCACATCATTGAGCAGTACGAGAACAACTCGCTGATCCGCCCACTGTCCGCGTACAACGGCCCGGAGGAGCGTCACCTGGACGGCACCTACCAGCCGCAGTAAGCCAGAACGACGGGTGGTCTGCCTTTGGGGCGGACCATCCGTTTTGTTTGTTTTTATATGAGAGGCGTTGACCGCTGACCCCAACTTGGGGGGTAATCGCTATGGGAACAGATGCAATTGTGCATTTTCCCGTGGTGTGGCGCCAACCTGCGTTAGGATTGTCAGGCCAACCAAATAACATTCAAACTGTCACGTATGTCACAGTATGGAAGGATTGCATCGATGGAGCAGCTCCCCCTGAATGACCTCCCGGCATTCAAAAAGATCTTGGTAGCAAACCGTGGCGAAATCGCGGTTCGTGCCTTCCGCGCAGCATTTGAGACTGGCGCAAAAACCGTCGCGGTGTACCCGCGCGAGGACCGAAAGTCCTACCACCGACCGTTCGCCGACGAAGCCGTACGAATTGGTGTTGAGGGCCAGCCAGTCAAGGCGTACCTGGACATCGACGAAATTATCCGTGCGGCGAAAGAGACCGGCGCCGATGCAATTTACCCGGGCTATGGGTTCCTCTCGGAGCGCGCAGACCTTGCGCGCGCTTGCCGCGACAACGGCATTAAGTTCATCGGCCCAAGCCCAGAGGCGCTTGAGCTGACTGGTGACAAGGCGGCCGCTGTGCACGCTGCTGAGCGCGCCGGGCTGCCGACGTTGAAGGACTCCGAGCCGTCAACTGACCCGGCGGAGCTCGCCGAGATTGCGAAGGAATTCACCTTCCCGGTCTTCGTCAAGGCAGTCGCCGGTGGTGGTGGGCGCGGTATGCGCTTCATCGAGAAGATCGAAGATGTCGAGCGCCTCGCGGCAGAGGCATCCCGCGAGGCGGAGGCAGCGTTTGGCGACGGCCACGTGTACCTCGAGCGAGCGGTCATCCGCCCGCAGCACATTGAGGTGCAGATCATGGCGGACTCCTACGGCAACGTGGTGCACCTGTTTGAGCGCGACTGCTCGCTGCAGCGCCGTCACCAGAAGGTCGTCGAAATCGCTCCGGCACAGCACATCACGCAGGAACAGCGTGAACGCATCTGCCAGGACGCGGTGAACTTCTGTAAGGAGATCAACTACGAGGGCGCCGGTACCGTCGAGTTCCTCGTCGACGAGCAGGGCAACCACGTCTTCATTGAGATGAACCCGCGTGTCCAGGTGGAGCACACCGTCACCGAGGAAATCACCGGCGTGGACATCGTGAAGAACCAGATGTACATCGCTGCGGGCGCGAAGCTCGAGGACGTGCACCTGACCCAGGACCTCATCGAGATGAACGGTGCCGCGCTGCAGTGCCGTATCACCACGGAGGACCCGAACAACGGGTTCCGTCCGGACTCCGGTGTGATCACCGGCTACAGCTCCCCAGGCGGTGCGGGTGTGCGTCTCGACGGCTCCGCAAACGTCGGTACCGAGATCACCCCGAACTTCGACTCCCTGCTTGTGAAAATGACGTGCCGTGGCCGTAACTTCCAGGTCGCCGTCGACCGCGCACTGCGCGCGCTTAACGAGTTCACCGTCACCGGTGTCTCCACCAATATTGGCTTCCTGCGCGCGCTGCTGTCCGACGAGGACTTCCGCTTCAAGCGCATCAACACCGGCTTTATCAACGATCACCCGTTCTTGCTTGAGGCTCCTGCCGCGGCTGACGATGCCGGCAAGATCCTCGACTACCTGGCGAACGTGACCGTCAATAAGCCAAACGGCCCACGCCCGACCTTGATTCGTCCTTCGAAGAAACTGCCGGAGTTCGATTACGGCGACCTGCCACGTGGCTCCCGCGACGACCTGCTGGAGCTCGGCCCGACGAAGTGGGCGGAAAAGATCCGCAACCAGACGGCTCTCGGGGTGACCGAGACGACGTTCCGCGATGCGCACCAGTCGCTGCTGGCAACCCGCATCCGTACGAACACGCTGGTCGCTGCGGCGAAGCACGTCGGCCACATGACGCCACAGCTCGCCTCTGTAGAGGCGTGGGGCGGCGCCACCTACGACGTGGGCATGCGCTTCCTGCACGAGTCTCCGTGGATGCGTCTCGACGCCCTGCGTGAAGCCATCCCGAACGTGAATATCCAGATGCTGCTGCGCGGCCGCAACACCGTGGGCTACACGCCGTACCCGGACTCGGTGACGAAGGCGTTCGTGAACGAGGCGGCGTCGTCAGGCATTGATATCTTCCGCATCTTCGACGCCCTCAACGACGTTTCCCAGATGCGCCCCGCTATCGAGGCTGTTCTGGAGACCAACACCACCGTCGCCGAGGTTGCGATGGCGTACTCGGGCAACCTGCTCGACCCCGCCGAGGACATCTACACGCTGGACTACTACCTGCGTCTGGCCGAAGAGATTGTCGACGCCGGCGCGCACGTCCTGGCGATCAAGGATATGGCCGGCCTGATGCGTCCGGGCGCTGCCGCGAAACTGGTCAAGGCGCTGCGCGAGCGCTTCGACCTGCCTGTTCACGTGCACACTCACGACACGGCTGGCGGCCAGCTAGCGACCTACCTGGCGGCCGCAAATGCTGGCGCGGACATTGTGGATGTGGCGTCGGCACCGCTGGCGGGTACCACCTCGCAGCCGTCGCTGTCCGCACTCGTTGCTGCCTTCGCGAACACCGAGCGTGACACCGGCATTGACCTGCAGGCTGTCAGCGACCTCGAGCCGTACTGGGAGGCCGTGCGCCAGGTTTACGCTCCGTTTGAATCTGGTATTCCTGGCCCGACCGGTCGTGTGTACAAGCACGAAATCCCGGGCGGTCAGCTTTCCAACCTGCGTACGCAGGCGAAGGCGCTGGGCCTGGGCAACCGCTTCGAGCTCATCGAGGACTACTATGCCGCGGTGAACGAGATCCTCGGCCGCCCGACGAAGGTCACGCCGTCGTCGAAGGTTGTGGGTGACCTTGCGCTGCACCTGGTGGGTGCGGGCGTGGACCCGAAGGACTTCGCGGAGAACCCGCGCAAGTACGACATCCCTGAGTCCGTCATCGGCTTCCTGCAGGGTGAACTGGGTACGCCTCCGGGTGGCTGGCCGCTGCTGCGCGACAAGGCGCTCGAGGACCGCCAGGAAGTCGACCACACGGTGGACGTGCCGGAAGAGCTCGCTGGTGACCTTGATTCCGAGGACCACGTGACGCGCCGTGCTGCGCTGGACCAGCTGCTGTTCCCGAAGCAGTACAAGGAGTTCCTGGAACACCGCCGCACCTACGGCATCACGGACCACCTGTCGGACCGCACCTTCTTCTACGGCCTTGTTGAGGGTGAGGAGACGATGATCTGGTACGGCGAGCTCGAGGATCACCTGCCGCCGCTCGTGGTCAACCTTGACGCCGTGGGCGAGCCCGATGAGAAGGGCATGCGCCAGGTCATCCTGACGGTCAACGGCCAGATCCGTCCGATGCAGGTCAGGGACGAGAACGCCGAGTCCACAGTCGCCGAGGTGGAGAAGGCTGATCCGTCGCAGGAAGGCCACGTTGCGGCACCGTTCGCTGGTGTGGTGAACGTGACCGTCAAGCCTGGCGACGAAGTCAAGGCCGGCGACCAGGTTGCTTCTATCGAAGCGATGAAGATGGAGGCCGCGATCTCGGCGACGAAGGACGGCACCATCGAGCGAGTCGCCTTCACGCAGGCAACCAAGGTGGAGGGCGGCGACCTGGTCGTCGTGATCTCCTAAAGGGTTTCTCGCCGCAGTTAGCCGACGTTGCAGTCAAACACCATGACATTGGCATCGTCGGCAACCGTGGTGAAGCCGAACTGCTCGTAACGGTGGCGCGCACGCTCGTTGTCTGGGTCAACCCAGAGAGCGACGCGGGGCGCGCCTTGTTGCGCTGCAAGCTCAATGACTGCGCGTAGCAGTTTCGAGCCGAGCCGGTGGCCTGCGAAGCGGCGTTCCACCGCGATGGCGAGCTCCGGCACGTCGGGGCCGAGGTTTGCGTGGCCTGCATCCGGGTCATCCCAGTAGCGCAGCCACACGCCACCGGCGGGGGTGCGGAACTCATCGCAGGCGATAATGCCGCCGTCGCGCTCCGGGTCCCAGTGGTCCACGTAGTCGGTCACCCCGAGGCGCTCCTCGTGCCCGACGGGCGCGGTTTCATCGCCGAATACGTCCGCAAGAAAGTTCAGGCGCTGCAGGTACATGCGGTCTGATTCGGTGGCTTGGCGTAGAGTAAACGACTTGTTTTGTGTCATGGTGCCACTGTAACGCGACTACTACGGATAGGCGCAGCCAGGGCCGTGCGGTACTCTGTGGCCTATGCGAGGAGGAACTGCACGCGGCATCGGGGCCGTCACTGTGGCGTTGGCCCTTGGTATCTCACACGGGGCTGCGGTCGCGGCGCCGGTGGTGCAGCAGGGGGGTCTGATTGTTGTTGGTAGCAACGTGAAATGCACCGTCGCGATGAATGACAAAAACCAGGGCGTGAGCTACACCAGCGCCCACTGTGGCAGCAACGGGGATCGTGTCACCGTCCAGGGGGCCGAAGGCCTCACCGGAACGTTTATCCCCTCGCCGTTGTACCGCGATGAGGAGGATTACACCGCGAACGACTGGGCCATGGTGGTCTGGGGCGACGGCGTGGCCCTCGGCCCGAACTGGCTCAGCGGAGACACCCTTATTTCCCCAGGCACGACGCTGACCTCGAAGGATCGCGTGTGTACCTACGGCGGGGTGACGAAGGCGAAGCGCTGCGGTTCGTTCGCTGCGCGCCTCGGCAACACGGTGTTCAGTACGCTCCCAAATGGCCAGGCAGGCGACTCCGGTGCACCCGTGTGGGTCGAAGGCAAAGGAATGATCGGGCCGTACTCGGGCGTGAGCAACATCTCCTCATCGTCGGGCGTGCGCGGGCTTTCCCGCGCGGTTCACCCGGAAGACGGCCGCGACTACGGCAGCGATGACGAAATCGAGGTGCTCAAGCGCTGGTTCCATATCGACGGCCCCGTGGTGCACACCGCCAAGCGCCCAGTAGAAACGGCCGCGAAGGCAGGGGCGCAGTTGGGCAAGCGCCTGGACTCGCTGTCCTCCGAGGATGACTCCGCAGTGCGCGGTGTGTTGCCAGTCGTGCTGGCAATCGTGTTGGGCGTACTCGTCGCCGCGGCACCCGACATCGTCTCTATCGTCGAATCGTGGCGCTCAATAGCAGCGGCTAGAGGTCAATAACCATGGTGCCCGGGTGTGGGGCATCGGCAACATCCCGGAAGCCGAATTTCTCATAGACGTGGCGGGCTTTGGGGTTGTCGGCGTCGACAGATAAAGCGAGCTGTCGCGCACCCTTGTCGCGCGCGAGCTCGCAAGCCTGCTCAATCATCGTGCGTGACAGGCCCTTGCCCTGCGCGCGGGCTTCAATCGCGATGGCGAACTCGGGGATATCCGGCCCAAGGTTTGCCCACCCCACGGCGGAGGTATCCTCCCAGAACCGCAGCCAGATCGCCCCGGCCGGTACGCCGAGGGCGTCGTAGACGATGACGCCGCCGTCGCGCTCCGGATCCCAGTCGCCGATGTAGCCTGCGGCGTAGGTGGGGTAGTCACTGAACAGTTCGCTCGATTCATCACCGTGCGCCTCGGCGAGGAAGTAAATACGCTCGAGGTACGTGCGGTCGGACTCGGTGGCCCGACGGAAACTAAAGTCCATGGGCTACTTCAACTCCATGAGCGTTGCGCCCTTGGCCGCTTGAGCGCCCTGCTCGGCGGCCAGGCCCGTCACGACGCCATCCTTGTGCGCCTTGACCGGGTTTTCCATCTTCATCGCCTCGAGCACGACGAGGACGTCGCCCTCAGCGACGGTGTCGCCCTCTGCCACGTTGACCTTGATTAAAGTTCCCTGCATCGGCGCCGTCACGGCGTCGCCGGATGCGGCGGTCTTCGCGGCCGATGCGCGGCGCTTCTTCGGCTTGCGAGCAGGGCCCGCACCGGGCACGAGTGCGGAAGGCAGGGCTACCTCGATGCGGCGGCCGTCAACCTCCACGGCAAACACCTGCTTATCGACGCCTGCTTCGCCCTCCACACCTTCACCATCAGCTGCGGTGACGGCTGGCATCTCGCCATCCCAGGTCTCTTCGATCCAGCGAGTGTAGACGTCGAACGAGGTGCCGTCGCCGATAAAGGCGTCGTGCTCGACCATTGCGCGGTGGAAGGGGATCACGGTCGGGATGCCCTCGACGACGTATTCCGCAAGCGCGCGGCGGGCACGATTCAGCGCTTCCTCGCGCGTTGCGCCGTACACGATCAGCTTGGCCAGCATCGAGTCAAACTGACCGTTAATCGCCGAACCTTCGCGCACGCCGGAGTCCACGCGCACGCCGGGCCCGGCTGGCTCGCGGTAGACGTTGATCGGGCCAGGAGAAGGCATGAAGTTGATAGTTGGGTCCTCGCCGTTGATGCGGAACTCAAATGCGTGCCCGCGCGGCGTTGGGGTCTCCGTGATGCTGAGCTGCTCGCCGCGGGCGATACGGAACTGCTCGCGTACCAAGTCCAGGTCGGTGGTCAGCTCAGTGACCGGGTGCTCTACCTGGAGGCGCGTGTTGACTTCCAAGAAAGACACCAGGCCGTCAGCGCCAACCAGGTACTCTACGGTGCCTGCGCCCGAGTAGCCGGCTTCCTTACAGATCGCCTCGGCGGAGCGCTCAATGCGCTCGCGCTGCTCATCGGTGAGGAACGGTGCAGGGGCTTCCTCGATGAGCTTCTGGAAGCGGCGCTGCAGCGAGCAGTCACGGGTACCCACGACCACGACATTGCCGTGCTGGTCCGCGAGCACCTGCGCCTCAACGTGGCGAGCCTTATCCAGGTAGCGCTCCACGAAGCACTCGCCGCGGCCGAAAGCGGCAACGGCCTCACGGGTCGCGGACTCGAACAGCTCCGGGATTTCTTCCCGCGTATGCGCGACCTTCATACCGCGTCCGCCGCCGCCGTAGGCGGCCTTAATCGCGATCGGGAGGCCGTGCTCATCTGCGAACGCAAGGACTTCCTGTTCGTCTGCGACCGGATGTTTCGTGCCGGGGGCCATCGGGGCGTCGACAGCTTCGGCGATCGCACGGGCCGCCACCTTGTCACCCAGCGTGGCGATAGCCTCGGGGGAGGGGCCGATCCAGGTCAAACCGGCGTCGATAACTTTCTGTGCGAATTCAGCGTTTTCGGCGAGGAAACCGTAGCCGGGGTGAACGGCGTCCGCACCCGAATCCGCCGCCACTTTGAGCAGCTTCGCCATGTCCAGATAGGTCTCTGCGGCGGTTTCCCCGCCGAGGGCGAACGCTTCATCGGCAAGGGAAACATATGGTGCGGCCGCGTCGCTGTCTGCGTACACCGCAACGGACGCGATGCCTTCATCCTGGGCAGCACGAATGATGCGCACCGCGATCTCGCCGCGGTTTGCAACCAACACCTTGGTCACTTGCTGATTGTGAATAGGCACAAAAAATCCCGTCTTTCTCAAAGAGTCTGAGCTTTGCCGAAATATATCGGATTTTGCCACCCTATGTTACAACTTGCCGGTAGGTCCCAGCGATTCTCATAGCGAGGAGTGCATGAAACGCGTCGCGGGGGCGCGCTTAATCATACGTGCCCAGCAGGTAGCTGACGGGGTAGTCCCAGTGTTCGTGAAACTTCTCTGTGTCTCCCGAGACCGCTGTGACCTCTCCGCCGGTGACGCGGAGTTCTGCAGAGTAGTGGTTGACGAAGCCTTCTGCGGTAGACCTGCCGCGCTCCGACCACTCGAAGACAGCAGCGCCATCCCCGAGCGGCTCGATGTTGTCGATGCGACCGAAAGCCTTCATCTCTTTGATCGGTTTGCCGTCGACGTAGAACGCTACTCCGTCGGTAATGGAGGCGCCGGTGCCAGCTGGGCGGTCCTTGTCCCCGAGTGAGCCGCGGAAGATGATCCAGCTCAGACGCTGACACGGGTCGTAGCGATTGTCGATGTCCTCGATCCAGTAGTTGAAGTCGCTGCCATCATCAGCGGGCATGCGCCCGGGCGTCGAGTTGGAGGGGTATGCCTCGCGTGGATCATTGGGTAGCTGGACACACGCATCCGCATTATTCTGCTGCGCTGGCTGCTTGGCAGGCGATGAGGCGGTGTCAGGGGTGTCTGAGGACGAGGGCTCTTCCACCACGGTGGTCTGTGTAATGGTGATGACGGGTGGTGTGTCTGTTTCGGAGCTGCACGCGGTGAAGGTCAGTGGTGCCAATACCGCGAGAGTGGCAGCTGATGCGCGGTTGAAAAGCATGCGTGTCATGGTTTCGTCCTGGGGTTAGATGAGAGGGGTGTGGTGACGCTGCCTGGGTCGGCGTCGGAAAGCATTTGGCGACAGACTATCAGTTTGTGCTTGTCGACGAGCCAGCGCTTACTGCGTGCCAGGGGGTTCGTGCTTGGCGCCGGAACACACAGGACACTCGTCCAAGTGCCTGCTTGCCGACGCCACGTGGCACCCCAGCGTTACACTACGAGGCATGCTACGGATGGACGACTTTGCCTCAGTGATCTATTCGGCGGGCAAGGTTTTCGACAACCTCCGTACCAGACGGCTTGCGACTGAGGAGTTCTTGGCAAATGGCAGCACTGCCGGAATCGCCTCGCGGGCTGACTTGCAGCTGCTCCAAGACCTGCAGGACGCTGCACGAATTGCGCTGCGTGCGAAACACGACCGGCAGCCGGTGACCGCCGAGCTTGTGTGCGCACTCAACGCCGCGATCCTATGCGTAGCCGCGGGGTGCAGACACGGGGAAAGTGATTCCTGGCAGCCAACCTGGCAATGGGTTGGAGAGCAGGAGAGACTCAGAATTAGTCTCTGTAGTTCGCGAGGTAACGGATCTTCGGTGTGATCTCCACACGGCCTTTGCCCTCGCGGTGGCGCTTCATGATGAGCTTGGCCGCGGCGATCTGGCCCGCGTTCGGAGGAACGTTGGTCTTTGGGACGTAAAACTCTTGATTAGGGGTACGGCGCTTTTCCATTTATGTCACCTGCTCTCGGAGTCCCAACTCCTGGTTATTTGCTTGATTAATGAATCGACGAGGTCATTCTCATTATTTCCTAGGAAGGGCGCGTCATCAAGCGCATCGATGGCAGCGACACCGATGGCGACGACTTCTGGCTCTTTTGATACGCAAAGGTCCGTCGCCCAACGCAAATTTGAGTGCCATTCTTTAAGTAAATCTTGCTTTCGTGTGTTCTCAAGAGTTTTCAGGACTCCGTAAAAAGCCACTGCGGCGGGAATTGAGGGTCCCAGCACCTTAGCGCCTAGATCGAGGGCAGCTTCTCGTGTTACTGGGTCCTTGAAGATTAACGCTAAGTAAAACAACCCGGCGAACAAGAACAAGATAATGATCAGAAAATCTTTGACCCAAGTTAAGCCTTGGTCTGTAGTACCCCCACCACGTTTCATGCTCATAAACCATAGCAGACAGCCATGGGCTGAGAGCAGACCTGTGAAGGAGGCTCTTGAGCCCCACAAACACAAACGGGATGGGCTGGGAAGTGGTCCGCCCTGTCCTCGCAAAGCTTGACGTGACCGGTCGTATCACTCTCGCTCAGCCACGACGGCGACTACGCCACCGCCACCTGCCTGATAACCAATATGGCTTAGCGTTCGCCGCGCTCCACTGGCACACGCACCATGTTTCCCCACTCCGCCCACGAGCCGTCGTAGAGCGAAACCTGCTCGAAGCCGAGCACGTGCTTCAGCACGAACCAGGTATGGGCCGCGCTTTCGCCGAGCTGGCAGTAGACCGCAGTCGGTGCAGCTGGGTCGAAGTCTTTATAGACGTGCGCAATGTCATCCCTGCCCTTGAGGCGCGCGTTCGGGAACACGGAGTTGCCCCACGGCACGTTCACTGCGCCGGGGATGTGCCCGTGGCGCAGAGTATCGACGCCACCATCCTGTGCGGCCGCCTCTGTTCCTGCGTAATGCTCGGGCGAGCGGGCGTCGATAAGCTGGGCGGGTGTTTCCTGCAGCAGCTCGGATGCGAAGGCGCGAAGCGGTGCGTCCTGGCGCTCGACTACCGGGTACTCAGTGCGTGGATACTCCGGCACCGCGAAGGAGGTATCGCGCTCTTCGCCCATCCAGGCGTCGCGGCCGCCGTCGAGGATGCGCACATCCGGGTGACCGAACAGCTCAAAGACCCACGCCGTGTAGGCGGCCCACCAGTTGGAGCGGTCGCCGTAGATCACCACGGTATCGTCGCGGGAGATGCCGCGCGCGCTCATGAGTTCTGCGAAGGCCTCGCCGTCGATAAAGTCGCGCTGCACAGGATCATTGAGGTCGTTGTGCCAATCGATCCGGACGGCGCCTGGGATGTGCCCAATGTCGTAGAGGAAGGCGTCCTCGTCGCTTTCGACCACCCGCAGACCCGGCATGCCCAAGCGTGCAGAAAGCCACGCGGCTGACACGAATCGTTCCGGATGTGCGTAGTTCGCAAACTGCGAGTGATCGTCGAGTTCGATGCCCACGGTGGGTTAACCTCCAATAGCAATGGCCAATAACACAGAGCGAAGTTACTTACTGCCCCTCACCCTACATGTCAAGGAAAATAGGTGACGCAAAATTCCGCAAAAACGGGTCCAGTGTGCGCGGTGTCACTCGCGTGCGCAGGGTGTATTCACGGGGGTTATACGCGGTGTGAACTTGGGCACGTTTTCCCAGGCGAGTGCGGAAAAATTCATCCTGCCAAATAAAGTTACTAATTGGAACATACAGACACCCGTTTCCACCCACAAGGTGGGACAATGACTAGAAAGGTGCCCCATGCATAAAGCTATCGTCGTATTCGAGGTCGAGGGCGGCTCGGATAAGTATTTCGACGGACACCGGAAAGACACCATGCCGATCGTCAACGCGATCAAGGCCATGGGATGGCACGCCGAAGTTGTCTTCTACCGCCCCGAGTGGAAAGACGCGATCTACACCTACGTCTCCGAGAACTTTGACGGCTACATCTCCCGCGTAAACCCAGGCAACATCCCTGGCGGCGAGAAGGGCTACTTCGACCTGCTCACCAGCCTTTCCGTTGCGGGCCTGGTCGGTATGTCCACGCCGGGCGAGATGATGGCCTACGGTGCAAAGGACGCCCTGGTGAAGCTGAAGGACACCGACCTCGTCCCGTCCGACACCGCCGCGTACTACGACGTCGAGACCTTCCACGAGACCTTCCCGACGTCCCTGTCCTACGGCGAGCGCGTACTGAAGCAGAACCGTGGCTCGACCGGCGAGGGCATCTGGCGCGTCCGCATCGCTGACGAGGACCTCGCGGCCTCCGTCGAGCCAGGCACCGCGCTGCCGCTGGACACCAAGATCCGCTGCACCGAGGCCGTCGACAACCACACCGAGACGCGTGAGCTCGGCGAGTTCATGACCTTCTGCAACCAGTACATCGTTGGAGACAACGGCATGCTGGTGGACATGCGCTTCATGCCACGCATCGTCGAGGGCGAGATCCGCATTCTGCTCGTCGGCCCGCACCCGGTGTTCGTTGTGCACAAGAAGCCGGCAGAGGGCGGCGATAACTTCTCCGCGACCCTGTTCTCCGGCGCGACGTACACCTACGACAAGCCAGAGGCATGGCAAGAACTCATTGACATGTTCGCTGAGGCCCGCCCGGTCATCGCCGAGAACCTCGGCGGCGACAACATCCCGCTCGTCTGGACCGCGGACTTCATGCTGGCCGACGGCGAGAACGGCGAGGACACCTACGTGCTCGGCGAGATCAACTGCTCCTGCGTCGGCTTCACTTCCGAGCTCGACATGGGTATTCAGGAGCTCGTTGCGCAGGAGGCAATCAAGCGCGTCGAGGCGAAGTTCGCCTAGTCGCGTTTAGCCATAGGCGCCATGGCGCCGACCGGGGTTTAGAGGAGCGTAGCGACGCTGTCCGGGTCGGCGTCGGAAAGCATTTGGCGGCAGCGGTCGTACTCGGCGTCGTCGCCAATGGCCTTGGAGGCCAGGGCGAGCATCGCGATAGCCTTGAGCACCGGCACGTTCGCCTCGTGTGAGGCCGGAACCGGGCCCCAGCCCTTCCAGCCGTTGGCGCGCAACCGGTCGAGTGAGCGGTGGTATCCGGTGCGGGCGTACGCGTAGGCGACGATCGTGTCGCCGTCTGCCAGCTCGCGCTCGGCGCGGGCGGCCCACACGGCGGGGGAATCGGGGTGCGCGACGGCGGGCCGGGGTAAGCGGGCGGCCCACACGGCGGGGGAATCGGGGTGCGCGACGGCGGTGGCGTCGGCAAGCAGGTCGCAGCCGGTGGCTGGGTCTTCTGGGAGGTGGATCGGATCAGGGGCAAGCATGTCGTTGAACTTCATGCCGACTAGGATACCCAGAACTCCGACGCGTCCAGTCCGAAGTGATAGAGGCAGCGCCGCAGCAGCGGCATGGACAGGCCGATGACGCTGGTCGGGTCGCCGTCAATGGAGTCAATAAACCAGGAGCCGAGTGCCTCTAGCGTGAACGCGCCCGCGCACTGCAAAGGCTGACCGGAGCTGGCGTAGGCCACGATGTCGGCGTCGCTCGCCTCGCCGAAGCGGATGGTGGTGCGCACGGTGTCCGTGACCCACTCGCCGTTGTAGGCGACGGCGTGGCCGGTGAGCAGCTCTGCGGCCTTGCCGCGTTGCGCACGCCAGCGCTCGATCGTGGCCTCAACGGTGTGCGGCTTGCCCAGCAGCTGGCCGTCCAGAAGCAGCATGGAATCGCAGCCGACCACGACGTCGTTAGGGAACTCGCCGGCGACGGTCTCAGCCTTAGCGCGGGCGAGGGCGGCGACGGTGTGCGCTGGTGGGGCGTCGACAAGCGAGGCGATCACCGCATCCTCGTCGATGTTGGCGGGCCGAAGCACCGGCTTGATGCCGCCCTGCTCGAGCAACATTCGGCGCGACGGCGACTGTGAGGCGAGAACAATCCGCATGGCTTAGGAGTACGTCGAAGGGGAGAACGCGAGCGGGTTAAACAGAGTCGGCGCATGCACCGGCGATGGCGCTACGCCCCACAGGTTGCGCTGCCCGCGCTTCGCGGCCTGGGCCTGCTGCTGCAGTTGCTCCAGCACGAGGCGTAGCGCCTCGACCTCCTCGGGGGAGGGGTTGCCTTTCACAACGTCGAAGGGGAGGGAAGACATACATTCCTTTCGTGGTTACAGCGGCAGGTTGCCGTGCTTCTTCTGCGGCGGGTACACAACCTTGCGCTCCAGCAGGCGCAGGCCCTCCACGAGTTGGGCGCGGGTGTCGCTTGGTGCGATGACGGCGTCGACAAGGCCGCGCTCGGTAGCGACGTAGGGGTTGAGGTTTTCTTCCTCGTACGCCTGCGTATCGACGCCCAACGCCTCGGCGGCCGTCGGTGCGTCAGCCAGCGCGATCTGCGCGGTCGGCCACGCGAAGACAAGGTCAGCGCCCAGGCCCTTCGAGCCGAGCACCGAGTAGGCGGTGCCGAGCGCCTTGCGTGTGATCACCGTGATGGTGCCGACCTGGGCCTCAGCGAAGGCGTACGCCAGCGTGGACGCAGCGGACAGGGCGCCCGCCTGCTCCTCTTCGACGGTCGGGACGAAGCCTGGGCAGTCCACGATGTGCAGCAGTGGCAGGTTGAAGGCGTCGCAGGTGCGGATGAAGCGCGCGGCCTTTCGGGCTGCGTCGGCGCTCAGGCAGCCGGCGAGCACGCTTGGCTGCGTGGCCACGATGCCGAGCGCCCGACCGTCAATATGTGCGAAGCCGGTGACGACGTTGCCGGCGTGGGCGCCGCCGAGCTCGTAGAAGTCGCCGTCGGTGATCGTCTCGATGACGGTGGTGATGTCGTATGGCTGGGCGTCCTCGTCGGGAACCAGGGAATCAAGCACGCTGGCGTCAGCGCCCTCTGCGGCGTCAGCCACGGGAGCAGCCGCGCGGTTGTTCAGCGGCAGGTAGCTCACGAGCTTGCGCACCTCGTCGACAGCCTGCTCATCGGTGCTGACGCGGATGTTGGCCACACCAGTGGTCGCGGCGTGGACGTCGGCGCCGCCGAGCTGCTCCGCGGTCACCTCGCTGCCAGCGACCTTGGAAGCCACATCGGTCGCAGCTAGGTGCAGGCTCGCGCCGTCGACCATGATGCGCATATCGGCCAGTGGGACGGTGGTGGCAGCAAGCGTGGCCACCTCACCGGCAACCACGGCGATCTGCGGCACCAGGCCAGAAGCCTGCGTCGCGGCACGCAGGATCTTCGCCTGCATATGCGCCGTGACGACGCCCTCCTGCCAGCGCGGGCCGAGCGAGTCGTAGAACCCGATCACCGGCACGCCAGTCTTTGCGGCCAGCTCGTAGACTTTGAGGATCTTCTCGGCGTACACCTCGCCGATACCGCCGTCGAAAATGGTGGCATCCTGGGAGAACACGCAGACGCGGCGGCCGTCGATGAGGCCATAGCCGGCCACGACACCATCCGTCGACGGCTTGGTGCGGTCCATCTTGTACGCCTCGACGCGGTGGCGTGCCAGCGCGTCGACCTCCACGAAGGAGCCCGCGTCCAGCAAACGCTCGACACGCTCACGCGCAGTCAGGTCCCCGGCCTCGTGGACCGCGTCGATCGCGTCCTGGCCAAGCGGCGCCTGGGCCTCGTCAAGCCGGTTGCGCAGATCTTGGATACGGCCTGCAGTCGTCGACATGTCAGGTTTGGAAGAAGATTTATCGCCCATATCGCCTCAGTCTAACTAGCACGGAAAGAAAACCACATTATAAATCGCGCGGCGGGGCCCTTATGTTTCAGGTGCCAGGACGCCAACACGGCACGGGCAACGCGCTTAGCGCATGCTCGGGTCCTTGAAAATGCTCCACGCAGCTGAGATCAGCGGCAGCTGCAGCGGAAGTCGACCGATGCTGATCACCTGCTTTTGCCACGGCTTGTTGCGCCACTGGCGGGCCATCTCGAAGTTCGCAGGCCACACGGCCAGCAAGAGCGCTGCTGCGAAGCCACCACCGAGTTTGCGCAGCTTCGGCGCACGTTTCTGGTGTCCCGCATGTGACGCCGGGCCAAGCTTGGGCGCGGCCAGCAGCACAGCAGCTGCCAACTCCGCGGCGCCGGACGCGTAGGTATACGTCCGGGCCTCACCTGGGAGGGACTCGGGAACGATCGAATCGAAAGGTTCTGGTTTGATGAAGTGCAGGATGCCGGCCACCCCGAACGTCGGGATGAGTGCCTTGCGGAGGAAACGTTGAATCGTCATGTGTCTAACAGTAGCGCTAGATTAGGTCAACATGAATGCTGAAGAACTGAGCAGGCTCCAGCGGGGCGTCGAAAAGTATTGGCCGGTGGTGCGCTGGGTGGAAACCACCGGGTCGACGAACGACGATCTCCTCAACAAAGGCGAACCCGGCACCGTGCTCATCGCGGGGGAGCAGACGGCGTCGCGCGGGCGACTTGGCCGCAAGTGGGTCAGCCCGAAGGATGCGCAGCTGGCGATGAGCATGGTGCTGCCCATCGACGACAACCCGCCACCGTTCGGGCTGCTGTCGATCGCGCCCGGTGTCGCGGTGACCGACGTCGTGCCGCAGGCCCAGCTCAAATGGCCGAACGACGTGCAGATCGGCGGGAAGAAGCTCGCCGGGATTCTCTCCGGGCTCGCGGACGGGCGCGTAGTGGTCGGCATCGGCATTAACGTCAACTTCGAGCGCGAGCAGCTGCCCATCCCCACCGCAACGGCGCTGAACCTTGAGGGGATCGACGTCGACTTCGTGGACTTCACCACGCAGGTACTGTGCGCGATGGGTGAGCGTTTCTCGCAGTGGCGGCAGCGCGACCCGCAGCTGCTGGCCGACTACCGCAAAGTGTGCAGCACGATCGGGCAGCACGTGCGCATTGAGCTGCATGATGGTGAAGCGATCGGCACTGTCGACGGGGTCAACGATGAGGGCGAAGTGATCATCGACGGCACGGCGTACAGCGTCGGAGATGTGCACCACCTCCGGCCGAAACAGTAGGATCTGTGCCGTGCAACAGTCGCGGGTGAAGTTTCAGCTGGCAGAGGGCGAGGCCGTCCTCGCCGACACGAACCCGCCGTTAACGAGCCTTATTTTCCCGTTGCTCGAGCTCATCGTGATCACCGGGATCGCCTGGATTGCCATCGGTTGGATGGACGTCACCCCGTTTGTGAACCCCCAGGCGCACAACATCGTGGTTGCGGTGTGGGCGCTGCTGTCAGTGTGGCGCTTTGTGTTGCCGGTGGTTCGCCACCGCCGCCAGCGCTTCCTGCTCACCGACCGCCGCATCCTCGCCCGCTCGGCGCGCGGTGCGGTCGACTCCATCCCGCTGCGCCAGATTCATTCTTTTCGACGCCAGCGCGGCGGGCTGTCCATCGCCCTGTGGGGGTTCGACCAGCCGGTGTTCTTCCCGCAGGTGGGGAAGGCGCGTGCGGTGGAGCGTGCGCTGGACGAGAGCCTGCGCCGCCGCTAACTACTCCTTAATTTCCGTTGTGTGCAGCTGGCTGTCCAGGTCGCTCGGGCTGAGGCTGCCTGCCTGGAAGTCTGCCGTGATCGGCAGGTGCAGATCCATGTCGGTGGCGGGGCACAGCTCGATGACGGCGTCGTTGATGGTGTAGTCGAGCACGTGGCCGCCGGCGGTGCGGGCGTCGTCAATGAAGTGGACGTGGCAGCCGGGCACCCCGATGCCTTTGGCGTAGGCGGGCGTGCGGAAGCCGCCGATGATGCCGTGTACGTCGGTGAAGTGGTGCTCGGCGTCATCGCCGATGGCCTCCGTCATGGGGCGGTACGGTTTCTCCTGCTTGGTCACGGTGCGGGTGACCACCTCGTCGAAGGTGCCGGTGATTCTGACGGCGTAGAAGAAGTTGTGGCTCGGCTCGAGCGCGTCGATGAACTCGGCCAGTTCCGCGCGCCGCATCCCTTTCGGCGCGTCGACGCGGATGCGCGGCACAAAGTTGGTGACCACGGTAAACGGTGTGCGCTGGTCAAGGCTTGCGACGCGCGCCTTGCCGTCGCTGGTGAGCTGGTAGCACACGCCGTCGAGAATGATCATCTCTCCGTCGAGCCCGTCGAAGGTGCCAAGGCCGAAGTTTCCCTTGCCGAGGATGTCTCCGATGGTCAGTTCGCCTTCGTAGATGCCGTCGAGAAGCGCGGTCATCAACGAGTTTTGGAAGATGGTATGGCGAACAATCGCGGGATTCGTTTCAGTCATGCCCACATCGTAGCGCCCATAAGGCTAAGGTAGTTCGTTGTGAGAGACGCTCAAGGAATGCCCAGAGTTGCCGTTATCGGTGACGGTCAGCTTGCCAGAATGATGCACACGGAAGCCATCGAACTTGGAATGCAGCCCAGGGTGCTCGCAGGCGCCCCGGACGCCTCGGCCGCCCAGGTGTTTGGTGACGTCCAGCTTGGTGACTACACCAACTTCGACGACCTGCACGCAACCATCCAGGGTGCCTCGGCGATCACGTTCGACCACGAACACGTCCCAAACGAGTTCCTGCAGCGCCTGCTGGACGAAGGTTACAACGTGGAGCCGCGCCCCCAGGCGCTGATTTACGCCCAGGACAAGCTTGAGCAGCGCACCAAGCTCAAGGAGCTGGGGGCACCGGTGCCGCCGTTTGCGAAGTTTGACTCCGTGGAGGACGCCCGCGAGTTCTGGAAGCTTGTCGACGGCCGCGTGTGCGTCAAGGCGACGCGCGGAGGCTACGACGGGCATGGCGTCTGGTTCCCAGAGACCCTGCAAGAGTGCGAGCAGCTGGTCACCGATCTGCTTGAGAAGGGCGTTGTGCTCTACGCGGAAGAAAAGGTGAACTTCGCCCGCGAACTTTCCGCGATGGTGGCGCGCAACCGGGACGGCGAGGTCAAGGCGTGGCCCGTCGTCGAGTCACGGCAGGCGGACGGCGTCTGCCATATCGCGATTGCTCCAGCGCCAGAACTGCCGGCTGATGTGGCGAAACAGTGCCGTGATCTTGCCACCAATATTGCGACCAAGCTTGACGTTACGGGCGTGCTCGCCGTTGAGCTCTTCGAGTGCATCGGGGAGGACGGGGCGTCGAAAATTCTGGTCAACGAGCTTGCGATGCGCCCGCACAACACGGGACACTGGACGCAGGACGGCTGCGTGACCTCCCAGTTTGAGCAGCACCTGCGCGCGGTCCTGAACTGGCCGCTCGGGTCCGTGGATACGCTCGAGCCGGTCACGGTGATGGTGAACACTCTCGGTGCGGAGGAGGATCCGCAGATGCCGATGGAGCAGCGCGTCATCGAGGTGATGCGCCGCTACCCGGAGGCCAAGGTGCACCTGTACGGCAAGAGCTGGCGCCCTGGGCGCAAGATGGGACACGTCAACGTCACCGGCTACGACGCCACGTCCACCTTGGCAATTGCGCAGCACGCCGCGCACTTTATTGTTCACGCGAACTGGTACTAACAGGAGGAGAGTTTCTTCATGAACGCACGCGTTGGCCTCATCATGGGCTCGGATTCGGACTGGGACACGGTTGCGCCTGCCGCAGAGGTACTTGCGGAGTTCGGGGTGCCGTTTGAGGTCGGGGTGGTCTCCGCGCACCGCACCCCTGAGAAGATGCTTGCCTATGCGAAGCAAGCACATGAACGTGGCATCCAGGTCATCATTGCGTGCGCCGGTGGGGCAGCCCACCTGCCGGGGATGGTTGCCGCGGCAACGCCACTGCCAGTCATCGGTATCCCTCGCGCATTGAAGGACCTTGACGGGCTGGATTCTCTGCTTTCCATCGTGCAGATGCCAGGGGGTGTTCCAGTCGCGACGGTGTCTATCGGCGGCGCGAAGAACGCGGGCCTGCTTGCTGTTCGGATGCTCGGTGCCGGGGATCCGGAACTAGTGGACAAGATGGCGAAGTACCAGGCCGACATGGCGGCCGAAGTTGAGCGTAAGGATGCCGCGCTGCGCAGCCGGTTGCTGGGTGAGTAGCAGCCCCATCGTGGTGCTGGGCGCGCGAATTGTCGACGGCCACCCGTCGCGCATGCTGCACGCCCGGCTCTGCAGCGCACCTGTCTCTTATCCACCTCTAGATGGGTATAAGCGACAGGGCAGATCGGCAGAGCGTCGTGTAGGGGGNTGACGACAACGGCTCCGACAAGACCACAGTCGACGAGTCTGGTAAGAAGCCGGTTGATCCGACTGATGAGAAGCAGGGCACTGGCGTCATCGTCAACAACCCGGATGAGGACACCAAGGTTTCGGCTAAGGATGAGGACGGTAAGGATGTTCCTGCCGTGATCAATCCGGAGACCGGTGAAATTGAGGTCACCCCGGGTAAGGACGTCGATGGTCCGATCAACGTGACTGTTGAGGATCCGGATCTTGATGGTGGCAAGCAGGATGTTGAGGTTGAGGTCAACGGCCACAAGAAGGGTGTTGACGACAACGGCTCCGACAAGACGCCACAGACGCGCCCCAGACCGACAAGGACGGTGCCGCAGTGACTGCCGGGGCCAACCAACCCGCAGAAGTCAATGGGGTCGATTTGCATTTTCTCGCGATGATGACACCGCATCACCAGCAAGCCGTGGACATGAGCGAGATCATCCTGGCCGCCGATGGCATCAGCGAAGCCACCGCGGACTTGGCCGAACGGATTAAAATCGGGCAACAAGAAGAAATCGACACCATGGTCGACTGGGCTGAACAATGGGACCAGGGTGACTTGATGGCACATCACGCCCCACACATTGCCAATGGCATGATCACTCCAGAACAGATGGACCAGCTGAAATCACTTTCGGGCGAGGAAGCAGACACCCGGTTCCTCCAGCTCATGCATTTCCATCACGCGGGTGCCGTTGCCATGACCCAAGACCAAATCGACAACGGCGGCTACCAGCCTCTCGTGGAACTGGCTCAACAAATGGTCGACGTGCAAACCGCTGAGATGCACGAGATGGAACAACTCCTGGAAGCCAGAGGCGAAAGCCTGCTGACTGAGTAACCAACCTGGATAAACGAAGCGGGAGCGCGTTAACCCGGGTATAAGTTCGTAGTGCACCTGTAATACGAACACCCATGATCGCCAACTTCAACGCCGCGCAAAGCAAGCAGACCGCCGACGGCTTCTTCTCCGCGCTTTTCGACTTCTCCTTCTCCCAGTACATCACCCTGAAGTTCGCCCGCGTGATCTACCTGATCTCCGCCGTCCTCATCGGCCTGTGCTGGGTCTTCGGCCTTTTGGTGTCGCTGGCTACGTTCAGTGTTGGTTTTGGCACCGGCCTGCTCATGCTGATCGGCTTCCTTCTCTTCGGTACGCTTTTCGCGCTGTTCTCATTGATCAGCGCGCGCGTCACCCTCGAATTCATGGTCTCGGCGATCAAGACGGCGCAGAACACTTCCGAGATCGCAGCGGCGCAGCGTCGTTAGGGGTCGCTAGACCCCGCCCGGCAAACTGTGCAGAGTGAGGCCGCGCGCGGCGGCAGCCTCGCCGAAGCGCGCAACGAAATCGGCCGAGCGCTTGCCGGAGGCGCAGTAGACCACGACCTCGCCCGCGCCACGCAGCTCGTCGAGGAGCGTAAGCGCGGCGTCCGGGTCTTCGCGCCACACCGAGGCCGGCAGGTGGAAGGACGCGTGCGGCAGGTCCTTGATCGCTTTTTCACCGAGTTCGCGCACGTCCAGCGCTGTGGCGTGACCATCCGCGACCTGCGCGAGTAGGCGCGTTTTCTCGCCGTCTGGCGGCAGCATACACGGGGCAGCTTCGGCGACGAGTTCGGTGACCAGCTCGCGCTGCGGGTCGGCAGCGACCTCGAAGCGCCGGAGCGTCCCGGCGAGCGCCTCGTAGACATGGAGCACACCGACCTCGGCGTCCATGCCCGCGAGGTATTTCACGGCCTCCGTGGCCATCAGCCCGCCGACGACCGAGGTCGTCACCCCGAGCACGCCGGCGGTGGCGCAGTCCGGAGCGTCCTCGGGTGCCGGGTGGGTGGGGTAGAGGTCGCGTAGCCCGACCCCGCGTGCATCCGGTCCGGAGTACCACAGCGCGAGCTCGCCGTGGAAGCGCAGCACCGAGCCCCACACCAGGGGCGTGCCGGTGAGTTCTGCGGCGTCGCCGGCGAGGAATTTCGTGGTGAAGGTATCGGAGCCGTCGATGACCAGGTCGTGCTCGCGGAACAGCCCAGGTGCGTTGGAGGTGTCGAGGCGCTTGCGCAGCGGCACGATCGTGGCGTCTGCGCGGTGTCGGCGCAGCTGCTCGGCTGCCACCTCCACCTTGGGCCGGCCCACGTCGGAGGCGCTAAACAGAATCTGGCGGTGGATGTTGGTGTCATCCACCACGTCATCATCAATCACCGTGATCGTGCCGACACCTGTGGCCGCCAGCGCCTGCATCACCGGGCAGCCGAGCCCGCCCGCGCCGATGACAAGCACCCGCGCGCGGTTCAGCGCCTCTTGGCCCGCTAGCCCGAAGCCGGGCAGCAGCGTTTGGCGCGCGGTGCGCCGCAGCTCAGCGTGAGGCAGGCTCATAGGACTTCATCCGCCCAGCTCGCTAGGCCATCAAAGCTTGACGACGCCAACGCCCCTTCCGCATGCGTCCGCCGCGGAATCCGACCCGCATCCCGCGCGAGCCGGCCAGCCTCGACCGCGTGTCGCATCGCACGCGCCATCGCGACCGGGTCCTGGCAACGGTTGACCGCGCTGGCGAGCAGCACGCCGTCGCAGCCGAGTTCCATGGCCAAGGTGGCGTCGGAAGCGGTGCCGACGCCGGCGTCGAGAAGCACGGGCACCTGCGCACGCGCGCAGATCAGCTCGATGTTGTGCGGGTTCAAAATGCCAAGGCCGGTGCCGATCGGAGAGCCGAGCGGCATCACCGCATGCACCCCAACCTGCTCCAGGCGGGCGGCGACGACCGGGTCGTCGGAGGTGTAGGCAAGCACGACGAAGCCTTCGGCGACGAGGAGCTCGCAGGCGTCGACAAGCTCGACGACGTCCGGCAGCAGCGTGTGCTCGTCCGCGATGACCTCCACCTTGACCCAGTTCGTGCCGAGCGCCTCGCGCGCCAGTTGCGCGGTGAGCACCGCGTCGCGGGCGGTGCGGCAGCCCGCAGTATTCGGCAGGGGATCGATGCCGAGCCGGGTGAGCATCTCGAAGACGCTCTCGCCGCCATTGGTGCGGGCGGCATGCCGACGCATCGCCACGGTGGTCAGCTGCGTGCCGCTGGCCACCAGCGCGTCCTCGAGCAACTGCTGGCTGGTCGCCCCGCCGGTGCCCATGATCAGGTGGGAGTCGAATTTCTTGTCGGCGATGTTCAGCACGTCTAGCCTCCTTGGACGGCGGTGAGGATGTCGACGGTGTCGGCGTCGGCAAGCGAGCTGTCCCAGCGACTTGCGGGCACAACCTTGCCATTGACAGCGACGGCGACGCCTTCTGCGTGGCCGACGACCTCCTCGACCAGCGACCGCACAGTCGGCGCGGTGTCGAAGGTATGGGGCTTCTCGTTGATGATGATGCGCATGATGCTCCTTTACAGTTCGTGGCGGCCGGGGTCGCAGTCGGAAATATCGACGGTGGTTTCGCGGTCCAGCCCGAGGTCGGCGCCGACGCGCGCGCCGAGCGCTGCCAGCAGGATGCCGTGGCGGAAATAACCGGTGGAGACCACCAGGTTCTCGCCGCGCAGCCCCAGGTAGGGCAGGTCGTCGGGCGTGCCTGGGCGATTGCCGACGAGCGCCTCAACCAGCTCGCAGTCCTCGATGGCGGGGACGACGCGGATGGCGTCGCGAAGCAGCGTATACACGCCATCGACGGCGGGCCGCACGCGCGCGTCTTCGCGGCTGGTTGCGCCCACGGCGATGGTGCCGTCGGTGCGCGGGATGATGTAGACGGGGCGGTCCTCGACGAAGGCGCGCACGACCCGGCCGACCGGCATGCGGCCGGTAAGACGCAGCATGTCGCCGCGCACCGGTCGCAGGTTCAGCGGCAGACCGAGCGCGCTGGCACCGAGACCGTTGCACGCGTAGATGGTGTCGCCGCGCAGGCTGTCGGTGCTGGTTTCGACGCCCACGCAGGTTTCGCCCTCCCAGCGCAGTGCTGTGGCCTGCTCGCGAACCAGCGTCACGCCGCGCGATGCAAGCTCGCGCAGCAGAGCGGCGGCGAACATGCGCGGGTTGACCTGGTGGTCGCCGGGGATCTCCACCACGCTGGCCAGCTGGGGGCTTAGGCCCGGCTCCTGCGCCCGCGCCTGGCGCAGCGTGAGGCGGTCGACGTCCATGCCGTGGGCGTGCTGGTGCTCGGTGAGCTCGCGCAGGTGGGTAGCGTCGGCGCGGTCGGCGGCGACCACGAAGGTCGACTCGGTGCGGTACCCAACCTCGATGCCCGGCAGGTCTGCGATCAGCGAAGGATAGAGCGCCGCCGACTCCAACATCAGCGGATAGAGCGGCTCCTGGCGGTACTGCACTTCCGCGGCCGGGGCGAGCATGCCGCCGGCCACGTTGGTCGCGCCGCTTGCCGGGGCCGGGTCCGTTGTGATAAAGAGACAGCACTTTCATCGACGCATAACCGGCTTGATTAACGTTGCAGTAACGGGGGACCACGGGGGTTCACGCGCCGGCAATTCGAACGGTAGAGGCGCGGGTCGGGAACGAGCGTAGGTTCTAGTGGATGCCGGCGCATTATAATAAAAATCATTCGCCGGCCACGTTGGTCGCGCCGCTTGCCGGGGCCGGGTCCACCAGCGCGATCCTGCGGGGATCCACCCCGCGGCGTGTGAGCTCGAACGCGGTGGTCAGGCCGATGATGCCGGCGCCGACGATGACGTGCTCGAAACTACTCACGACGCTTCCTCGAAATCCTTGACGATACCCGCCGCCATCGCGCGCGGGTCCTCAGCGTGCATGAAACCGCGGACCATCGCCACGCCGGCCACGCCCGTGGCGGCAAGCGCGGCGGCATCCGTGGCGTGTACGTCGCCGATCGCCACGACCGGTACCTGCGAGGCCTCGACCAGCGCCGGGTAGCCGTCGAGGCCAAGTGGGGCGCGGCCGGAGTCCTTCGTCGGGGTCGGGCGGAAGGGGCCCGCGCCGACGTAATCGATCACGTCGGCGTACGCGTTCGCCGCCTCCACCAGTGCGAGCGTGCCGGTGGTCAGTCCGAGGATCGCGTCCGGCCCGAGCAGTTCGCGCGCGGCGCGCGGGTCCATGTCGTCCTGGCCGATGTGCGCGCCGTGGATGTGGTGGGTGCGCATGAGGCGGGCGGCGAGGGGAACGTTGTCGTCGATAAGCACGCGCGTGCGCGGGTTCGCCGCGGCGACCGCATCGGCGACCTCGCACGCGAGACGCTCGAGGTCGGCTTTGGCGATCGGCTTGCTGCGCACCTGGATCACGCCCGCCCCGCCGGCCGCGGCTTCGGCGGAGACGCGCGCGACATCGGCGGTAGGCTGGCCCGTGACGAAATAGCAGCGTAGGTCGAGCGACTTAGGCATCGCGCACCACCCACGCGCGGTCGGCCTGGTCGAAGAAATCGCGCTCGTAGCGCGAGGCGACCGCACACGCGCGCACCGCCGCGTCCAGGGCGTCGGGGTTCGCCTCAAGGGTGGCCTCGCAGCGGTCGATCGCGCCGCGCACCGCCTCGTAGAAACCGTTGCCCGAGTAGGTGGCCAGCCAGTCGTGGTAGGGATGCGAGGCGTGGTTGTGCTCCGCGAGGCGCGCGCCGACCTCGTAGTAGAGCCAGTAGCAGGGCAGCACCGCCGCCTGCCCGATCGCCGCCGACTCGCCGAGGGCGGAGGCGAGCAGGAAATCGGTGTAGGCGCGTGTGACCGGCGACGGCAGCGTCTCGCGGCCAAGATCGGCGAGCCAGGTGCGTTGCATCTCTTGCTCGTCGGTGATCGCGGCGTCCGCATCCTTTGCCCACGCGCCGCCAAGCGCGTGCAGCGAGCGCGCGTACTTGGTCAGGTAGTAGGCGTCCTGCTCGAGGTAGAACATGAAGTCGGCGTGGTCGAGGGTGCCGTCGGCAAGCGTGCGGATGAACGGCAGCTCCATAATCGCGGTGAGGTACGGCGCCGAGGCGTCCCACAGCGCCTGGGTGTACGGGCCAGCAGGCGTGGCGAGTGGCGCGGTTGGTGGGGCGTCGATGCGCAGGAAGCGCTCGGGGTTGCAGCTGCCTTTTTTACCCAGCATCGCGTGGATAAGGACACGTACGCGGCCTTCGTGCGCAATCGCCTCGTACAGCCAGCGCGACGCCCACTCGGTCGCCGTCGGCGTATCGAAGCCGGCGCCCAGGCGCGTCGCCAGCGCCGAGGAAAAAGAGCAGCCCGTGCCGTGCGTGTTCTTCGTGTTCACGCGGCTCACCGACACGTGGTGCACGCGCTCGGCGGTCACCACGGCGTTGTCTGCGCGCGGGCCGGTGAGGTGCCCGCCCTTGACAATCACGGTTGTGTCCAGCTTTTTCGCCAGCCCCTGCGCCTGCGCGATCGCGGTGTCGAAGTCGGTGGCCGGGTCTTCGCCGGTGAGGACGGCGAGTTCGGGGAGGTTGGGCGTGATGATGTCGGCAAGCGAGGCGAGCTCGCGCAGCGCGACTTCCGCCTCGGGCGTCAGGAGCCTATCGCTTGACGACGCCACCATCACCGGATCCAACACCACCGCGGCCTCTCGTGCGTGTGTGGTGAGGAATTCGCGCACGACCTCGATGATTTCGGTGGTGCCGAGCATGCCGATCTTGATCGCGTCGATCGCCACATCATCGGTGACGGAGCGCAGCTGTGTGCGCAGAAAGTCGATCGGCGGGGTGAAAATCTCCTGCACACCGGTGGTGTTCTGGGCGACCAGCGAGGTCACTACGCTGTAGGAAAAGCCGCCGGCGGCCTGGATGGATTTGATATCGGCTTGGACGCCTGCGCCTCCGGTCGGGTCGGTGCCGGCAATCGTGAGGATGCGGGGCAGGGCAGGTGCATTCATGTGGGACATCCCTTCGCTAGGTTGAGCTAGAGCAGGTTCGACGGGTCTGATCTCAGCACCACTTCGGGGTGCACCCCGTGTCACATTGGTGACACTAGCACAGCGCGAATCCTGCCCTGCGCACGATCGCAGCGGCAAAAACCAGACCTATATTAGGCGTATGGATTGGGCTGCCGGTTCTCTTTTGAGCTGAAAGTGGAATGCTTCTCACAATCGCTTGTTTGTGCAGCGTGTGGGTGTTTATTGTGGGGGGGCATGATACTCGTAGACGCATTAATCGCCGGCGAAGTACCAGTCCGACATGGCGGCTGAAGTTGAGCGTAAGGACGCCGCGCTGCGTGAGCGTCTGCTCGGCGAGGAGTGATTTAGTCTTCGCCTGCGCGCCACTGGCGCCAGCGGCGGACGAGCCACCACAGTGCTGCGACGAACGCAGCAAGCACAAGGCCCGGCCATATCGATGGCTCGGGCCTTGTTACGTTGATGACGGCCTGCACCAGGGCGAGCAGGGTAAAGAACCCAACGAACCCAATCAGCGTCTGCCAGAGCAGGTCCTGGCGCTGTGAAGGCTGCTGCACTTTTTAGATACGGGGGACGAAGTTCAGACCCAGGTGCGGGGCCGCAAAGTAGAGCCACCCGGCCATGAGGGCGCCGAGGACCGCCAGCAGCCCAACCACAACTCCGGCGACCTCAAGCGCGTTTGCTTCTTCCTTGGTCACACCACCGTTTGCGGTGGTGTTGGTGGTGACGTTGGTGGTCACTGTCGTGCCGTTGTTATCGGCGTTGGTGTGCACCGTTGCGGTGGTTTCGGCGTGTGCCGTGCCAGTCATGCCGCTCAGTACCAGGGAGGATGCGAGTGCGGTTGCCGTCGCGATTCGGAGTGTGGTGTGGTGCATAGCTGCTCTTTCTAGGGGCGGGAAGTAATAAAGTGAATACAGCTTAATCTAGACATAAGAAAAATTTAAGTCAGCCCTTCACGCCGCCGGCTGTGAGGCCAGACACAATACGGCGCTGGAATACCAGCACCATGATGATCAGCGGAATCGTCACCAGCGAGCCCGCCGCCATAATCGCAGCGTACGGGTACTCGAAGGCGCTCGGCCCCGAGAATCGTGCAATTGCGACGGTGACAGGTTCAGTCGCCGTGGACGACAGCTGGCGCGCCAACATAAATTCATTCCAGGTGGTGATAAACGCCAGGATGGCCGTCGTGAAGATGGCCGGTGCTGCCAACGGCAGCAAGATGAGGCGAAATGCCTGGCCGCGGGAGGCGCCGTCGACACGCGCTGCTTCCTCGAGCTCCCAAGGAAGTTGCTGGAAGAACGACACCAGCGTGTAGATAGTCAGGGGGAGGGCGAATGAGATGTTCGGGATGATCATGGCACGGTATGTGCCGATCCACCCGAGGTCACCGAACAGCTGGAACAGGGGAGTGACAAGCGCAATGCCAGGGAACATCGAGGCCGCCAAAATAATGCCCGTGATGAATCCCTTGCCGCGGAAGTCCAGGCGAGCAAGCGCGTAGGCGGTGAACACGCCCACGGCGACCGCCAACGCCGTCGTCGCCAACGAGATAATCAGCGAGTTGAAAATCGCCCCGAGGAAGTCATTGCCGGCGTCCGTGGCCAGCGCGTCCCGGTAGTTCTCGAGGGTGACGTGCGTGGGCCACGGCGTGGTATCGAACGTGAACCGCTTGTCCCGCAGCGCCGTGATCACCATCCAATAAAACGGGGCGAGCCCCCAGAACATGATGAAGATGATGCCTGCGTAGTGGCCGAGTCGTTTCATCGCGCTGCCGCCTCCTTCTTCTCCTGCTTGCGCTTCGCGCGCCGGGCTTCACGCTGTTCGTTCGCGCCACCAACGTTCGCTCCGAGGAACCGCACCATGACGAACGCAACCGCGAAGATCAGCAGGAAGATGAGAGTCGACAGCGCCGAGGCCGAGTTGAAGTTGCCCTGACGCATATCCTCAACCACCAGCTGCGAAATTGTCGCGGTAGGGGAGTTCGAGGAGCCCGAAATCATGATGACCGGCAGGTCGTACATGCGCAGCGCGTCGAGCGTACGGAAGAGCACCGCCACCATGAGCGCTGGCCGCATCAACGGCAGGGTGATGCTGGTGAAAGTCTGCCATGCGGAGGCGCCGTCGACGCGCGCGGCCTCGTAGACATCCTTCGGAATCATCTGCAGGCCTGCGAGGATGAGCAGCGCCATAAACGGCGTGGTCTTCCACACGTCGGCGATGATCACCGCGAAGCGTGCCGCCCACGGGTCAGTTGTCCACGCCACGCTCGCGCCCAGCAGCGAGTTCACGATACCGCTCGGTGCGAACATGAACTGCCACAACTTCGCGGTCACCGCGGTTGGGATCGCCCAAGGGATGAGTACGGCCGCGCGGATCAGACCGCGGGCGCGCGACGGCCGGTTCATGATGATGGCCATCCCGATACCGAGCACTGTCTCCAAGGCGACGGTGACCACGGTGAAGAAGAGTGTCACCGACACTGCTGGCCAGAAGTCGGTCGCAAGCACGCCAGGAGGGCAGGCACCCACCACGCCCGACGGCGTCATACAGCGGTTCGACAGCCAGTACAAGTAATTATCGACGCCAGCAAAGCCACCATCGACGAACACTCCGGTAGAGGCGTCGAGGTGCCGGTTGGACTGGAATGAAAGCCATATTGCGCGGACGATCGGGTAGCCGATCACCACCGCCAACACCAGCAAGGCGGGCGCGACGAGCGCTGCTGCCTTCGTGGTATCGCGAGGCTTGGATGGAGATGTGCTCATCGCGGGCCTTTGCAAAGTAGACGGGAAGATGGAGATATACGAACTATAACGCCCGCCCGAACACAGTCCGGGCGGGCGTTCTGCTCATACGACGTATCGTATTAGGAAGCCTGCTTGATAGCAGCTGCCATGTCGGCGGTGGCGTCATCGACGCTCTTACCGGCGGTCAGTGCTGCGTAGGCGTTGTCCTGGATAGCCTTCGAGATCGCAGGGTAGAACGGGGAAACCGGGCGAGGCTGCGCGTTCTCCAGCGAAACCTTCAGTGCTGGCAGGTATGGGTGCTTTGCAACCAGCTCGGCGTCGTCGTAGATCGATGCGAGCACTGGTGGGAAGGATGCTTCAGCGAACGAGAGCTGGTTGTCTTCGTTGATGATGAACTCGATGAAGTCCTTCGCGGTCTGCTTGTGCTTGGAGTTGACGTTGATGCCGTTGTTGTAGCCACCGAGGGTGGAAACCCCCACGCCGTCCTTGCCAACCAGCGGCTGGACCTCAAAGTTCACGCCAGCTTCCTGGGCGTTGGTGTACATGTACGGCCAGTTGATCGCCAGGGCGGTGTTGCCCTCGGTGAACGCGAGGTTGGTTTCCTCCTCGGTTGCTGCCGTAGAGCTCTTGGCGATGACGCCGTCGTTGTACGCGTCAACGAGTGCCTGCAGTCCGGCCTTTGCGGCGTCGGACTCGACGGTTGGCTCGCCGGCGTCGTCAAGGACGCTGCCGCCCCAGCCGTTGATGAAGCCGAGCGTGTTGACGGTCAGGCCCTCGTACTGCTTGAGCTGGGTGGTCAGGCAGTCTCCCTCGACCTCCTTGCAGGCGGCAATGACGTCATCGAAGGTGTCAGGCGCGCTTGGGACCTTGTCGACGTTTCGGAACAGCAGCTGGCCGTTCGTGTTCTGCGGCAGGGCGTAGAGCTTGCCGCCGTAGGTCGCGGAGTCGACGGTGGACTGCAGCAAGCCGGAGGTGTCGATGGCGTAATCGCCCTCGAGTGGCTCGAGCCACTGGTTCGCTGCGAAGTCGGCCGTCCACACAACGTCGAGGGCCATCACGTCGTAGTCGGCGTTACCCGCCTGGAGGGACTGCACGAGCGTATCGCGCTGGTCGTCGGCCTCGCCGGCGAGCTCAGAGAGGGTGACCTGCTCATCTGGGTGAGCCTCGTTCCACTTCTCGATGATCGGCTTGAGCTTGTCCGTGTCATTGCGGCCCATGGCGAACGTGATCGGGCCGCGCTCCGCGCCGCCCTCGGAAGCGGAGGTGCCGGAGTCCTTGTTGGTGTCCGCTGCCTCGTTGTCAGAAGAGCAACCGGTCAGAGCTGCGCCAGCGAGCGCAATTGCACAGAGGGTTGCACCAGTCGTACGGAGTTTCATTCATCCGCCTTTCGTTGGGTCATTTGTGACTCGTGTGAATTCGGTGTCTTCAATCTAGTGAAAAACTGGACCCGGGCGCGCAGAAATCTGCCGAATTACCTACGAACGGGGGAGAAAACGGGGTTAAATGTCCGGTTGTATGTGGTTTACGTGTTCCGCCTGGGCGATGGCTGCGATCCTGTCTTTACCAGGTGTTTCCGCCCCGTCTGTCACCACGACGACCGAACCGCCCCCAGCCAGCGGGGCAAGTACGCGATGTTCGAATTCGTCGGCGCTGTTCCAACCGGCAATCAATACCCGTTGGGGGGAGGCGGGCTGCTCAGCCCCCTGAGGAGCTGCTTGTGACCACTGCGCGATGTCTGCAGTCTGTCCAAAGTACTGGTCGCCGTAGCTGCGCACCGTGGGACTGAAGTCCACGGTTCCAAGTGGCAACGTGCCGCCTGATTCGACGACGCCGCGCCCGAAGGGGTCCCTTGATACAACGACGCACTCGTCCGCATCAGCCCAGGTGTCGACGCGCTCCGCCACGGTAAACACGAGCGGGACATCGTCGCCTGTGCTCGCGAAGATCGGGCGACGCCCAATGTTGTAGGCGCCAAGCGCGATCACCGCAGCCTGCCAGGACACCGGAAGGTCGATCACGATGGGGTCAGAGCCCTCGAGGTCGAACTCCTCGTCCAGCAAGTTGCCCACTTTGCTCAGCCAGTTGTCCAGAGTCAGCGCGGAAAATTCTATGCGGCTGCCCTGTGACTCGTCGTAGACGGTCAGGCGTGGTGTGGCGGGGTCTTCCTGCAATAAGCGTGCCAGCATACTCATGGCAGCCAAGCATAGGTGGCCAAGCTAGTTCACGCAGCGAGGCCCTTGGCCGCCAGCGTCGATCTCCGGGCCCAGACTCATGCCGCTGATGTCGTCGCCAGGTGTGCCGACGGGCACATGCTGTTGGGCATCTTCCGGATCGACCTTCGCGGGGCCGTTGTAGTCTTCCGCGACAACCGCGATGATGCTGCCCGGTTCGAGAGCATTGTTCGCCGTGACTGGGACGCCGCCAAGCATCTCGGCGAGCTTGCGTGCTCGTGGGTCTTCGGGGTCGGCGGCGACCACCTGGGATTCCCAGTAGATTCCGTCCATTGCGTTGGATACATCGGAGACCGTAATGCCTGCGTCGGCCAACCACTCGCCGGTGGCGCGGGCTTGGCCTGGAACGGAGCCCGCGTTGAGGACGGAGACCTGCGCACCTGCAAAGTCTTCGGCCTGCTGGGGAGCTTGCTCCGGTTGGCTGTCCTCGGGGACCTGTTCCTTGGCTGCGGACTCCATGAAGCTGTGGACCTCGTTGATGTCCACGGTCACGATGGATTCGCCGAAGTCGCCGACACCGTTGACCGAGGTCACAGGGATGGTGGTGAAGGTGACGTTGCCGCCCGCCAGGCCGGACATCTGCTGGGCAAAACGCATCACGTCGAGGCTCTGGTCAAGAGTGACCGAGCGCTCCGCCGCGGTTGCCAAGTCGCGCAGTTTCGCTGGGCTTGTCAGCGTGCCTGCGGAGAGCACCTTCTGCACCAACGAGGCCATGTACGCCTGCTGGCGCACGATGCGGTCGAGGTCGCCGCGCGGCAGGTCGTGGCGCTGCCGCACGAAGGACAGCGCCTGAGCGCCGTCGAGCGTTTGCTGCCCGGCAGGGAAATGTGCGCCGGAGAGTGGCTCGTCGACCGCGGCGTTGAGGCAGACGTCCACCCCGCCAACCGCGTCCGTAAGAAGGACGAAGCCGAGCAGGCCTACCTGCGCGTAGTGGTCTACTTCCACGCCGGTGAGGTCATTGATGGCGTCGATAAGCCCGAGCTGGCCTGCGCGTGCAACCTCTTGCTCGAGTGCCGGGCCCTCTGGCTTGCCCGCGGCGATGAGCTCCTCGCGTTTGGCGGCGGCGTGCGCACCGTAGACACCATTGATCTTCATGTTTCCGTAGTCGTCGGTGTGTACGTACGTATCGCGCGGGATGGAAACTGCCGTGGCCCGCGAACCGTCGTCGGGCACACGGATAATCATGATGGTGTCCGTGTTGATCTCACCGTCGGCGACACCCGCGTTGAGGTGCGCCAACTCGGACTCGCTCAAAGGGTTGCCTTGGGCGTCGGTGCGGGAGTCCGAACCGACCAGCAGGATGTCCATCGCGCCGTCGATCTGGTCCTTGTCGCTCTGCCCACGTCCCGCGTTAATCCGCAGCTCAGAGGCGCTGAGCTGATTGCTGACCCTGCCGACAGTGAAGTAGCCGACGGCCGACACCGTCAACGCAACGGCAGACAGCACCGCAAGGGTTGTCTTCACAACCGGGTGCCCCAACTGCGAGATGTCACGCATCTGCGATGGGGCGGGCTGGATGTCGCGCGCAGGCCTCAAGGAGTCAGTCACAGGGCGCAATTATACAGGGTGCGAAAACAACAAAAGACACGTGCGTGGGCGAGTTCAAGATGCTTCTCACACTTTTGGATGGGTAAGCTGATTCGCATTGTGTACATGAAGGCTGGCCGAGAGGACCGATAGGAGGGGCAGGCAGCTATGACAGCTCCACTCGCCGTGGTGGCGGTGACGTACTCGCCAGGCAAGCACTTGGCGCAGCTCATCGCTTCGCTTGACGACGCCACCGAGGGTCAAACACTGCTTATCTGTGCAGATAACGGCTCTACCGACGGTGCCCCGGAGGCTGCCGCACGTGAACACGACAACGTCGAACTGCTGCGCACCCGCGGCAACATCGGGTACGGCGCTGCGATCAACGCCGCGGTCCGGGAGTTGCGGCCACGCCGCGAGCGGGGAGAGATCAACGGTGACTACTTCTTGATCTCCAACCCGGACGTGGTGTTCCAGCCGGGAAGCGTGGACACGCTGCGCGCCTGCATGGACGCGCTACCGGAGGCGGGCGCCGTAGGGCCGCGCATTGAGGACTGCGAGGGCAACCTGTACCCAAGTGCGCGAGAGGTGCCGGGCATCATTACCGGCGTGGGGCACGCCTTGTTATATGAGGTGTGGCCGTCCAACCCATTTTCTGCCTCGTACAAGGCGGAGCAACACATGGATCACCAGCGCAGTGCGGGCTGGCTCTCCGGGGCGTGCCTGCTCGTGCGGTGGGACGCCTTCGACGTCATTGGCGGGTTCGACGAGCGCTACTTCATGTACCTCGAGGACGTTGACTTCGGAGACCGCTTGCGCCGCGCCGGATGTGAGAACGTGTACTGCCCTTCCTCGGTCATCGTGCATGACCAGGGCCATGTTGCTAGCAAGTTCCAGCGAGTCACGGTGCCGGCGCACCACACTTCCGCATATCGTTTCCAGTCTGACCGTCACCCGCACTGGTGGCAGGCCCCGCTGCGCGCGCTGCTGTGGGTCGGTTTGAAAGTGCGGGCGGCACTGTTTGTTTCGCGCAGTAAATAAGAAGAACGCTTTGAAAGGATTCCACGTGAATGCATCCCGCACCGTGACCCCGGAGAATACCGACGCGGTCATTTTGGTTGGTGGTCGCGGCACGCGCCTGCGTCCGTTGACGGTGAGTACCCCGAAGCCGATGTTGCCGACCGCAGGGCACCCGTTCCTCTCGCACCTGCTTGCGCGGATCCGCCAGGCGGGGATGCGCCACGTGGTGCTGGGGACGTCGTACCGCGCTGAGGTGTTCGAGGAGTACTTCGGCGACGGGTCCGACTTCGGTCTTGAGATTGAGTACGTTGTCGAAGAGGAGGCGCTGGGTACCGGGGGCGCGATCCGAAACGTTGCCGACAAGCTGCGCTTCGACAACGCGATGGTGTTCAACGGGGACGTGCTGTCCGGTGCTGACCTGAGCAAGATTTTGAACTACCACGCTGAGAAGGACGCCGACGCGACCTTGCACCTGGTCCGCGTACCCGATCCTCGCGCGTTCGGTTCCGTCCCAACCGACGAGGACGGCAATGTGCTTGCGTTCTTGGAGAAGACGGAGGATCCGCCGACAGATCAGATTAACGCTGGGTGCTACGTGTTCCGCCGCGAAGTCATCGAGCAGATCCCGGCTGGTCGCGTGGTCTCTGTCGAGCGCGAGACGTTCCCTGGTTTGCTTGAGTCGGGCGCGAAGATGGTCGGCTACGTGGATACCTCTTACTGGAGGGACATGGGTAGGCCGTCGGATTTCGTGCAGGGCTCCTCGGACGTGGTGCGCGGTATTGCGTACTCGCCGCTGCTGGAGGGCCAGACCGGTGAGGCGCTTATCGACGAATCCGCTGGCGTCGCGGGTGGTGTCATCTTGATGGGCGGCACCGCGGTTGGACGCGGCACGGAGATCGGCGCTGGGTGTCGCGTGGATGACAGCGTCATCTTCGATGGGGTCACCATTGAGCCCGGTGCCGTGATCCGCGATTCCATCATCGCCTCGGGCGCCACGATTGGCGCGAACTCGCGTATCGACGGCTGCGTGATCGGAGAGGGCGCACAGATTGGGGCGCGCTGCGAGCTGCAAGGCGGCATGCGAGTGTGGCCTGGTGTGACGATTCCGGATTCGGGAGTGCGCTTTTCCCCAGATGCGTAAGCGACACGCCGTATGGGTGGAAATTCTGGCTGGTTAGTAAGGGGTAGCCAATTCGCCTACCACATGTAGTACCCCCGTGCTGCACCCCCGTTTCTAGCCCCCTGTGACTGTTGTGACTCGTGTGACTGATGGCGTGCAATTCTTGCGGAAAAGGTCAAGGTTTCACCCCGATAGCTTGCACCTATTTAGTGGTTCGGTGTGTAATCGCATGAGTGCAAGGGTCAGTCGTCGCACCCCTCAAGCGGGTAGACGACGCAGCTGGCCGAAACGAAGAACGACGGAGAAAGGGGACGGCGTGGAAGACATGGCGAATGGTGCTGACATCCGTGGCGTAGCCGCGGTCGGCATGAGCTTCGATGAGCTGTTCGGTGCCGTCGAGCAGGAATGGCAAGATCAAGCGCTGTGTGCTCAAACCGATCCCGAGGCGTTCTTTCCGGAAAAGGGTGGCTCGACTCGCGAGGCAAAGCGAATTTGCAAAGCGTGCGCCGTGCGCGATGAGTGTCTCGAGTTTGCGCTCGAGCATGACGAGCGCTTTGGCATCTGGGGTGGCCTCTCGGACCGTGAGCGCCGCCGCTTGAAGAAGCAGATCGGCTAAACGCCTGCACTACCAGGGAAAGTCTGAATCGATATCCCGCGGGTCCAGGTTGATATACGAAGCAACAAGGGCGGTCAGTACCCAATGAATGAGGGCTGACCGCTCTTCTGCTGTTTCGGTGCGCTGCTCAATCGGGCGGCGAAACAGCACAAAGCGCGCCCGGGTGGGCACCCCGTAACGGTCCACGCCCGCCTGCAAGATTCGGCCGAGTGGGACGGGGCCGTCGGCAACAATCTCATCGCTGAAGCGCGCGACGTCGGGGCTTAGGCGCATCCGGGGGATCGTATCGACGGCTAAGTCCACCGTTGCCAGCTGCTCAAAGTACGCGTTGTGCAGCGGTGCGTACGTGTCCAGTACTAGCTGATCGAACTGCGCGGAGCGGGTTCGATAACGCGGAACGCCAACGGGCAGCAGCGGGCCGCGGGCCCCACGACCGTGGCGGTCCCGCGCGGTCCGAAGGTGGTGAGTTGGCGCGTTCATGCACCCAGATTCTAGAGATGTTGCCGCTGCACCGGGCATGGCGCGCCGGGGCCGTACTACCAAAATCTCAAGTTGGGGTTTAGGCTTAGACGGCGTGAGTACTTTCCGTCGGTGTTGTCGTCCTGGTTGTGGCAGGCCTGCTGTGGCCACGCTGATTTATGCCTACTCGGAATCGACAGCAGTAATCAGCCCGCTCTCGCCGAACCCCGAACCCCATGCGTGGGACCTTTGTGAGCGCCACTCGGCGCACATCACGGCTCCCGTTGGCTGGGAGCTCGTGCGAGTAGAGGCCGTCGATATCTTTGACGACGAAGCCCACGCCCTCGAGGACGAGGAGCTCACGGCGCTGGCGCAGGCCGTCCGGGAGGCGGGCCGGGTGACCACCGGGCTGGTGGACAACGGCGGAGATCCAATCGAGTACGAGGCCACCAAGGACTTTAACGACCCGTCGACTTCGAACCACCCGGTGCACCGCACGAAGCGGATCGAGGAGCACCTCGCCGCGGAGAAAGATGCGCGGCGTTCCCACCTCCACGTGGTCCCTGACCCAGCCGAAGCCACTGAAGACGCCGAAGATACCGGCGAGGAGCACAGCAACTAAGATTGCCTGTATGGCTATTGAGCACACCTATGAGTCCTTGAAGGGCCTTATTAAGGCGTATGACATTCGCGGCGTTGTTGGCTCCACCATTGATGCAGACACAGTCCGCACAGTAGGCGCAGCATTCGCCCACATTCTTTACAGCGAGGGCGAGCGAACTATCGCCGTCGGACACGACATGCGGCCATCCTCGCCGGAGCTTTCCGCTGCGTTCGCAGAGGGTGCGACCTCGCAGGGGCTGCACGTTCTTGACCTCGGACTGACCTCGACCGACGAGCTCTACTACGCAGCAGGCACCTTCGAGTGTGCCGGCGCGATGTTTACCGCCTCCCATAACCCTGCCCAGTACAACGGGATCAAGCTGTGCCGTGCGGGCGCTACGCCGGTCAGTACTGATACGGGCCTGTCCGAGATCAGCCGCATGCTCATCGAGGGGGTTCCGGCGTTTGAGGGCGAAGCTGGGAGCGTCGAGAAGCGGGATGTGCTCGACTCCTATGCGCGTTTCCTCCGGCAGCTTGTGCCGCTGCCGCAGGGCAAGGCGTTAAAGGTCGCAGTCGATGCTGCGAACGGCATGGCCGGGCTGACTGTCCCGGCGGTGCTCGGAGACCTGGATATTCGGCCGCTCTACTTCGAGCTCGATGGCACGTTCCCGAACCACGAGGCTAATCCGCTCGACCCGAAGAACCTTGTGGATCTACAGCGATTCGTTGTCGAAGAGAAGGCGGACATTGGCCTGGCATTCGACGGTGACGCGGACCGCTGCTTCGTCGTGGACGAGCGCGGGGAGGCGGTATCTCCATCGGCGATTACGGCGCTGGTGGCTACTCGTACGCTCGCGACGCACCCGGGCGCGACCATTATCCACAACCTGATCACCTCGCGTGCAGTGCCGGAAATTATCCGTGAGCAGGGCGGAAACCCCGTGCGCACCCGAGTGGGGCACTCGTACATCAAGGCTGAGATGGCGCGGACAGGTGCCATGTTCGGTGGGGAGCACTCCGCGCACTACTACTTCACGGAATTCTTCAACGCGGACTCTGGCCTGGTCGCGGCGCTGCATGTGCTCGCGGCATTGGCGGAGCAGGACAAGCCGTTGAGTGAGATGATGGCCCAGTACGAACGCTACGAGGCGTCCGGGGAAATCAACTCCACCGTCGATGACCAAGAGGCTGCCACCGAGCGTGTTCTTGAGGCACTTGGTGACCGCGTCGCGGACATCGACCGTCTTGACGGGGTTACGGTCACACTTCGCGACGAAGACAGTGCCCCCGGGCCGGTCTGGCTGAACCTGCGTGCGTCGAACACGGAGCCACTGCTGCGACTCAACGTCGAGGCCCCAACGAAGCCAAAGGTCGACGAGATTGTGCGGGAAGTTTTGGCTGTGATTCGCCAATAGTGCAGGTGGTCTTCGTCGCTGTTCCGTGAAACGGCGCCTCGCTGGTATCCTGGAACGCTGTTGTTTCAACCGTTTCAATGCCGACGGAACTGACGGAACTTGCGAAGGAGACACTTATGGAGCACCTACAGGGGGCTCTGCGGAACTACCCGTGGGGGTCGCACACGTTGCTTGCGCAGCTGCGTGGCACCCAGGTGCCCAGCGAGGCGCCGGAGGCTGAGCTCTGGTTCGGCGCCCATAGTGCCGCACCTTCCCAAGTCGCAGGCCGGGGCCTCGACGCCGTGATTGCCGCGGACCCCGAAGGCACGCTGGGCAAGCGCGTCGCGGACCGTTATGGCTCGCATTTGCCGTTCCTGCTGAAGCTGCTCGCCGCTGATGAGCCGCTGAGTATCCAGGCGCACCCGTCGCGCTCGCAGGCGAAGGCGGGGTTCGCGCGCGAGGAAGAAGAAGGCATCCGCCTGGACGATCCGACGCGCAACTACAAGGACCCGAACCCGAAGCCCGAGCTCATCGTGGCGCTCACCCCGTTCGAGGCCCTCGCCGGTTTCCGCCCGCTTGCGCAGACTCGCGAGTTCTTCGCCGCGCTCAACTGCGAGGAGCTTGACCACTACGCCTCGCTTCTCGACGCCACTTCGGAGGAAGCCGGACTCCGTGCGGTATTCACGACGTTCATCTCCCTGCCCGAGGACGTGCGTAAGACTCTGATTGACGCGATCGTTCCGGCCGCCGAGCGCGTCGCGGATGACGTCGGAGCTGGCGCGGCTGGTCCGCTGGCTGCGATGTTCCTGCGGGTCCACGACAAGTACCCGAACGACGTCGGCGTCCTCGCAGCACTCCTGCTGAACTATGTACAGATGCGTCCGGGGGAGGCGCTCTTCCTGCAAGCCGGGCAGTTGCACGCGTACCTGTCCGGGCTCGGCGTGGAGATCATGGCGAACTCGGACAACGTGCTTCGAGGTGGACTGACGTCGAAGCACGTGGACGTGCCTGAGCTGGTCAAGGTGCTGGACTTCTCCACGTTGGAGGACCCGTTCGCGAACACCACCGAGCGCGACAACGAAGTGAGTTTCCATCTGCCGGTGGATGACTTCATTATGAGTGCCCACCGTATCGACGCCGAGCATCCGCTGCTCGTGGACACCGATGGCCCCGCCATCGTCCTGTGTACCGAGGGAACGGTGCGCGCGGGTGACTTCGTAATGAAGCCTGGTCAGGCCGCGTGGATCCCAGCCGCCGACCCGGCTGTGACCTTCGAGGTTGCGGAGGGTACCTCCGCGCAGTGCTTCTACGCGCGGGTCTAGGCAGGCCCCTGCCCGTCAGTTGCGGCGGGGGGTACTGCGTCTTCTGGGGAGGCTGGCTCTTCGGAAGTAGTTGATGCGTCTTCCTGTGAGGCTTGAGCCGACTCTTCGCTCGTTGGTGTTGGTGTGTTAACTGGCAGCGATGTCGTCGCTGCGGCGCCGGGGTGTAGCGCTGACGTCGTGGGGGTGGGAAGCTTCTGCGTCGGCTCAGATGGCAGCACCGTCGGGGATGCCGGCTGCGTCGAGCCAATGGTGGTTGGCGTCGAAATGGTGGTTGGCGCCTGCTGCGTCGCCCGTGGCCGCGAGGTGCTCGACGTGGTACTTGGAACGTTCGGTGCGTCCGGCGTGTCGGGGCGAGGGGAGCGCTGCTTCGGGCGCTGCGGCTCTGCTGTTGGGGCGGGACCAGCTGGGCGCGACGCAGGCGCGGCCGGGGCCACGTTCGACGGGCGGTACTGCTTCGTCGGCTCCGTTACGGCTGGCGCACCGGAAAACGCGTGCGCAGGGGCCAGCGGGTCCGCGGATAGGTTGTAGGCAGACGGCGCAGTCGTGGCAATGTACGCATCGGCGGTGTGAAGCGCTGCGGAGTCGCCCCGGGAAGAGCGTGCAGAGCTCGGAGGGGTCGTCGATAAGGAAGAAGTTGTTGTGGTGGAGGTTGTCTCAATGAAGCCTGCTTGTGTGGTGGCGTTCGAGCGCCCCGGCGAGGACGCGTTCCAGACCACGACTCCCACTGCGATGGCAACGCAGATGCCGAGCGCCATGAACGTGGCGACTCTCCTTTGCGTCTGATTCATACGTTGCCCTTCGCCGCAGAATTTCCAGAATTACAAAACGATAACAATTTCGTTGCTTGAAATGTTTATAGCACGGAAGTCGGACATTGAAAAGAGTGTGTCCACGCGGTTATCAGGTGGGAAGCAGGGAAGTTCGCAATGCGTGCCGTGCCGTGTAGATTGCAGGGTATATACAGCCCCCACCTGAAAGGAAACACTGATGAGCAGCTGGGACCAGAAGATTTTCTCCAACGACGACAACATTGATTTTCTCGACGAAATCGCGGATTTGGACGAAGAAGACATTCTGGAAGCTGTCCGTGACGCCGTCTTGCTAGCCGCTGACCAGGACAGCGCCTCAGATGAAGAACGCACCAACGGGCTCGCTGCGGCGACCATCACCGCGATCTGGGCCGGCGCGCCGTTTTCCGCCGGTGAGATCGCGGAGCGTTTCCCCTTCATCCGCGGCAACAGCGGTGAGCTCGACGAGCAGCTCATCGAGAGCGCAGCCGAGCTTCTTGAGGCTGTTGGCGATGAAGAGGACGAGGACGTCGAACAGTTCTTGGAAGCGCTCGCGTAAGAGGGCCGTTGGGAGGTCTGTGGCATGATCATCGCCATCGAAGGCATTGATGGGGCGGGGAAGAACACCATCGTGAAGCGCATTGTGGAGGAATACGGCGCGGACACGCTGTCCTTCCCACGCTACGAGGACTCGCTGCACGCGCAGCTGGCGCAGGACGCCTTGTACGGCAAGATGGGTGACCTGGTGGATTCCGCTTACGGGATGGCGACGATGTTCGCGCTCGACCGTTTTGGTGCCAAGGCGCAGCTTGAGCAGTACCAGGACACACAAGATCGGATCTTGTTGCTTGACCGCTACGTTGCCTCCAACGCCGCCTACACGGCGGCGCGCACCGGGGATGATGCCGCGGCGGAGTGGGTTGCTGAGCTCGAGTTCGGAAAGCTTGGGCTGCCGAAGCCCGACCTGCAGGTGCTCGTCGCTACCTCCCCGAGCGTTGCGCGGGAGCGCGCGCAGCGCAGAGAAGCTCAGGACGCGACGCGCACCCGCGACCACTACGAGCGCGACGGCGGGCTGCAGGACGCGACGTTTGCCCAGTACAACCGCCTCGCGGAGACTGACTGGGCGAGTCGGTGGATTTCCACGTCGGATGCCACGGCTATTATCCAAGCAATACAAAACGCGCGTTAAGAGGAGCTGCCAATGTCCATGTCGAAAATCCTGGTCGTTGACGACGACCCAGCTATCAACGAGATGCTCACCATCGTGCTGGAGGCCGAAGGCTTTGACTCCCGCCCCGTCACCGATGGCGCCGAAGCCGTCCAGGCCTTCCATGAGTACGAGCCCGACCTGATCCTGCTGGATCTTATGCTTCCGGGAATGAACGGCATCGACATTTGCAAGGCGATTCGCCGCGAATCCTCCGTACCGATCGTCATGCTCACCGCGAAGACGGACACCGTCGACGTGGTGCTCGGCCTCGAGTCCGGCGCGGACGACTACATCACGAAGCCCTTCAAACCGAAGGAGCTCGTCGCCCGCATTCGGGCGCGTCTGCGCCGGACGGATGAGGAGCCGGGTGACGTCATCGAGATCGCCGATTTAGTAATCGACGTCCCCCAGCACATGGTGACCCGCAACGGGGAAGAGATCGCGCTGACCCCGCTCGAGTTCGATCTCCTGTTGGAGATGGCGAAGAAGCCGAACCAGGTGCACTCCCGCGACGAGCTACTGGAATCGGTGTGGGGCTACCGCAACAACTCCGATACCCGCCTGGTCAACGTGCATGTGCAGCGCCTGCGCTCCAAGATTGAGCACGACCCGGAACACCCGGAGATCATCCAGACCGTGCGTGGTGTGGGCTACAAGTCCGTGAAGTAAGAGTGGGAGGTGGCGCTCCTGTTCGCCGTACTGAAACGTAGCAGGGACCGGATCGTAGAGGCGTGGCGCACTTCGCTGCAGGTGCGCTTCGTCGGCACAGTGCTGATCGTCTCCGCCGTGGTGATGATGGTGCTGGGGTTTGCGCTGGCGTCGGTAGTGAGCCAACGTATCGCTGCATCCAAGATTGAGGCGGCGAGCGCGGAGATAGACCGTGCGCGCGTGACCGTCGAGGAGCAGATTAATAACTCGGGGTCCGCGACCTCACTGCAGAGCCGCTTGAATTCGGCGCGCGCCGGGCTGACGCAGCGTGCGCAGCAAAACTCGGAGGCGTCTGCTGTGTATGAGCCTGTGCTGGTGGTAAAGAACCCGAACGGGGTTGTTACGTCCTCGCCGGAGTCGTACCAGATCCCTGACAAGCTGGAGGAATACGTCGCTGAGGGCAATATCGCCTACCAGTTTTCCTCGGTGCAGCGCGGCGACCACTCGTCGTACAATGCCCTGATTATTGGCACCCCGACGACTTCGGATGTGCCGCACCTGCAGCTCTACCTTGTGATGAACATGGACAATGAGGCCTCGACGCTTGCGCTGATGCGGGGCATCTTAGCGACGGCCACGGTGATCGTCAGCGTCCTGCTGGTGGGCATTGCGTGGCTGGCGTCGCAACAGATTGTTGCACCGGTGCGCTCGGCGTCGCGTACTGCGCGCCGGTTTGCTGAAGGCCACTTGCGTGAGCGCATGCCTGTCGACGGCGAGGACGAGATGGCGGTGCTGGCGCTGTCCTTCAACAACATGGCGGACAAGCTGTCGCAGCAGATTGATCACCTTGAGCGCTACGGCGACCTGCAGCGTCAGTTCACGTCCGACGTGTCCCACGAGCTGCGTACGCCGCTGACCACGGTGCGGATGGCGGCGGATATGATCGCCGCCGACGAGGACTCCCTGGAGCCTGGTACCCGCCGCGCTTCCCAGCTGATGACTCGCGAGCTGGACCGCTTCGAGGCCCTGCTCAATGACCTGTTGGAGATTTCCCGCCACGACGCCGGTGTCGCCGACTTGTCCGTCACCCAGATGGATATGAAGTCGCCGATCATGTCGGCGTGGCAGCAGACGCAGCACCTCGCGGACGAGCTCGGCGTGGAAGTTTCCTTCGATATGCCGGAGGAACCAGTGATGATGCTGGGCGAGTCCCGCCGGATCGAGCGCATCGTGCGTAACCTCATTGCGAACGCGATTGACCACTCGGAGGGCAGGCCGGTTACCGTGACACTGCGCGCCAACGAGAGTGCCGTCGCGGTGACGGTCAGGGACCACGGCATCGGGCTCAAGCCTGGGCAGGAGGAACTGGTGTTCAACCGTTTCTGGCGCGCCGACAAGTCCCGCAAGCGCCACTCTGGTGGCACCGGTCTTGGCCTGGCCATTGCCCGCGAGGACGCGCAGCTGCATCACGGCACGCTGGAAGCCGTCGGGGAAGAGGGCGTCGGTGCGCTGTTCCGTCTGGTCCTGCCGCTGGATCCGGAGGCAGGCTTTTCGACGTCCCCTCTGCCCCTCGAGCTGGAACCCGGGGCGGACGCGGACAGCGTCGAAGTGGACGTCGAAACGCAGGACGAGGAAAGGCAGCCAGATGAAGTGCATGAAGCGTAGGTACCTTGCTATAGCGATGAGCACGACGCTGCTCTTGGGCGGGTGCGCGACGCTGCCGTCGAATACTGACCCGCATGTGCTCCGGCCCTACCAGGAGGAAGCGCCGGAGTCGGAGATTATCGGCCCGATCAAGGACCGCGAGCCGGACCTTTTGCTGCGTGACTTCTACGCGGCCTCCGCGATCCCAACCGGCGACTACGAAGCGGCGCGCGCCTTCCTCACTGAGGCCGCGAAGCCCACGTGGAGCGCCAACGAGCAGACGCTCATCGTCGACCGGATCGGGTTGAATACGGTGTCCGGCAGCTCGGGGAGCAAGCGCAGTTTTGCGGTGCATGGCAACGTGGTCGGCGCGCTCGGCAGTGGTGGCGTGTTCACTCCGGAGCGCGGTACCTACGAGGCCACGCTGGAGCTCGAGCAGGTCGACGGCCAGTGGCGCATTTCCTCGTTGCCGCCCGGCGTGGTCATGGAGCGCACCGAGCTGCGCAACCAATACCAGCCTTACAACCTGTACTTCTTTGATCCGACCGGCAAGGAGCTGGTCACCGACCGGCGCTGGGTCTACGCGCCGCGCGATTTCCTACCCAGTACGCTGATCTCGCTGCTGCTCGAAGGGCCGGCTAGCCGCTTGCGCCCCGCGATCATGGGGACGCTGCCATCGACGGTGCGCTACACCGGTTTCGAGGGCGGTGTCTACCACTTTGCGGGCCTCGGCAATATGGACGAGGCCGCGCGCAGCCGTTTCGCCGCACAGGTGGTGTGGACGCTCGCCTCCGCAGGCGTGACCGGCCCGTTTTCGCTCCTCGCCGACGGCGAGCCGCTCATCACCGGCGCCCGCGAACTGACCACCGACGACTTCATCGACGTCAGCCCCGTCGTCGAGCAAGTCGGGGAGAGCACCCTGTACTCGCTTGCCGACGGCCACGTCTCCCAAATCACCGGCGGCGGCCCGCAGCCCGTTGCCGGCGTGCTGGGCAACACGCACAGCGTGGTCACCGCCGACATTTCCGGTGAGGGGCAGTGGGCCGCGGTGTTCAACGTCGGCGACGGCCCCGAAGGCGCCGAGCTGCGCCTCGGGCAGCTCACCGGCGGCAGCGTGGACGTGGTGAAGGCAGAGACCTTCTCGCGCCCATCGTTCGAGCCAAACAGCAAGGCGGTGTGGACCGTTTCGGACGGCAAGCACATCCTGCGCTCCACGCAATCCTCGGCGACAGGGGAGGTCACCACCGAGGAAGTGCACGTTGATCTTCCCGAAGATGTCGACGGCAACATTTCCGTGCTGCGTCTTTCCCGATCGGGCTCGCGCGTCGTCATGGTGATTGACGGCCGCCTGTACACCGGCATCATCGAGCAGCGCGCCGCAGGCGCCGGCGCAATTGTCAACGTTCTCGAGTACAGCTACGAGCTCGGTGGCAGCGTGGTCTCCGCGGACTGGCACCCCGACGGCTCGCTCATCGTTGGCACCTCGAACCCGGCGTCGCCCGTGATGCGTGTGGAGCAGGACGGATCCTCGACCACCGCGCTGTCGCTCGGGAACATCTCCGCGCCGGTGGTGGCCGTGGCGGCGTCGCCAAACATGCTGTACGCGACCGACGCAAACGCCATTTTGCAAATGCCCGTCAGTGGTGCTGACACCCCGATCTGGCGCGAGGTGCCTGGCCTCCAGGGTGTGCGCTCACTGCCGATCATCGCGAGGTAGGCGGCGTGACGCTCGCAGAGGTTGGTGAACTCTTCCTACCGCGCCACTGCGCTGGGTGCGGGACCCCAGGCTCCGTGTTGTGCCCAGCCTGCCGCACTGAACTGTCGGCACTGCCGCGCCGGGTGTCGCCGCAGCACTTGCCGCACGTGCCGGTGTTCGCGCTCGGGCCGTACGGCGGCGCGCACCGTGGGGTAGTGCTCGCGATGAAGGAGCGCAGGAATTTGGCTGTGCGCAAGCATGTCGGGGCGGTGCTGGACGCGGCGCTGACCTTTCTTGAGGTTCGCGGTGAGATTCACCCGGACGCGCTGCTGGTCCCTGCGCCGACGCGCGCGGCCTCGGCAAGGGAGCGCGGCGGGGACCCGGTGAGCGTGATCTGTAAGCGCTCGGGGCGCAAAGTGGTGGACGTGTTGGAGCTCGCGGAATCAACGACTGACCAGTCGGAGTTGGACGCGGCGCACCGCCGGTCCAACTTGGCCGGCGCGGTGCGGATGCGCCGCGGGTGGGAGGCGCTGCACACGGGCACCGGCGCTGGCCCCGTCATTGTTGTTGACGATGTCGTGACCACCGGCGCCACGCTTCAGACCAGCGTGGAAGTGCTGCTCGCGCACGGGTTTGACGTGGTCAGCTGCGTTGCCGTGTGCGCCGCCTAGCCGCGCAGCACGCATGGTGTTCGCTGGTAGCAAACTGGCAGGGAGTTTTACACAGATACGTAGCCATTGGTTATTACCAGTTGTATAGTGGTGATAGACCCAGTTCCAACAACGCTAGGGAGGAAGCAGATGACTTCTGCAGAGCACACCGACGGATTCGCACCAGCAGCCCAGGTTACGATTACTGGCCGTAACGTCGAGGTCCCAGAGCATTTCCAAGAGCGCGTCAACGCCAAGCTCGCCAAGATTGAGAAGCTTGATCCAACGTTGACGTTCTTCCATGTTGAGCTGCAGCACGAGCCGAACCCTCGTCGTGAGGCACAGGCACAGCGCGTGCAGATTACTGCGACCGGCAAGGGCCACCTGGCACGTGCGGAAGCCAAGGAAGACAGCTTCTACGCAGCGCTTGAATCCGCGCTGGGCAAGCTGGAGCGTTCCTTGCGCAAGGTAAAGGTCCGCCGCGAGATTGCTCGTTCCGGCCACCGCGCACCGAAGTCCACCGGCGAAATCGCAGCTGAGCTTGCGCACGAGGCAGAGGATGCTCGCGCAAAGCAGGCGGAGGGCCAGTACGACACTGACCCGTACGCGGGCACCTTTGAGGATGCGCCGCTCGGCCAGGTTGTGCGTCGCAAGCTGCACCCGGATACCCCGATCAGCGTCGATGAGGCGCTCTCCGAGATGGAGCTGGTTGGCCACGACTTCTACCTTTTCATCGATGAAGAGTCGAAGCGTCCAGCAGTGGTCTACCGCCGCCACGCATACGACTACGGTCTGATCACCCTGGCTCCAGAAGATGAAGTCAAGGCAAACGACGAGAAGTAGCGTCGCCACTATATGATTCGTCGCCTGCTTGTGTAAGCAAAAAGCTTGTACGGGCGGGCGGCGTTTTCACATTCTTTTCTTATTGATTCCACCAGTTGTGATTGCCTGTTTTCGTTGACGCGTGCGTACAATGGCCGATTGGTACATAAAAGCAGCGCGTAGAGCTGGCGTGATCGCTTTGTTTTTCTAACTTTTGAAGGATTCTAGAAACGTGTTTGGACTGTCGAAACTGCTGCGTGCGGGTGAAGGGCGTATGGTAAAACGCCTCTCGAAGATCGCTGATCAAGTCATGGATCTCGATGAGGAGTACGCGGCACTCACAGATGACGAGTTGAAGGCCAAAACGGAAGAGTTTAAGCAAAAGATTGCCGACGGCGCTTCGCTCGACGACATTTTGCTCGATGCGTTCGCGACAGCCCGCGAGGCATCCTGGCGCGTGCTGGGGCAGAAGCACTACAAGGTGCAGATCATGGGCGGTGCCGCGCTGCACTTCGGTTCCGTCGCCGAGATGAAAACTGGTGAAGGTAAGACCCTGACCTCGGTGCTGCCTGCCTACCTCAATGGTTTGAGCGGCAAGGGCGTGCACATTGTTACCGTCAACGACTACTTGGCAAAGCGTGACGCCGAGATGATGGGTCGTGTCCACCACTTCCTGGGGCTCGACGTGGGTGTGATCCTGTCCGACATGCGCCCGCAGGAGCGCAAGAAGGCGTACGACGCGGCGATTACGTACGGCACCAATAACGAACTCGGCTTCGACTACTTGCGTGACAACATGACTCGTTCGGTTAACGACATGGTGCAGCGCGGCCACAACTTCGCCATCGTGGACGAGGTTGACTCGATTCTTATCGACGAAGCCCGTACCCCGCTGATTATTTCCGGCCCGGTTGATGGCTCCAGCCAGTTCTACACCGTGTTCGCGCAGCTCGCACCGCGTATGCGCGAGGGCATCCACTACGAGGTGGACCACCGTAAGCGCACCATTGGTATCTCCGAGGAAGGCGTGGAGTTCGTCGAGGACCAGCTGGGCATTGACAACCTGTACGCGCCTGAGCACTCGCAGCTGGTGAGCTACCTGAATAACGCTATTAAGGCGAAGGAGCTCTTCGAGCGCGATAAGGACTACATCATCCGCCAGGGTGAGGTCATGATCGTCGATAGCTTCACGGGCCGCGTGCTGGCGGGCCGTCGCTACAACGAGGGTATGCACCAGGCGATCGAGGCGAAGGAAAACGTTGAGATCAAGAACGAGAACCAGACGCTGGCGACGGTGACGCTGCAGAACTACTTCCGTCTCTACGACAAGCTGGCTGGCATGACCGGTACCGCTGAGACTGAGGCGGCGGAGCTGCACCAGATCTACAAGATGGACGTTGTGCAGATTCCACCGAACCGCCCGAACCAGCGTGTGGACCGCGACGACCTGATCTACAAGACGCAGGAAGCGAAGTTCGCCGCTGTTGCGGAGGATATTGCGGAGCACGTCGAGAAGGGCCAGCCGGTGCTGGTCGGTACCACCTCGGTGGAGCGCTCGGAGTACCTCTCGCAGCTGCTGACGCGCAAGGGCATTAAGCACAATGTGCTCAACGCGAAGCACCACGAGGAAGAAGGCCGCATTATTGCGGAGGCTGGTCTGCCGGCGAAGGTGACGGTCTCTACGAACATGGCTGGTCGCGGTACGGATATCGTGCTGGGTGGCAACCCGGAAATTCTGTTGGACGCGAAGCTGCAGGAGCAGGGCCTCGACCCGTTCGAGGACGAGGAGCGCTACCAGGAGGCGTGGAACGAGCAGCTGCCGAAGGCGAAGGAGCGCTCGAAGCAGCTCGGCGACGAAGTACGTGAGGCTGGTGGCCTGTACGTGATCGGTACGGAGCGCCACGAGTCTCGTCGTATTGATAACCAGCTGCGTGGCCGTTCTGGCCGTCAGGGTGACCCGGGTGAGACCCGTTTCTACCTGTCGATGCGCGACGAGCTCATGGTCCGCTTCGTTGGCCAGTCGATGGAAAACATGATGAACCGCCTCAACGTTCCGGACGATGTTCCGATTGAGGCGAAGATGGTGTCGAATGCGATTAAGGGCGCGCAGTCGCAGGTTGAGAACCAGAACTTCGAGATGCGTAAGAACGTCCTGAAGTACGACGAGGTGCTCAACGAGCAGCGCAAGGTGGTCTACGGTGAGCGCCAGGAGATCTTGGCGTCGAAGGACATCAAGGATCAGGTCCGCCGCATGATCAGCTCGACTGTCGGCGCGTACGTGGATGGCGCGACGATGGAGGGCTACGTCGAGGACTGGGACCTGCAGGAACTCTGGCACGCACTCGAGTCCCTGTACGGCCCGTCGAAGACGGCCCAGGAGCTTATCGACGGCGACGAGTACGGCAAGCCGGGCGAGCTCACCGCTGAGCAGCTTCGCGAGGCACTCATCGACGACGCCCAGGCGCAGTACGATCAGCTCGAGGCGAACGTTGCCGAGATCGGCGGTGAGGAACAGATGCGCAACGTTGAGCGCATGGTGATCCTGCCGATCATCGATACGAAGTGGCGCGAGCACCTCTACGAGATGGATTACCTCAAGGAGGGCATCGGCCTGCGTGCGATGGCGCAGCGCGACCCGCTGGTCGAGTACCAGAAGGAGGGCGGCGACATGTTCAACGCTATGAACGAGGCGATCCAGGAAGAGACGGTGCGCCAGCTCTTCATGATGCGTAAGCAGTTCGAGTCCGCGCAGGAGGAGACTGCGCAGGCCTAAGTTCGACAGGTAGGCCCTGGCCGGGTGGTGTCACTTACAAAACTTTGAAGGACACCAGCCGGCCGTTGTCCATTTTTGCCACGAACCCGAACCGTTTTTGGCCTGTGGCGACGGTGCCGAAGAACTCGCCGCCGTCGCGGGCGTGGCAGGTCACGATGCGCGGCGGGCCCGCGTGTTGCTGCTGGAAGCGCCGGTAGGCGCGGACATTGGTGCGGGCGGCCGTGGAAAAGCGGTCGGCGCGCAGTGCACGGAGGTTTGTGGCTCCGAAGCTTGCTGCGAGCGCTGTGCGCACGAGCGGGGCGACGTTGGATCCGGTGCGGCGAGGGTCGCTGGGTGAGTACCGTGCTTGGCGGCGGCGCGTTTCCGCTGCGCGTCCGGAGCGCTTCGGGGAGGGAACGAGCAGTTGAACGTGCTGGTGGCCAGGGGCGGGGTAGTAGGTCACGGCGGGGTCCTTTCGTATCGTTGTGCACGGTGCGGGGTGCTGGTAGGTAGTATTGTGCACGTTCGCGCCGTGAGGGCGCTAGGAGAATTTGCGCACTTTGGTGTGCACTGCAGAAGAACCGAAAACGAAGTACAGGAATTGAGGCGTCCAAATGCAGGGACTCATTATTGACTACGCAGGTGTGTTGGACCAGGACCCGGAGGACCAGCGCCGCTGGCAGCAGCTGATTGAGGCTGTGAAGGAGAAAGACAAGGCCGTAGGCATTTTGTCCAATGAGGAATCCGAGGGCCAAATGGCGGACGCGGTGCGGGACTGGGAGTTTCGCGGTGTCGTGGATGCGGTGGTGCTCTCCGGCGACATTGGTGCGGAGAAACCGTCCCCGGCAGCGTTCCAGGCGGCGGCGGATGCGCTGGATATTCCGCTCAATGACTGCGTCATGATCGACGATGACATCATGAACGTCCGCTCGGCCGTCGAGTGCGGCATGATCGCGATTTTGCACACGGCGTTTGACCGCACCGCGGTAGAGATCCAGACGCTGTTCAATATCGAGGGAGAGTTTTAATGCGTGTCTACATCCCCGCGACGTTCTCCATGGTAGAGGGACTCGCCGCAGACAAGGTGCTGCACCCGCGCAACGGGTGGGGCTTCGCCGCGACGACGGCGCTGCGCGAGTTCTTCACCTCCGGCGATGAGGAGGAGATCGAGGCAGTAGCGTTTGACGACGCCGCGCTGGCCTCCATCCGTCTGCTGGCGATTGGTGACCAGGATCGGTTCCCGCACCGCCGTGTGGTGATCTCCGCGGACGTGGACGCCGAGGAGGCCGACGACATGGGGGACTCCGTCGTGCGGGTGTCTGGGCCGGTGGGGTTGGAGGACGTTGCGGCGATCCATATCGACCTGGCAGAGGCAGAAGCGGCGACGGCGAAGGCCATCGAACACATCGACGCCGCAGACCTCGGGGACGAGGACGCGGAGCTGGCTGTCGGGGACGCGCAGGACAACTACCTGGCGTTTTACGATGTCAGCGAGCTACCGTTCCTCGTCGAGCTGCTTTAGATCCCACTCGTTGTTGGAGCGCAGCGCGCTGAGTAGGCGTCGCACGGCGGCGACGCGGCGCGACAGCGCCCCTCCCTCGAAGGCGTCCCAGGCGCACTCCGGGTCCGTGGGCGGGCCGGCATGCGTGCAGCCGCGCGGGCATTCCTGGGCTGCCTCGGCGAGCTCGGGGAAGACGTCGATGACTTGGTCGGGGGAGACGTGCGCCAGGCCGAACGAGCGGATGCCCGGTGTGTCGATGATCCAGCCGCCGCCCGGAAGCTCGAGCGCCACGGACTGCGTCGAGGTGTGGCGGCCCTTGCCCACGCCGGAGACGTCGCCGGTTTCGCGTTGCGCGTCCGGGACGAGGCGGTTGACCAGCGTCGACTTGCCCACGCCGGAGTGGCCGACGCAGGCCGAGACGTGGTCGTTGAGGCGTTGTGTGAGTTGGTCGAGGGGATCGTTGATACCTACGGTGAGGACTTCGACGTTGAGGTCCTCGATTTCCGCAATGAACTCGTCGGGGCGCGCGAGGTCCGTCTTTGTCATGCAGACAATGGGGCGCACCCCGCCGACGAATGCGGCGATGAGCGCGCGCTCCACAAGCCCGGTGCGCGGCGGCGGGTCGGCGGCGGCGACCACGATGAGCAATAGCTCCGCGTTGGCGACGACGACACGCTCGAAGGGGTCGGTGTCGTCCGCGGTGCGGCGCAGGACCGAAGTGCGGTCGGCGCGCAGCACGATGCGGGCGAGCGTGTCCTTGCGCCCGCTGGTATCGCCCACAACGCTGACTCGGTCGCCGACTTCGATGCTGGTGCGCTTCAGATGGCGTGCCCGCATGCAGGCAACCAGCGTGCCGTTATCCAGCATGACACCCCAGCGCCCCCTATCCTTCGTGACCACCATCCCGGTGAGCGCGTCCTCGTAGGAGGGGCGGTCCTTGGTGCGGGGGCGCGAGCCGCGGCCGGGCCGGACGCGGACGTCGGATTCGTCGTAATCGCTGAACTTGCGGCGTGCCATGGGGTTCTTTCTATGCTTCTTCGTGCTGGAGCGCGGTGTGCCACATCGTGGGGAAGTCGGGCAGGGTCTTTGCCGTCGTTGCGATGTTTTCCACCTGCACACCCGGGGTGGTCAGGCCGATGATGGCGCCGGCGGTGGCCATGCGGTGGTCGTCGTAAGAGTGCCACGTGCCGCCGTGGAGGGGCTGTGGGTGGATACGGAGACCGTCGTCAAGCTCCTCGCAGGCGCCGCCAAGCCTGTTGATTTCGGTGGTGAGCGCCGCCAGCCGGTCCGTTTCATGCCCGCGCAGGTGCGCGATGCCGGTCAGCTCCGAGGGGGTCGCCGCCTGCGTGGCTAGCGCCGCGACGGTCGGGGTGAGCTCGCCGATGTCTCCCATGTCTAGTCTGATGCCTTGCAGGGTGCCCGGGGTCGGGCCCTGCACGCGCAGTGAGTTGCCGGAAAGTTCGACCTCGCAGCCCATTTGCGCCAGGATGTCGCGGATTACGTCGCCAGCCTGCGTCGTCTGCGTTGGCCAGTGCTCGATGCGCACCTCGCCGCCGGTGATGGCAGCGGCGGCCAAAAACGGCGTCGCGTTCGACAGGTCCGGCTCAATCTCCCAGCGTCGCCCGCGGATCTCCTGCGGGGCGACGTGCCAGGTCGCGTCCTCGCACTGCGTCTCGACGCCGGCTTCGCGCAGCATTGCCACCGTCATATCAATATGCGGCATGGATGGCAGCGAGTCGCCCGTGTGGGTGATGGTGACGCCTTGCTCGAAGCGCGCCGCGGCAAGCAGCAGTCCGGAGACGAACTGGGAGGACCCGGAGGCGTCAATGCTGACGTCCCCGCCTGCGACAGTGCCGGTGCCGTGGACAGTGAAGGGGAGGCGCTCCCCGTCGATATCGGCGCCGAGCTGGCGCAGCGCATCCAGGATGGTGCCCATCGGCCGGGTGCGAGCGTGCGGGTCGCCGTCGAAGCGGGTGGTGCCGTGCGCGAACGCCGCCACTGGTGGCACGAAGCGCATCACGGTGCCTGCCAGGCCGCAGTTGATGTCGCCGCCGCGCAGCGGTGCTGGCTGGACGTGGACGGTGTCGCCGTCGTGGGTGAACTGTACGCCGAGGGCAGCCAGGGCCGCCTCCATGAGGTCGGTGTCGCGGGAGCGCAGCGCCCCGACCAGCGTCGACGGGCCAGAGGCCAGCGCCGCGAGAACATAGGCGCGGTTCGTCATCGATTTCGACCCCGGCAGCGCGAGTGTGGCGCGGACGGGGTCGGCAATGGAGGGGGCTGGCCACAAGTCAGTCATGACGTACATCATAATGGAGGAATGTGTGGCCGTTTCGTTTTGTTTAGCACCGGCGAGCAACTCCTCGGATTCGTCGGCTCTCTCCCAGGCGTGCGCGAAGTTGTAGCGCCCGACGGCACGCCACCCGCCCGCTACAACGTCGCGCCGACGCACCAAGTACCCATCGTGCGCTTCCACGAACACGAGGCGCTCGTCCAAGCCGCGCGCTGGGGCCTTCTCCCGAGCTGGAAGCGCGACGACTCCGGCCCGCCACTGTTCAACGCGCGCGGGGAGACCGTCGCGGTAAAGCCGTCGTTCCGTAGCGCAATGCGCTCGCAGCGCGGCATCATGCTTCTCGACGGCTACTACGAATGGCACGAAAAACAGCCCTACTACGTCACCCCGGAGTCCGGGATGCTCGTCGCCGCCGCACTGTGGGACACCGGCGCTAACCGGCTTTCGACGACCATGGTCACCACCGACGCCGCCGAACGTATCGCGTGGTTACACCACCGGCTCCCGCTGTTCCTCTTGCCTGAGGAAATCGAGCAGTGGACACAAGGCACAGCAGAAGAGGCTCAAGAGCTCATCTCTCCCTCGCGCGTGGCACCGCAGCTGCAGTGGCATGCGGTTGGGCGCGAGGTGGGCAACGTCCGAAACGATTCGCCCGAGCTCATCCAACCGATCTAGGCGCCGATCGGCGCGAACTTCCCGGACGTCAGTTTCGCCAGGTCACCCGGGGTCAGTTGCACGGATAGCCCCCGCTGACCGGCGGAGACGGTGATGGCGTCGAGGGATTCGATGGTGGCGTCGAGAAGCACTGGGAGCCTCTTGAGCGTGCCCAGCGGCGAGATGCCACCCACGACATAGCCCGTGGCGTGCTCAGCCTGGGTGAGCTCCGCCATCGCAGCCTTCTTCCACCCCAGCGCCTTCGCTGCTGCCTTCAAACTCAGGTGCCCAGAGACCGGCACGCAGCACAGGGCGAGCTTTTTCGGGTCCTGCACATTCGACACCACCAGCGTCTTGAGCACCGTCGTAGGATCAAGTCCCAGCTCATGGGCCGAATGCTCACCGAAATTATCCTGGCTCGCGGCGTACTCCAACACCTTATGAGGAGTCTTCGCCACAACTTTCAAAGCACGAGTTCGTTGCATACAGACGATGCTACGTCGCGCGCCCGGCTGGCTACAATGGCCCCTATGGCCGAAACAGACCTCAAAACACGCTTTACTGAGGAAGCGATGCCGCTGCTAGACCAGCTCTACGGCGGCGCGCTGCGGATGACCCGCAACCCCCAAGACGCCGAAGACCTCGTGCAAGAGACCTTCTTGAAGGCGTACAACGCATTCGACAGCTTCAAACCAGGCACCAACCTGAAGGCGTGGATGTACCGAATCATGACGAACACGTACATCAACTCCTACAGAAAGAAGAAGCGCCGACCACTGGAAACCTCGGCCGAGGACGTGACCGACCACCAGCTGTACACCACAAGCTCGCACGATTCGACCGGCCTCGAATCAGCGGAGGTTGAGGCGCTCAAGGCGATGCCGAACTCGCGGATCAGCGAAGCGCTCAACGCGCTGAATGAGGACTACCGCATGGTGGTCTACTACGCGGACGTCGAAGGCATGGCGTACAAGGAAATCGCCGAAGTGATGGACATTCCACTGGGGACCGTCATGAGCCGACTGCACCGTGGAAGAAAACAACTGCGCGAGATGTTGAAAGACGTGGCACATGAACAGGGCATCGGGCTCGACCATGCGGATATGGCGGAGTTGAAGCAGCAGAAGGTGGAGGAGAAGTAATGGCAACAGAACATAACCACGCAAGTGAAGCTGACTGCCGCGGCATGCACCAGCTGCTGTGCGAGCTGTTCCAGCCGGACACGCCACCTGAGCGCGTGGCCGCCATCCGAAAAGAATTGGCGAGCTGCCCTGACTGCCTCCGCCAGCTTGAATCGGAGGAAGCGATCCGTGGCCTTGTGCGCGACTGCTGCGGGCAGGCCCACGCGCCACGGGTATTGAGGGAGCGGATTATCACCTCAATTTCCTACACAGAGGTGCGTATTCAACGGCGTTAACTGCCGCGTGTTGGCGTTGGTTGCCGGGCCCGAACCAGTACAAGCATCATGCTGGTTCGGGCCTTTCATACTTTCGACCCAACCCAACGGGGGTAAAACACGGGGGTGGCAACTGTTCAACGATCGCGAAAAGGTCTGCCTAACGCATCCATAGGGCCTAAGTTTGACTACACCAGACCACGAAAGGTTTTTAGTATAAAAAGGTTGTGTATTAATAGCGTCGGCGACACGTGTCGAATGACACATGTCGTGCCTGGTAATCCCGATTTGTTAAGTATTCTCTTACCCACTGTTGCACTAGAGGGCATAATATACGGGTGGGTTGATTGTTGAACACCCGTCGACAGGTGTCGGTGAGTTTGTTGAACATGTTGGGTTTGCTGCGATGGTTTCTGAGTGTTTTTTAAGCTATGTGTGCAGGTTGTGGGGCTAGATGTGTTGAACAATCCGGGTTTTGTAGGCGTGTTTTTGCCTGTTTGGTTGGGGCGTTGTGGGCTGATTAGCCATGTATAGTTGCGGTGCATAAACTTGGGGTCAGAACAACGAAGGGTTTCATGTTCCACCGGTTGGGTGGTGCGTGATGGAAGGTATAAGGATTGTGACAACGATGATGAACAGCATTGCGCGGAAGGTATGCGTAGCAGCGTGTGTGTTGGCCGTTGCGGCTAATGGTGCACAGGTTGCTCACGCGGAGATGGCTGTTGCTGACTCGTCGGTCACAGTGACCGCTGACGGGCCGGGTGCGGTCTTTCACAACTCGGTAACACAGCCGGGTCGTATTTCGACGTTGAAGTTTACGGATGCCCGCTCCATTGCAGGCAGCCAGGAGTCCTCACTGTACGTGGACTTGCGTGCCGATGGTGCGTTGGTGGATTTAGAGTCTGGCCTTAACGTGGATACCTACCGCGATGGTAACACCCAGGTGGTCATCTACCGCGGTGAAGACCAGGACGCTGGTGTGTCAGTGGAGCGTGAATACCGCTTTGATGGCAACCGTGTCGATGTCATTGTGCGGGTGACCAACAACAAGGATGCTTCAGCGTTTGTGCAGGCGGATCTGACGAACCAGATTAACTCCCAGGTCGGGCTTTCCGGCTCCTATACGGATGGGAAGTTTGTTGTTGCCCCGGCACAGCTTGGCTATGAGACCTCGGTGGCCTTTGATAATGCAACCTCGTCTGGTGTAGCCGATGCGTTCCAGCGCACCACGGCTGCCGGTGAGGTTGGGTTTGTGGATCCAGCAGGGGCCAGCTTCCAGCGTGGTCGTTGGTTTGAGCGCATTGATGCAGGCAACACGTTGACTGCCGCTATGCACATGGAGGTTGCAACCCAGGACAGTGCTGTTGATTCTGATGGTGACGGTCTGCCGGATATGTGGGAACGCGAAGGGGTGACCTTAAGTGATGGTACCGTCATGCCGCTTGATCAGTGGGGTGCTGATCCAGATCGCCCGGATTTGTTCCTGCAGCTTAATTGGATGAACTCGCAGTGGCAGCAGGCTGGCTGCGACACACCTGGTGCGGATGCTGCCATGTGTGCGCAGATGTCGGTGGCAAGCTACCGCCCACACCGCGATATTTTGCAGCAGCTGGTGGACCGCTTCGACCAGTACGGGGTCAACCTGCACATCGATGCCGGTGATACCTACACCAACATTGCAAACTATCCGACGCGTCATGGTGGACAGACTGAAGCCTATGCACCGTACTACTTTGAGGGCACCATCCCGGGTATGAAGCTGGTCGAGAATATCGATACCATTTTGGGTGCTCGTGCGGCAGTCTTCCGCGTTGGTGTTATTGGCGATCAGATGCAGCGTGGCCACTGGGGTACCGGCTTGGCTTTGGTTGCGGATAACTCGTTTTATGTTGCTAAGCATGAGCGCATGCGCACCGATGATCAGCTGCGTAACACGATCATGCACGAGCTGGGGCATACGTTGGGGTTGAATCATAATGGTTCGATGAAGTTCGCCAACGAGGTCCCGCAGTCGGATTACCTGCCGAACTACTACTCGGTGATGAACTACCTCTACCAGTTCACCCACTTTAACTACTCGGATGAAGAATCCGTCTCTGGTGGCCCACTGCCAGAGGTGTGCAACCAGCCGGGCATGGACTGCTACAAAGGTGACTACCGTGTGCCAGCTGACTGGGACAACTTGATGATTAACACCGGCAAGATTGGTAAGGATTACAACTCCACGATCGGTGCTGCCGGTGGCAAGGTTGATGCCAAGGCATTGGCTGCCCAGCAGGAAGCGATGCAGGCGGCAGAAGATGCGCAGGGTTCTGTCAAGGTTGCTGTTGCTGGTTCCCCGCAGCTTCACCGTGGTGAGAATACGGTGAGCTTGAAGGTTGCAAATCCTGGGTTGGATGCAGCCCGGATGCGCCTTGAGGTGATCTACCCGTCTGGGAAGGCCGAGCAGGTTGTCACGGTTGCTGGTCAAGGAGAGGCGACGGTGGAGTTGCCGGTGACGGTGGGTGTGGTCAAGACGTCGTCGTTGCCGTTGGATGTGCGTGTGGTCAATGAGGATGGCTCCCAAGCCTTTGCTGGCCGGTTTGATGTTGCCGCGGTCATGGATGCTGATGTTGATGGTGATGCGATGGCTGGTGCGCCGCGTAAACCGCAGCACAATGCGCAGACTGCGCCGACGACGACGGCGAAGGCTGGTAAGCATGAGGCTTCGCAGCAGTTGACGACGGCGCAGCGTCCAGCGGCGAGCGTTGCTGAGCCGACTGCTCGTGACAATGCTGTCAGCCAGGCTGGTGAGACGAATATTGCGGCGATTGTTGCTCCGATTGTGGTGCTGCTGCTGTTAATTGGTGGTGGTGTTGCCGCGGCGATGTCTGGTGGTCTGCACTTCTAGCCAGTTGTTCTGTGGGGCCTGTGGTGCCGGGAGTGTTCCTGGTGGCATGGGCCCTTTTCGTTGTGGTTGGGGGTTGGGATTGTTCCCTGCAGGTCTGTGGTGCCGGGAACGATCTTTATGGTCACTCGTCGTGAGCTGGGGAAACATAGGTGTTGGTCGACCGGAGTGGGGCTGAAGAACGAGATAGTTCCCGGGGGTGGGAACTATTTTTCAGGAGCGTGGGGAGGTGTGAGGGCGGCGCACCAGATTCCGGGTTTTGCTCTGGCTGGCAATCGGAATCCCCTGGTCGCGCGTGCCCGTGATAGGAATGTGGTGCCCAGCCAACACACAGGCAACTACTGCAGCTAGCAACACGAGCTCATGGCACGAAAAAACTCCCCATCGGCGTGGACTCATGGTCCTTGCCGATGGGGAGTGTTCGCGTTCTTATGCGTTTGGGCGCTTACCGCGGTTCGCGCTCTTCTTGCGACGGTCCTTACGCTTACGGCCACGCTTGCTCATGGTGCCTCCTTTAAATAGCGATGAATTAGGTGCAAACCTAGTTACGAAGTATTCAGTTTATCGTTGTTGCCGCAGTGCGGTGAAATCCCCCGAGGAAATTCTGCGAGAGGCACCGGCAATAGCCGTAGAGCTTAGGCCGACAGGCGTGCGCGGTTGCGTGCGCGGGCCTTGTTGCGGCGCTTCAGTGCGCGACGCTCTTCCTCAGAAAGGCCGCCCCAGACGCCGGCGTCCTGGCCGGTCTCCAGTGCCCACTTCATGCAGTGGGAAGTGACTGGGCAGCGGTTGCAAACAAGCTTGGCTTCGGCGATCTGAGCGAGTGCAGGGCCGGAGTTGCCGACAGGGAAGAAGAGTTCTGGGTCTTCGTCGCGGCAAACGGCTTCGTGGCGCCAATCCATAATAAGTACTCCTTCAAGATCAAAAATGTTTCGTGACTATGTATTTTTTGCGCACCACATTCACAACCCTTTTGGGGCGTGTTGCAAACTAAGTTTGATTCCATTGCCCGGGCGAGTGCTCCGCATCGTGCGGGACTCCACTTCCAGACCTGGCGTTAACCCTGTGGTGACTTAGGGTTAAGGGCTGTGACACCAGCCCGTAATTTTTGCTACTCGAGAATGATGGCACGGTTTTGAGCTTTCCGCTAGGGTTCTGGGCAAAAGTGTGATTGGAATCATATGGATTGTATTCATTGTTGCCGCTCATATGTGGTGTGAGTTTCCTGTGATAGAGCGCTCTTAGCGCCCTGAACTGCATATATAAGAAAAGAATTAGCTGACATATGTGTTCGCTAAGGTCAAATCGGCAATCGTCTGCACCGCAACTGGTGTCGGAATCTGGCCCTGATCATTAGACTCCGTTGTGTGAACAGCAAAGAAAACTCATTGGACCACACTGGCGTTCCGGGCATGCTGCGGTTCGGGGCGGTCGTCGTGTTGCTGCAGTGCTTGGCGATGCTCGGCTACATCATCATGCTGATCTACGCCCAGATTGAAGGCATTAGCGATAGCAGCATTGAATCGAGCGCGGAAGCAAGCCATTACGTGGCGTTGGGCACGGCGGTGTTCCTTGCCATCGTCTTCGGTTTTGTTGCGTTTGTGGCTATCTCGACGCTACGGGGGCGGCCAAGGGGCTCGGGCGCGATCGTGCTCATTGAGGCGATCCTGCTCGGTGTGGCGTTTTATATGTTCCTCGGGGGCGCACACCTACTCAGTGCGGCGACGGCGCTTTCGGCGGTGCTCGTGTTGATTACGGTGTTCCACCCGGCGTCAGCGGCCTACCAAGAGGCGATGTACGAACTGAAAAAGGCCCGCCGCTAGCGAAGCTAACAAAGCTACCAGGCGACGGGCGCGGGGGGATCGGGGTGCTGCGCGGCGTTAGGAGAGGTTCGTGTTGAGAACGACGATCTCCTCGCCGCGCTTTTCTACGATCGTGGTGCCGGCGGAGTCGATGTAGACGGGGCCGGTGTATCCGCCACGATCGACGGGGATGATCTTCTCCACCTTGTTGTCGTCCCAGTTGGCGACGGCGATGCCGGTGTCGGAGGCGTAGAGCAGGCGCTCGCCGGCTGGGAAGCCGGTGCCAAGCGCGCCCTGGAACACGCCGGTAACGCTCAGGCGGGAGGGCTCCATGAGCAGCAGGGTGTCGCCTTCGTGGTACGTCATGTGGTGGGGCAGGTCGGCGACGGGGAGGACGTCGACAATTTGGTCAATCTTCTGCGGGCCGTCCAGTGGCGGGATTTCGGAGGCGGCGAGGTCGTTGCCGTCCTTGTCGTAGGTGCGAACCTTGTGGCTGTCAGGGTCGTAGATCGCGGCCGCGTCCTGGGACACCGCGACGAGGTAGGCGTTCTCGGAGATGTCGACGCTTTCGTACATCTCGGGCTCACGGGAGTCCTCGGGAGTGGTGTTCTGGAACTTGAGCTTGGGGCCGTCGTCGCAGTACTCCGTGGTCGCCATAATGTCGGTGCGGGTCAGCGCGGAGTTGATGGTGCAGGATTCGGGCTGCATGTCCGGCTCCTGCGGGGCCTCGTTGTAGCCGTACTCGACGGTCTTGACCATGTCGGAGCGCCACAGCTCGACGCGGTGGGAGCTGACGTAGCCGACGCGGTCGTTGGACTGCACACGTGTGATCACCTCGGGTGCGATGGCGGAGCGTGTGCCCGCGTACTCGCCGGTGAGCGCGTTAATCGTGACGACGTCCCCACAGCCAGCATTGTCGCGGTACGCTGCGACGACCTTGTCCCACGCATGGCCGAGCAGGCATAGCTCGTTCGGGCGTTTGTAGGTCCAGGCGGTATCGCCGGCCGGCGTGGTTGCGGTGATGGTGCCGTCGTTGTAGGTGATGATCATGCCTGCAGCGATCACGGGTTGGACGCCGGGGGAGGTGTCCGGAAGGCGGAAGGCTTCCTCGATCTTCGAGGGGACGACGGCGAGGCGTCCCGCGTTCTCATATTCCTCCGCCGCCGGCTCCAGGTGAGAGCTGCGGATCGGTGCGGTGAAAAACGCGATGGCAAGGAGGATGATTGCGATCGCGGTGATGACTGCGGTCGCGATCAAGTCGTTGCGGGTGCGACGTAGGGGCTGACTCAACGCCGTTTCCTTCCTGAGCGGTTCGTTCCACGTCTCGTGGAGGGTGTTCTCTCGCCCGAGCGTTGCGGGCGTGCTCCGAGCACTTTACGCGGTTTGCCCACCGTGGATAAAGCCGAGTCCGGAATGTCCAGGGCCTCGAAGAGCTCTTCGGAGGTGGAAAACCACGTTGGGGGCTGGGGCTTGTCGAGGGAAAGTTCCTCGTTGATTGCTTCCCATTTCGCTGTTTCGTCGAGGTCGGCCATGGTCACGGCGGTGCCGGAGTGGCCTGCGCGCCCGGTGCGGCCGATGCGGTGGACGTAGGTCATTGGGTCGTCGGGGACTTGGTAGTTGATCACGTGGGTGACGTCGTCGACGTCGATGCCGCGCGCTGCAACATCGGTGGCGACAAGGATTTCGACGTCCCCTTCGCGGAAGGCGTTCAGGGAGGCCTCGCGCGCACCTTGTCCAAGGTCGCCGTGGACGGCACCGACGGAGAAGCCACGCTGGCCGAGGTCGTCGGCGACGCGCGCGGCGGAGCGCTTCGTGCGGGTGAAGATGATGGTTTTGCCGCGGCCGTTGGCCTGCAGGACGCGCGCGAGCACCTCGGGTTTGTCCATGTGGTGGGCGTAGAACACGACCTGTTTGGTGCTTTCGTGGGTGGAGGCGGCTTCCTCGCCTTGCTCGGCGCGGATGTGGATCGGCGTGTTCATCTTGGAGCGCGCCAGCTGCAGGATCTGGCCGGGCATGGTCGCGGAGAACAGCATCGTTTGCAGTTGGTCAGGTAGGGAGGACCACAGCGTTTCGATGTCGGGCAAAAAGCCCATGTCGAGCATCTCGTCGGCTTCGTCGAGGACGAGGATCGCGACGTGGCCGAGTTGGAGTTCGCCCTGGTGGTAGAGGTCGATGAGGCGGCCGGGTGTGCCCACGACGACGTCGACGCCCTTGTGTAGTGCGTCGATCTGCTCCTGGTAGGGCCGCCCGCCGTAGATGGTGGCGACGCGCACCGGGGTGTACTTCGCTGCCCGCTCCAGGTCGTCGCCGACCTGCACGGCGAGCTCGCGGGTGGGGACGACCACGAGGGCGCGGGGTGTGCCGTCGAGTTCGGCGATGGTGGCGTCGTCAAATACTCGGTCGAGCAACGGGATGCCGAAGCCGTAGGTTTTGCCCATTCCCGTGCGGGCTTGGCCGATGATGTCGCGGCCGTCGAGCGCGAGGGGGATCGCAAGTTCCTGGATGGAAAATGTGCGATGGATATCGAGCTTCTCGAGGGCATCGATGAGTTCGGCGGCGACCCCTAGCTCATGAAAATCGGGTGACTGTTCTCTAGCAGCTGATTTGGACACGCCCTCATCTTAGCTGTAGGCCGTTACAATGGATTGACATCCGTGAAGATGAACAACGATAAGGACGGAAACGAACATATGGATATCAAGATCGGTCTTGCAGACACCGCACGTGAGCTCTCCATCGCGATTGCTGAGGGGCATGAGAATGTGCTCAATACGGTGAAGCAGGCGATTGAGGACCAAACTCCGACGGTGACGCTGGAGGATGACAAGGGAAAGAAGTACTTGGTGCGCACCGAGAAGATTGCGTACGTTGAGCTTGGCTCTGCGCAGGCTCGTTCCGTTGGGTTCATGCGTTAAAACCCGCTACATTTACGACCATGAAGAACAATCACGACACCGACGTTTTCGAGGATTGGGACTTTGAGGACGACGGTGAGTTCACCGCGGTAGACCCGGAAGCGGAGGGTCGGCTTGTGCGCTTCGCCCGCGAGTACGGGTGGCGCGCCTACGCGATTCCGGTGTTAGCTGTGCTGACGGTGTTCGTGATTGTGAACATGCTGCAAAACCCCGACGGGGAGGTGTTTGCGGGAAGCGCTGGTGACAGCGCGGTCGAGCAGCCTGACGGTGACGAAGCCTCGCGCACGGTGAGTGTGCTGCCGGAGGGCCAGCAGGACGTACTGCAGTTGCCGCCGGGAGGTCCGTTCACGGAGACTGGCGAGGGCACCTTTTACGAGGTTGGTCACCCTGGGATGCAGGCTGGCAAGGGGGATGAGCTCACGGTTCGCTTCGTTGTTGAGGTGGAGCATGGGCTCGATACGGCACTGTACGGGGGCAATGAGGCCGTCGCCGCGCTTGTCGACGCCACCTTGAGCGACCCCCGTGGCTGGACCAACGACCCGCGCTTCCGGTTTGAACACGTCACGGCGGCCGATGAGCCATCGCTGAAGATTCGGCTCGCGTCCGCGGCGACAACGCGAGAGTTGTGTGGCGTGCACCTTGAAATGGAGACCAGCTGCCGCACTCGCGTGACCGGCGAGGACACGGTCATTTTGAACGAGGCCCGCTGGGTCCGGGGCGCTGCGCCGTATGAGGGGGATCTGGGTCGCTACCGCCAGTACCTGATCAATCACGAGGTTGGCCATGCGCTCGGCTTCGCGCACCACGAGCCGTGCCCGGAAAATGGCGTGCTGGCGCCGGTGATGATGCAGCAGACGCTGAGCTTGAACAATGCGCAGCTGTACTCCTTTGATAAGGAAGAGGTGTACCCGGATAACCAGGACACCTGCAGGTCGAACCCGTGGCCGTACCCGCGCCCGGCAGTGTTGTAAGTGCTGTAGTTGTTGTAGTTATAAACAGGCGACGAGAGGAAGGCGAGCTGCGCTGTGACTATTCCCGAGCATGTGTTGTCGGCGTTTCAGGTTGATGGGGAGTCGGTGTCGGCACCTGATGTTGCCTGGGGTGAGGCGAAGAAATTTGGGCGCATTGTGATTTCGCAGGCTGCGCCGACGGCGGCGTGGTCGGGCAAGGTGCGTGAGCGCATCGCTGACCACCTTGAGGGGGTGCACGTTGCGCGTCCGGTGCGTGCGACGGACGGGCGCTTCGTAGTGGCTGGCTTCGTGGCCAACGAGTTCTCGCCCGGTGCGCCGGCGGCCCGCGTGGATGAGGCCGTGGCGGCGGCGCTTGCGCTGGAGCGCGCGCTGCAGCAGGCCGAGGTGGCGCAGGAGCTGCCCGAGCGCGATAGCTCTGACGTGATCGCAGAGGCGGATCGCGGCGCGTGGAAGGGGCACGAGGATGCCAGTGCTGAGGGGCTGTGCGTGGCGCACGTGGACGTGCTCTCCCACACGCTGTTTTCGGGCTACGCCGCGCCCGTGCTGACGGATCTTGTACCTTCGGCGCGGCTTCGCCCGAGGGGGTACTCGGCTGCCGTCGTAATTGTCGACGCCCTGCTCGCCGGGGCTGTCGATCCGCGAATCGTCGAGCGCTGGTCCCACATTCCGGACCTTGTGTTCCTGGCGGGGCGCGCGTTGGATTTCCGGATGCGGATGGCGCAGCACGACGGAACGTTCCAGAATGCGAACGCGCGTTCGAAATTTTCGGAGGTTTCCGAGCTCCTTATGTCCCGCTAACATGCCACAATGGTGGGCATGAATGACCAGCAGTCCACCACACCCCGCGCGTTTTTAGTCCCGCGCGAACACCAAGCGCACGATAGAACGTGGTCGCAGCCACTTCCCACCGAGGGGTTATGGAAGGTAACCGGCCAGGCGGGTTCGGGGGTGACCAGCTTTCTCATCGATACGTTTGTGGCGTCGGCGAAGCGGCAGTCGGACGCGGAGGGCGTCTTGTTCTTGACGGATTCGAAGGAGTCCGCCGCGCGGATCAGGGCGGAGATTTCGGAGCGGCTCGCTGATACTGACTTTGTTGCCGACGGCCCGATGGTGCGCTCTGTGCACTCCCTGGCGTTTGCCGTGCTGCGGGAGCAGCAAGAGCAGCTGCGCCTGATTTCTGGCGCGGAGCAGGATGCGGTCATCCGTCAATTGCTGCAGGGACATGTTGAGGATGGCCGGGGGAGCTGGCCCGCGGAGCTGCGCCCGGCATTGCCGATGGTGGGCTTTGCGCGCCAGCTGCGTGACTTTTTGCTGCGCGCGATTGAGCGCGGGCTGGACGCAGAGCAGCTCAAGGTGCTCGGAGCCCGCTACGGGCAGGGGATTTGGGGCGCGGCCGGTGACTTTTTGGAGGAATACCAGCAGGTCATGGCGCTGACCGGGACGGTGCGTTACTCGGCATCCGAGCTGATTGCCAGGGCACTCGACGTGCCGCTGGGGCGGACGTGGCACACCGTGATTGTGGACGACGCCCAGCATCTCTCGCCCGCGGCGGCAAAGTTCGTGCAGCGCCTGCTGCAGGGGGCCACACTCGGGGTTGTGGGTGGTGACTTGGATCAGTCCGTCTACCAGTTCCGCGGGGCAAGCCCGGAGTTCTTTGCCACGCTGGGGGACCTTGAGCACACGGTGATTGACTTAGGGCAGACCAAGCGCGAACCTGAGGTCTCGGTGGCGCTAGCGCAGACGCCGACGGCGCAGCTCGCGGCGGTGGCGGACGCACTTCGTCGCGCGCACCTCGAGGAGGAGGTCGCGTTTCGGGATATGGCGGTCATTGTGCGTTCGTCAGGGATGATTGAGCCCTTCCGCCGTGCGCTGTTGCACGCGGGCGTGCCGGTCGCCCTGAATCCGACGGATGTGGTGCTCAGCGAGCAACGCATTGTTGCCTCGCTGCTGCTTGGGTTGCAGTCGCTGTACACACCGCTGACGGTTGAGCAGTGGCGCGACCTGCTGCTTGGGCCCATTGGTGGTACGGACCCGGTGACGCTGCGCCGCCTGTTGCGCGGCCTGCGGCGTTGGAAACCAGAGGCGCGTGCGGAGGAAACGCTGCGTGACCTTGTTGTTTCCAAGGCAGAGCTGCCGGACTTCGGCGAGGTACTCACTGACCGTGAGCTGCAGATGCTGCACCGCATCCGCCAGGTGTTGGATGCCGCCAGGGAGGTCTACGACGCTGACGGCAGCGTTGAGGAGGTGTTGTGGGCGCTGTGGAACGCCACGGGTTTGGCAGATCACCTCACTGCGGTTGCGCTTCGGGGCGGCACGACGGGCTCGCAGGCTGACCGTGACCTGGATGCGGTCATGGCGCTATTCGACGCCGCCGGTGACTTCACCGAGCGTAAAACCCAGGGTGGGCTCGAGCTGTTCGTGAACAGCATGTTGGAGCAGGAACTGCCCACCGGTGTGCGCGATCGCCGAGCGGCCACGCCGGACGCAGTGGCGCTGTTGACCGCGCATGGTGCGGTGGGCAGGCAGTTTAGCCGTGTTGTCGTTGCCGGAGTGCAGGACCTCGAGTGGCCGAGCCTGGGCGAGACCGGCTCGATTTTCGGCCAGCAGGATCTGGTGGACCTGGTTGACCACGACGTGGATCCCGCCACCCCGGTGTCGCACTTGCGCGAGCGCCTCGAGGAGGAGCGTCGCCTGTTCCACGTGGCGTTGACCCGCGCGACGGAGCGCGTCCTGGTCACGGCCGTCGACCAGACTGACGGCGAGGAGGTCATCGAGCCGTCCCGGTTCGTTGAGGAGCTCTGCGAGGAAACCGGCATATCCCCGCAGCTGGTGACGCTGTCCGCGGAGGACGCTGTGGCTGGGGATGACGGTGCGGAGGCCACGGTTGTGCGCGTACTGTCCCGCGATGATTTCCTGGGGGAGCTACGCCGCACACTCGCGGACGAGGAACACAGTACGGAGGCAGACCGGCGCCAGGCCGCGCGCCAGATTGCGCGGCTGGTGGAGGCCGGGGTGCCGCTTGCGGACCCGGAGCAGTGGTGGACTACCACGGAGCCTTCGACGAATGAGCCCGTTGAAGGGCAACGTTCGCTGTCGCCGTCGAGGATTGAGGCGCTGTTGAAGTGCCCGATGAGCTCGGTGCTCGAGCGCACTCTCGGTTTTGATAGCTCGATGCCGATGGTGATCGGATCGATCGTGCACGCCTACTTCGAGGCTCTCGGCCGAGGCGTGCCGGAAGAGCAGGCTCGGATGCACACGCTGGCCACGTACCGCGCGATTGTTGACGCCCCCGCGTGGCAGGCCGAGGCCCAAGTCCGCGACTTCGAGGCGATGCTGGAGCGCACCAACAAGTGGTGGGAAAACCGTGCGAAGAAGTTCGAGGTTGTGGGCATGGAGGTGCCGATCTCCGTCCAGGTCGCAGAAGACGTCCATATCCGCGGGCGAGCCGACCGGCTGGATAAGGAAGAAAGCGGCAGCGTGCACATCGTTGACCTGAAGACTGGCTCGACGATGCTCTCCGTAGATAGCGCGAAGGAGTGCGAGCAGCTCATGGCGTACCAGCTTGCGCTGAGCCACGGGCAGCTCATCGGTGAGGGCGACGATCTTCGCGTTGTGACGTCCACCGATGGGCAAGAAGGCCTGGACGTTGGTGGGGCGGCGCTCGTGTACTCGAAGCACGGAACGAACGCCGCAACCACGCGCGAGCAACCGCGCAAAGAAGAGGAAGAACTCGAGTACTTCACCGAACTCATTGCACCGCTGCCCGGCAAGACAACAGGGCCGCAACTCGAAGCGCAGGCGGGCAAGCACTGCGATTACTGCGCTGTGCGCGCGCTGTGCCCGGTCCAGATCGAAGGGACGATGATTTACAATGGCTGATTTCACACCCCAGGAACTCTTCCAGGCGCTCGGGGACGCATTTCCCCCTAGTAGCCAGCAGGCCGACGTGATTGGTGCCGAGCCGGGGCCGATGCTGGTCGTGGCCGGTGCTGGCGCGGGCAAGACGAAGACGATGGCGGACCGCGTGGTATGGCTCGTCGCCAACGGGTATGTGCGGCCGGAGGAAGTCCTCGGCTTGACGTTTACCCGCAAGGCGGCCCGCGAGCTGGGGCAGCGGATACGGAACCGGTTGCAGGCGTTGGCTCGTCACCGGGAGCTCGTACGGGAGCTCGATCCTTCGGGTGCGCTGGCGGAAAGCTTGGAGGTTATCGCGCCGACTGTTGCTACGTATGACTCGTACGCGGGCGAGCTCGTTCGCGACTATGGGCTGCTTGTCCCGGTGGAGCCGGATGCGCGCCTGATCACGCAGGCTGAGCTGCACGCGATCGCCGTCGAAGTCGTGAGCAATTACAACAAACCACTCATCGCGGAAGGTGCCCCTGCCCCCGCGATGAGCACAGTGGTGGAGGACCTACTGAAGCTCACCACGGCGATGGGCAACGCACTGGCAGACCCAAACGATATTTACGAGGCCGCGGAGATCTTCCTGAAAGAGACGGAATCGCTACCGAAGTCGCCGCGGAGTAAAACCGAGTTCTGCAAGACCATGACGGGGTGGCGCAACAAGCAGCGCCAGCGCCAGTTGATGTTGCCGCTGGTTGAGGAGCTTAACGCGGCGCTGCGTGAGCGTGGTGTGGTCACGTTCAACGAGCAAATGAACATTGCGGCCACGCTCGCGGAGCAGCACGCGTCCGTCGGTGCTGCGCAGCGGCAGAAGTACCGCGTGGTCATGCTCGACGAGTACCAGGACACCTCGCATTCGCAGCGAGTGTTGCTGCGCAGCCTGTTCGGCGAAGGCCAGGACCCCACGTTGACGGTGACTGCGGTGGGCGACCCGATGCAGGCAATCTACGGCTGGCGCGGGGCGACGTCGGAAAACCTCGCGGCATTCGTGGAGGATTTCCCTGCCGCGGGCGGTGTACTGGCGCAGAAGAAGCAGCTCACCATCTCCTGGCGTAACCCGAGCAAGGTGCTTGAGATGGCGAACCAGGTCTCCACCGCGATCCTTGGCAGCGGGGAAGATCGTGCCGTCGCGCCCCTGGAACCGCGCAAGGACGCTGCGGCAGGCGACGTGGACATGCAGTTCTTCCAGCGGGAGGAGGAAGAAATTGAGTTCGTTGCCGACGCGCTGCAGCAGCAGTTTGAGCAGGGCGGTAGGCTCTCGGCCGCGGTGCTGACCAGGAAGAACAGGCATGCGCAGCCGATCGCCCAGGCGCTTGAAGCCCGTGGTGTGCCGTATGAGATCGTGGGGCTCGGCGGCCTGCTGGATACCCCAGAGGTGCAGGACACGTTGGCTGTGGCCACGATGTTGGTCCGCCCTGAGGATTCTGAGGCGGCACTGCGTGTGCTGGGTGGGCCGTCGGTCGGGCTCGGGCTGGCGGATATGGAGGCGCTCGCCGCGCGTGCCAAGAACCTGCAAGCCCGCGCGGACGGTCCGGCCGCGGAGGAGGAAGCAGCCAGGCCGGTGCCCGCGGACCCGGAGGAGCGCCTCATCGAGGAGCTGACGCAGCTTGCACTCGAGGCGGAGGCGCTGAAGATGCAGTCCGCCAAGCCGGCGGGCCTGGCGGACGCGGTGGCGGACCTGGGCGAGCCAGAGCGCTACAGCGAGGACGGCTACAAGCGCCTGCAGCTGCTGGCGTCGCGGCTGCGACAGCTGCGGCGCAATTCGCTGGGCAAGCGGCTCAGTGACCTGTTCGCGGACATCATCGAGGTCTTCGGTATTCGCGTTGAGGTGCTGGCGCGGCGCTCGTCGGCAGGCACGGTGCACTTGGACCAGCTGCTGCACTACGTCGAGGAGTACCCGGGCACGAGCGTGGAAGCGCTGCTGGACTACTTCGAGTTGGCGAAGCAGCAGGAAGACGGGCTTGCGCCGGGTAACGTCACCGTGCGCGGGGACCGCGTGCAGATCCTGACGGTACACAAGGCGAAGGGCCTGGAGTGGGATACCGTCGCTGTGTTGCACGCGGATAAGGACACCTACAGCTCAAAGATTGAGACCTTCCTTGCCCAGATCCCGTTCCTGCAGCCTGAGACGTTCGGTGACCCGGACATCTACGAGGAGTTCGCAGAGGTAGAGCACCGCACGCAGTTTAAGAACGCTGCCAATGCGTGGCGCAAGCACATCGGCGAGGACCTCGCTGAGGAGCAGGCGCGCCTGTTCTACGTGGCTATCACACGTACGGAAAACAGGCTGTTGCTTACCGGATCGAACATCTCTCTGGGCGGCAAAAAGAATCCGAACGGGCCGTACGAGCACTTCGCGGCGTTCGAGGGCCTCGAGCTGCCGGAGCAGGTCGAGGACGAGGATGCGGAGAAAACGGTACAGCAGCCGGAGGTGGCCGTCGGCACGTGGCCTGTGCAGTCCTACGAAGCGGCGCACGCTGCCAGTAGCCAGGCCACTCGTCCGAGTGAGCTGGTCAGGGACGCGCTCGAGACCGAAATCGCGCCCGCGGCCGGCGAGCTCTACGAGCTGTGGGAGCGCGACGCCACCGCGCTCATTGAGGAACACAAGGCGGCGCAGTCGCCGGACGTGCCCGTCATGCTGCCTGGTGAGCTGACCGCCTCAGACGTGGTGGCCATGCAGGCGGACGTGGAACAGTTCGCGCGCCAGGCACGTCGCCCGGTGCCGTTCAAGCCGAACCAGTACGCGAAGCGCGGCACCGCATTCCACGAGTGGATCGAGGATTTCTACGGTGCGCACCCGCTGCTCACTGAGGACGAGCTGCCGGGCATGGGCGAGTTTGAGGTGGATCCGTCGACGCTGCAGAAGCTGAAAGCCAACTTCGAGAACAGCCACTGGGCGTCAAAGACGCCGACGCACGTGGAGTGCCCGTTTGAACTGGCGCTCGGCAAGGCGGTGGTGCGTGGCCGCATGGACGCGGTCTTTGCGGACGGCGACGGCTGGGTCGTGGTGGACTGGAAGACCGGCAACCGCCCGGTGGGTGCGGCGATGGAGGCAGCGAAGCTGCAGCTTGCCGTGTACACGGAGGCGTGGAAGCGAATCGCCAACGATGGCCGCCCAGTGAAGGCCGTGTTCTTCTACGTCCGCGATGGAAAGGACTTCACCGCGACGGAGCTTCCGGATGCGCAGCAGCTGACGAAGTTGTTGGAAGATACAGCAAACGGCGCAACTTCCGGTACAGTTTCACGCCGTAGTAGCGAGGAAGGATAGCGGAGTGAAACTGCCGTTTGCGTTGTCATGGAGTGACCGGTTCCGTGCGGATGCGGATCCGTCGGAAATACCGGTGCACACCCTGCTGGATGTCGTTCGGATTCCGTCGGCGGAACGCACCACTCCATGGGCGTTGATGGCAAGGCGCTTCGGCTACGCGGCCATGTTGGTGTTGGCCGTGGCGACGGTGGTCTACTTCGACAAAGAGGGGTACACCGAGCCACTGACCTTTATCGACGCCCTGTACTATTCGGCGGTTTCGCTCTCAACGACCGGCTACGGCGATATCACGCCGGTGACGCAAAGCGCGCGCCTGATGAATATCTTGGTCATCACGCCGTGTCGTGTGGCATTCCTGATGCTCTTGGTCGGTACGACGTTGTCGGTGTTGACGGAGGATTCCCGCAAGACGCTACAGATTCAGCAATGGAGGAGAACAGTGCGTAATCACACCATCGTTATCGGCTACGGCACGAAGGGCAGGTCCGCGGTGGATGCGCTGCTCGCGGGCGGTACCGCGCCGGGCAACATCGTTGTTGTTGATGATGACGCCGTGGTGCTGTCGAACGCCGAGAAGCGCGGTCTTGTCACCGTCCACGGCAACGGCACTCGCTCGAGCGTGCTGAAGGTCGCGGGTGTGGCGCGTGCGCGCTCAGTTGTGGTGGCGCCGTCCTCGGACGATACCGCGGTGTTGGTCACGCTGTCTGTCCGTGAGTTGGCGCCGAGCGCCATGATCGTTGCCAGCGTCCGTGAGAGTGAGAATCAGCACTTGCTGATGCAGTCGGGCGCGGACTCGGTGGTGGTCTCCTCTGAAACGGCGGGCCGCCTGCTGGGCATTGCGACGGTCACGCCACCTGTGGTGGAGATGATGGAGGACCTGCTCAGCCCGGACGAGGGCTTCGCGGTTGCGGAGCGTCCGATCGCGGACGACGAGGTCGGAGCGAACCCGCGTCACCTCGCCGACATTGTGCTGGGTGTGGTGCGCTCCGGCGAGCTCTACCGCATTGACGCCCCGGAGGCCGAGACGGTTGAGCCCGGCGACCGCCTGTTGTTCGTGCAGATGACGCAGCCGACCCCGCTGACTGAGCGCACGCGCCCGACGGAGTAGGCGGCCTATGAAGCGGTTCATTGCCTTCGATGCCGTCGGCAGGTTTGTGCTTGGAGCTAATGACACGCCCACACTTTTCGACGCCCACTCCGCCCAACCCCACGCCGAGAACACGGTGCACGTCGGCGACGATGTGTGGGCGGTGCTGGTGAGCGAGGCGCAGCTTGAGGCATTGGGCGAGCGCTTCGGCACTTGCCGCAGCCATGCAAGCGACTATCTTGTTGCGCGCGGGTTCGGTCTGTTGCGCAACCAGCGTCAGCTGAGCTTCGACCCGCGCGATGGCAGCGAAGTCACCTGGGGCGAGGCGGGCATCGTTGCGCGTGGTGCCAGCGGGAAACCGCTGTTTCCGCGTATTGACCCGTCGGTGATCGGGGTGGTGCAGTCGACGGACGGGGAGCGGATTTTGCTTGGGGAGAACGCGCGCCGCCCGGGCTACTTCACGCTGATCGCGGGATACATCGATGTCGGCGAGACCATCGAGGATGCCTTCGCGCGTGAGGTGTGGGAGGAAACGGGGCGTCGTGTCGGGGTGGTGCGCTATGTTGGGTCGCAGCCGTGGGCGCTGTCGGGTGCGCTGATGTTGGGGATGGTGGCGTCGACAAGTGATGTTGATGCTGTGGGCCCCTTGGATGGGGAGCTGACGCAGCTGCGCTGGCTGCGCCGCGACGAGCTGGGCACTGTCACGCTGGCGGTGCCGGGGACGATTGCGCGGCGGATGATTGACCAATGGGCTCGAGGAGAGTTCAACGAGAACGGGAGTGGAGCGTAAGTGGCTGTAGATCTGAGCTTGCTGGATGAGGATCAGCGGATCGCGGCGACCGCTCCGCGTGGCCCGGTGTGCATCCTGGCCGGTGCCGGGACGGGTAAGACGCGCACGATTACGTACCGCATCGCGCACATGATTGATCAGGGCACGGTGAGCCCGAACCGGGTGCTGGCGGTGACGTTTACGCAGCGTGCGGCAGGGGAGATGCGCGATCGCCTGCGCACGATGGGCATTGGCGGCGTGCAGGCGCGCACGTTCCACTCGGCGGCGATGCGGCAGCTGCGCTACTTCTGGCCGCAGATTGCGGGGGATCTGCCGTGGCGGCTGCTGGACAACAAGTTCCCGCTGGTGGGGCGGGCAGCTCGCGCGGCCGGGCTGGAGTCGGATAAGGAGATGGTCCGCGATCTGCTGAGCGAGATTGAGTGGGCGAAGGCGAGCGTGATCGGCGCGGAGGACTACGTGGACCGCATCGCGGATACGAACCGGACTCCGCCGACGGATCCGAAGAAGGTCGCGGAGGTCTACCGGCTGTACGAGGAGGCGAAGACGAGCCCGGAGGGCATGCTCATCGACTTCGACGACCTGCTCCTGCACGTCGCGGGTGCCCTGGAGAATGCGCCCGCGGTGGCGGAGGAGTTCCGCTCCCAGTACCAGTCCTTCGTGGTGGACGAGTACCAGGACGTGACCCCGTTGCAGCAGCGCGTGTTGGAGGGCTGGCTGGGGCAGCGCGATGACCTGACGGTGGTGGGGGACGCGAACCAGACGATTTACTCCTTTACCGGCGCGACCCCGGACTACCTGCTGAACTTCTCGCGCACCTATGAGCACGGCACTGTGGTGAAGTTGCAGCGCGACTACCGCTCGACGCCCGAAATCACCGAGCTGGCCAACGCGGTCATCTCGCGCGCGACGGGCCGGGCCGCGGGCACCAGGCTTGAGCTTATCGGTATGCGGGAGTCCGGACCGCAGCCGACGTTCCACGCCTACGACGACGAGCCGACGGAGGCCCGCGAGGTCGCCGCGGCGGTACAGCGCCTGATTGATTCCGGGGTACCTGCCAAGGAGATCGCGGTGCTGTACCGGATTAATGCGCAGTCGGCGGCGTTTGAAGCCGCGCTCGCGGACGCGGGCATCGTCTACCAGGTGCGCGGTGGGGAGGGCTTCTTCCAGCGCGGCGAGATCCGCGAGGCGTTGCAGGCGCTCGTGGCGGCAACCAGGCGCCACGACTTGCCGGATGACCCGGTGGTGGTGGCGAAGGCGGCGTTCGCGCCGCTCGGGTTGACGCCGACGGAGCCGGAGGGCGCCCAGGCACGGGAGCGTTGGCAGGGGCTGCGCGCACTCGTGGACCTCATCGAGGAGATCGTGCACACCAAGGAGGCCTCGAGCCTGGAAGACGTACTGCGTTCGCTGCGTCAGCGCGCGGAGGCGAAGCAACCACCGGCGATTGATGGGGTCACGCTCGCCAGCTTGCACGCGGCGAAGGGCCTGGAGTGGGACGCGGTTTTCCTCGTTGGCCTGGTGGAAAACACGCTGCCGATCTCGCACGCGATCAAGGCGGGCGACGAGAACATCGAGGAGGAGCGCAGGCTCTTCTACGTCGGCGTGACGCGCGCCCGGGAGCACCTGCAGCTGTCGTGGGCGCTGGCCAGGCAGGAGGGCGGCAGGAAGTCGCGCTCGCGCTCGCGCTTCCTGGACGGGCTGGTGCCCGAGCTTGAGTCGGAGGAAACCCCGCAGCGGTTGAAGCAGACCCGCCGCTGCCGGGTGTGCGGCAACGTGCTGTTCGCCCCGGCGGACAAGGCGCTCGGCCGGCACCAGGATTGCGACGCCGACATCGACGAGGACGTCTACCAGGCGCTGAAGCGCTGGCGGCTCAAAACGTCGCGCGCGGCGAAGCAGCCCGCCTACATGGTGTTTTCCGACGCCACCCTGCTCGCCATCGCGGAGACCATGCCGGAGGACGAGCAGGGGCTGCTCGCCGTGTCGGGGGTGGGGCCAGTCAAGGTGGAGCGCTACGGCGCCGAGGTCCTGGAGACACTCGCGGAGTTCCGCTAGACGCCTGGCAACCTAGTAGCACAGCGGGCAGTCGGGGTGCGGCTGCAGGCGAAGCGTCTTGAGTGGGGTGCGGTTGAAGGGGTCCACAAGCAGGGTGTCGCCGGTGCGGGGGTCCGGGGCGGACACGCCCGGCGGGTCCGGCAGTTGGCAGACCCGCCGAGCCATCGTTGCTGCGGCGACCACGCCCGCCTGGACCACGACCTGCCTCTTATACCCCTCCCGATGTGTATTAGAGACCGGGGCTCATGACACGCCCCCCCTTTTCGTCCCCCACCCCGCCCCCCCCCACCCCGAGACTCCGGCGCCCGTCCGCGCCGATGCGGGGCCGGTGCTGGTGTGGGAGGCGCCGCCTCCGAGCGTAGGAGCCGGACGCGAAGGGGGGGGACGTGTTGTTCTGCTGTTTGCGACGCGGGCTGTGGGCTGTGTCTGAGGCACATGGAGATGTGTATGAGAGACGCGGCGATCGCTGCCCACTGGGGGTCGCGCTCGAGGAGGTAGTGCTCGCGACAGATCAGGCACGGGCCCTCCACACCGATTGCGTAGGGGCCGACGAGAACGCGGGAGTCGATTTGCAGCACCGGAATCACAGGTCCCGTGCGGTGCCGGGTGTACGCGGCAAGCGCCCGGGTGCGGTGTGCCTGGTCGACGATGATGAGTGGGAGGGCCGAGGGGGCGTCGAAAAGAAAGCGGGAGAGCGGCTGGGTGGGCTCGGGGGAGCGCACGTGGATGCCGCTGGCACGCAGTGTTTCTACCAGCGTGTTCGCAAGCGTTGAGGTGCCGAGCAGGAGGACCTCGCGGCGCGAAACTTCGACGAGGACGCGGTAGGCAATGAGGTCCTGGATGAGGCTGCGCGCGGCATCCGCGTCCATGGAAACCGCCAGCCGCCGAACCACCTCGGGCAGTGGCCGCGGTGTGGACAGCGAGTCGAGCACCGCGGCGACTGCGCGGGCGTCGCCGACTTCGATGATGCCGCTGCGTGTGGCGTCGAGTCCGAATTGCAGCGCGTGAGGGCCCCTGCTGAGTACCTGTACCCCCATGGCCAGCGCAATGACAGTATCCGACTGGTTACACATGCTTCCCCCTCGTGCCCCTTAAGCTGTGTCGGTTGTACAGCATACAATCTTCGGCATGCAGGAGTCGGAGTTTGAGTATCGGGTGATTCGCTCGCCGCGGCGCACGCGCACAGTGCAGGCCCGGCTTATCGACGGCGTCGTGGAAGTACGCATCCCAGCCCGGTTCAGCGAGCGCGAGGAGCGCGAAGCGGTGGCCGAGATGCTGCGGAAGATCCGGAGGAAGACCCGCCACCAACACGTCAGCGACGCCGACCTTCAAGCCCGCGCGGAGGCGCTCAACGCGCAGGTGCTTGAGGGGCGGGCGAAGGTGGGCTCGATACGGTGGGTGTCGAACCAGACGAAGCGGTGGGGAAGCTGCACCCCGTCAACGGGCACGATTCGGATTAGTGACAGGCTGCAGCACGTGCCGGGCTACGTCCTCGACGCGGTGATCGTGCACGAGCTGACGCACACCTTCATCCCGGGGCACGGCCCGAAGTTCTGGGAGTGGGCAGACAAAGCGCCCCTCGCGGAACGCGCGAAGGGCTACCTTGAGGCCTACCAGCGGTTCGGCGGGGAAGGCTAGTCCTCGTCGTTCTTGCGCAGCTCCTCTTCCAGGCGCGCGAGCTCTTCGTCGAAGTTGTCGTCGGAGGAATCGTCCAGCAGGGTGTCGATGAACGCCGCCGGGTTGGACAGGTGCTCAGGGGCCGGCAGGAAGTCCGGGTGGTCCCAGATCTGGTCGCGGCGGGCCTGGCCCACGGCGGTTTCGACGCGGCGCCACAGCTCCCGTCTCTTTTACACATCTAGATGTGGATAAAAGACAGCGGGTAAGGGGATGGGGCGCGGGCTGGTGGGGGGGATTGGGGGGGGGGAGGGAGGGCGGCAGCTCGATGCCGACGACGTTCGCAAACGCGCGCTCGGCGGAGCCACCCGTTGCGCGGCGACGGTTCCACGCCTCGGCGAGCTGCGGCGTCGACGGGATACGGTCTGCCAGGGAAGCGTCGGTGACAACGTCGACCCAGCCCTCGACGAGCGCGAGCAGCGTCTCCAGGCGGGCAGTGGCGGATGCGTTGCGGGAGGTCACGCGCGGGGAGAGGTCCGCGCCCTCCAACTGCTGCAGCGCCTCCTGGATGGCCTGCGGGTCGCCGCTTTCCAGGTTCAGCCCGCGGGCCATCTCCTCGAGCTGCGAGGTATCGATCTCCAGGCCTGCCGCGTACTCCTCAACGGAGGAGACGAGGCGCTCGACGAGCCACGGCACATGCTTGAACAGGCGCTGGCGCGCCGCCTCGCGGGCCACAATGTAGACCAGAACCTCCTGGCTGGGGATCTCGAGGCCCTTGGCGGCGGCGGTGACGTTCTTCGGCAAAATGGCCGTCACGCCTGCGGGTGCGACGGGCAGGCCGAAGTCGGAGCCGGTCAGGGCTTGCTCGGCAAGGTCGCCGAGGGCGTGGCCGAGCTTGACGCCGAAGTTCATGGCGTTCATCTGCTCCATCATGCCGACCATCGGGCCCATCATCTCGCGGGCCTCGGCGGGCATGGTGTCTCGCTGTGCGCGGTTCATCTGCTCCGCAACGGGGTTGACCAGGCGCTTCCACATCGGCATGGTTTCAACCAGCCAGTCGTCCGCGTTCCACGTGCGCGGCTGGGCGTTCGCGGAAGGAAGCGTAGTGGCGTCGTCAAGCCAGAGGTCGGCGAGGCGTACTGACTCCTCAACCGCGGTGCGATCCCCCGCGGAGACCGCAGCCTTGTCGCCGACGTGCTGGCGTGCCATGCGCAGTGCCATTTCGAAGTTCACGGACTCGCCCTCTGTGCGGGCGTTCATCGTCGAGCCCATGCCGGAGAGCATCTGCCCGAACTGGTTCAAAATATCGCCCAAGCCATCTTGGCCACCGCCAACGTTGCCCCCGAACCCGAACGCGGCGAACGGGTTGTTCTGCTGGTTGCGACGCTCGTCGTCACCGTTGTCACCGTCGTTGTCGTTGTTGGGGAAGGTAAATCCGAATCCATTGCTCATAGGCACCACCCTACAGTCGTGTGCGCAGGTTGTGTTGGGTGCAAGCGGGAAAATCGCAACGCTGTGGGCGAACATCTAAGATTTGTGGGCGTGATGAACGCCGAGCAAGAACAAGCACAGGCACAGCCGCGCAGCCGCCGCCTCGCCACGATTGTGTGGGGCGCCATCCCCCTTGCGGTGCTGGCCGCGGCGCTGAGCCTCGACCATATTCCTGGCACCGATATCTCCCTGGCCGTGCCGTACGCGGCGCAGGGGCCGGGGCCGACGTTTAACACGCTCGGCGATGTTGAGGGCGTGCCCGTTGTTGAGATCGAGGGCGCGGACTCCGACAAAACGGAGGGCAACCTCAACATGACCACGGTGTCTGTGCGCACCAATATGACGCTGGTGCAGGCGCTGACCCGCTGGATCACCACGGATGACACGATTGTGCCGCTGGAGCAGATCATGCCTCCGAATACGAACCGGGAGGAGATGAAGCAGCGCAACCAGGAGGCATTCGTTGCTTCGGAGTCGGCGGCGACGATCGCCGCGATGAACTACCTCGGCCGCCCGACGACAGTGGTGGTTCACGAGGTGATGGACGGCAGCGCCGCAGGCGGTGCGCTGCAGGCGGCAGACATCATCACGAGGGTCGGGGGGAAGGACGTGGCGCAGCCGCGGGAGGTGCAGCGCATCGTGCGCGAGCACGCCCCTGGCGATCGGCTCAGCGTCGACGTGTTGCGTGACGGCGCGCCGCACACGGAGGAGATCACCCTCGGCGCGAATCCGGAGGATAAGAAGGTGCCCATGTTGGGGATCTTGATGACGTCCGCTCCGGCCGATGGCGTGCAGGTGACCTACAACCTCAACGATGTGGGCGGGCCGAGTGCCGGGATGATGTTCTCGCTGGCGGTGATCGATAAGTTGTCGCCGGGTCTGCTCAACGGCGGGAAGTTCGTGGCCGGAACCGGCACGATTGATGAGTCAGGGGAGGTCGGCCCGATCGGTGGCATCTCCCACAAGATCGCCGGTGCCCGCGACGCAGGCGCCGAGCTTTTCCTCGCGCCCGAGGGCAACTGCGCGGAAGTCATGCGCACGGACAGCGGGGAGATGCAGGTCGCGGCAGTCAAAACGCTTGATGACGCCGTGAAGGCCATGGACGCGTTCGCCCACGGCCAGCCGGTGCGCAGCTGCAGCTAGGACTCAGACTCGGTGGAGGTGGTTGCCTCCGCAGGGGTGGTGGCGCCCTCCGGGCGCTTCGCCAGCCCGAGCTTGTAGATGTGTTCGCGCGGGCCTTCGCGGTCCATGGTGAGCAGCTGCTTCATAATCTGGCCTTTGTCATTATCAATGACGGTCACCACGGCAGAGGAGCCAACCGTGGACCAGCCGACCACGAAACGGCCGGTGTCTTCCACGACTTCGCTCGAGCGCAGCTCGGTGAGCACCTGCGTACTCGTGGTGGCGACGGACTCGGACTCCATGAACTGGAACTGGCCCATCTCAGAGCTGCTGCAATCGAACGCGTCCGGGAGGCCGGTCGGGGTGCAGCTGTCCAGCTTCTCGAAGAACTCGGGCGGAGCGAGCGTCGAGAACTGCTTGGCGACCTCAGCAACGCCGTTATCGTCTTTCTTCGCAGTGCTCGTAGTGCTTGTTGACGTCCCCTCCGTCGTAGCCTCCGCGGACTCAGCCTCAGACGCAGACTCCGACGGCGAAGGCGACTCCGTGGTCTCAGTGGTGGAGGAGGCCGGTGCCTCCGTCGTGGTCGGATCTTCCGACGGCTCGTCCTTGCCACCGCACGCGGTGGCTACCACCAGCGCCATCGCCAGCACCGCTGGCGTACCGACGCGCCGACGCCAAACGTTCGAAAATGTAGCCACGTTGTGCTCCTTTACCCTCTTAGGACAGCTCATCTGGGTCTTGTTCCAACCCGTAGCGTAACGCAGCAATCACGTTCGGCGCTACGTTTGGCCCACCGCGAAGCTCGATATCGTCCTGGGCGAACATACCGCGCTCCTCCAGCTCCTCCTCGGTCAGCCGCATCTGGAGCAGGGTTTGCTCGATGCCTTCCTCACGCAGCACACCGGAGAAGAGGCGCGCCGGGCGTGGCGAGGGGTCATCGCTACTGGTGTCCCGGAACATAATCTCCTGCGCCAGCACGGCACCCTCCACCGCGTGTGGCCAGGCGATACGCGCCACGTACTCCGCGAGCTCCTCCGAGCCGGGGCGAATGTTTTCCGGCAGGTTGTCCTGGACAACGAGGGTCAGCGGCGAAGTGGCGTCGTCAACCTCGAGTTGGGCGAGCTCGTCGACAAGCAGGGAGGAGGGCACGAGTGCGAAGAGGGTCGGGCCCTGATCCCAGCCTTCCGCGTGCACGAACTCGACGGCTTCGGACATGGCCTTATTTAATGCTTGTTGGTTGAGCACGGGAACCCTTCTGTCAGTTCAGGCGTTACACTTTTTAAGGTAGAACCTTAATACGCGTACTAAGACTATTTCGAAGGAGCAGGATTTGGCCACCCGCCTCAGCCAACCACAGCCCCACGCGAAGAAACAGAACTCCGGACTTGCCATCACCATTGGTGTCCTCGGTGTATTGCTGTTTTGCATCCCGATCCTGATCGGTCTCTACACCGATTTTCTTTGGTTCGGGGAGCTTGATTTCCGTGGGGTCTTCAACCGCGTCATCGTGGCGCGAGTGGTGTTGTTTGTTATTTTTGCCGCCGTTGGCGCGCTGATCACCTACCTCGCCGCGTGGCTTGCGTGGCGCGGCCGCACAAAAGAAGCCTTGAGCTTTGAAGCCGTTGTCGGCGACACGCGGACCCAGGTCAACTTGCAGCAGGGCGTTCGCACGCTCTTGGTGTGGGTTCCGGTGGTGATCGCGGTCTTCTCCGGCCTGGCAGGGCAGCGCCTGTGGCGCACGTTCATGCTGTGGTTCAACGGGGAATCCTTCGGCGTGGATGATCCGCAGTTTGGCAAGGACCTCGGGTTCTACGCCTTCGCACTGCCGGGTATCACCGCGATTATCGACGGCCTCTCGCTCCTGCTGCTCGTCGCCTTCATCGTTGGCGCGGTGGGCCACTACTTGCTGGGCGGCATCCGCATCGGCAATAAGGTCAGCGGGGTGCCGGGCCACATTTCGACGTCCGCTCGCGTGCAGCTTGCCGTGACCGCGGGCCTGTGGATGGTGCTCAAGGCAGTTAGCTACTGGCTGGAGCGCTACACCCTGCTGTACTCCCAGAACGACATCTTCACCGGTGCGTCCTACACCACGGTCAACGCGTCGCTGCCGGCCAAGGTGATCCTGACGGTCATCGCGGTGCTCGTCGCAGCGGCGTTCTTCGCGTCCGTTGTATATAAGGACTTCCGCGTTCCTGTGCTGGCCGCGGTGCTGATGCTTGTGTCCTCGCTCGTAGTCGGCGGTGTGTGGCCGGCGCTGCTGGAGCAGTTCTCGGTCAAGCCGAACCGCCAGTCGAAGGAAGCCGAGTACATCGCCCGCAATATTGAGGCCACCCGCTACGCGTTCGGCTTGACCGACGAGCAGGTGAAATACCAGGACAACTGGGGCGCGGAAAAGGTCTCCAACGATAAGGTTGCGGACGACGCTGCCACGATCAGCAACATTCGCCTGCTGGACCCGGAGATCATTTCACCGACCTTTACCCAGAACCAGCAGCTGCGTAACTTCTACGGCTTCCCCGACCAGCTGGCGATGGACCGCTACGAGGTTGAGGGCAAGATGCGCGACTTCGTCGTCGCGGCCCGCGAGATGGACCCGAACGCGCTGCGCGAAAACCAGCGTGACTGGATCAACCGCCACACCGTGTACACCCACGGCAACGGCTTCATTGCAGCGCAGGCGAACCGTGTTGACGAGGCCGCGCAGGACGCCGGCTCCACCCGTGGTGGCCTGCCGATCTTCACCGTCTCGGACTTGCAGTCCAACGCGATTGCTGCTGAGAAGGACCAGGCGGACGAGCTGGGGATCCAGGTCGACGAGCCCCGCGTCTACTACGGCCCGGTGATCGCTTCCGCGAACGACGGCCTGGACTACGCCATCGTCGGTGATAACGGTCAGGGGCCGGTCGAGTACGACACTGACAGCTCCACCTACACCTACCAGGGCGAAGGTGGCGTCAACATCGGCAACTGGGTCAACCGCATCGCGTACTCCGCGAAGTACCAGGAGCTGAAGTTCCTGCTGTCCGACCGCGTTGGCTCAGAGTCGAAGATTCTCTACGACCGCGACCCACGCGAGCGCGTTGAGAAGGTCGCGCCGTGGCTGACCACGGATTCCAAGACCTACCCGGCCGTGATCGACGGCAAGATTAAGTGGATCGTGGACGGCTACACCACGCTGTCCCAGCTGCCGTACGCAACGCGCGAATCCCTGACGGATACGACGCAGGACGCGCTAAACCCCGACGGGACTACGCAGCGCCTGCTGAACAACAACGTTGGCTACATCCGCAACTCCGTCAAGGCCACTGTTGACGCCTACGACGGCACGGTGGACCTCTACGCGTTCGACGAAGAAGACCCGGTGCTCAAAGCGTGGATGGGCGCGTTCCCTGGCACCGTGCGCCCGGCGAGCGACATCTCCGATTCGCTGCGCGACCACCTGCGTTACCCGGAGGACCTGTTCAAGGTTCAGCGTGAACTGCTGGCTCGCTACCACGTGAACGACCCAGGCGTGTTTTTCAACAACGACGCCTTCTGGTCCGTGCCGAACGACCCGACCGCGCCGGAAGGCCGCAAGGAGCTCAACCAGCCTCCGTACTACGTCGTCGCCGGCGACCCGGAGACCAACCAGCCTTCCTTCCAGCTGATTACGCCGTTCCGTGGCCTGAACCGCGAGTTCCTGTCCGCGCACATGTCCGTGTCCTCCGACCCGGAGAACTACGGCCAGATCACCGTCCGCGTGCTGCCAACCAACACGCAGACCCAGGGCCCGAAGCAGGCGCAGGACGCTCTGATGTCCTCCGATCAAGTGGCGCGCGACCGCACCCTGTGGCAGGGCACCAACGACCTGAAGAACGGCAACCTGCTCACCCTGCCTGTTGGTGGGGGAGAGATCCTCTACGTGGAGCCGATTTACTCGCAGCGCAAGGACCAGGCATCCGCCTTCCCGAAGCTGCTGCGCGTGCTCGTGTTCTACCGCGGACAGGTTGGCTACGCACCGACGATCTCCCAAGCGCTGAAGCAGGTTGGTATTCACTCTGAGGCCGCCCAGGACATCGACATCGTCGACGACAAGGGCAAGACAAAGCCAGCCGAGGAAACACCAGCCGATGGCGAGAAGGCCGAGACCCCAGCACCAGCAGCTGCCGGTAACAAGGACGAGGCCCTGAACAACATCAACGACGCGCTGCGCAACCTGGAAGGCGCACGCGACGGCTCCTTCGAGGAGTACGGCAAGGCGCTCGACGCGCTCGACCGTGCGGTGAAGGAATACCAGAGCATGTAACCCTTCTCGTATAACCACTTGAATCCCCTGCGAACCCGTGAGGTGCGCAGGGGATTTGGTGTTTGAAAGAGGTATGCGTATAGTTATCACTCGTTGCCCGTTAAGGCAGCAGGTGAAAATCAAATATCACCCGACGCGGGGTGGAGCAGCTCGGTAGCTCGCTGGGCTCATAACCCAGAGGTCGTAGGTTCGAATCCTGCCCCCGCTACCAACTTCGGATCAGCCCCCTCTTCGGAGGGGGCTTTTCCTGTTTCTAGGGGAGAAACACGGCGGGGGAGAAGGTCCGTGATCTCAACACCGAAGAAGTCGGCAGTCTTAAAAAGGTCCTCCGCAGTCCACGCGACCTGACCGTAAATCTTCCTACTGACAGCCGCCCCAGTTATACCAAGTGCAAGCCCGACATCTTTCCGCTTAACACGCTTGCGGAACATCAATTGGTCAACCTTAGCCCCGATGGCTTCGTTGACTGTCATTGCCGTTTTCGTTTGACTCATAGTTAAAACTGTAACATGCAGTCACAACTACAGCAACTAATTGAAACTGTAAGTTGCGAAACCTTGGCCGGTGTGATTACTTAAAAGTATGAACGTGAGTGATAGTTGCAAAAATGAGGTCTGGTTGACTCCAGACGAAGCAAGGAAGCGAATACCGGGCAATCCATCTGGAGTGACTGTTCGAAAGTGGGCCAAGAAAGGCTACCTCGGCGGCGCGATTCAGCTGCCGAACGGGCACTGGCAAATTCCGGTCTCCGCGATCGATCAACTTTTGAAGGGGGCATAGCTGGTGGAGACATTAAAAAACGTCGCTTCTGCTCGCAACAGAAACGACGTCACCGAAAAGAACGGCATTCTTTTTCTTGAGCATATTCTACACCGGAACCATGGTTTGTCTAGGGCGGGGGTGTAAGCGTCATGGGCTTTAAAGAGATGACAGCCGTTGTTGACAACGTTCGCGGCTTGAAGAGTTCAGCCAAGTTTTGCCTCGCAATGATTGCTGACCGTGTCTATCCGCAGCCTGAAAAATATGGCGACCACATCCCTCGAGCGGAGATATTCGTTGACGAGCTTTGTCGCCGCACTGAACAGTCAAGGGCAACTGTGCATCGGCACCTTGCAGAGTTAGAGAAATGCGGACTCATTTTCAGAGATTGTCGGTGGGGGGTCGACCAGAACGGTCACACCACGCGATCGGCGAGCCTGGTTGCACTAAATATTGACGCGATTACGCGAGGGGACTTTCAAGACGACGGCAAAAATGCAGGTCAGGCCGTAAGTCTCAAAATGAGACATACGAAAAACCCGTTCGATAAAGACGCTGGTCAGGCCGTAAGTCTCAAAATGAGACATACGGAAAACGGCATGGACCGTAAGTCTCAAAATGAGAAGCCGTGTGTCTCAAAAGATGGCTCCGTAAGTCTCACTGGTGAGACATATAACTATGAAACAAATAAAACATCCCTGCCCCCCAAGCCCCCCGTTCGGAAGAAACGGGATCGCCGTTCGTCGGCTTCGTCGACGGGCGAACCTAGCGGTTCGAGGGGAGGGGAAGAAACTCTCTACGAATGGACCGATCGGCTTCGCACGATTTCGCTTGCGCTCATCGGCGAAGCGGTCCTGCCGGATGGTGTGACGAACGACGAACTGCAAGCCGTACGCGAGCTCGAGGCGCAACAGCGCACTCACGCGGCAGAGGCGTTGCCAGAAGCTACCAGCGATGTAATTACGCCGGTGGAAGCTGAAACGCCGTCCACGGACCATGCAGCGAGTGAAAGCGTCGTTCTAAGCCAGGACGCTCCCACTGCGGAGCGTGGCGAAGCAGCAGGCTTGTCACAGGCCGAGCTTGTCACCCTTGCGCGTGAGGTGCTGCCAGCAACGATGCAGGCAATGGGTCCACAGCACCTGGCTCGCGTTGGGCATGCGATTGACCAGCGCCTCCACGCTGGCTGGTCGAAGGGCGACGTAACGCTGATCCTGGCGATGCGCCAGCTGCCAAGCAATGTTCGGAACTTAACTGCCCTGGTCATGGCACGTTTGCGGGATGACGTGCCACTGGATCAACCACCGATTAGTCCAGGCCTTGGCCAGCATTCCAGCTTCGAGGCTCCGCTGATGCCGTCGCGCAAAATGGCGCCAGAAAAGCGCGCAGCAATCGATGCGTGCGAGCTATGTGACGACAATGGCTTTGCGCCAACGCCGGATGGAACCGCAGTGATGCGCTGTACCCACAATGCGTGCAAGGAGGCTATCTGATGGGGACGAAGCCTGCTGGCGTCGCCCCTATTGATCGGGAGCGATCGCCTAAAAAAGACCTTGCAAAACAAGTTGCACTCCCGGAGTTTTTCGCCGACGCGGCCTGTGCCACAGCAGGTCTTGCCGGGGCGTGGGATGCAAGCATTCACGGAGAAACCGACGAAGACCGTACTCAGCGCCAGTGTGAAGCGATCAGTGTGTGCAAGCGCTGCCCAATTGCCGAGCAGTGCTATCAATTTGCACTGGAAAGTGTTGAGTGTAAAGGCATCTGGGGTGGAGTGCTCTTCGTGAAAAACCGGCAAAATAGGCCTGCAGCCAGCGCATAAACACAAATAACACCATTGCATACTTATGTATAGCCCCCACTATGGGGGAGGGGGTTTACTTAGTGGCCACTTCGGCAAATATCAGGTCTGATTCATTGTTTTTACATGATTTTCAGAAAGGTAGGGATCGAAGTGAAAGCTAACAACTTTCGCCGTCGTATTATCGCGACGGTACTCGGGGCTTCGCTGCTATGCGGGGTACCCATAGCTCCCACATATGCATCGGCAGAAGATGCGTCGGACTTTAAGTCAATGCTTGATGCACACAATACGAAGTTCAAGGTGTTCTCTGTAGTCCAGGGACAGGAAGCTTATGAATACCGCGGCTTGGGGTCATCTGTGAAAAGCTTGGGGCTCGTCCGTACAGATGGATCTTGGCGGTTCCATGGTTGCCCAGATGACACATGGAGATATTTTGGACTCACTAATTTCGATGCTAATGAGAATGACGGTGTCGGAACTTACGACCGTTTTCAAAAAGCAGTAGAAGATAACCGTGCAGCGTGCGATGCTTCGCTGCAAAGCATCGTCGATACAGCGACTAAACAGCAGTGGAACCGATCGATGGAAGCGCTGGTTGCAGACGAGGCCGCTCTTAGTACTGCAGCGTGAGTACGAGCAGGCAGCGGCGGGGATGACGCAGCCGAGTGCGCGTGCTATCCGATCTGCGCTGAAGTGCTTCACGACACCGCGCTTGCGTGATCCATTGCTTGCTGCGCTGCTTGAGGAGCCACAAGCAGGTCTCAAGTTCGCTGAGCAGGTGATGCGCGCTGTACCGGCTCACTGGCCTGGGATGAGGGCACAGCTTACGGCCACTGTCGCCGTGCTGGCCCAGGCAACCGGCCAGACGGGTCTGGCTGGCGTTGCCGCACACAGGGCCACCGAGATCAGCAGCAAAGAGACGTTCCCGTCGCTGGTGGCGAAGTTAATCGACATTGGCGAGGGCAGTCGTCTCGCAGAAGTGGTTCACGAGGGCGGTGCTCAGGCTCGCGTGCAGTTGTTCGAAAACTAGTACTTCACACCCCGTTGCAGCAGTTGCTGTAGCGGGGTTTTTCTTTTCTACCCACGCCGTGACCAGGGAAGAAGGAAATCTCCACCGAGCAGGGGAGAGGTCTCTAGACAGCAGAGCTGTCTCAAAGAACGGATTGAGAATCAATCCACGACACGGAGGCACGCCATGTACCACTACACCCACGAAGACCTAGAGCTGCTCTACCTCATGTCTGACGGCATGGATGGCGAAGACGCCGATCCGGGTGCCGCACAAGAGCTACGCGACCTGGAAGCAGCAGGGGCACATCTGCCCTGGGCAGTGCTGTAACAGCACTTACAGCAGCAGCAAAGCCGCTGCTCAAACACACAATTGAAAGACAATCACACACTCACTCATATAAGGAGAAATCACAATGTCCAACCCGTTTAACAATGGCACCATCGTTGGCAACGCAGCACGCGAGCCGAAGATCTTTGAGCACGCAAACGGCGGTGCGACGGTGAAGCTCAACGTCTACGCACGTAATACGTTCAAGAACAAGTCCACAGGCAAGGTGGAATCAGAGATTGTCGAACTCACTGGCTACGTGGCTGACGCCAAGAACCTCGGCGTCTTCGGATGCATCGGCGCTGGTGATCGCGTTGCAGTGAGCTACTCGCTGAAGACTGACAACTACACCGATAAGGACGGCAACAAGCACTATCCGCTGGTAGCGCGCATCGACACTGTGCAGCTGATCGACTCCAAGAAGGAGTCTGAGGCACGAGCAGCACGCCGCGAGAACAGCGCAGATAACGCTGCTGCTAATGACTCTGAAGAAGTGCCGTTCTAGTTGCAACAACACCCCGCAGGGAAACCTGCGGGGTTATTTTTTCAGCACAGACCACGCATAACGCCGTCGCCGTCCAGTACGGGAGCGCTGATACTCCTGCTCCAGACGCTCTGTCTCTACACAGTGCATTACATGAGCCATTACATGCGCTGTTTTACTGCACTGTGTACTAGCCATTCCATTACGCACTACGCTGGCGCACTTCAAGTTCATTGAAATCTTCTCAGACATTAGTGGTTCTCCTTCAAGTGAAGAATGCTTTAACTGGCCCCACCTTACCGGCATTCCTCTCAAACTTGGCCTCTGTTCGCTATGAGCGTTGGGGCACAGCGCCTAAGGCGCATACGGAAGCTGGGTTAACATTTACTCATGTCTGTTTCTGAGCTGTCCACCAGTACCCAGAACTATTTGAAAGCTATCTGGGGGCTAAAGGAATGGTCATCCGAGCCCGTTACCGCCACACTTATAGCGAAACAGCTGGGACTCAAGCTCTCCTCGGTCTCCGATGCAGTGCGCAAAATGTCGAAGCAAGGGCTCGTGTCACACACGCCCTATGGCTCTGTGGAGTTAACCGAACTTGGCAGGCAGTACGCATTGGTCATGGTGCGCCGCCACCGATTGCTTGAGTCTTTTTTGGTTCAAGCATTGGATTATACGTGGGACGAGGTCCATGATGAAGCCGAAAATCTTGAACACGCGGTGTCTGACATGCTCATAGAGCGCGTGGATAAGTTCCTCAATTACCCCACTAGGGATCCACACGGCGACCCTATCCCTACGGTTGATGGACAGGTCACTATCCCCAGTGCGCACCGTCTCACCGACAGCGGCGCACAACCGCAGGTGACCGTGGAACGCATTTCTGATTCCGACCCACAACTGCTGGCCTTCCTCAAAGAGCAAGGCATCGTCATTGGGGCTGTTCTTACCACGCGCGAAGGAACGCCCTTTTCAGAATCGCTCGAAGTACAGGTAGCCGACAGTACTCAGTGGGTAGTACTTGGGCGCCCAGCTACGGACGCAGTGTTTGTAGCACACCACAGCCTGTAGTCTTTCCCTTTCTCATTAATCCTGTCCCTACCTGCCCTTTTAAAAACTACGGTGCGGCGTAGTTTGCAACTACGGCTGTACGTAGTTAATCTTTTCGATCATCACCTATCCCACTTATGGCTAAGGCCAGGATGAGCAGGATTGTCATGTCAGACTCACCAGATTTGGTGTACTTTTCTAGCGTTTCTGAAAACACAAAAAGATTCGTCGAACGCTTAGATAGACCCGCAGTGCGCATTCCACTGCGGCCCAAGAAAACCGGAATGATCCAGGTTTCACACCCGTACGTACTCATCGTTCCAACCTACGGCGGTGGCTCGCTCAAACGCGCAGTCCCCAAACAGGTCATCGACTTCCTCAATGACCCAATCAACCGTTCCTTTATCCGGGGCGTGATTACCTCAGGCAATACCAACTTCGGAAGCGCTTACTGCGTCGCCGGCCGCATCATTTCCGCTAAGTGCCACGTTCCAGAGCTGTATCACTTCGAGCTACTCGGCACGCAGAAGGACGTTGCCGCTGTAAAGCAGGGCCTTCACAAGTTTTGGGAGCAGCAAAGCAACTAACAATTACACCCCATTGATTTCCCACAAAATGAAGACCACATCCGCAACACACAGATTGGAAACCACAATGCCGCCACTTAAGGCCACCCCCACACAGCCCATTGGCCCTACGCCCCGCACCGCTTCAGCAGACGATGCCGGCGGTGTCGGTAAGCGCAAGAGCTACCATGCACTCAACGCGCAGCTGAACCTATTCGACGATTCGGGAAGAATCCAGTTCGACAAGGACATTGAGGCAACACAAGACTTTTTAGCGCACCATGTCACTCCCCGCATGCATCAGTTTGAATCCACCAAGCAGCGCTTGGAGTGGTTGGTTGATAACGAATACTACGAGCGGGAATTCCTTGAGCTTTATGATGACGATTTTCTGTGCACTATGTACGACAGAGCCCACCGAGCCAAGCATCAGTTCCGTACTTTCCTCGGCGCATTTAAGTTCTTTACTTCATACGCACTGAAAACCTTTGATGGCTCGCGATTTCTGGAAGGCTACGAAGAACGCGTCGCCACCACAGCTTTGTACCTTGCACAGGGCGATGAAGAGCTTGCGGAGAAGCTGGTGGATGACATCATGACCGGACGCTTCCAGCCCGCCACCCCTACTTTTCTCAACGCAGGAAAAGCCCAGCGTGGCGAAATGGTCTCCTGCTTCCTCCTTCGCATCGAAGACAATTTGGAAAGCATTGGCCGCAGCGTGAACTCTGCACTGCAGCTTTCAAAACGCGGCGGTGGTGTGGCCTTGTTACTGAGCAATCTGCGCGAATCCGGAGCCCCAATCAAAAAGATTGAGAACCAAGCTTCCGGCGTAGTCCCAGTCATGAAAATTCTGGAAGATAGCTTCAGCTATGCCAACCAATTGGGCGCTCGACAGGGCGCTGGAGCCGTCTACCTACATGCGCACCATCCAGATATTCTTCGTTTCCTGGATACCAAGCGGGAAAATGCCGATGAGAAAGTCCGCATTAAGACTCTTTCGCTGGGAGTTGTTATTCCAGATATAACCTTCCAGCTGGCCAAAGAGAACAAGGATATGCATCTTTTTAGCCCGTATGACATCGCTCGCGAGTACGGCGTAGCCATGTCTGACATGTCTATCACCGAGTATTACGACGAGCTGGTTTCCAATCCGCGAATTTCTCATACGACTATCAAGGCCCGCGAGTTTTTCACCACGCTGGCTGAGCTTCAGTTTGAATCTGGATACCCCTACATACTCTTTGAGGATACGGTCAACCGCGCTAATCCCCTCAAAGGACATATCAATATGTCCAATCTGTGTAGTGAGATCCTCCAGGTCAACACGCCATCCACCTACGGCGCCTCAGGTAACTACACCACCGTTGGCCAGGACATTTCCTGCAATCTAGGGTCGCTCAACATCGCTAAAGCTTTTGAATCACCGGACTTTGGGGAAACTGTTGAAACCGCGGTGCGCGCTCTCACGAAGGTCTCAGACCTAACAAATATCGAAGCTGTTCCTTCCATCGCTCACGGTAATGCATCCATGCATGCCATCGGGTTGGGCCAAATGAATCTCCACGGTTTCCTGGCTTCCAAGCGTATTCCTTATGGCTGCGCCGAAGCACTGGACTTTACAAATATCTATTTCCTGACCGTGACCTATCATGCGCTCCGTGCATCCCATGCGCTAGCGGTTGAGAAAGGTCAACGATTCACTGGCTTTGAAGAATCCACCTATGCCACTGGCGTCTACTTCGACAAGTACATCGACCAAGACTGGGCGCCGGCCACTGACCACGTAAAACAGCTATTCCATGAGGCTGGCGTGCAGATTCCTCAACGCGAGGATTGGCTACGGCTCAAGAACCAAGTGATGCAAGACGGCATCTACAACGCCTACTTGCAGGCAGTTCCACCCACTGGATCAATTTCCTACATCAATGACTCCACCGCGTCCATACACCCGATTGCCTCCAAGATTGAAATACGCAAGGAAGGCCGCTTGGGGCGCGTGTACTACCCCGCACCGGAAATGACCAACGACAACTTGGAGTATTTCGATGACTCCTACACCGTGGGGTACAAAAAAATCATCGACACCTACGCTATGGCCACCCAACACGTGGACCAAGGGCTTTCCCTGACTTTGTTCTTCACCGCTGACACCACTACGCGGGACATCAACAAGGCACAAATCTATGCCTGGAAAGCCGGAATCAAGACTTTGTACTACATCCGTTTACGCCAACCTGCACTCCAGGGAACCGAGGTCGAAGGCTGCGTTTCCTGTGCTCTGTAGGAACACGGTCCTTCCTTCATTCACAACCATCCATCAAGAAAGAAAGAAGCTATGTCTTCAACATCAAACACTGCTGAGCTAACCAGCATCTCAGTTACGCCGCCAAGTTACCGGCATGACCCTTCAGCCCGCATCCGCGCCATCAATTGGAATCGGGTGAGCGATGAGAAGGATCTTGAAGTGTGGAACCGCCTCACCGCCAACTTTTGGTTGCCAGAAAAGGTTCCACTTTCAAACGATCTCCCGGCGTGGCAGAGGATGACACCGGAGGAACGCAACCTCACCATGCGGGTGTTCACGGGACTCACCACCCTGGACACCGTCCAGGCCACTGTGGGCGAAATCTGTCAGATCCAAGATGCCCGCACCGAGCACGAGGAGGCCGTGTATACCAACATCGCCTTCATGCAATCAGTCCATGCCCGTTCTTACTCTTCAGTGTTTTCTACTTTGAGCAGTACGAAAGAAATTGATGAGGCATACCGCTGGGCGGTGAATAATGACCTTCTCCAGGCACGCGCCAAAAAAGTGCTCACTCATTATTTTGGACCCGATCCACTCAAGCGCAAAGTGTCATCGACGCTGCTTTCCTCGCTGCTTCTCTACGCGGGTTTCTATCTTCCCCTGCATTTTTCCGTCCACGCCACCCTGACAAATACGGCAGACATGATTCGCCTCATTCTGCGTGACAAGGCAGTGCACGGTTACTACTCAGGCTACAAGTACCAGCGCGGACTGGAAACGTCTGCTCCACAACGGCAACAGGAGATGCATGATTTCACTATTTCCTTGCTCGAAGAGCTTTATGCCCTAGAGCTGGATTATTCCGGCGAGCTATATGAGCCGTTGGGGCTCATGGATGATGTAGCTGTATTCGTTCGCTATAACGCCAATAAGGCGCTCATGAATTTGGGCTACCCGGACTACTTCCCACCTGAAGAAACGGAAGTGAACCCGGAAATCCTCGCTGCCCTAGCACCTGGAGCAGATGAAAACCATGACTTCTTCTCCGGCTCCGGTTCCTCCTATGTCATTGGCACCGCTGAAGAAACGAGTGATGATGACTGGGATTTCTAAACCGTTTCCACGACCAGACCAAGGAAGCTGGCTTGAGACCATCGCGCTGTTTGAAGCCATCCGCGAAGGAAACCAACCAGCAGCCATGCGGCTTTTGGATACGTCCGCCGCACGGGAGGCCGTCCTCGGGGGACTGTTAGGACTCATCGAACTGTACTTCCGCCATGAAGAAGACAAAGTGGATAACTTTCTTACTGCCGCCCACGCCGCCGGGCCACCGCCTGCCTTTGGCTGCAAGCCTTTTCTCCCTTGATCGCACGTACCTACGCCCAACTAAGAAGAAAGGACTTCCTATGACCACCCCACGCATTAGTGTTATCGTCGGCAGCCTGCGCCGCGGCTCATTTGCGCGCAAGATTGCACACGAAGTGCTCACAATGATCCCTGAAAACTACCAGGCAGACATCGTTGAAATCCGTGACTTGCCGCTCTATGACTTCGACTACGATGACCCCTCGGTCACGGACAAGCCCATTCCAGCTGAGTACACCACTTTCCGCGACACCATCAAGAACTCGAGCGGCGTCCTCTTTGTTACCCCGGAAAATAACCGTACTATCCCTGCCTGTCTCAAGAATGCAGTGGACATCGGTTCCAAGCCCAACTCGGATGTGGCTTGGAAGAACCTTCCCGCAGGTATCATCAGTCACTCTGTAGGCCGCATGGGCGGCTACAGTTCACAGAAGAACCTCCGGCTCGCCCTGTCCTACTTCGATATGCCGCTTCCTGGTCAGCCCGAGGTATTCCTTGGCCAATCCCCCACCCTCTTCGAAGACTCCGGCCATCTCAATGAAGGCACCGCAGGCTTTGTCAAAGACTACGTTATACGCTTCCTGCAGTTGGTCGACATGACATTAACAGCCAAGCACAGCTAGCGACGGCGACTAACCCTAGCCACCGCCCTCTACGAAGTACTTGAAGGCTTCTAAAGGGCCTTCTCAAAGACACAAACCCCGGATTCACACTCATCCTTGAGTTACCTGAATCTGAACCCAGGACGCTTCAAAAAACACCGCTCTAATTCTTCGATTTTCGCTGAATTAGAGCGGTTTTAGCGCTGTCGCTGGACACTGACCCTGGCGACATCCTGTTAGGCCGCTACAGGGCCATACAGGGCAGGGGAGACCCCCATCTACGGCTTGCCGCCGTCGGGGGACTCCTTGTCACCGTCGTGGTCGCGCTGTTGCTCCTGCTGGCGGCGCTTAGCGATGCGTTCCAGCGCGCGACGCAGTACTGCAGCGCTTTCCTCCTGAGTACGGTCGATGACGATCTCGCGGTACCGTTGCTTCATCTCTGGGTTGCTGTCAATCTCGACCCGCAAAAAGTCCTGATCAACATGCGAAATCTCCTGCAACGACTGCGTTGCTTCCTCGATGATGATCTTCGCTTCCTGCTCTGCTTCCTCGCGCGTTACTGCAGCGTCACGTGTGGCCTCATCATGTTCTTCACTGCCGAATTCTTCGGCAAGGTCAAGCAGCTCATCTGCCTGAGCTTCAGCGAGACCCAGCGTCTGCTCAGCTTCTTTGCGTGCGTCACTGCGGATCTGCTCGGCTTCTTGCTCGGCCTTTTCGCGTGCTTCGCTGCGGAGCTGTTCAGCTTCCTGCTCTACACGCTTGAGCTTGGCTTCGGCGGCGCTCTCAACCTCCTTGGCACGGTCCAGTAACTCTTCCGCCCGTGCCTCGGCAAGACCCAACTCCTGTTCAGCATCCTTCTGTGCATCATCACGAATCTTTTCGGCGTCCTGCTCGGCCTTCTCGCGTGCTTCTTTGAGTACGCGCTCGGCAACCTCGCGAGCCTGCTGTTCAGCATTTTCCTGCACACGCTGGGCTTCTTCACGGGCCTGCTGCGCCCGTTCGAGTTCTTCTGCAGCTTGCTTGCGGTCTTTCGCTGCAGCATCGACATCTCGCTGTACGGAGCTGTGCTTCCGTTCCACCTCGTCCTCACGGTTCGCAAGGTCGCGCTCCCGGTCCTGCTGTTCGACGTAACGGTCAAGATTCAGCGACTCATTGTGACGTTCAGACACATCTAGCTCTACCGGGTAACCCAACGCGTACATGTGCTCTCGAAGTCCACGCTGCGCGTCGATGAACTTCTGGTTCCCGGAGATTTGTTTGCCCTTCTTCGGGCCAGATATGTACCGCACCGACTCATCAGTGTTGTACGCGATGCCGGGCCGGCAGCGGAGCTTGTCGGGATCAGCCCCCTCTTCGGAGGGGGCTTTTCCTGTTTCCGGCTTAAGGGACATTTTGTGCGTAAACACGGCGTGTCGCGATAAGGGACATTTTGTGTGTGTGTTCAGCTCCGTCCGGCCCACCTTTTTCTCACTCCTAAGCCGGGATTCCACTGATGATCAATGCCGGTATCGAATTCTTTCGGCCCGTCGACCTCTTCCGGTCGACCTCTTCCCGTCGACCTCTTCCGGTCGACCTACTCCGGTTTACCAACGCAGGTCAGCGCAAAATCGGCCAAATAGCACGAAATGGGCCCAAAATGCCGTGACCTGCATTGGTCGACGCTAGGAGGTCGACCGGAACACCCGCTAACTCGATGCGGCCAGAATTGTGCACGTCAAGGGCTTTGCTCGTCCCCTGGCTATTTGCGACCGCCCAACGCACAGGCGGCTGGTTCTAGTTCCTTAGAGTCCTTGATCTCGCTGGGGTTCCTGTGCTGCCCGCAGACTCCATACCACACACCAGACGTCATTCGGTGTTGATTTCTCAAAACGGGCAAATGGAACTGTTTTGAAAACCATATCTGGTTGTTGGCCGAGGCCATCCCGGGAAACCAGATAGACATCTACATACAAAATGTCCCTTACGCCCACATTCGATCTTCGAGCAATAGCGTTGGGAACCGAGACGCGGTCTCCAGCGTCTAAATATAGACAAGCATTCGCAGATGGAGTATCGCCATGATGAAAACAACCACGATTAATGAAGACATTGAGTCAATGAGCAGGGCGCATAACGGACTGTCGCCTCGTGCATGGAGCCTGATTAAGCACCGAACCAAAGAATTGCTCGTATCACATATCGCCGAGTGCGCGGCAACATGGGGAGGAGATGCCAGCAGGGCGGATGCAAGCGGGTGGCAGGTCTTTGGGATTGACCAAGCAGTGCGGCTTTTGGGGGAGGAAACCCTTGGAGCGCAGTTTCAGCGATTGAATGCGTTGACAGAAGGCCTTTCTAGGTACTTGTTGGCCAAGTATTACCAGGTTCCTGCGGGCGTCTATGACGAAGTGACGGATGAACAGATTGATGCTGTCGACGCTCTCCTGGGCACGGGCGATGTTAGGAGCGTTGTAGGCGAGGTCGTTGAGGAAGCGGTTCGTCGTATCCATGTTGTTGAGGTAAAACATGCGCTTGAACAGTTTGTAGCAGGAGAGTCATGAGCGCACATGCTATTGAACAGACCGTGTATCCCGTGTTGCGCGGGACGTATTGCCTCAATGTTGGATTGGACGCTCGCTCGCGGCGAGGACGCAACCAGTTCCAAGCTTGACCGGTCAAACTGAACCGGTGTGCCAGAACGAGTTGCGGTATCGATAACCCCGCTTAGCTGTCCCAGTCCACCGCCCAGGGATCCTCTTCTTCTTGCTGCTCCATCAGCGCGTTGATCGGCTCCGTCAGGTGTTGGTCGATCACCGTCCAGGCGGCTTCGTTCTGGTCCTGCAGGAAGATTCGTTTCATCTCGTCGCTGCTGTCCGGAAGGCTCTGGATGTCCTCCGCCCATCCCGCTAAGCGTTGTGCTCTCCGAGTCCACGACAATAAATCGACCTGTTGGTTCAGCTGCCGCCAAAGTTCCTCGACTGCCTGTGGGCTGTGGTCCTTGCCCAACGTTTTCAGTGCTTCCTCCACGGTAGTTTTCATCACTGCGTCGTTCAGTTCTGCTGGTGTGATCGCTGGCTTGTGGTAGCGCATCATTCCTGCCAGCTTCGTCGCGTCCCCTCCCGTCGCTTCCAAGGCTTTGATCACGAGCTGTCCTACTTGGTATTGCAGAAATTGAAACATTATTCGGTACAGGGATTGATCCTTGTCCTGTTGAATGCCCGGTGTCGAGCGCAGTACGTCGATCGCTTTGCGCTCCAATTCTGTGTGCTCCTGGTTGAGTTGGGACACCATCTTGTACGCGGTCGGCTCGTTCGCGTTCTCCGGATCGGTTATCTTCAGGTACTCCACGATGAGGAAGATCGAGTCGCTGTCGCGATCGACCATCGGAAGATCCCAATCCGACCCTCCCAGGATGTCCGGCACTGGTCGCTTCGGGTAACCGTGAAACCTGATTTGTGGTGTTGTCATCGTTGCTCCCTTCTACTTTCGGCAATGCTATAAAGGCATGCCGACATGACGGCATGGAGTTATGCTGGCGAGACGGCATGCTGACATTCTGTGTTTGAGTCAGCGCTGGTTAGAGGGTGTCCCGGCGTATTTTCTCTCGCAAAGATTTGCGATTTTTCTTTATACTGTCAGGGACTGCTTCGGTGAGGATTTCCGTCATCGGGAAGTTTTCTCTGGCTTGTTCGCTAATACGAATTGTTAATTTCTTCTCACGGTCGGCTGGTTTCATTCCGGTTTCAGTAGCAGTGGTTGATTACCCGTGGTTGCGGAAGACGCATAGGTGGAGAGCGTCGTGCTACCCGTCGCTGACAACCCCCTCCGAGAGGGGAGCAGCTCGCAAGGTATGGTGGCGACCATGAATCACGCCACGTCCGAGTCCCCGGCTGCGCACGCTTCAGCACGTGCGGGTCACGATCCAATGATCCGGGTGCGTGATGCGCACCTGCATAACCTGAAGCACATCGACGTTGATCTGCCTCGGGATACCCTCGTGGCGGTCACCGGTGTGTCGGGCTCGGGAAAGTCCAGCCTGGCGTTCGGCACCATCCATGGGGAAGCGCAGCGTCGCTACCTGGAATCTGTTTCGCCGTTTGCGCGTCGTCTGATCGGTGGCGCGGTCAACCCGCGGGTTGGGTCGGTCGCGGGTCTGCCGCCGACGGTGGCGTTGCAGCAGTCCACCACCCTGGGTGGGGCACGATCTTCTGTGGGAACGATCTCGAATATGTCGAATAGTATCCGGCTGCTCTTTTCCCGCTCTGGCAGCTACCCGGACGGTATGCGTGAGCGGCTGGAATACGGCAGGCTCGATTCCGACGCTTTCTCGCCCAACACCACCGCTGGTATGTGCCCCGAGTGCCAGGGGACCGGTACTGTGCACCGGCCGACGGAAGCGTCGATGGTGCCGGATCCCAGCCTGTCCATCTGGGACGGCGCGATCGCAGCGTGGCCGGGGGCGTGGTTAGGGAAGAACTTCCGGGACATCCTGGGCACCCTCGGCTACCCGCTCGACGTCCCGTGGCGGGATATTCCGCAGGAGGACCGCGACTGGATCCTGTTTACGGACGAGCAGCCGGTGGTCACCGTCCACCCGGTGCGGGATGAGAACGCTGTGCATGGTTCCTATAAAGGCAAGTGGCGTTCGGTTGCCACGTACCTCACGGACACGTTGGCGGAGACGGAGTCGGATAAGAACCGTCGTCGGGTGCTGTCCTTCATGCATTCATCGACGTGCCCGACGTGCCAGGGCCGCGGTTTCCAGCCGGATACCTTGCAGGTCACCTACGCCAGCTACGCCATCGACGAGTTCAACGACTTGGCGTTGAAGGACGTGCTGGCTGTGCTGGAGGATCGCCTGGAGCGCCTGGAGGGCATCACGGAGCAGCAGTGGAACGAGCACGACGAGGCCGAAGAGCTGCTGCTGGATCAGGTGCTGCCCACGGTGCGGGCGGCGAATGAGCTGGGACTGGGGCACTTAAGCCTTTCCCGTCCGGCGCGGACCTTGTCCGCGGGCGAGCACCAGCGACTGCGGCTGGCCTCCCAGCTGAACTCGAGCCTGTTCGGTACGACCTACGTGTTGGATGAGCCCTCGGCTGGCCTGCACGTGGTGGAGCGCAAGGCGATCTCTGAGCTGCTCCAGCGCTTCATCGACGCTGGTAATTCGGTACTGCTGGTGGAGCACGACATGTCGCTCGTGGCGGGGTGCGATTGGATCGTGGATATCGGCCCGCGTGCAGGGGAGCGCGGCGGGGAGCTGGTGTTCTCCGGGCCTATTGACCAGTTCCGCGCCAACGCCGAACAGCTAGGTTCGCCCACCGCGACCGCGCTCAACGAGGCCTTCCCCAAGCTGACGGACACCCCTGCAGGCACCGGTGACTCCATCAGCCTGCGCGGCGTGCACGCACGCGCCTTCGACGGCACCGACGTGGACTTCCCGCTAGGAGCACTCACTGCAGTCACGGGCGTATCCGGTTCCGGCAAGTCCACCCTGGTCATCGGGGTGCTGGCGGACGTGGTGTCCCGCTCTGCCAAGCAGGTGGTCGGCGCCGACGAGGCCTCGGGAGAGGATGCGGATGCCGAACTCACTGCAAACTCCGACGACTCCCGGGATTTCCGGGTGGACAACGTAGAGGGCGTCGAGAAGATTCGTCGGCTGGTGCACATCACTCAGAAGCCGATTGGGCGCACGGTACGCTCCACCGTCGCGACGTACACGGGGCTGTTCGATCACGTCCGCAAGCTCTTCGCCGCGACCCCAGAGGCCAAGCGGCGGGGCATGTCGGTGTCGGACTTTTCCTATAACACGACGAAGGGCCGCTGCCCGGAGTGCGACGGTGCGGGCAGCATCGAGGTCGAGCTGGTGTTCCTGCCGGGCACGTACACCACCTGCCCGGCCTGCCACGGCAAGCGCTACAAACCGGAGATCCTTGAGGTGCAGTGGAACGGCCGCAGCATCGCCGACATCTTGGCCCTGACCGTGGACGAGGCGCTGGAGGTCTTCGCCGAGGAGCCGAAGGTGCTGCGCTCTGTCGAATTCCTGCACGCGCTCGGCCTGGGTTATCTGCGGCTGGGGCAGGGGTCCCCGGAGCTTTCGGGCGGGGAGGCGCAGCGCATCAAGCTGGCCTCCGAGATGCAGCGTGGCTCTAGCCGCAAGCACAGCCTGTACCTCCTGGACGAGCCGACGACGGGGCTGCACCCGGCGGATGTTGATCTGTTGCTTGCCCAGCTGCGCCGCCTTGTCGACGACGGCGCCACAGTGGTCGTCGTCGAGCACGACCTGCGGGTGGTCGCGCAGGCCGACCACATTATCGACGTCGGCCCAGGCGCCGGGGACGAAGGTGGCCAGATCTTGGCCACCGGGACGCCGGCGGTAGTCGCCCAGCAGGGGACGGAGCCGGATTCGCGCTCGGTGACGGCCCAGGTGCTGGCCGAACGGGCTGGGTTGCGCTGAGGGGGAGCATCCAGCGTCCTGCTGGAACGCGGTGATGCTCGACGCGGATACGCTTCTGGGTCTGCTTATCGAGTTTGCGTAGTTCCTTCGCAGCAGAAGATTTGAAGGTGATGCGATAAGGGGCGTTTGACATAGCGGAGCTTTACGCGAACCCGAGTTCCTTTTTGAGGTCCTCGAACGAGATTTCCTCGCTCTCTTGCCGAGCAATTTCGGCAGCGCGGATGTCTTCCAGGTCCTCGAGAGCTTCGACAGCGCGAGCAAAAAAAGAAGGAGAGACGACGACTGCGCGAGCGCGGCTGCCACGGCTGGTGATAACAACAGGTGTGCGCTGCGCTTCTTCTAATAGTTGGCTCTGGGAATTGCGAAATTCGCTGGACGTCACTGATTTTATTTCCATATCGTAAATGTACATCTTGTACATATCAGTTGGCAGCGATATTTCACAGGTTGTTCCGATTCGGGCTTGTGGTCAAAAGGCGCTGTAGCGCGATTGATCTGCAGGGTTTTGCTCGTGTCGAGGTGCTTAAGGAGTGCGATGCAGGTCGCGCATTTTCGCCCAGCCCGGCCGATTTTTGACGACCAGCGTCGCACTCCTTAAGCACCTCGACCGGAACAGGTTGGTGTTTGCTCGAGTTTCCCGTCAATGGGGATCGCGTGGCATCGTGCCGTAGGGCGACGGCTGAAGCCAGACGTGATTTGGAGACCCCACCTCAAGCGGAACCACGGCCGATAGGCAGCCAGATCCCGTTCAGGTGACACAGGGAACCGAAGGTCGGGCACAATGAAAGTTGTGGCGTCACCCCTAAAAGAAGAATTAGGAGAGAAACATGATCCTTGTGGTGCTCGGTGCTGCGGTCGCGCTGTTCAGTGCTTTATTCATCGTGATAATTGGGTTCCTAATTCAATTCTTCCTAGACCCCTTTTCGGTGAAGCGAAAAGTGCTTTCTCCATACCGTTTCTTAGTGGTGATGGTTTTGATAGCACCCGTTTATCTCGTATACGACGTGCGAAATGATGCGATGTGTAACGTCATGTCCAACTATGCGGGCAGCGGGAACTTTAGCTATGCGTTCAGCGCGTACTTAATTACCGCAGTCATCATCAGCGTCCTTTGGCGCATCATTGGGTACTACTTCAGCGAAGAGCGGGAGCAGGGTGGCAAAAACAACTAGGGCAGACGAGTTTCAGTACAAATTTTGATGAGCGGAAGACGCTGAGGCCTCTACTAGCATGGCGCCGGTAGAGGCTTTTGCGGTTAGCCAAAGGTCAGCGAATAGAGCTTCACACCAGCTGAAGGCCGAATCCGCAGCACTCCTTCCATAGGTGTGTCGCTTTTCACGAGGTCGAGGGTGCCGTCGGAAACATCAAAGGTCCGGTGGGTGCCGTCCGGGTACTCCACTTCTACTTCGCCCTTGCCCGACACGACCAGCTGCACCCACGCAGCATAGACGTTGATGTCCATGTGCCCGCCGTCCGTCTCGACGGATTCTGGCCCCAACGTCCACTTCCCGGACAGTGCGTACATGTATCGTTCCGGCGCGGGCTGTTCGCTGAAGTCGTGCGGGCCGTCTGTGTAGCCCTGTTGGGTTGTGTATTTCGCGCGTGCCGTACCCAGGTAGGTCTCTGGGTTGCGGTCTTTCGTGCCAGACTCATTACTTTGCTTTTCGACGACCTCCGGCAGCACCACGTCAGGATTCGTCTCTCGCAGCAACTCGCGGATGAGTTGTTCTGTCTCTGCGTAAGAACCTTCACCTTCCACGATCTGACGGACATTGCCGTGTTGATCAATGAGGTACCGCGCCGGCCAGTAGCGGTTGTTGAAGTTCTGCCAGGTGGCAAACGAATTATCTTGCGCTACCGGGTAGTGGATACCTTCCTTTTCTACGGCGGCTTTCACGTTGTCCAGATCATGTTCGAAGCCGTACTCGGGGGAGTGGATCCCGACGACGGTGAGGCCGGCGTCACGGTAGGCGTCGTAAAGCTTGGTGATATGCTCGCCGGCTCGCTGGCAGTTGATGCAGGCGTAGGCCCAGAAGTCGACGAGCATCACTCCGCCATCATGCGGGCTTGGTGGTTGGTCGGTGTTGATCCAGTTCTCGAGCTCTGCAAACTCCGGGGCAGGGCCGCAGTCGAGGAGAGAGGTGGGGTCGGATCGTCGGCAAGTGTTGAGCTCGCCTGTGCCCAACGCATTGGTAGCGAAGTCTGAGTTTTCAAAACGTTGTGACAAGCCCGCTGTCCAATTCGGAAGTGAGCGCTGAATCGCTGCCGGTGCATTGAGTGCGAGAGCAAGCGTGAATACGAGTACCACGACGCCGATTGAGCGGCGGTGGCGCTGCATCACATCGACTTTCTCCCCGATCTTGTTGCCGGCAAGTGCGAAGATGAACAGGGGTAGTGCGGAGCCCAGCGCGAACGCTACGGTGAGCAGCACCGTATTCCAACCAATTTCACCTGTACTGCCCGCCACCGTCACAGCGGCCAGTACTGGCCCCGCACATGGCACGTACACTGCTCCGAGCGCCAACCCGATTACAAAACCACCTTTGTTCTTCGCATTCTGCTGGAGTTGGTATGGGCGTGGGATGGCGTCGAAAGGCTTCTGCACGACCTCCCCGATTTTCGGAAAAATCATGCCCAAACCCACCAAGCACAACAGCGCGATACCCGTCCACCTCAGCACTGACGGCGGCAAATGAAGCGCACTGAGCAACAGGGACCCCAGCAACGCGATCACCGCGAAGCTTATGGTGAGACCCGCAACTACATGCGATGGTCTGCGCCCGACACTGACCCCGAGCACCACCGGCAACACCGGCAAAATGCACGGTGACAGCGCTGTGATCACCCCTCCGATGAATCCAACAAGAACAACACTGAACATCTCGAACGTCCTTACTTCATTACGTTTTCCTGACATCCAGAACTACGGAGCACCCCACATTTTCGGATTGCTCCAATCCGTCGCTGTGGGCGGCTCCGTAGTACTTGATAACGGGCCAGAAAACTGCGCCCGTGATACCGACACAACGAAGGAGACACCATGTCTATCAACCGCACCATCACCACCGTCAGCGCTATCGCCATCGCCGCGACCGGGCTCGTTGCCTGCAACGACACCGACAACAAGATGGACGACAAAATGGACAGCTCCATGACCCCGACCTCCTCCGCGATGATGAGCGAGGACAAGATGGCACCGTCCAGCGCGATGATGAGCAAGGACAAGATGGCACCATCCAGCGCCATGATGAGCGAGGACAAGATGATGGAAGAGTCCAAGTAACTCGTGCTGCAAGTGCTAGATTTGAAGCCTGTGGAACTAGGCAGTCTGTTAGATGGCGTGCGCGCAGGTAACAAGTCCGCCTTCGCCGATCTTTACGACGCTCTGGCGCCCCAGGTTCTTGGTCTAGCCACACATATTTTGCGCGACCACGCCCAGGCGGAAGAGGTCACGCAAGAGGTGTTCGTCGAGGTGTGGCAGAAAGCCCATACGTTCGACCCGGCTCGTGGCAACGCGAAGTCGTGGATTCTTCGAATGACAAAATCGCGGTCCATCGACCGGCTGAGGAGCTGGCGCAGCGCCCAGGCGCGCGACGAGGAAGAATTCAAGAGGCAGCTCACAACTTGGGTTGCGCCCGCAGAAGATGAGGCGCAACTCAGGCTAGAGTCGCAGGAGCTTCAACAACTCATTGATTCGATTGGGGAACCCCATCGCAGTGCGCTCATGTTGGCGTACTTTGGGGAGTGCACCCACCAAGAAATTGCTGATGCGACAGGTGTTGCGCTCGGCACCGCTAAGACGCGCGTGCGCGATGGTCTGAAAAAGTTGCGCAAGGCCGTGACATTGAAAGGAGGCCTGTGATGGATAAGGATTTCGAGGATCTTTTTAATTCTGCAGCCTTGCCAGTTGCGCCACCGCCGGAGCTCAAAAGCGCGATCATGGCGCGTATTGACGAAACGGAGCAGGTCACCGATCTCTCCTCGGCCAGAGGCAAGCAGCCGAGTCGCCGCCTCTTCGCGGTGGCAGCCGCAGTGCTCCTTGTGGCCGGTTCTGGGGTCGTGGTTACTCAGTTCAGCAACAACGATGCGTCAGAGTCCATAACAGCGCAGGGCATTGACGAGATGCATGCAGTGATGGGTGCTGAAGATGCCCGCCAGGGCCAGGTCGATGCTATGGGGGCAACCCTCGACATCGTGCTCAGTTCCGACATGGGCAAGGGCGGCGCCATGGTCAACGGTCAACCTGCGCTGGCCCATGGCATGGGGGCTCAAGTGTGGGCCGTTATGGACGACGGTGCGATGAAATCTGCCGGAGTCATCGGTCAAGAACCCCATGATGACGTGTGGATGCCGTTGCCCGGCGACACCACCTCTGTTCTTGTAACTGAAGAAGTCGCCGCGGGCGCCGAACAGCCTTCGGGTGCGGTGCTGGCGAAAGTGAAGCTTTAGCCGCAAAAGGGGAGTGGAGCACGCACGGCCTGCAGGTTAAGCATGAGCGCGGGGTGTGCTTGCTTTTCGACGTTCGTCCGCTCGCATGTCGCGGTGTGTGCGTTGCCATTGACTACCGGTCTTGAGTTACGCTCGTGGTTCGGATACTGAACTCGTGAATTATCTTGTGGCGCGGAGCTAGCTTTTTTGAGCGAAGCAGCAAGAAAGCAGTATTAACCGAACTTAGTCTGGTTGGCACAGGGAAGCTCAAATGGATAAACGACAATTAGCATCACGCATCTGGGAATCTGCGAACACCATGCGTTCCAAAATCGAAGCGCAAGAGTACAAGGACTACATTCTCGGCTTCATCTTCTATAAGTTCCTCTCCGATCAGGTTGAGCAACTCATGTACTCCAATGACGTGGAACCCAACGAGCTTGCCGAAGTGCTCGTCGAAGATGATGCTGAGACTGTCGAGTTCGTGCAGAATCGCTTGGGCTACTTCATCTCGTACAACAACCTCCACTCGACATGGCGCGCTGCAGGCAGCGACTTCAATGTCGCTGATGTGCGTGATGCACTAGCGGCGTTTGACCGTCTTATCCTGCCGAGCCGTGCTCATGTGTTCAACGACATCTTCCGCACGCTTGAGACGGGACTGTCGAAGCTAGGCGCGAACGCCACGTCGCAGACCAAGGCCATTAAGGAACTGCTCGACCTGATTCATGACATCCCTACGGACGGCGCCCAGAGTTACGACGTACTTGGGTACGTCTACGAGTACTTGATCTCGAAGTTTGCAGCGAACGCCGGCAAGAAAGCCGGCGAGTTCTACACCCCGCACGAGGTCTCTGAGGTGATGAGCCGCATCGTCGCCGCACACACTCAAGACCGTGAGACCCTCACCATTTACGACCCGACCTCTGGTTCTGGCTCGCTGCTGCTGAATATCGGTCAGGCTGTCGCACGTCATATGGGGGATCCTGATGCGATTAAGTACTACGCCCAAGAGATCAAGGAAAACACCTTCAACCTCACGCGCATGAACTTGGTCATGCGAGGGGTCAAGGCAGACAACATTGTCGCCCGCAACGGCGACAGCCTGAAGCATGACTGGCCGATGTTCGACGAGTCTGACCCAGAGAACACTTATGATCCGTTGTTTGTTGATGCTGTTGTGTCGAACCCTCCGTATTCACAGAAGTGGGAGCCAGAGGGGATGGACGCCGATCCACGCTTTACCCAGTACGGTCTGGCACCGCAGAACAAGGCAGACTTCGCCTTCTTGCTCCACGAGCTGTTCCACATCAAGCCGGACGGCATCATGACCATCGTTCTGCCGCACGGTGTACTTTTCCGTGGTGGGGCAGAAGAGATCATCCGTACACGTCTTATCGAGGCCAATAACATCGATACGATCATCGGCCTGCCGGGGTCGATCTTCTACGGCACCGGCATTCCGACCATCATTATGGTGTTGAAGAAGCAGCGCAGGCACGATGATGTGCTGTTTATCGATGCATCCCAGGGCTTTATCAAAGACGGTAAGAACAACCTGCTGCGCGCACGTGACATCGAGCGAATCGTTGATACTGTTCAAGCTCGCCGCGACGTCGAGCACTTCGCTCGTGTTGTATCTCGCGATGAGATCCGCGCTAACGACTACAACCTCAATATCCCGCGCTACGTCTCTGCGACGCTGCCACCGGAGTCCGTAGACTTCTTCGCCACCGTCAACGGTGGTATTCCGGTCAGCGAGATCGACGCTGTTGCCGACTACTGGGACGTGCTGCCGGGCCTGCGTGAGGCACTCTTCGATGAAGATGCCAATGGTTATGCAACCATCCGCCCTGACGATATTCGCGAAACGGTCTTAGAGCACAGTGCTGCTCAAGCGCTGGCAGACACATTGAACGCGTCACTGGATGGGTTTGCTGAGTCCTTGGAAACAGCCCTGATCGATAACGCGATGGCTGTTCCAGTCAGCACCGCCGAGGATGGGATCAAGGCTGACCTGTTCGCGCGTCTGGCCCCGGTGCCTCTGGTCAATGAGTACCAGGGCTATCAGTTACTGCATGAGAAGTGGCTCACCATTGCCAACGACCTGACGATCCTGCAGACCGAGGGCTGGGATGCAATGCGTGTGATTGACCCTGTCATGGAGTGGAAGACGAAGAACAAGAAGAAGGAAGAAGTCCAAACGGGCTGGGAAGGTCGTGTAGCGACTTTCGAGGTCATCCGTGACCTGTACTTGCCTGAACTCCGTGACCAGGTAGATGACCTCACTGCTGAGCGCGACAGCGTTGATGCTGAACTCACAGCCCTGATCGAAGGCCTGAGCGAAGACGACAAGACTGATCTGGCTGATGTGCTCAACGCCAAGGAAACTGGTTTCTTGAAGGGTGAACTCAAGAAGGCGGTAAAGAACCTAACTAACGACCAGCAGTGGCCCGAGAGCAGTGTTGAGGCCATTCAGATTAACGCAAAGCAGCTCATCGACCGCTTGGACCAGGTGAAAACCCAGCTCAAGGAGTCCACCGAAGAGCTAGAGGCTAAGACTCACGAGACTGTTGAAAACCTTACCGACGATCAGGTCGTAGAGGTGCTCTCGGCAAAGTGGGTTGCAGCGCTTATAGCGCAGCTTTCACTACTGCCGACGCTTGCGTTGCGTGAACTCGCTGACCAGGTGCAGCGCTTGCAGGATAAGTACGTCACGCCGCTAACTGCGTTGGATACGCAGATCGCTACCACTGAGCGCAGCCTGCTTGCATCGCTGGACCAGCTCACTGGCTCAGGTGCGGATATGCAGGCTGTTGCAGCCCTGAAGCAGATGCTGGGCGATGGTCAGCGTGACTAAGAAACACATACCGGCGCTGCGGTTTGATGGGTTCTCGAATCCTTGGGTACTTCGCCACCTGGCGGAGTTTGAAATCACCACAGGCCCATTCGGAAGCACCCTTCACGCCGAAGACTACGTTGAACACGGCACTCCAATTGTGACCACAGAGCATTTCAAATCCGGGATGCTCCCGTTGACTGGTCAAGGGGTTCCCCAGGTGAGCGACGATGATCGGTGCCGACTAAAAGTGTACTGGCTGCAGACAGACGATATCGTGTTTTCGCGTGTAGGCTCTGTGGACATTAATGCGCGTGTAACCGAACTGCAGAATGGTTGGCTCTTCTCAGGACGTGTTCTTCGGTTACGCCCAGATACAACCTGTGATGCTGAATTTCTGCACTCAGTTCTAGAAACAGACCCGGTTCGAGGTGCTATTCGCAAGCGGGCGGTCGGCATGTCGATGCCTTCAATCAACACCGCAATCTTGGCAAATACGTCCTTCTATCAGCCTCCCACTCTCGAAGAACAGCGCGCCATTGGTGAACTCTTCGCTGATCTTGACACACTTATCGAGCAACACCGCACCAAGCACGCGAACCTGCAGCAGACCAAGACTGCGCTCCTACAGCGCATGTTCCCGCAAGACGAGGCTGATGAACCAGAGCTGCGGCTTAATGGGTTCAGCGCGGCGTGGGACGAGGTGCGAATACAGAATGTCTCTGACGTTCTTGTCGGTAACCCGTTCCAAAGCTCTAGCTTTGTGGATGACGGCATTAGATTAGTTCGAGGGATGAACGTCAAGAGAGGCTGGCTTGATTTCGATCAAAGCCTGACCGTTTTTTGGCCCTCGATTCGTGGCGTGGAAACCTTCCTCCTCGATCAGAACGACATCCTTTTGCAAATGGATGGTGCCTTAATCGGTAAGAGTTTTGCGATGGTGTCAAAAACGGATCTTCCAGCGCTCCTTGTACAACGCGTCGCCCGCGTGCGAGCACACCATAATGTTGACCCGAAGTTTTTGTACCAGTGGTTTGCAAAGGATTTCTTCGGGTATATCAGAAGCGTGAAGACAGAAACCGCTGTCCCTCACCTTTCTGCGCTAGACATCCTGTCGTTCCGCGTCAAAATCCCTCCTAGTCTCGAAGAACAGCGTGCTATCGGTGAGGTGTTCGCTGATCTCGATGCGCTTATCGCAGCTGAGAGCCGCTACATCACGCAACTGACGCAGGCCAAGACTGCGCTGCTGCAGCGCATGTTCGTCTAAGGAGTGCTCACTATGACTACACCACTGACCTACACAGAAGAGGCTCAGTTCGAAGACGACGTTGTTGCCCTGCTGAGCCGTCACGGCTGGGGTGAGGTGCTTGACCGCCCCACTGAGCGCCAGCTCATCGACAATTGGGCCACGATCCTTTACAACAACAACCGTGACCAGGACCGGCTCAGTGATGTGCCGCTGACATCCTCTGAGATGGATCAGATCATCGAGCAGATCACTGAGTTGCGCACGCCGTTGCGGCTCAACGAGTTCATCAACGGCCGCAGCGTGGCTATTACCCGTGATGCGCCTGAGGCGCACAACCTGGGCAAAGAAGTCTCACTCAAGATTTACGACCGCCGCGAGATCGCAGGTGGGCAGTCCTGTTATCAGATCGCACGGCAACCGAAATTCTCAACTGCAGCACACAAGCTCATGCCTGAGCGGCGCGGAGACCTCATGCTGCTGATTAACGGCATGCCGGTGATCCATCTGGAGTTGAAACGCTCTGGTGTTCCTGTCTCGCAGGCTACGAACCAGATCATCAAGTACGCCCACGAGGGTGTCTTCACTGGACTGTTTTCGCTGGTGCAGATCTTCGTCGGCATGACGCCGACCGAATCGCTCTACTTCGCTAACCCTGGTCCAGGCGTGAATTTCAACCCTGATTTCTTCTTCTACTGGGCTGATTTCAACAATGAGCTGATCAACGACTGGCCACGAGTCGTGACCTCGCTGCTGTCCATCCCGATGGCGCACCAGCTCATCGGCTTCTACACGGTCACTGACCGCGCAGCCGGTGTATTGATGGTCATGCGCTCGTACCAGTACTTTGCTGCGCACCGCATTGCTGACCGGGTGGAAAGCCACGAGTGGGGCAGTGACAACAAGGGCGGCTACATCTGGCATACCACTGGGTCTGGCAAGACCATCACCAGCTTCAAAACCGCGCAGCTGATCGCTGATTCTAAAAACGCCGACAAGGTTGTCTTCTTGCTTGACCGTGTGGAACTAGGCACGCAGTCGCTGGCGAACTATCGCAGCTATGGCGGCGACACCATCGACGTTGCAGACACCGCGAGCGCTGATGAGCTACTACGACTGCTCTTGAATGACACTTCGGTGTTGATCGTGACTTCGCTGCATAAGTTCCACCACTTGCAGGCCGACACACTTCGTGCGCCTGATCTGAAGAAGTTGCGTGATAAGCGCATCGTCTTCATCATTGACGAGGCACATCGCTCCACCTTCGGAGACATGCTGCTGAATATTAAGACCACGCTGCCAGACGCGCTGCTGTTCGGTTTTACGGGCACGCCGATCCACGACGAGAATCAGAAGCTGCACGCCACCACGGCCACCATCTTTGGCGATGAGCTGCACCGCTATTCCATCGCCGATGGTATTCGTGATGGAAACGTTCTCGGTTTTGATCCTGAGATGGTTGAGACGTTCCGTGAACATGATGTGCGCAAAACCATTGCCCTGGAACAGGCCAAGGCCGATGATGAAAAAGATGCCCTAAGTAACGCAAGCAAGAAAAAGACCTTCCTTAAGTACATGGACAAGGCACAAGTCCCGATGGCCGGAGTGCGCCACGAGGACGGTTCTTATGACAAGGGGATCGAGGACTATATCCCTATGGCGCAGTACGATCAGCCGGAACACCGCGAGGCTGTTGCGTCCGATATTGCTGAACACTGGGTGCATTTAAGCCGTAACGGCGCTTTTCACGCGATCCTGGCAACACACTCGATCCCCGAGGCTATTGAGTATTTCCGAATCTTCCGTGACGCATACCCGCAGTTGAACGTTACTGCGTTGTTCGATCCGAATATCGACAACACGGGTGAAGCTCAACTCAGAAAAGAAGACGGTCTTGTCGAGGTGCTAGAGCACTACAACGCGAAGTTTGACCAGCACTTCACCATGACAACGCACGCTGCGTTTAAGCGCGACATTGCTGCACGGCTGGCGCACAAAGCACCGTACAACACGCCGACCTTTACACACGATAAGCAGATTGACCTGCTCATTGTGGTCGATCAGATGCTTACGGGTTTTGACTCGAAGTGGCTCAATACGCTCTACCTCGACAAGGTTATTTCCTACGAAAGCATTATCCAGGCGTTTTCGCGAACTAACCGTGTCTTCGGCCCAGATAAGCCATTCGGTTCTATTCGCTACTACCGCAAGCCTCACACGATGCAGCGCAACATCAACGCTGCCGTGAAGCTCTACTCGGGTGATAAACCTTTTGGGTTATTTGTAGACCACCTCGATGAGCACTTAATGCAGATCAACCAGTGCTTTACCGTCATTAAGGGGTTGTTTGCTGGGATTGATGACTTCTCTCGGCTGCCAGACGATGAAGCAGACCGCCTTGAGTTCGCAAAGGTACTGCCTGAACTCTACGATCACCTCCAGGCTGCGCAGATCCAAGGTTTTACCTGGGAGAAGAGCACTTACGACTTTGGAAAAACCACTGTTGAAGTAGAATTGACAGAGCCGGTGTATATCGCGCTGCTGGCGCGCTACAAGGAGCTTGACAGTTCAGACGGTGAACCCGAGCCGGGACCTGATGGAAGTGATGGTCGTCCGCCGTACGACATCGACGTTCACATCACTCATATCGATACTGCTCGTATTGATGCGGACTACCTCAACGCGAAGTATACGAAGTATCTGTGTGCTATCGAGGCCGGTGTACCGCAGGCTGAACTTGATGAATTGCTCTCTGACCTGCACGCAGGCTTTGCGCGCTTGAGTGCGGACGACCAGGTGTTTGCGAACCGTTGGCTCCATGACATCCAGTCTGGCGATGCAGTTCTTGTGCCTGGCAAGACAGTGCAGGATTACATCAACGATTACAGACTCACACAGCAAGACCGTGAGATCGCGCAACTCGTGCGAGCTATTGGTGTTGAAGCAGAGCTGTTGCGAGCACTCCTCGCAGCCCATGTCGATGAGGCTCACATTAACGAGTTCGGCCGCTTCGATGACGTCATCAACTCCGTTGACCTGGACGCTGCGGCCGAGTACTTCCGTCAACAGACCGGGAAGAAACTCCCGCGCTTTAAAGTGAACACGGCCGTCGATAGAATGCTGCGGCAATACGTGCTGCATCACGTCCTGCCTGTAGACCTCGAAGAAGCCGCGGTAGGGGATTAGGCATAGCTGTCTCAGTCCACCGCCCAGGGATCTTCCTCTTCTTGCTGGTCCATGAGGGCGTTGATCGGCTCGGTTAGATGCTGGTCAATCGCGGTCCAGGCGGTCTCGCGCTGGTCCTGCAAAAAGACCTGTTCCATCGCGTTTCTGCTGCGCGGGATGTCGGCGATGTCCTTTGCCCACCCGGCGAGGCGTAGTACCTTCTTCGCCTGCGCGATCAGGTCTGCCTCCTGGTTGAGCTCCAACCAGAGTTCTTCGACGGCCTGCGGGCTGTGGTCCCTCCCGAGCGTTTTCAGTGCATCCTCCATGGTGGTTTTCATAACGGCGTCGACAGCTCAAGCGGGTTCGATTCCTGGTTGGTGGTAGCGCATCATCCCGACCACCTTGTACGGGTTTCCGTCGGTGGCCTCCAGGGCTTTGGCCACGAGCTGCCCGGCTTGGTACTGGCGGAACTGGAACATCACCCGGTAAAACGCCTGGTCCTTCTCCTCCTGGATGCCTGGTGTCTCGCGAAGTCGGTCAAATACTCCCTTTTCCATTGCGCGGTGTTCGTCGCTGAGCTCGCGAAGTAATTTGTAGGCCGCCGGCTCGTTCGCGTTTTCGGGGTCGGTGATTTTCAGGTACTCCACGAGGAAAAAGATAGAGTCGCTATCGCGGTCGGTCATGGGTACGTCCCAGTCGGAGCCGCCGAAAATATCGGGGACGGGGCGTTTCGGGTAGCCGTGGAACCGCGCTGTGGGCGTTGTCATGATTGGACTCCTTCGGTGTTGTTGGTGTTGCTGCAATGTACCGAACGGATCCGACATTTCGGCGGGCAAGCTCGCTCGTAGTCGCAGATATGTTCGGGTTGAGAATCGCCCCCGGACACCACAAACAACGCATATCCTGGCACCTACTGAAATCATTGGACCGAGAGGTGTTGTACAGGAGGTACGCCCGTGCTCGTAGACGTGCTCACCTGGGCAACGGTGATGGCGATTCCGGGGCCGGACATTGTGGCGATCGGCACGCAGACTTCACGCTACGGGCAGCGGGCGGGGTTCTGGACGGCGCTCGGGGCGATGCTTGGGGTGGCAACGTGGTCGGTACTCGCGCTGCTCGGGATTGAGGCGCTCCTGCACGTCGTGCCCGCGCTGTCGGTGGTGTTGCCGCTGGCGGGGTCAGTGGCGCTGATGCTGCTCGGCGCGTTTGGTCTGTGGGGGAGCGTGAAGCGGGCGAAGGGGACGTCGAAAAGTAATGAAGAGCAAGAAGTAGCGAGCGTGGCCGGGTGCACGACGGGCGCCTCGGTGCGACTGGGGTACGTCACCAACATCTCGAACCCGAAAGCGCTGGCGTTCTTCGCCTCTTTCTTCACACCGATGATGAGCCACTACGAGGGGCTGGCGGAAAAGCTCAGCATGCTGGGGCTGCTGCTGGGTGTGACGCTGCTGGTGTTTAGTGCGATGTCCGTGCTGATTCAGGTGGCGGCGCGGACGCAGCTGCGCAACATCCCGGGGCTGCAGTACCTGCCGGGGATCATCTTCCTGGGCATCGGGCTGTTCTACTTCGTGGAAACGCTGGCGAAATAGCGCCAAAAATGTGACCTATGTCGCAAAAATTCGGTGGATTTTTCCCTGCGACACTTTTGCAATGAGGGAAAACTAACAGGGGTCCAGTCAATATAGTGCTCGCCACGGAAGGGGCGCCACGAAGAAAGGATTCACATGTCTATCGATCAGCAGATCTCTGACTATTACGGCAAATTGCAGATGAGGAACGCGGGGGAGCCGGAGTTCCACCAGGCGCTCGCGGAAGTGCTTGACTCCCTCAAGATCGTCCTCAATAAGGATCCTCACTACGCTGACTACGGACTCATCGAGCGTCTTTGCGAGCCAGAGCGCCAACTTGTGTTCCGCGTCCCGTGGGTCGATGACAATGGGCAAATCCAGGTCAACCGCGGCTTCCGGGTGCAGTTCAACTCCGCGCTCGGCCCATACAAGGGCGGGCTGCGATTCCACCCGAGCGTGAACCTGGGCATCATCAAATTCCTGGGCTTCGAGCAGATCTTCAAGAACTCCCTGACCGGTCTGCCAATCGGCGGCGCGAAGGGCGGCTCCGACTTCGATCCGAAGGGCAAGTCCGACGCCGAGATCATGCGGTTCTGCCAGTCCTTCATGACGGAGCTGCACACCCACATCGGCGAATACCGCGACGTGCCAGCCGGTGACATCGGCGTTGGCGCCCGCGAGATCGGCTACCTCTTTGGCCAGTACCGCCGCCTGGAAAACAGCCACGAGTCCGGCGTGATCACTGGCAAGGGCCTGAAGTGGGGCGGCTCCCTCGTGCGCACCGAGGCAACCGGCTATGGCCTGGTCTACCTCACCTCCGAGATGATGCAGACGCACGGCGAGTCCTTCGAAGGCTCCAAGGTTATCGTGTCCGGCTCTGGCAACGTGGCTATCTACGCTGCGGAGAAGGTGCAGCAGCTCGGCGGCGTGGTTGTGGCCATGTCGGACTCCTCCGGCTACGTCACCACCCCGAACGGCGTGGACATCGAACTGCTCAAGGATGTTAAGGAAGTGCGCCGCGGGCGCATCTCCACCTACGCGGCTGAGGCCGGCGAGGGCGTCGAATTTCACCGGGATGGCAACGTGTGGGAGGTCCAGGCGGATGTTGCCCTGCCGTGTGCCACCCAGAACGAGCTCGATGGTGACGACGCCAAACTCCTCGTGGACAACGGTGTCCGCTACGTCGCCGAGGGTGCCAACATGCCGTGCACCCCAGCGGCTGCCCACTACTTCCAGCAGAAGGGGATCGCGTTCGCGCCGGGCAAGGCCGCCAACGCAGGTGGCGTGGCCACCTCCGCGCTGGAGATGCAGCAGAACGCCTCGCGCGACTCCTGGTCTTTCGAATACACCGACCAGCGCCTGCACGAAATCATGTCGAACATCTTCAAGACGGTTGCTCGCACCGCGAAGCAGTACGACTTGGAGGGAGACTACGTGGCAGGCGCGAACATCGCGGGCTTCAAGAAGGTCGCTGACGCGATGCTGGCGCAGGGTGTTATCTAGGGATATATGAATATGCGTTGATGGCATAAAATACGCTCGGTTGCCCACTGTCGACACTGGCTTAAGGCCGGTTCGGTAGTGGGCAGACGTGTTTCCGGGGGTAGGAGGAAAGAAATTTTCCTGAATAACATACAGCGCGCCGTATATCTGTTACGCTGCCGTGTATGTCAGAGCAAAAAGTGTTGAACGTAGCAGTCGCGGGCGCTACCGGGTACGCCGGCGGCGAGATCCTCCGCCTGCTGCTCGGCCACCCGGCATACCTCGCGGGCGAGCTTGCAATCGGTGCGCTCACCGGAGCCTCCAACGCGGGCGCCTCGGTAGGGGAGATCATGCCGCACCTGCCCGAGCTTGCCGACCGCGTCATCGAACCCACCACGGTAGAGGTGCTCGCGGGCCACGACGTCGTCTTCCTCGGCTTGCCGCACGGGCACTCCGCGAAGATCGGCGCGGCGCTGCCGCCAGAGGTCACGGTCATCGACTGTGCTGCGGACTTCCGCCTGCGCAGCGCCGATGCCTGGCAGCACTACTACGGCTCCGAGCACGCCGGCTCCTGGCCGTACGGCCTGCCGGAGCTGCCCGGCCACCGCGAGCAGATCGCAGCAGCCACGCGGATCGCGGTGCCCGGCTGCTTCCCGACGGGCGCTACGCTCGCGGCGTGGCCCGTGGTGGCATCCGGCCTGGTCGAGCCGGACCTGACTATCGTCTCCGTCACCGGCGTGTCCGGCGCAGGCAAGAATGCGAGCGTTGCCATGCTGGGCGCGGAAACGATGGGCTCGCTGAAGGCCTACAGCGCTGGCGGCACCCACCGGCACACCCCGGAGATCCAGCAGAACCTGCAGGAAGTTGCGCAGTCTCCGGTCGGCATCAGCTTCACGCCGGTGCTCGCACCGCTACCGCGCGGCATCCTCACCACCGTGGTGGCGCCGCTTGCCCAGGGCGTGGACGCGGCCGCGGTCCGCGCGGCGTACGAATCCGCCTACGCGGGCGAAGCCTTCGTCACCCTGCTCCCGACAGGTCAGCAGCCACAGACGCAGCACGTGGTCGGCTCAAACATGTGCCACGTGCAGGTAGAAGTCGACGAATCGGCCAAGAAACTGGTGGTCACCAGCGCCATCGATAACCTCACCAAAGGCACCGGCGGCGGTGCTGTGCAGTGCATGAACCTCGCGCTCGGGCTCGAAGAGACCGCGGGACTCTCGCGAGCCGGGGTGGCCCCGTAACCGCCAGCCCCATTCCATCTCTACTTCTTCTCATAACGGACTGTAAAGGACATTTTCATCATGAGCACTACTGGTGTTACCGCCCCCAAAGGATTCAGCGCCGCAGCAACCTCGGCCGGCATCAAGGCATCCGGCAAGCCGGACATGGCCGTCGTGGTCAGCGAAGGGCCAAAGAACGCGGCCGCTGCCGTGTTCACCCGCAACAAAGTTTTCGCAGCGCCGGTCAAGGTCAGCCGCGAAGTAATCAAGGGAGGCGCTCTCTCCGCCGTCGTGTTTAACTCCGGCAACGCCAACGCCTGCACCGGCGCGCAGGGCCTCGAGGACGCCAAGGCGATGCAGCAGCTGACCGCCGCAGGCATCGGGGCGGACGCCTCGCAGATCGCGGTGTGCTCCACCGGCATCATCGGCGACGTGCTGCCGATGGACAAGGTAGAGCACGGCATCGGGGTCGTCGTGAAGGAGCTCGGCGACCATGGCGCGGACGCCGCTGTCGCCATCAAAACCACGGATACTGTGGCGAAAGAGGTCGTCGTCAAGGGTGACGGTTGGGCGCTCGGCGGGATGGGCAAGGGCGCGGGCATGATGGCGCCGTCGCTTGCCACGATGCTCGTGTGCATCACCACGGACGCAGACGTCGAGAGCCAAGCGCTGCAGACCGCGCTCGAGCGCGCCGTCGCCACCACCTTCAACACCCTCGATATCGACGGCTCCACCTCCACCAACGACACCGTCATCGCCATGGCCAGCGGCGCAAGCGGCGTCACCCCGACGCAAGAGGAACTCGACGCCGCGATGCAGGACGCCTGCTCGCAGCTCGCCGCCATGATGCAATCCGACGCCGAAGGCGTAACCAAACGCGTGGCCATCACCGTCGAAGGCGCAGCCGACGACGCCCAGGCGCTCAACGCAGCCCGGGCCATCGGGCGCGACAACCTGGTCAAGACCGCAATGTTCGGCTCCGACCCGAACTGGGGCCGCGTCCTCGCCGCCGTCGGCATGGCCGAGGCCGAGATGGACGCCGAGAACATCTCCGTCACCTTCAACGGACACACCGTGTGCGCGCAGTCTGCGGGCGCGCCGGGCGCGCGCGACGTGGACTTGAGCGGTGCGGACATCGAGGTCGTCGTCAACCTCGGCACCGGCGGGCAGGGCACCGCCACCGTGCGCACCACCGACCTGTCACACGCCTACGTCGAAATCAACTCCGCATACAGCAGCTAGGAGGCAGTCGTGTTACCGAATCTCAGCAGCGAGCAGCGGGCAACCGTCCTGGCAGAGGCACTGCCGTGGCTGCAGCACTACCGCGACAAAATCGTCGTGGTCAAGTACGGCGGCAACGCCATGATCGACGAGGACCTCAAGGCCGCGTTCGCCGCCGACATGGTCTTCCTGCGCACCGTCGGCGCGAAGCCCGTCGTCGTCCACGGCGGTGGCCCACAGATCAGCGCGATGCTCTCCCGCCTCGGCCTCGACGGCGGCGAGTTCGTCGGCGGCTTCCGCGTCACCACCCCGGAGATCCTGGACGTGGTGCGCATGGTGCTCTTCGGCCAGGTCGGGCGTGACCTGCTGGGCAAGATCAACTCCCACGGGCCGTACGCGGTGGGCACCTCCGGCGAGGACGCCGGGCTGTTCACCGCGAAGCGCCGCACCGTCGACGTCGACGGCGAAACCCGCGACATCGGGCTCGTCGGCACGATCACCGACGTCAACCCCGCCGCCGTCATGGACATCATCGAAGCAGGACGCATCCCGGTGGTCTCCGGCATCGCGCCGGGCGGCAACGGCGAGGTGTACAACATCAACGCCGACGAGGCCGCGGGCGCGCTCGCCGCGGCGATCGGCGCGGAGCGCCTCGTGGTGCTCACCAACGTGGAGGGCCTCTACACGGACTGGCCGAATAGGGACTCGCTGCTGTCTAAGATCGAGGCCGGGGATCTCGAGCAGATGCTGCCAGCATTGGACTCGGGGATGATCCCCAAGATGGAGGCGTGCCTGACTGCAGTGCGGGGTGGGGTGAAAGCCGCCCACGTCATCGACGGGCGCGTCGCGCACTCCGTGCTTCTTGAGCTGCTCACGATGGGCGGTGTGGGCACCATGGTTCTGCCAGATGATTACGACCGTTCCCAGTACCCGGACGGCACCATTTTTAGAAAGGATGACGCATGAAGGACTTCACGCAGCGTTGGGCGGGCGCGCTTTTAGATAACTACCCGGTTCCGCCAGTCGAACTCGTCGAAGGTTCCGGCTCCACCGTGACTGACGCGGATGGCAAGCAGTACATCGACATGCTGGCTGGCATCGCGGTCAACGCGCTCGGCCATGCGCATCCGGCAGTGGTCGAGGCGGTCACCAACCAGCTATCGACGCTCGGCCACGTCTCGAACCTGTTCGGCTCCGCACCCGTGGTCAAGGTCGCTGAGGCACTCCGCGAGCACGTCGGTGATGACACCGCCCGCGTCTACTTCGGCAACTCCGGCACCGAGGCCAACGAGGCCGCCTTCAAACTCGCGCGCCTGACGGGTCGCCGCCGCATCCTCGCAGCGCAGCACGGTTTCCACGGTCGCACCATGGGTGCGCTCGCGATGACCGGGCAGCCCGACAAGCAAAAGCCGTTCGAGCCACTGCCTGCCGGGGTTGAGTTCTACCCGTACGGCGACATCGACGCGCTCACCGCATTGGTGGAGCAGGACCCGTCGGACACCGCGGCGATCATTCTGGAGCCAATTCAGGGCGAGACCGGCGTCATCCCCGCCCCGGAAGGCTTCCTCACCCAGGTCCGCGAGCTGTGCGACAAGCACGGCATCCTCTTTATCACCGACGAGGTGCAGACCGGCGTCGGCCGCACCGGCGACTTCTTCGCCTTCCAGCACGAGGGTGTGCTCCCGGACGTCATCACCATGGCCAAGGGCCTCGGCGCGGGTCTCCCGATCGGCGCGACGATCGCTCGCGGCGAGGCGGCGAAGCTCTTCACTCCGGGCAGTCACGGCACCACGTTCGGCGGCAACCCAGTCTCGTGCGCGGCGGCCACGGCAGTGCTGGCCACCATCGACGACGCCTTCCTCGCGGAGGTGCGCCGCAAAGGTCAGGTGCTTTACGACGCCACCTTGGCAATCCCAGGCGTAAAGGAAGTGCGCGGGCGCGGACTCATGCTTGGCCTGGTGCTGGAGCAGCCGGTGGCGAAGCGCGTCGTCACGCTGGGACTTGAGCAGGGCGTGATCCTGAACGCGCCGGCGGATGACGTGATTCGCCTGACGCCGCCACTGGTGATCAGCGACGAGGAGATCGCACAGGCGGTTGAGCGTCTCGCGGCCACGATTGCGGGAGCGTCTCAGTAAAATGCCAGGCTTGACGTATCGCTTTCACATGTGCTGTAATTTGATTGTTCAATTCATTAATTGAACGTTAGTTAGTGGGGCGGAGGTATCCGCCCTTGCGCCTTCACATTCCTTGCTCGGAATCGGTGCAACCACCCCAAAGTGAAAGTCGATGCCATGGCCTTCTCCGCCAAGAAATCTCTCCCAGCTGTAGTGCTCTGCGCCGCGATGATGTGGACAGTCACTGGATGCAGCACCTCTACGAACAACGAGTCCACTCCGGAAGCGAGCCAGACCGTTGCAGATGCCTCGCATGCAGTGACCATCACGGACATCACCGGGAACACGATTCAACTGGAGAAGCCACTCGAGCACGCCGCCATCCAGCTTTCTGGTTCAGGCGGGCCGCTTTTGACGATGGCGGCCCTCGACCGGGACAACTACACGTCCAAGATCGCTGCGATGGACAAGGGCCTCGAGTCCAACCGACAAGACCTGTGGGACCTGTTGCTTAAGGCGAACCCGGAGCTTGCTGATATCCCGAAGATTGGTGATGCGACGAAGGATCAGATCTCCGCCGAACAACTGTTGACGATGGGTGTCGACGGAGTCATTGCTCCGGTTCGCCAAAAAGCAAAGATGGATGTCATCGCTGAACAGACTGGCATCCCGGTAATCTACATCGATTACCACAGCCAAAAGCTGGAAAACCATATTCAGTCCACCAAGATCATCGCTGAAGCCACCGGGCTGACGAAGAACGTCGACGAGATCACGAAGTTCTACGAAGACGTCGTCGGCGACATTGAGGAGCGCGCTTCGAAGCTGGACCGCACCACGTCGGTCTACTTCGAGACGACCTCGAACGGCCCAACCGAATTCGGCAATACCTACGGTGCCGGCATCATGTGGGGCGCCATCCTGGACGCCGTCGGTGCGGACAACATTGCGACGCACTTCATGGCTGCGGACGACGCCGAGGCGCTCTCCGCCGAACAGGTCTTGGTCAGCAACCCGGACAAAATCGTGCTCTCGGGTTCCCTGTGGGCGAACCAGCCGGACTCGGTCAAGATGGGCTTCTCCGTCTCCAATGAGGAGGCGCTGGCCTCGATGGAGCCGTTCCGCCAGCGCGAGGGCTGGGACAAGCTTAAGGCAATCCAGAACAACGAGCTGTACGCGATTGGTCACCCTATGACCCGCGAAATGCTGGACTTCTACTCCTACGCGCAGCTTGCCAAGCTTTTCCACCCGGAGGAGTTCGCGGACCTGGATCCGGAAGCGCTGATCAAGGAGTACTTCGATAAGTACATGCCGATCCCATACGAGGGAACCTGGTTCATCAAGTATGAGTAAGGCAAGAACAAAAAGCCTCCCGAAAGGACTACTGGTCGCATTTGCCATTTTGGCGGTCGTAGTCCTTTTCGTGGTGGATCTTTGCGTCGGCCCCGCCAACATCAAGCTCTCGAACTTCTCCGCCGTGCTAGATCCTGATTCGGTTGAGCACATTGCGTTCTTCCGCATGCGCATGCCGGCTGCCCTCATGGCAGTTGGGGTGGGGATGAGTCTGGGGTTGGCGGGTGCCGTGATGCAGACGATCCTGAATAACCCGCTTGCCAGCCCGTTCACGCTTGGCGTGTCCTCGGCAGCGAGCCTTGGCGCAGCCATCGTCTTTGTGATGGCGCTGCCGATGGTGTTCGTTACCGGCGGTGCGCTGCTGCTCGCGCTGGTCTCCGTGCTGGTTATCTTCGCGGTGGGCAAGTACATCGAGATGAGCAACTCATCACTCGTGCTTGCGGGCATCGCGCTGAACTTCCTCTTCGACGCCTTCCTGTCCCTGATCCAGTACCGCGCGTCAGAAGAGAGCCTGTCGTACATCGTCTTCTGGACGATGGGCGGGCTCACCCGCGCCTCGTATCCGCAGGCGTGGATCCTGCTCTCGACGTTCGTCGTTGTCTTCGCGGTGCTGCTGCGCAACGCGTGGAACCTGACCGCGCTGAAGTTCGGTGAAGCACGAGCGGAAGCGCTCGGCGTCAAAGTCGGGCGCGTGAAGATCCTCTCCCTCGTCTTGGCCTCGATTCTGACCGCGCTCGCGGTGAGTTTCTGCGGAAAGATCGGGTTCATCGGGCTGGCCGCGCCGCACTTGGCACGCCGCCTCGTTTCCGAAGACCAGCGTTTCTACCTGACAAGCTCCGCGATCCTCGGCGCGATGATCCTGCTGGTGTCCTCTATACTCTCGAAGCTGATCGTCCCTGGGGTTGTGGTGCCAATCGGCATCATCAGCTCCATCATCGGCATTCCGTTCCTGGTCTACGCGCTTACCAGCCAGCGCCGTCAAAGGGCGGTGTAGCGGCATGATTCGCGTCAAGAACTTCTCGTTCGATTATGGCGAGCGCCAGATCATCAACAACATCAGCTTCCAAGCCAAACCCGGCGAGGTCACCGTACTGATGGGGCGCAACGGTGCTGGCAAGACCACGCTGATGACGTCGATTGTCCGCTCACACAACCAAGGGCGCGGCAAGAAGATCTCCGGCGAGATTACAACCACCGGTAACATTTCTTACCTGAACCAGCACACGGAAGGCGACCTACCGTTCACCGTGTTTGAAACGGTGATGATCGGCAAAGTTGCCAAGCTGGGCATCCGCACCACGCAGGAAGACATCGACGACGTCAACGAGGTGCTCGACATGCTTGAGTTGCAGCCCCTGCGCGACGTCGCCATCCGCAACCTGTCCGGTGGCCAACGCCAAAAAGTCTTCATCGGGCAGGCCATGGTCAAACGGCCAGACATCCTGCTTTTCGATGAGCCCACGTCCGCACTCGACATCGAAAACCAGTACAGAATCCTGCACCAAATCAAGGCGCTCACGGTTGAACGAAACATCACAACGGTAGTAAGCCTGCACCAAATCGACCTGATTGAGCGCTTCGCGGACCACATCATCGTGCTCCACGAAGGCAAGATCTATGCCGAAGGCTCACCCGCCGAAGTGTTTACGAAGCAAACGTTCCGCGACGTCTACTCCGTCGAGGCGATTCTGGCGGGAGTCAAGGACCGGATCCTCTTCGGGTTCGACCTGTTAGACCACCCGAAGATCCCGCCCGAGCACTCACCAACCTCCATCCATTAGTCCCGGTGGCGGGTAAGCTTCAGCGCCCGCTGCTGGTCCAGCACCTCGAAGTAGGGCAGCGGGTCGATGTCTAGCGCCTCCACGTAGTCCGTCAACATGTCACGCACTACGCTGTGCAGGTTCTCGACGTCCCACGGCTTAGCGATGTAGTAGTCCAGGTTCGCCTCGTTCACCGCGTGCACGGTGTCCTTGAGCTGCGCCTGCCCGGTTACCAGCACCTTCCGGGTCGCCGCGGTGCGTGGGTCTTGCATCATCTGCACAAGGAACTCCACGCCGGTGGTCCCGGGCATGCGGTGATCACACAGCGCGAGCGCGAGGAGGTCGCCGTCGTCGCTGAGCTCGTCGATCACCTCCCATGCCTCGTCGGCGTTGGAGGCAACCTCCAAGCGGACGGTGTCCGCGAACAAGAGGAGGTCGCGCTCAAGGGCGGCGCGCACTTCGGCTTCATCTTCAAGAATCAGAATGGTGAGGTTCATGGTGTCTCCTTGGTCCGTTGATACGTAGGCGCACGCTGGCTTGGGTGCCTCGTGGCGAGGACTCCAGCGTGATGGTTCCGTGGTGCTTATTGATGATGCTTCGGCACACAGTCAGGCCGATGCCCATCCCGAAGCGCACCTGGCCGTTCTTCGTGGTGAAACGCGGTTCGAAGAGCCGCTCGAGGCGCTCGCCGGGGATGCCGGGGCCGTCATCAATAATGTCGACTTCGACCCAGCCCGGCTCGGGCGCGCTGGTTCTAATCGTGACAGTGCCGCCAACGCCGGTGTCCTGCATCGCCTCGGCGGCGTTGGTCAGCAGGTTCGTCCACACCTGAGCAAGCTGGCCCGGCATGCACGTGATGTTGGGCAGCTCCGCATAGTCGCGGATGACCTCGACGTGGTCGAGCCGGTGCGAAATCAGCCGGAGGGTGTCGTCGATACCTTCGTGGACATTGACGTCGGTGACGGGGTCGCCGTCGGGGCGCGCGTACGAGCGCAGCGAGGCCACGAGTTCCGTGATGCGGGTCGCCGCGGTGGAGAGGTTACGCACCCCAGTGCCGATCGCCGCAGCGCGCTCGATGGTCTCGAAGTCGAGCCTGCGGGAGCGAGCCACCTGCTTAGCAAAGGCGGCGTCGTGCAGACCGGCGAGCACCCAGCGCTGCGCAAGCGCGCGGTCGCCGATGATCTCGGTGAGCTCACGCCGCAACCTGCGCGCCTCCTTCGTACTCACCGATGGTGCACGTTTTGCCTGCTCAAACGCCTTCAGTACGCCCTCGCGCCACTTCCGGTTCGGGCTCGAAGCCAGCAGCGTATCGACGTCCTCTCCGAGATGCGCCGCCGTTCGCTCAATCGCGGCCATCGGGTTGTTCAGCTCGTGGGCGACCCCCGCCGCCAACTCACCGAGTGAGGCGAAGCGGGCCTGGCTCATCAGCTCTCGGCGGGCCTCCTCCAGGTTGCGCAAGGCGGTGCTGAGCCGCGCCCGCTCCTGCTCAAGCTCCGCGGTCATCTCGTGCTGGTGCACCTGGATGTCCTCGGAGCGGCGCAGGCGCCGGTCGTAGGAGCGCACCAGCAACACAGCGAGCATGCGGTCCAGGCCAGGGGCGATGTCGAGCAGGTAGTTGAGTTGGTCCATCGGCAGCTGCACCGCCGTGACCTCCGTCGTGGTTCGCGCGGTGAAGAACCCGATGCGCGTGCCCGCTAGCGCCAACAGGCCAATTACCTGGCCCGTCGATCCGCGGTGCATCGTAATATCCCCGGCGTCCGTGCTGCGCTGCAGCACCACCTCGCCCGAGATGGTCAAGATGACTTCCTCGACCTCTTTGCCCTCCGTGGTCAGGTTCACCCCGGGAGGGAAGACCAGGCGCGGCTGGCGCCCGAGGTGCCGGTCGGCGGCGTCAATAATGTGCTTGATGATCTCCTCGTCGCTGAGCTCCACGTCCAGCGCCGGCGCCGCCGGCTGGTCGTACTTCGACGCCAGCTCGGGGTTGTCGTGGTAGCGCGACGCCCAATAGCGGGTGAGCTGCTGCTGCAGGTTCCGTGCCAGGGCCTCGTCGTGGATCTCCGGCGTGTACACCAGCATGTCCAGCCTGCCCAGCTCGCTGAGCCGGTCCAGGCCCGACACCGTCGGTGCCGTGGTCAGGACGATGATGCGGGTGTGTTCGTAGTGGGCGTCGTCAAGAAATTTGACCAGCGGGTGATCGGCGGTGAGCCCGTGCTCGTGCACCGTGACGGTGACGAGCGCGAGGTCGTCCGTGCGAGGCAAGTCCGTCAGCGACGGGTAGGTGAGCACCGTGTGGGTGCCGCCGAACGCGTCGCGCACGATGGTCTGGATGGTGCGTGACGCCTCCGACGCACCGATGACCGCGATTGTTGAGTGGGGAATCATCTACAGCAGCCCCAACAGCGTCCACACTGACGGCATCACGAAGATCAGCAGCAGCGTTGCCACCGTACCCACCACCAGGCCGACCTGCGCCATCTGTGGGATGGTGATCTCCTTTGTGGCGTACGCAATCGCGTTTGGCGGGGTGGAGATCGGCAGCGCCATACCCAGCGAGCAGGCGATCGCCACAATCACCGCGATGAGCATCGGGCTCGGCTCGGACAGCGTGATCGCCAGCGAGACCGCCAGTGGCACCAGCAGGTTCGCCGCCGCCGAGTGGGAAATGACGTTCGCCATGGCAAACCCGATCAGGCCCAGCAGCGCCAGGATCATCATCGGGCCGAGCACCTTCCAGTTCACGGAGCCGACCAGCCAATCGTCGAGCCCCGTCGCGCCCACGCCCGTGCCCAGCGCAATACCGCCGGAGACCAGCCACAACACAGGCCAGTCCAGCGCCTGGACGTCCTTGCCCTTCATCACTTTCAGGCTCAGCAGCGCGACGACGGGGAAGAAACCGACAATATTCGAGGAGATCCCGTGAAGTGGCTCGCTCATCCACAGCGCAATCGTCAGCCCCGCGACGGCGTAAAACAGCTTCGCGTTCGACGACGTATCCCAGGACGCATCCATTGCAATCGAGATCCGCGTCTCCGAAGGGATGAACGCGACGCACAGGAACAGCCACGCAAACACCAGCACAACCAGCATGAACGGGACGGCAAGCAGCATCCACTGCACGAAGGACACCTTGATGCCGTATTCTGCCAGCGCACCAATCGCGATCGCGTTCGGCGGCGTACCTACCGGAGTACCGATGCCGCCCACGTTCGCCGCTAGCGGAATCGACAGCGCCACACCCGCGCGCACCTTACCCGGCGGCAGCGTGCGCAGAATCGGGATGACCACCGCGAACATCGTGGCCGTCGTCGCCGTATTCGACATAAACATGCTCAGCAGCGCGGTAATCAGCATGAGCCCCAGCACCGTCAGCCGCGCCTTGTCCGGGAACGGCCGAAGCATGATCGCCGCCAGGTTCTTGTCCAGCCCGAACTTCTCCGCGCCATGCGCAATCATGAACCCGCCCAAGAACAGGATGATCACCGGGTTCGCCAGCGCCGCAAAGTAGTCGGACGCCGGCAGCACCGTCTCCTTCAGCGCCTCGACGCCACCCGTCGGGTCAACGATGGCGCCCTTCGAAAGCAGGATGACCTCGAGGAAGATCACTAGCACCGCGGTCGCGGTCAGCGGGATCGGCTCGAGGATCCAGAAGACAATCGCCAACAGGAAAATAGAAAGCATCCGCTGGCCGGGCGCCTCGAGGCCAGGGATGTTGAAAAAGAAGGGGAGCGCGAAGAGCACGGCGCCAAGAATGAGGCCCGCCCACTGCTTTTTCGAAAGGGAGGGGGCGCGCTGCTGGAGCGCCGGTGGTGGAATCGTTCCATGCTGTACAGCCATACCTCTGTATCTTAATCGTATGACCAGCGAATTTCGGTGGTTAGAATAAGCAGAATGAAACACTCAAAGCTTTTCGTCGCAGCACTCGCCGCCGCCTGCGTATCGACGGCCACTTCGTGCACCACCCAGCCCCTCCCATTCGAGCAAACACCCGCCGCACCGGCTTCGCAGGAAGCAGAGACCGCGCCCGATGCCGATCCAGGCGTGATGGACGAGCCCGCCTTCGAAGACGCCATCATTACCATCTGGTCAAAGACAGACGAGATGCGGGGCATCGGCGTGCCCGAGTCCGAGATCGAAGATTTACAGGCCCGCACCGACAAGCGCGACGAGTCGATGGGGAAGCGCGCAATGTTTTACGTCACCGAGGCTGACAAGCTCAGCGAACAGTATGCGTCAGTGACTGAAAACGGTTCTTAAGCCCAGAGCGGTCCGGTGCGGGTGTGGTACCCGGCAGGCTCCACATGCACGATCGTTTCCGACTCACCGATGACCGCAGTGATGCCATCCTCGATGGCGTCGGCGTGCTCGTGGGAGTACGCCACAGTCCACCCGCCGGGGACCTGCACGACGAGGCTGATAAGCCGATCGCGGCCAAACGCAGCCGTGCGCACCGACGTGAACTCGACGTCGTGCTCGGCAGCGTAGCTATTAAGGAAGCCGTGCAGCTTCTCCAGCTCATCTTGCGGCAGCGCTTCCGAGAGCAGCCCAAGAATGGCGCCTTTGAGCAGGCGGTAGCCGGTGAACAGGACGTTGAAGCCGACGCACAGCGCGATGATCGGGTCGAGCAGCTGCCAGTCCGTAATCCAGACCGCCGCGATGCCGACGATCACTCCGACCGTGGTCCACACGTCAGTGAGGAGGTGGTGGCCGTCGGCGTCCAGTGTTGAGGAGCGGTACTTCTTCCCAGCTTTCACCAGCGCGACGCCCACCGCGAGGTTTAGTACCGTGGCGGCAACAGAAAACGCCAGGCCGATACCGATCTGCTCAACCGGCTGCGGGTGAATAATGCGCTGCACGGACGTATAGATAATGGCCACGGACGCCACCAGAATCAGCGAGCCCTCCACCTGCGCGGAGAAGTACTCGGCCTTCGCGTGGCCAAAGTTGTGGTTTTCGTCTGCGGGCTTGGCGGAAAGCTTCAGTGCCCACAGGCCGACGAGGGCAGCAACCAGGTTGATCACGGACTCGATGGCGTCGGAGAGGAAACCGACTGATCCCGTAATGCCGGCCGCTGCCATCTTCAAAGCAATGGTGATGACGGACGCTGTGATGGAGAGCCACATAAACCGTTCGAGGAGCCGCTGTTCTCGTTTACGTTCAGCATTGATTTCGGACAAAGGCATGTCTGCTTTCCGCCTCCCTATATCTGACCTGCAATATGTTAACAGTGCGGTCGGGGAGGGGTATGGGACCAGGCGAACCGGGAAAGGTTGAAAGTTGGACCTTAAAAGCTCCCAGGAAACTTTTGAATGTTGATTTATAAAATAATGAAAAAACAACAGTATGTAATTCAATCGAACCATCGAATCTCGGATATTCAATAAAGGGGTAGAGGGTTTCTATTTTTGGCCCAATTTTCGGGACATTTTTGGGAAATCTGCAGCTGACAGTACATTTGTACTGTTTAAACACACCCCAATGCGGGGGTAGTCGAAATGTATAAAAATATGAATGGGGCTTTTATAAAGTCGCTCGGAGGGGGATTATATATGCAATAGTTTGAAAGTTATGCAAATAGTGCCTTAGGGAATTCTGAAATGTGTTTCGGAATGTATTGTGTTTGGCATGTCAAATACTTCTAGCGCCACTACGGCAGCGGACATCAAGGGTCCGCCAATCAAACCAGTGAGCCACGGCAAGGCAGTGTTGTTCCTTGCCCTTGGTACAGCATTCCTTGCCGGTACCCCGTTGTGGGTAAAGGCCACAAACATGGATCCCGCCACGCAGGCCTTCCTGCGCGTTGTGCTCGGTTGCCTCGTGTTGATCCCGTTCGGTGTTATGGAAATCCGCAAGAAAGAATCCCTGAGCAAGAAGGGCATCATGCTCTCCATTGCCTCGGGTCTCTTCTTGGGCGTGGACTTCACATGCTGGAACTACTCCATTTTCTACGTAGGCGCTGGTGTTGCCGCGATTCTGCTGAATCTGCAGGTCATTATCGTGCCGATGCTTACGGCAATCTTTGATAAGTACAAGATTCCGCCAGTGTTCCTGATTCTTGTTCCGATCATGGCCGTCGGTGTGCTGTTGACCGGTGGCGTATTTGAGGCGGCGGAAGCATCCGGCGGCCCGGAGAGCATTTACGGCATCAAGACCGCGACGCTGGGCACCATCTTCGGTTTGACCTCCGGCGTGTGCTACTCGTTCTACCTCTACCTCTCCCGCAAGGCTGGTACCTCCGCACGTAAGGACCTCTACGTCCAGCCGATGATGTACACGATGGCAGCGCAGGCTGTTGCGCCTACCATTGTTGCGCTCTTCATCTCCCCGCGTGGCGGCTTCGACTTCGTCAATGGCGTCTTGATCGACGGTCAGCTCCCATTGGTTGACCCGGAGACCACAGTCGGCGACCCACTGACTGCATGGAACTGGTTCAACCTGATCTGCTTGGTTATCCTCGGCCAGGCGTTGGCGTGGACCTTCGTCCAGTACGGCACGGTCTGGCTCGACCCAACCCTGTCCGCAGGTATCCTGCTGCTTTCGCCGGTGACCTCCGTTATCATTGCGGCCCCGCTGTTCGGCGAGATCCCATCGGTACTGCAGATCATCGGTATCTTCCTGATTTTGGGTACAGTGGCATATCAAAATGGGATGTTCACAATGTTTTCAAAATCGAAGATGAAACCGGACCACGAGAATCCCGACCATTCGCTCGATGAACAACTCGTCAGAGAGGGATTAGCGCCCGGACACTCACCGGAAGAAGCCTCGGATAACCCGAAGAAGCATCACCATCACCACTAATTCGGACTAGGTTCGGGGCGAACCGAAAGATTTCACAACTACAGTGAAAACCCGAACCCCGTTCGTTCCGAAAGGACAGGCGGGGCATCGGCAAATAATCGAATAATCATCGTCAACGAGCAAGGAGAAGAAATGAAGCTGACCCAGCGCGAACAGGAAAAGCTGCTCATCGTGGTTGCTGCCGATGTGGCACGTCGCCGCAAGGAGCGTGGCGTGAAGTTGAACTACCCAGAGTCGGTAGCGCTCATCACGGACTACCTCATGGAGGGCGCTCGCGATGGCAAGACCGTAGCGCAGTTGATGTCTGAAGGCATCCAGGTACTTACCCGTGACGACGTCATGGAAGGCGTTCCAGAGATGATCTCTGACGTCCAGGTTGAGGCAACCTTCCCTGACGGCACCAAGCTTGTCACTGTCCACAACCCAATCCGATAAAAGGAGACTATCCATGATTCCAGGCGAGTACTTCATCACTGAAGGCAAGGTCATCCTGAATGAAGGAAGCGAGTCGATCACGCTCGAGGTGAAGAACACTGGCGACCGCCCGATCCAGGTCGGCTCCCACTTCCACTTCGCAGAGGCAAACAGCGCCCTCGAGTTCGACCGTGAAGCTGCGATGGGCAAGCGTCTCGACATCCCGTCGGGTACTGCAGTCCGTCTCGAGCCAGGCGATTCCCGCACCGTTGAGCTTATTGACTTCGGCGGCAAGCGCGAAGTTCACGGTTTCAACGGCCAAGTCAACGGCCCAGTCAAGTAAACGGATTACGAAACCTTTAAGGAAGGGAACAAAATGGCATTTGAGATAGATAGGCGTCAGTACGCTGAGCTTTACGGCCCACACACAGGCGACGGTGTCCGCCTCGCGGACACCTCGCTGATCGCACGCGTTGAGAAGAACCTGCTGAAGCCAGGCGAAGAAGTCAACTTCGGTGGCGGCAAGGTTATCCGTGACGGCATGGGGCAGAACTCCCGTGTTACCGGCGAAGAACTGATTCCGGACCTCGTCATTACCGGCCCGATCATTATCGACTACACCGGTATCTACGTTGCTGACATCGGCATCAAGGACGGCAAGATCCTCAAGATCGGCCGTGCAGGTAACCCAGATATCCAGGACGGCATCGACATCGTTGTCGGCGTCGCAACCGAGGTCATCGGCGGCGAGGGCAAGATCGTCACCGCTGGTGCAGTGGATACCCACATTCACTTCATTTCCCCAGAGCAGGTCCTGGCTGCGCTGGACAACGGCACCACCACGCTCATCGGTGGCGGCGTTGGCCCGGTTGATTCCACCAACGCAACCACCGTCTCCGCTGGTGCGACCAACATCAAGCACATGATCGAGGCTTCGGTTGACTTCCCGGTCAACGTTGGATTCCTGGGCAAGGGCCACGCGTCCGCGCTCAACCCGCTGCGTGAGCAGATCAAGGCCGGCGCTATCGGCCTGAAGATTCACGAGGACTGGGGCGCGACCGCGAACACCATCGACAACGCGCTTAAGGTCGCGGACGAGATGGACGTCCAGATCGCGATCCACACCGACACCCTCAACGAGGGTGGCTTCGTGGACAACACCATCAAGGCAATTGACGGCCGCGTCATCCACACCTTCCACACCGAGGGTGCTGGCGGCGGTCACGCGCCGGACATCATTGAGCTGGCTGGCCACTCCAACGTGCTGCCAGCGTCGACCAACCCGACGCTGCCGTACACCCACAACACGCTGGAAGAGCACCTTGACATGATCATGGTCTGCCACCACCTGAACCCGGATCTTCCGGAGGACGTGGCGTTCGCAGACTCCCGTATCCGCAAGGAGACCATCGCGGCGGAGGACGTCCTGCACGACATGGGCATCCTCTCCATCACCTCCTCTGACTCCCAGGCAATGGGCCGCGTCGGCGAGGTCGTGCTGCGCACCTGGCAGGTCGCTGACCGCATGAAGCAGCAGCGTGGTCCGCTCGAGGGTGACTCCGAGGGCAACGACAACGAGCGCATCAAGCGTTACGTGTCCAAGTACACCATCAACCCGGCTATTGCTCACGGTATCGCGCACGCAGTCGGTTCCGTTGAAGAAGGCAAGCTTGCTGACCTGGTGGTCTGGGAGCCAGCACACTTCGGCGTCAAGCCGCTGCTCGTGCTCAAGTCCGGCTACGTCGCACGCGCAGAGATGGGCGACTCCAACGCATCCATCCCGACGCCACAGCCACGCACGATGCGTTACTCCTACGCAGCGTACGGTGACGCTGTGCGCCGCACCAGCGTCACCTTCCTGCCGACGGCCGCATTCGAGGCCGGCGTGCCGGACCAGCTGAACACGAACCGCAGGTTTGTTGAGGCCAAGGGCATCCGCAACCTCTCCAAGGCAGACATGAAGTACAACTCCGAGACGCCTGACATCAAGGTCGATCCGGAGACCTACGTGCTGACCGTCAACGGTGAGGAAATCCACTCCGAGCCAGCTGAAGAACTGGCTATGGCACAGCGCTACTTCCTGTTCTAAGGTGGACGTGTAGCAGAAGCGAGCGGGGGCAGCAGACGCTGCCTACGCTCGCTTTTTCTCTTTCTGCGACAAAAACTATTGAAAGGTACTTATCGTAAAATGATCGTTACTGAGATTCTCGGCAACGTGAATACAACCGAGGGTATTGATGCGTCGAACTGCGACTACGTCGTGTTCGACAACGAATCCCGCGTCAAGCGCATTCAGCGCCTGACCACCGAGCAAGGCACCGAGCTCGGCATCCGTCTCGACAACGACTTCCGCGAGTTCGTCGACGGTGACATTCTTGCCCGCGAGGGGGACAAACTGATCGTCGCGAAAATCGCGGCTTCCGATGTCCTGGTGATCGAACCTGCAACGATCCGCGAGGCGCTCGAGGTTGCGCACGCGCTCGGTAACCGCCACCTCCAGGCACAGTTCTTCGCCGCAGGCGAGAATGCATTCGACAAGGACGTTATGGTTGTGCGGTACGACCACACCGTCGAGCACCATATCCAGCACACCGGTGTGTCCTACCACCGCGGTGAATACGTGATGCCAAAGGCGTTCCGTCATGCAGAGCACACCCACTAATCGCAGCCAGCTCGTCGTCTGGCACCTCACCGACTCCGCCCTGCCAACTGGTGGCTTTGCGCACTCCGCGGGCATGGAAACGTACCTGCAGCGTGACGTCATCCGCGACGCCGACACGTTCGCGACGTGGCTGCGCGGCTACCTGTACCAGGCCACGTTTAATGACGCCCTGGCGGCCAGGTTCGCCATCGAGCTGCAGCAGTCTGGCCTGTCGGAGGCGGAGCGCGTCGAAAAGCTCGCTGAGCTCGATGCCCTGGTGCATGCGACGCAGACGCCGAAGGAGCTGCGCGCCGCGATGCAGTCGATGGGTCGGCGCATGTCGAAGGTTGCCAAGATTGTCGACGCCAACGATGCGCTCGTCACCGAGTACGACCGCGGGCTTGCGGCCCGTGAGTACAAGGGCAACCCCGGCATTGCGTTCGGGCTGGTGCTCGGCGCGGCTGGCGTGGAGGAGTACACCGCTGTCGAGGCGTACCTCATGCAGCTTGCGACTTCGATGGTGCAGAACGCGATCCGCGCGATCCCGCTCGGCCAGGACGCGGGCCAGCGTCTGCTGGTTGGCGTGTATGACTGGGTGTCGCGCTACGCCGCGGTGACCATGGAGCACACGATCCACGACTTGGGTGTGGCGGCGCCGGATATGGAAATTGCGCAGATGGAACACGAGTTCCTGCATTCGCGAATGTTTATGTCTTAAAACTTGGAAGGAAGATAGAAGTATGTCAGTAATCAAGATTGGCGTCGGTGGCCCTGTCGGCTCCGGTAAGACGCAGCTCATCGAGCGTATTACGCGCGCGCTTGAGGGAGAGATCTCCATGGCTGCGATTACCAACGATATTTACACCACCGAGGACGCACGCATCCTCGCCCGCGATGGCGTGCTGCCAGAGGACCGCATCATCGGCGTAGAGACCGGTGGCTGCCCGCACACCGCTATTCGTGAAGACACCTCGATGAACGAGGCAGCCTACGAGGAGCTGCTGAACCGCCACCCGGACCTGGAGCTGGTGTTCATGGAGTCCGGCGGCGATAACCTGTCCGCGACGTTCTCCCCGGAGCTCGTTGACTTCTCGATTTACATCATCGACGTTGCGCAGGGCGAGAAGATTCCGCGTAAGGCAGGCCAGGGCATGATCAAGTCCGACCTGTTCGTGATCAACAAGACGGACCTCGCTCCGTACGTCGGTGCTGACCTGCAGGTCATGGCGGATGACTCGAAGAAGTTCCGCGGTGACAAGCCGTTCGTGCTGACCAACCTCAAGACCGACGAAGGCCTTGACCAGGTCATCGAGTGGATCCGTCGAGATGTGCTCATGCAAGATCTCGACACCAAGGCGTAGCTTGATGTGGGGCGAGTCACGCGCGGTGTTCACCCACGAACCGCCGCATGAGGAAACTGGTGTACTAGAGCTCGGTATCGGCATTGGCGGTACCAAGTCCGTAGCGAAACGGCAGTACCACGAGGGTGCGTTCAAGATCATCCGCCCGCACTACCTGGATGACTCCGGGCAGGTCTACTACACCATCGCGAACCCCGGCGGGGGCTACGTCGGTGGCGACGTGTACCGGATGGACATCGAAGTAGAACCGGATGCCTCCGTGCTCCTGACGGACCAGTCCGCAGCGAAGGTGTACCGCACGCCGAACGACTACGTCGTGCAGAACGTGGAGTTCACCCTGCACGGGAACGCTGTGATGGAGTACATCCCGGACCAGCTGATCTTGTACCGTGATGCGGACTTCCGTCAGCAGATCACCGTCAATATGGACGCGGAATCGCAGCTGTTCATGTCGGATATCGTCACACCGGGCTGGTCCCCGGACGGCCGTATGTTCTTGTATGAGCAGGCGCACCTGCGCAACGTTGTGCGCGTCGACGGCAAGCTCGCCGTCGTGGACAACGTGCGCATTGAGCCGACGAAGGAACTCTTCAACGACGTGAAGGGGTCCTTCCTGGGCCAGCACACCCACTTCGCGACGGCCATCTGCATCGACCCGAACATGACTCCAGAGCTCCTGGAGAAGGTGAGGGACGCTGTGCGTAACTCCCTGGAAGGTAAGGGTACCGCGAGTGCCTCGGTCACAGAGACCGAAGTGCCAGGCTTCGTGCTGCGCGGGGTTGCTGACTGGACGGAGGACCTGATGCGTATCATCAAGGCGGCAGCGAACGTGGTTCGTGCCGAGACGCGCGGCCAGGGGCCGATCGACCTGCGCCAGTACTAGTTACTGGTTATCGGCAGAATCCGGGCCATGTCCATGATCGTGGGCATGGCCCGCACCTATCCAGTGCAACAGCTCGTGGATGTCATCGTTTGCGATGGCGTAGTAGATGCTGCGACCGTCGCGCTTCGAGGACACCGTGCCGTTGTTTTCCATCGCGCGCAGCGCGGCGGAAGCAGTCGCGATGCGCAGCCCTGTGCCCTCGGCAAGCTCGGTCACGGTCAGTTTATGCTGGCCGGCGTGGTGGATCGCAGCGAGCAGCGTCAACCGGGTCTGGTCCCCGAGGATCTTGAAAATCCCGGTCCAATGGGGGAAATCTACTGACTGAGCCACTACTGAAACCTTTCTGGAATCGTTTTCACTACACCGGATGGGAAATGTGGAGTACCGGGATGTCCTGGTTATCTCGGTCTAGGTTACCGCTCACTCCGAAAACATTCTCAAGGACTGCTGGAGTAAGAACGTCGTCTGGCGCGCCGTTGCCCTTGAGCTGCTTGTCGTGCAGCAGCAAGAGGCGGTCGCAGTAGCGCGCGGCGAGCGCCAGGTCGTGGATCGCCAGCACGATGACCGTGTTGTGCTCACGGGACAGGTGGCGAAGCATGTTCATCAGCTTGTACTGGTGATGCAAGTCGAGGTGGTTCGTGGGCTCGTCCAAGAGCATCACCTTCGAACGCTGCGCCATCGCGCGTGCCACCATAGCTCGCTGGATCTGGCCGCCGGACAGTTCCGACATTTTGTGGTCCACGATGCCCTCGAGGTCCGCGTGCCGCAGCGCGTGGAGGATGATTTCCTCGTCCTCCGGTTGGGCCTGCGCGAACGGTCCGCGGCCAGCGCTGCGTCCGAGTTGGATCACCTCGCGCACGGTGAGCGGGATCTTGTCGCCGGAGTGCTGCGCCACGTAGGACAGCACGTGGACGCGCTCGGTGCGAGGGTAGTCGCGCAGCGGCTTGCCGTCGAACAGCACATCGCCTGTGAATGGGTGCACCCCGGCGATGGATTTGAGCAACGTCGACTTGCCGCAGCCGTTCGGGCCCACGAGCCCGATGACGGACGGGGCGTCGAGTTCGAACGAGATGCCGCTCAGGATGGTCGTACCGGGGAAGCCCGTTTCAAGGTTCTTGACTTCTAACATCAGTGCTTCCTCCGCAGGATCAAGAAGAACGCAGGGACGCCGATGAGCGCGGTGATCACGCCGACAGGCAGTTCCTGCGGGGCGAACAGCGCGCGAGCGATGGCGTCGGCAACCACAAGCGTGATCGCGCCGACCACCGCGGAAATCGGGATCAAGCTCGCGTGCCGCGGGCCGGACATCATGCGCACAGCGTGCGGAACAATCAAGCCCACAAACCCGATCGCGCCGACGGACGCGACCGTAGCCGCCGTCATCAGCGACACCGCCACCAACACCGCGTAGCGCAACGCCACAACCGGAATGCCCATCGTGGACGCCGTCGCATCACCGAGGGAGAGCGCATCTAGGTAGCGCGACATCATCCACAACGCCACCGTGCCGAGCGTGCCGACGATGAACACCGCGATCACGGTGTACCAACGCGCGGCGCTGAGCACGCCGAGCAGCCAGAACATGATGCCGCGGGTCGACTCAGCGTTCCCGGACGCGGTAACGATCAGCGAGGTCAACGACTGGAACAGGAACCCAATCAGCACACCGGTCAGCACCACACGTGCGGCGTCGGCCGCACTGTTGCGCAGCAGCAGCATCAACATGCCGAAGGACACGAGCGCACCCACCGCTGCACCGGCGATGATGCCGTACTGCCAGGTTGAGAACAGGATAGCCACGACAGCGCCCGTCGACGCGCCCGAGGAAATACCCAGCAGGTACGGCTCGGCGAGGTCGTTGTGGGTGATGGCCTGCATCGCCACACCGCACACCGCGAGGATCGCCCCGACCATCGCAGCCATCAGGATGCGAGGGATGCGAAGCTCGGTCAGGATGGACATGCGCAGCGGGGAAGGGGCGGGCAACGCCGGATCAAAAATCCCCCGCAGCTCAGTAAAGCTCAGGGAGCTTGAGCCAATCGGAATAGAACAAACCATCGCGAGTACCAGCAGTACTAACGCGATGGCTGAAACAGTGACGGTCTTCTTCACAGTTACTTGGCTGCTCCGTCGAAGAGGCCGTCGTCAATTGCCTTCGAGATGTTCTGCACTACCTCGTAGGAACGAGCGGAAGCCGAGGTGGCGACGCCAGGAACCACAATGTACATGTTGTTCTTGACTGCCTTCATCTCCTTGGTGCCCGGGGTGGACTCGAGGTCTGCGACCTTCTCCTCCCACTTATCGCCCGGCTCGCCGCGGCCAGGCAGGTCCGCGAGGATGATCACGTCCGGATCGGCCTCGGCGACGGCCTCCCACGACACCTGCGGCCACTCCTCATCCAGGTTGGCGAAGACGTTCTTCATGCCGGTGCGCTCTCCCATGTTGGTGACGATCGACGGGCCGCCAGCGACGTACGGGGAACCGCCAACAGACGAGTAGAGCAGCATGAACGTGGTGCCCTCAGGCGCCTGCTTTGCGTTCTCCAGCTCGGAGGTCTGCTTCTCAATGAGCTTCTTCGCCTCCTCTTCGCGGCCGAAGAGCTTGCCCAGGTCCTCGAGGTCCTTCGCGATCAGCTGGAAGGAGTCCTTGCCCTTGTTGTCGCCGTAGGACGGGCACTCGCTGTTCGGGTTGAAGGTGGCGACGCCCAGCTTTGCCCACTCCTCGCGGGTACCTGCGGCGTCGGCGCGCCAGTTCTCGTCGAACGGGGAGAAGATGAAGTCCGTGTCCGCGTCACGCAGCTGCTCCGAGTTCGGCACCGACGGGCTGACTTCCTTCAGTCCGTCGAGGGAGAAGCCAGCTGGTGGCAGGTCCTTCTGGTGGCCGTAGCCTGCAATCTGATCCTTGGCGCCGAGCAACAGCAGGGTGTCCGTTGCGCCCTGCTCGAGCGTGGTCGCACGCTGGACCGGTCCCTGAACGGTGACCTCGGTGCCACAGTTATCGATGGTGATGGCGGAGTCGGACTGTGCCTGTGGGGTTTGCTCATCCGTGGAGCTGCAGCCGGTCAGAGCCAGCCCTGCGACGAGAACAGAACCAAGAGCTGCAGAGATTGCGCGCATGGAGCTTCCTTTCAAATAATCAATGATCTGACAGAATGAGACTAGCGCGAAACCTTAGGAAAAGCTAGAAAAATATTTATGAGCGACGAAGACGCATCACACGATGCGGAACTCCAGTGTCAAGGAACTCCTCGCCCTCGGCGACAAGGCCGAACTGCTCGTAGTAGGGGACCAGGCCAGACTGTGCCTCGACGATCAGGTCGCCCGGCCAGCGCTCGGTGAGCTGGATGCCCGTTCGCGCGATCTGCGCGCCCAGGCCTGTGCCGCGAGCGGCCGGGGCGACGACGAAACGGCCAAACTGGGAACCCGTTGCGGTGGGAAAGACGCGGGCGCAGCCCTCCAACACCGCACCGTTCCACGCGAGCAGGTGCAGCGTGTCAGGGTGCGCGTCCTGCTCGTCGAGTTCCCGATAAGGGCAGTGCTGCTCGGCGACGAAGACGTCGACGCGGAGCTTGAATAGTTCGAACGCCTCGAGCGAGGTGAGCTCCGAAAGCGGTGCTACTTGGATTCGGTGCGTGCTCATTGCGGGAGGGCCTTTCCACTCGCAGGATCTGAGTATGGTTCGATGCGGCGCGTCGGGCCGTATGAGAGGCGGCGGTGCAGCGACTCGAACGGGCCCTGCTTGCCCATGCGCTCAAGCAGGGCGGCGAGCGCCACCGACAGCAGCCACACCGCGGTCCCGAGCAATATTGGGCGGAGCTCCCCGAGACCCGGCAGCCACGAGTAGCCGATCAGTACCGCGGTCGGAAGCAACACGAACGTCTGCAGAAGGTAGCCGGACATGGAGCGCTTCCCCAGGGCGATCATCGGCATCGTCCAGCGCGGTGGCTGCTGGTTCCAGTGCTGCGTTGCCAGCGCGAACGCAGCCAGGATGCCCGGTCCGGTGAGCATCCCGAAGCTCTGGTTCAAAATTGACCAAAATGCCGCTGTCGACGCAGGCAGGATGCCCAGCTGTGCAAGCCCAAGTGGGATGCCGATCGCAACAACGACAGCGACGGCCACCGCTACCCAAATCCACAGCGTCCGCGCGTGCTCATTCACGTCAGTGAGCACGCCGTCACGCGCCCACACAAAACCAATCAGGGAAAGCGCGCCCAGCTGGATCACAACGAGGGGCTGCGAGAAAAACATGTAGATCGCGAACTCTTGGTTCCCGGCAAAGTACGTGGCAAAGGAGCTAGCATCCGGTGCCGGCGTTGCAAGGTCCAGGGGTGTTCCATAGAAAAACACCGCAACCAGCGAGTACACAATGCACGACAGTCCCAGAATGATGCCAGCAATGACGTAGAGCACCCCCGAGCGCACGCGCAGGAACATCGCCATCAGCACACCAATAAGCCCGTAGGTCAACATGATGTCGCCGCTAAACAGCAGCCACATGTGTGCCAGGCCAAAGAGCGCGAGCATCCCGTAGCGCTTCGCCAGCACGCGCCGGGCAGCACCGGCCGGGTACCCTTTGCGTGCCAGACTCGCCGCGACCAGACCGAAGCCGAAGCCGAGGAGCGTTGAGAACATCGGCAGGCCACGGACGTGCACGAACATCGCCGCGAAGACCGTCGCGGCTTGGTCAGCCACCGTGCCTGGGTGCTCGCCTGTCACGGTTGTGCTTAAAGGAGTGAGCCAGTACGAAATCGCGTTGGCTACGGCGATGCCGAGCAGCGCCAAACCCCGCGCGATATCCGGGACGACGAGCCGTGTACGGTGCTGTTGCTCTACGGTACGCATGCAACGAAAGCGTACGGCAGGCCTACCCTCGCATCAACCACGGAGACGTAGAGACCAAGATGGCCTGGATACTGCGGTCAAGCACCGGCTGCAGGTCAGGGGCGAAGTACGGCGAGTGGTTCGAAGGGGCGCCGTCGATATCTTTGACACTGCCCAAGAACCAGTAGAAGTACGGGGCGCCGAACGCGTTGCCAATCGTGGGGAAGTCCTCGGAGCCGGAAAGCCTGCCGAAGTCGCCGACCTCGTCGAAGTTCTTCCGGAACGCGGTCATGACAGTGTCGGCCGTCGCCTCGTCGTTGTGGAACTCCGGTGCGCCGCCGATGCGCTCGAACGCGGGCGGCTTTGGCGTGCCAGCGGCCTCGCACTCTGCACGAACGATCCGCTTGATGGAGGCGTTGAGCTTCTCCGAAAGCCCGGAGGTAAACGCGCGCGTGGAAACGGAAATCTCGGCCGTCGCGGCGATCGTGTTCGCGGAGTTGCCTGCGTGGACCGCGCCAACCGTGACTACGGCCATGTCCTGCGGGTCCACTTCGCGTGCAACGATCGTTTGCAGCCGAGTGATAATGCTGGCCGCGATCACCACCGGGTCGATGCCGTTGTGCGGTTGCGAGCCGTGGGCACCCTGCCCGAAAATGGTGACCTTCGTCTGTTCGGCCGCAGCGAACACCGGCCCTGGTAGTGCGCCGAGGCCGTAGTTCGGCAGCATCGGTCCTACGTGCTGGCCAAGCACTACCTCGGGGGTAGGTACCTTCGTGGCTAGCCCCGCGTCGGCCATGTCCTGGGCGCCGGCGCCAGTCTCCTCGCCAGGCTGGAAGATGGCAAGGAAGGTGCCGCTCCACGCGTCGGTATTTTCCTGCAGCAGGCGAACCGCACCCAACAGTGCGGTCGTGTGCATGTCGTGGCCGCAGGCGTGCATGATGCCCAGCTCCGGCGAAGCCGAGTACTCAAGCCCCGTTTCTTCCTTGATTGGGAGGGCGTCAAAGTCGGCGCGGAAACCGACAGTTGGGCCGTCGCCGTTTCGCACGACGCCCACGAGCCCCGTTTTGCCGACGGGCACCACCTCGACGCCGAGCGCCTCCAGCTCCTCCTGAATGCGAGCGGAGGTAGCAAACTCCTGCATGGATAGTTCGGGGTTCTGGTGGAACCACTTGTACAAATTCTCTAGCTCACCGCGGTGAGCTTCCAGGCTTTGTAGGAACGGCGTGAACTTTTCTTCTAGGCGCATGGCTTGAGCATAGTTCCGCACCCACACCTTTTGTGCTGGCTGCCGTGCCGATGGGGCAAATTAGGGCAAAAGGTGGCATTGTGTACTCAAGAAACGTCTGTGGTTGGAGTGGAAGGGTGCCTATGTTGCTTCGCCGAGTGTGTGCGCTCGTTGCTGGGGTTGGAATCGCGGTCGCAGGGGTGGGGTTCGCGCCACCGGCAACAGCGCAGGTGCGCTCGGAGTACGAGGGCAACGTCGACCCAAACTATGTCTGGCGTAGCGACGCCGCTTCGAAGCTACTCGCCGGAAAACCTTGGACCGACTACGTGCTGCACCGCGTGCCCGGTTCCTTCCACGACGCCCCGCGGATTCCGGAGGCCTCGAACCAGGCGCTCACTCGGGGAAATTCCCTCTACGGGCCCAGCACCCCGATTTACGTGAAGCGCACCAATGGCACCGAATCAATGTGCACCGTCGCCGTGGCGGGCCACGACGATAAAGGGCACAAGTACGCGCTGACCGCCGGGCACTGCGGTGAAGTTGGCGACGCCGTCACCTCCGCCGACTCCTGGCAAGTCGGGCCTTCCGGCACCATCGTGGAGGTCAACCGGGACCTCGACTACGCACTGATCGAGCTGGGATCGAACGCAGAGGTGACACGCTCCTACAACGGCGTCCACATCAACCACCTCGGCAGCAAGCCGATCAAGCCCGGCAACGTGGTGTGCAAGCAGGGCGTGGCCTCCGGCCGAACGTGCGGCGTGACGCTGCACGACTGGGAGTCCATGAACATCTCCCACACCTGCGCCATGCAGGGCGATTCGGGCGCACCCGTAGTGGTGGGCGACCGCCTCGTCGGAATTCTGAACGGCGGGGTCCTCCCATCACCGTTCGATGTCTCGTGCCACAGCCCGCTGCAGGGCGTGATTCACGCGCCGACGGGCGCCGTCCGGATGGACGCGGTGCTGTCCACGCTGGACAACGGCTTCCGCCTGCCTTAAGGCTTCAAGCGCTTGAAGTTTCTTAGGCGCCGATCACCTCGCGGGCGGCGTCGTGCAGCAGCCCGTTCGTGGCGATCGCGTCGCCACCGTGCGGCCCAGGCTCACCGGCGAGTGAGCTGAACGTGCCACCAGCCTCGGTGACCAGGACGGACAGGGCAGCAAGGTCCCACACGGACACCTCTGGCTCCGCTGCGATGTCGACGGCGCCCTCCGCGACCAGGCAGTAACCGAAGAAATCCCCGTAGCCACGCAGGCGCCAGGTGCGCTCAGTGAGCGCAATGAAGTTATCCTGCAGGCCGCGGGCCTTCCAGCCCTCAAGCGAAGACATCGCCAGGGAGGCGTCCGCAAGCTCGCCCACGTGGGAGACCTCGAGGCGCTTCAGGCTGCCCTTGTTAAACGTCCGCCACGCGCCGGAGCCTTGGGCCGCGTACCAGCGGCGCGCAAGCGCTGGGGCAGAGACGACGCCTAGGACTGGTTGGCCGTCGACAAGCAGTGAAATCAACGTCGCCCACACGGGTACACCGCGAACGAAGTTCTTCGTGCCGTCGATCGGGTCGATGACCCACTGGCGGCCCTCGAAGGCGGTCTCGCCGCCGAACTCCTCACCGACGATGGAGTCGCCCGGGCGGGCCTCGGCGAGGCGCTCACGCAACACCTCCTCGACAGCGACATCGGCGTCGGAAACCGGGGTCATATCCGGCTTTGATTTCACCTTCAGGTCGGAAGCCTCGAAGCGGTCGAGCGTAATCGCGTCGGCAGCATCCGCAAGCTCTAGTGCAAGTGCGAGGTCATCGTCATAAAGATTCGTCATGCTCAGTAAGCCTAGCTTCAATGTCCGACACAATTTGTGGATTTCCGGCAACACACCAGGTCACCCCGCCAGCAGGCACCTTCTTTGCCACGCCCCCAACGGCCTCAATGAGCGCCTTGCCCGGCAGCCAATCCCAGTCGGCGACGGAGTGCTGCAGCCAGCCGCCCAGCTGGCCACTAGCGATATTAGACAGGTCCACGGAACCGGCGCCCCACATGCGGATCGTCGCCGCGTCGCGCACCGCGCGCAACCACGCGTTCCGGATGACGTCATCGCGCATGAACGTCGGGTGCAGGTACGTCACCAGGCCCTGCGAGGCCAGCGACGCCGCCTCGAGGTCGGGCAATGGGTCGCCGTTGCGCGTCGCGACGCCATCGTGGGCAAGCCACGTCGTATTCATCGCCGGGCGGTGCACCGCGCCAATCAGGATGCGCGCCGGGTCCGAGGGGTCGCCCTCTACCAGCGCGAGCGCCGAGCAGAAGTAGTCCGATCCCTGCGTGAAGTTAAACGTGCCATCAACCGGGTCAATCACCCACGTCCGTGAGGAATCGCCATGTTTGGAAGCACCCTCTTCGCCGAGGACGCCGTCGTGTGGGCGCAGCTCGGCGAGCGTTTCTGCGACGAATCGTTCCGCGGCACGGTCCGCTTCCGTCACCACGTCAGAAATTGAGGTCTTGTAATCCGTCGAAAGGCCTTCCTCCCGCATCCGCAGCGCAAGCGAGCCAGCATGCTCAACTAGCGCGGCGGCCAGTGTTGCGTCATCAGAGTCGCGATGTTGCTCAATGAAAAAAGAAGTCATGTACCCATTATGGGGCTGTGCGCGCGATTTGTGGAGCGTCGTCTAGACTTCGACGGTATGCAACCGGAGACGCTCGCTCGAATCAAACGTATTGACGCCACGTTGACCACCATCGAAAAAGTCATGGACCTCGACGAAATGGCCCTGCGCATCAAAGAACTCGAGCAGCAAGCCGGCGACCCGAGCCTCTGGGACGACCCCGCCCACGCGCAGCAGGTCACCTCGGAGCTCTCCGGCGTCCAGGCTCGCCTGAAGAAAGTCACGAGCTTGCGCTCGCGTATCGACGACCTCCCCGTCATGTACGAACTCGCCGAAGAGGAGGGCGATCCTTCGCTCGCCGACGATGAGCTCGACGCCGTCGAAGCGGACGTCGATTCCCTGGAAGTGCAGACGATGTTGTCCGGCGAGTACGACGAACGCGAAGCCGTGGTCAACATCCGTTCCGGCGCCGGTGGTGTTGATGCTGCCGACTGGGCCGAGATGCTCATGCGCATGTACATCCGCTGGGCGGAAAAGCACGGTCACAAGGTGGACGTGTACGACATTTCTTACGCGGAAGAGGCTGGGATTAAGTCGGCGACCTTCGTGGTGCACGGCGAATACATGTACGGCCAGCTCTCCGTCGAGCAGGGCGCGCACCGGCTGGTGCGTATCTCGCCGTTCGACAACCAGGCGCGGCGCCAGACCTCGTTCGCTGAGGTGGAGGTGTTGCCGGTGGTCGAGCACACCGACCACATCGACATCCCGGATTCCGATATCCGTGTGGACGTCTACCGCTCCTCCGGCCCCGGCGGGCAGTCGGTGAACACCACGGACTCGGCGGTGCGCATCACGCACATCCCGACCGGCATCGTAGTGACCTGCCAGAACGAGAAATCCCAGATCCAGAACAAGGCGTCCGCGCTCAACGTGCTGCAGTCCAAGCTCCTAGAGAAGAAACGCATGGAGGAAAAGGCCGAGATGGACGCGCTTGGCGCCGGCGGCAACGCCAGCTGGGGCAACCAGATGCGCTCTTATGTGCTGCACCCGTACCAGATGGTGAAGGACCTCCGTACGAACTACGAGGTAGGCGACCCACAAAAGGTGCTCGACGGCGACATTGACGGCTTCCTGGAGTCCGGTATCCGCTGGCGCATGGAGCAACTTCAGTCACAGGAGTAACAGAAGAAGTAGTAGTGTGTAGCGGGTGATCACTTTTTCCAACGTGACGAAGGTCTACCCGACGTCCACACGACCAGCACTCGACGATGTCTCATTCGAAATTGCTGACGGCGACTTCGTCTTTCTCATCGGCCCGTCCGGTTCCGGAAAGTCGACGCTGTTGCAGCTGATGATCCGTGAGGAAAACCTGACCTCGGGGGACATCCACTTCGGCGACTTCCACGTCAACGCCCTCAAAGGCAGCAAGGTGAACCTGCTGCGCCAGTCCATCGGCTACGTCTTCCAGGACTTCAGGCTGCTTCCCAAGTTGAACGTCTACGACAACGTGGCGTTCGCGCTCGAGGTGATCGGGAAGAAGAAGCAGCGCATCGCAAAACTGGTGCCGGAGGCCCTTGAGCTGGTCGGACTGGATGCGAAAGCGAACCGTATGCCACACGAACTGTCAGGCGGCGAGCAGCAGCGCGTCGCAATCGCGCGAGCGTTCGTCGATAAGCCCCCACTCGTCCTTGCCGACGAGCCCACGGGCAACCTCGACCCCGCTACCGCCGACGAAATCATGGCGTTGCTCGCGCGCATCAACCGCCTTGGCACCACCGTTGTGATGTCCACCCACAACGCGCGCGCCGTCAACGAGATGCGCCAGCGCGTCATGGAACTACACCTGGGCAAACTTGTTCGCGACGACGCCAACGGCGTCTACGGAACCGTGAGGGGATAAGCATGAACTGGAACTTCATTTTCCGCGAAGGCCTCCGCGGCCTCGGGCGCAACTTCACGATGACCATCGCGCTCATCATCACCACCGCGCTTTCGCTCGTGCTCGTCGGCGCAGGCATCCTTATCTCGCAGGCGACGAGCGCGACGAAGGACCTCTACCTCGACCGTGTCGAAGTCATGGTGGAGCTCGACGAGACCATCTCCGCCGAGGACAGCGACTGCTCCTCCGAGGCCTGCCGCGAGGTGCGCGACACCCTGCAAGCCGACGACCGCGTCGAACAGGTGACCTTCCGTTCCCGCGAGCAGTCCTACGAACGCTTCGTGGAGCTCTTCCAGGACTCCGAGCCGGACCTCGTGCGCGAAACCTCCCCGGACGCGCTGCCCGCCGCGCTGCACGTGCGCCTCAAGGACCCCTCCGACATCGCACCTATCGACGCCATCCGCGACATGCCGCAGGTTGCCATGGTCAGCGACCAGGCCGACACCGTACGCGAGGCCGCCGGCACCATGGACACCTTCCGCAACGTGACCTTCGTCGTCGCCGCCGCGCAGGCACTGGCCTCGCTGTTCCTGATCGTGAACATGGTCCAGCTCGCCGCGTACAACCGCCGCGAGCAGATCGCCATTATGCGCATGGTGGGTGCATCCCGCTGGTTCACCCAGGCCCCATTCGTGCTGGAAGCGGTGCTCTCCGTGCTGATCGGTGCAGTACTTGCCACCGTGTTGGCGTGGGTGGGGAAGCGCTCGCTCGTCGACCCGATCCTCGGTGACCTCTACGCCTCCCAACTCGTCGCCCGCGTTCCGGACTCCGCCGTCATGACAGTGATGCCGCTTGTCGGACTCGGGGCCGTCGTCATCGGCGCCCTCGCAGCTCAGGTGGCACTGCGCAGCTACGTGCGGAAGTAGTAGGGTGGAACGCCTATGGGCAAGAAGAAGAAACAGAAGCTGAGCAACACCGGGGTACTTGCGACCAACCGCAAAGCGCGGCACGACTACAACATCCTGGACACCTGGGAGGCCGGCATCGTGCTTGTCGGTACCGAGATTAAGTCGCTGCGCGAAGGCAAGGTGTCGCTGGTCGAAGCATTCGCCACCATCGATAACGGCGAGGTCTGGCTGCGCAACATGCACATCCCCGAATACTCGAAAGGGCACTGGACGAACCACCCTCCACGCCGGACCCGCAAGCTACTAATGCACCGCCGCGAAATCGACTCCCTACAGGGCAAACTTCGCGACGGTAACCGCACCCTCATCCCGCTCTCGCTCTACCTCAAGGACGGCCGCGCGAAAGTGGAGCTCGGCCTGGGGCAGGGTAAGCAGGACTACGACAAGCGACAAGCCATCAAACGCCGCGCCGAAGATCGCGAAATTGCTCGTGACCTTGGCAGGAAGTTCAAAGGCATCAAGGCCTAAGGAGATTTCAGGTTGAAGCAAGCACTCGTCACAGGCGCCTCCCGCGGTATCGGTCGTGCGATCGCGGAGGAACTCGGCCGCGACCACCACGTCTACGTCGGCGCCTCCCGCTACGCCTCCGAGGTCGTCAGCGCACTGCCCAACGCCGAGCCCTTCGAGGTTGACCTCACCGACAGTGCTGCGATGGCGGAGGCGGCGTCGAACATTCAAGAGCTCGACGTGCTCGTGCTCGCCGCAGGCGTCATGATGCCCGCCCGCCTCACCGACCTTACCGAGGCCGACCTGCGTCGCACCATGGAAGTCAACGTGATCGCACCAATGCTGCTGACGAAAGCGCTCTTGCCCGCGTTGCGACGCAGCAACGGCCTCATCTTGACCATCAACTCCGGCGCCGGCTTCTTTGGTATCGACGGCAGCTCCGCCTACTGCGCCTCCAAATTCGGCCTGCGCGGCTTCACCGATTCCCTCCGCTTGGAGGAAGCCGGAGCCGTGCGCGTGACCTCCCTGCACCCGGGGCGCACCGACACCGACATGCTCCACGGCGACACCAACGGGCCGAAGATGGCGCCACAATCCGTGGCGAAGGCCGCACGCCTCGCCGTCGACGCCGGCCCGGATGCCGTGGTCGAATTCCTGCGCATCACCCCAACCGCCTAAGTCGGGGCCCTTGCGCGGGAGCATACTCGTCGGCTAGGGTGGTGCTTCTACGGTTCCCGTAGTACGAGGGGTCGATTCTGGTTTCGACTTCATCGACTAAGCCAGGGGAAGCGTGCCGGTGCAGGCTAGAGACCACCGTAAGCGTCGTAGCAACCAATAAACGCAGAGAAGAACTCTCAGCGTGACTACGCCCTCGCTGCCTAATTAGAAAGGTTCAGCGACCTGCGTGTCCGTCAGGCCGGGGATGCCCACGACCCGGTACCTGGCGTCGACTTAGGGGGCTTGCCTTCCGGCCCTGTCAGTGGGGCCTCGGAAGGGACATTTTTCACTGACTGGGCCCGTCATCCGGACATGTTTGCCTGATCCGGAGGGCCGAGCAGAGGCAGTGCGCGAACTGCGCACGGAGAAGCCCTGGCGCGGTGGTGAAGGACCCGGGTTCAATTCCCGGCGGCTCCACTGACCCTCTACTTGTTTAAGCAGGTAGAGGGTCATTTTCTTCATATCTTGCCGAGGCTATTCCATCGGCTTCAGGTTGCATACCTGGTGCTCGGTAGACCGAGCTTGTTACGCTTCAGTGTGACTGTCCCTAAGGAATGGATCGGGTTCTAGTGTGAGTCTTCCAAAGGTCCTGTGGATTTGTGTTGGTATTGCGACGGTGATCTTGGCCACCAGAAGCGGGATCCCGTGGGAGCTGACTGTTGTCCTCTGCTTCGTTACCGCCGTAGTGACGGTAAGGCTCGTTGCTTCAGGTTCTGAACCGTCATTCGCACGGGTGGCCATCGGCGCACTTACGATGTGCGCGGTTGCTGGCATTTTCTTACCGCTGGTTCTTCCGCTCGCATATGTCGGATACGTTGCATGGACTTGGTTTTCGATTGTGGGCGATTGTGAAGGAGAGTAACTACAAGTTGAGGGTCTGGGTATGACCCAAATTTCGGCCAACCGTTAGAGAAAGCAGATGACGCGTACAGTGGCGCCCATGACTGAAACGACGACTGCACGCAAGAACGTTCTGTACATCGGTGGCCACGGCAAGGTGGGGCTGTTGGCAGCGCCAAAGCTCGTCGCCGCTGGCCATACTGTCCATTCCCTCATACGCAACCCCGACCAGGCTGCCGATATTGAAGCACTCGGTGCTACCCCTGTCCTGCGGGACCTGACCGAGATCTCCGTTGAGGACTGGGCTGAGCTCCTTGCCCAGTATGACGTTGTGGTGTGGGGTGCCGGTAACGGTGGACGCACTGGTGCGGAGGTGACGTGGGCAGTCGACCGCGACGCCGCCCTCGCTTCCATTGCTGGGCTAGAGAAACTGGCTGTGGAGGGGCAGCAAGCACCGGCTTACGTGATGATCTCCTACGTCGGTGCCACGGAGAACACGACCGACCCTTCGGATGAGTCGTGGTATGCGTATGTCGAGTCGAAGAAGGCCGTCGATAAGAAGCTGAACTCGACGGACCTCAACTACCTGATCCTCGGCCCAGCGGCGCTCACCGAAGAGCCTGCTGAGGGCATTACCGTGCTGGGCAATAATGCAGAGCGCGCCAGCAGCATGACGACTTCCCGGGAGCTTGTCGCGGATGTTGTTACCGAGGTCGTCGGTCGTGAGCATTTCCCGGCGTCGCCGCTGGAGTTCATTGACGGCGAAGGCAGCGTCAAAGACATCTAGAGGCCGGAGCCCCAAGTGAAAGGTAAAGCGTGATGAGCGAGCCAGTTGAACACGGGTGAAGATTTGCTCGAATACGTGGTGAGTATTGGCCCTAGAATATGAAGCTGGTTTCGGAAGATGAAGCGGATATTGAACTTGCCGATATGGTTGGTGCTCCGTGGGACTCGTTCACCGAAGGGTAAAGCACATAGCTAGTTGTAGCCGTCACTGTGAGTGGCGGCTTTTGGCTTGGAGGGGATCTCACGTTTATTGACGATCGGTAGAATCTCTTCCGTTCCCCTCAGTGACGTTACGCCTTGTCTGTGTACAGGTGGCGGGAGAATGCTGAAAGAGCTGCGGCAGCGCCTATGGCAATCGTCCAGGCCCAGCCGGTCGCCAGATATGCAAGGGCAGTACCGAGGATGTAGATGGCTGAGTTGTTGAGTGGTGAGTTCATCGGGAAGCATCCTTTCGCACGAGCGCGACTGTGTCCCAGGTGAGGGCGACAACCGCGACCGCAAGCAGGATCCATACGATGGGACTGCTAGGGGCAACGATGTAGGCGAGAAAGAATGCGAAGACTGCGATTGTGGACATTTGGAGTCCTCCTATTGTACTGACGCGGTGAGATCCAGTGCTCCGAGTATTCTGTCACAGCTAAGGTGTGCTTGCACCAGATGGGGCTGCGGCCAATGGCTGATTCGATGCGATCTAAGCTGCGTAGATGCAAGACGCGGGGGTAAGAAGAGGGGGACGTCGATAATTACTTTCTTCTCTAAGCCTTGCCTAACTCTCATGGGTGATTTAGGCTGAGTGAGGTAACCCTACCCTTGGATATGAGTAGCAAGGATACTTTTCAACATGATTCGTTTTTCACGTAAGACCATCGTGGCTGTTGCAGCCGCCGCAGCGATGACGCTGACCGCCTGCTCTGAAGCAGAGTCGAACAACGCGTCCACTTCGGAGACCCAGGCTAGCGCCTCCGCTACGACGACTGCCGCGGAAAACGGCACCGTGACCGTGACCGACAACTATGGCGAAAAGACTGTGCCGACTCCGCCGAAGCGCGTCGTTGCGCTCGACAACCGCACCTTCGAGCTCCTGGACTCCTGGGGTGTGAAGCCGGTTGCGGCGCCAAAGAAGTTGGTTTCGAAAGATGTTCCGGGCCTGCGAGACAATGACGATATTGCGGACATCGGCAATCACAAGGAGCCGAATCTGGAGATCATCGTTGCAGCTGACCCGGACGTAATCATCTCGGGCCAGCGTTTTGAAAAGTACGACGACGAGATTCAGAAACTTGTTCCAAACGCAGTACTCGTCGACTTCGAACCACGTGACGATGAACCCTTCGACCGTGAATTGATCCGTCAGACCCTCGAGCTCGGCGAAATCTTCGGTAAGCAGGCCGAAGCGGAGAAAACCGTCGAAGACTTCACCAAGGCAGTACAGCGTGCTCGCGACGCATACGACCCAGCGCAGACCGTGATGGCTGTCAACGTTTCTGGTGGGGAAATCGGATATGTTGCGCCGGGCATCGGCCGCACCTTTGGCCCCCTCTTTGACCTCATCGGTTTCACTCCGGCGCTGAAGGTAGAAAACGCCTCGAGCGACCACAAGGGTGACGATATTTCTGTTGAGGCTATCGCCGACTCCAACCCAGATTGGATCTTCGCCCTTGACCGCGACGCGGCCATTAAGAAGGAAGGGGAGTCCCCGGCTGCTCTGAGCGTGCTGAGCGACTCTGCCGCACTGCAGAATGTCACCGCAGTCAAGGAGAACCACATCTATGTGGCTCCGCAGGACACCTACATCAACGAGTCCATCCTGACCTACACCGAAATCCTGAACGGCATTGCTGACCAGCTGGAGGCCGCCAAGTAATGGCGCAACCGGGTACGCGCACCCACCCCAAACTTCTTAACTGGAAGCTTGGGGTGGGTCTCGTCATTGTGATCGTGCTGCTGGCCCTGTCCTTATTGGTTGGCCAGTACGACGTTTTTCGATCAAGCGACGGCTGGGACATGTTCAAAACCACCCGCGTTCCGCGCACTATCGCGCTGGTGCTTGCTGGCGCCGCGATGGCGATGAGCGGTCTGATCATGCAGATGCTCACGCAGAACCGCTTCGTCGAGCCCACCACGACGGGTACCACCGAGTGGGCTGGCCTGGGCTTGCTGGCGTCGTACGTATTTTTGCCCGACGGCACGATCCTGCAGCGCATGATCATTTCCGTCACCTTCGCATTCATCGGGACGATGGTCTTCTTTGCGTTCCTTCGGAGGGTGACGCTGCGCTCGAGCCTGATCGTCCCGATCGTCGGCATCATGCTCGGCGCCGTTGTCAGCGCATTCTCCACGTTTTGGGCGCTTCAAACTGACCTGCTTCAGTCGCTCGGGATTTGGTTCGCTGGCTCGTTTACCTCAGTGATTTCCGGGCAGTACGAGGTACTCTGGATCGTCGTCGCGGTCGTGATTGCCGTGTTCTTCTACGCCGACCGCCTTACGGCCGCCGGCCTGGGGGAGGACGTCGCCACGAACATTGGCCTTAACTACGGCCGCATCATCTTGGTCGGAACGAGCCTCGTTGCGGTCGCAGCGGGCGTCGTGACGGTGGTCGTCGGCAATCTTCCTTTTCTTGGGCTCATTGTTCCCAACATTGTTTCCATGATGCGTGGCGACGACCTCCGCTCCAACCTTCCGTGGGTCTGCCTCCTTGGCGTCGGCATCGTCACCGTGTGCGACTTACTGGCCCGCACGATCATCGCCCCGTTCGAGATCCCGGTGTCCGTCATCTTGGGCATCATCGGTGCGGTGGTTTTCGTCTTCTTGATCGTGAGGCAGAGTCGCCGTGCCTAAACAGCTTATCGACGCCCGCTTCGTCGGAGCCTTCCAATCCACCAAGAGCAAAACCCGCTACTGGATAATTCTTGCGTGCCTTATCATCGCCGCCGTAGGGTTTACTGCCGGTCTGTTGGCGTACGGCAACCCCATGGACTTCGGCACCACCGGATACTGGCTGATTGCGAAGCGCCGTTTGAACTCGGTTATCGCGATGGCGATTGTGGCGCTGTGCCAGGCGGTGGCGACCGTTTCGTTCCAAACGGTGACGAACAACCGCATCATTACGCCGTCCATCATGGGTTTTGAAGCCCTCTACGTGTCGATTCACACCTCGACCGTGTTCTTCCTCGGTGCCGCTGGCCTGAACAATGGATATACGCTCCAGATGTTCGTGCTGCAGCTAGTGCTCATGGTTGGCCTGAGCCTTGTGCTGTACGCGTGGCTGTTGTCCGGAAAGCACGCAAATATGCACGCGATGCTGCTGGTCGGCATCGTGATCGGTGGCGGACTCGGCAGCGTGTCGACGTTCATGCAGCGCCTCCTCACACCAAGCGAGTTCGACGTCCTCACCGCGCGGTTGTTTGGCTCCGTCAACAACGCGGATCCTGAGTACTATCCGGTCGCTATCCCACTCGCGGTCGGCGCCACAGCACTACTGGTCTTCAATTCACGCCACCTCAACGTCCTCGCACTCGGCAGAGATGTCACCGTGAACCTCGGCGTTAGCCACCGATTCCACTCGATCTTCACATTGGTGCTGGTCTCCATCTTGATGGCGGTCTCGACCGCGCTCGTCGGGCCGATGACGTTCCTGGGGTTCCTCGTAGCGACGCTCGCGTACCAATTCTGCGATACCTACGACCACCGTTACATCTTCCCAATGGCAGTACTGCTGGGATTCTGCGTACTCAGTGGCGCCTACTTCATCATGAACCACGTGTTTTATGCGCAGGGCGTCGTGTCAATCATCATTGAGCTCGTCGGTGGCATCACCTTTTTGGCAGTCATCTTGAAGAAGGGACGCTTATGATCACGCTGAAAGAAGTCCGCAAAGACTACGGCGACGACGTCAAAATCGGACCCGTCAATATCGAGATTCCCGCTGGTGGCATCACCGCGCTCGTTGGACCGAACGGTGCGGGCAAGTCGACGCTCCTCACGATGATTGGGCGTCTCTTAGCTATCGACTCCGGCACCGTCGAAATCGGCCGTATGGACGTCACCAGCGCTAAATCAAAAGATCTCGCAAAGATCATCTCGATCTTGCGTCAGGAGAACCACTTTGTGACGCGCCTGACGGTGCGCCAGCTCGTCGGCTTCGGGCGCTTCCCGTACAGCCATGGACGTCTCACTCCCGAGGACGAGCAGATCATCTCGAAGTACATCGACTTCCTTGGTCTCCACGAACTCGAAAACCGTTACCTGGATCAGCTCTCAGGAGGGCAGCGTCAGCGCGCTTACGTTGCGATGGTGCTCTGCCAGGAAACTGACTATGTTCTTCTCGACGAACCACTAAACAATCTCGACATTGCACACTCGGTGGAAATGATGAAGCACCTGTACTCCGCCGCGAGGGACTTCGGGCGGACCATCATCATCGTGCTGCACGACATCAACTTCGCAGCGAAGTACGCCGACTACATCTGCGCCACCAAGGATGGTCAGATCGCCGCGTTTGGGACTCCGCGCGAAATCATGAACGACGAGTTGCTCACGCAAATCTTCAACACGCCCGTGCATGTAATTGAGGGCCCGGATGGGCCACTCGCTACATATCACTAAAATGCTCGTTACGCAGGCGATTTGTGTTGTTTGTTGGTTCGTGGTTAAGTTATCCCTCGTTGCCGACGAGCGGCCTGGTCGCTTGGAGGGAATGATCAAAGTGAATAAAGTTGCTGCTTGTGGGCGGTTTTGAGTCTGGCTGGTTTGGTTGGATTTGACTTTGTGTTTACGGGTGTGTAACTTTGTTTCAGCTGCTTGACGCTGGCTCTGGTTGTGGGGTTGGTTGTTGGGTGTGCGGTTGTTGTTTGAGAACTCGATAGTGTGCCAATGTACTTTTTATATTTTTGATTGCATTGACTTTTGGTTGCGTGCTGTGTGCCATGTTTTGGTGTGTGCCGGCGGTGATGCTTGAACCTATGATTGGGTGTCACTGGTGTGGTGCAGATGCACGGTCGCGTTGACTGTATTGGTTGATGTGGTTGTGACTGGTCCTGTTTTGCCCCGTCGGGTTGGGACTGGTTGTTTGTACTTTACAGTTTTTGTAATTTTAGGATTTTGCCAGACACTGGCGATGACTGTTTTGGTTGTTGTTGGTGGTTGGTTTGTTTTTGGTTAGGTTTTCGGGCTTTTCACGGCCTTGTTTCTTTCTGAAATAGTTTTTGTGGAGAGTTTGATCCTGGCTCAGGATGAACGCTGGCGGCGTGCTTAACACATGCAAGTCGAACGGAAAGGCTCCTGCTTGCAGGGGT
>NZ_LT622815.1:0-159270 GCF_900099485.1 Corynebacterium sp. MC3
TTTGCGGTATGGGATGAGCTCGCGGCCTATCAGCTTGTTGGTGGGGTAATGGCCTACCAAGGCGTCGACGGGTAGCCGGCCTGAGAGGGTGTACGGCCACATTGGGACTGAGATACGGCCCAGACTCCTACGGGAGGCAGCAGTGGGGAATATTGCACAATGGGCGCAAGCCTGATGCAGCGACGCCGCGTGGGGGATGAAGGCCTTCGGGTTGTAAACTCCTTTCGCTAGGGACGAAGCATTTTTGTGACGGTACCTGGAGAAGAAGCACCGGCTAACTACGTGCCAGCAGCCGCGGTAATACGTAGGGTGCGAGCGTTGTCCGGAATTACTGGGCGTAAAGAGCTCGTAGGTGGTTTGTCGCGTCGTTTGTGTAAGTCCACAGCTTAACTGTGGGACTGCAGGCGATACGGGCATAACTTGAGTGCTGTAGGGGAGACTGGAATTCCTGGTGTAGCGGTGAAATGCGCAGATATCAGGAGGAACACCGATGGCGAAGGCAGGTCTCTGGGCAGTAACTGACGCTGAGGAGCGAAAGCATGGGTAGCGAACAGGATTAGATACCCTGGTAGTCCATGCCGTAAACGGTGGGCGCTAGGTGTGAGTCCCTTCCACGGGATTTGTGCCGTAGCTAACGCATTAAGCGCCCCGCCTGGGGAGTACGGCCGCAAGGCTAAAACTCAAAGGAATTGACGGGGGCCCGCACAAGCGGCGGAGCATGTGGATTAATTCGATGCAACGCGAAGAACCTTACCTGGGCTTGACATGTAGCGGATCGCCGCAGAGATGTGGTTTCCCTTGTGGTCGCTATACAGGTGGTGCATGGTTGTCGTCAGCTCGTGTCGTGAGATGTTGGGTTAAGTCCCGCAACGAGCGCAACCCTTGTCTTATGTTGCCAGCACGTAATGGTGGGGACTCATGAGAGACTGCCGGGGTTAACTCGGAGGAAGGTGGGGATGACGTCAAATCATCATGCCCCTTATGTCCAGGGCTTCACACATGCTACAATGGTCGGTACAGCGCGTTTGCTACCTTGTGAGGGGATGCTAATCGCACAAAGCCGGCCTTAGTTCGGATTGGGGTCTGCAACTCGACCCCATGAAGTCGGAGTCGCTAGTAATCGCAGATCAGCAACGCTGCGGTGAATACGTTCCCGGGCCTTGTACACACCGCCCGTCACGTCATGAAAGTTGGTAACACCCGAAGCCAGTGGCCTGTCATGGGAGCTGTCGAAGGTGGGATCGGCGATTGGGACGAAGTCGTAACAAGGTAGCCGTACCGGAAGGTGCGGCTGGATCACCTCCTTTCTAAGGAGTTTTATTTTGTTGGCCCACAGTTGTGGGCTTGGTTGTTGGTTGAGTCACCGTGGGTGTGGCTGCCAATTGTTGTTTCCGGGTGGAGACACACCAGCTCCAGACTGTCATGCATTCGTGTGGTGGTTGTGGTTGTGGTTGCAGTGTGGCCGGGTTTTTGTAGTCAAAAATGAAGTAATAGTTATTGTGTGTTGGTGCACTGTTGGGTGTCTGAGACAGCAGTTGTGTTGTCTTGAATGATTCCGCGTGTTGATCACTGACTTGTTTGGTTGGTGGTTGGTGTGTGGGGTGTGTTGTGTGAGAACTGTATAGTGGACGCGAGCATCTTTATTCTTGTGGAAGAATTTTTTGATTGTAAGTTTGCCTAACAACAAGTGATTGTCATGCTGTTTGTGTGTGGTGGTTGTTTGTTGTTTGTTTGTTGTGTGTTTTTGTTTTGTTACAAGGGCGTACGGTGGATGCCTTGGCATGCTTAGCCGATGAAGGACGTGTGAGGCTGCGTTATGCCTCGGGGAGTTGCCAACAAAGCGTTGATCCGAGGATGTCCGAATGGGGAAACCTGGCACTTGTTATGGAGTGTTACCTGCAGATGAATGTATAGTCTGTGTGGGGGTTACGCGGGGAAGTGAAACATCTCAGTACCCGTAGGAGAAGAAAACAATTGTGATTCTGCTAGTAGTGGCGAGCGAACGTGGATGAGGCTAAACCATGCGTGTGTGATACCTGGCAGGGGTTGCGCGTGTGGTGTTGTGGGCGATGATTGTGGGTATGCTGCCATGTACCCCTATGATGCGGCGTGTTAGCGGAAGTCACCTGGGATGGTGTGCCGGAGAGGGTGAGAGCCCCTGTACGTGAAGGCGTGTCGTGTTGTGGTGATTGTTTGCCCGAGTAGCAGTGGGCTCGTGGAATCTGCTGTGAATCTGCCGGGACCACCCGGTAAGCCTAAATACTAAGTGTGACCGATAGTGAATAAGTACCGTGAGGGAATGGTGAAAAGTACCCCGGGAGGGGAGTGAAAGAGTTCCTGAAACCGTGCGCTTACAATCCGTCAGAGCACCGCGTGTGTGTGATGGCGTGCCTTTTGAAGAATGAGCCTGCGAGTCAGCGGCATGTCGCGAGGTTAACCCGTGTGGGGTAGTCGTAGCGAAAGCGAATCCTAATTGGGTGTCGTTTAGTGGCATGTCCTGGACCCGAAGCGGGGTGATCTACCCATGGCCAGTGTGAAGCAGCTGTAAGAGGTTGTGGAGGCGCGAACCCACTTAGGTTGAAAACTGAGGGGATGAGTTGTGGGTAGGGGTGAAAGGCCAATCAAACTCCGTGATAGCTGGTTCTCCCCGAAATGCATTTAGGTGCAGCGTTATAGTAGTTTGCCGGAGGTAGAGCTACTGGTTGGTTGAGCGGGACTATCATCTTAGCAACATCAGCCAAACTCCGAATGCCGGTTAAGTGTTCTATAGCAGTGAGACTGTGGGGGATAAGCTTCATAGTCGAGAGGGAAACAGCCCAGATCGCCGGTTAAGGCCCCTAAGGGTGTACTAAGTGGAAAAGGATGTGGGATCGCGAAGACAGCCAGGAGGTTGGCTTAGAAGCAGCCATCCTTGAAAGAGTGCGTAATAGCTCACTGGTCGAGTGGTTCTGCGCCGACAATGTAGTGGGGCTCAAGTACACCGCCGAAGCCGCGGCATAGTTTTTACTATGGGTAGGGGAGCGTCGTGCATGGGGTGAAGCCATACTGTAAGGGGTGGTGGACTGTGTGCGAGTGAGAATGCAGGCATGAGTAACGAGAGATACGTGAGAATCGTATCCGCTGGATGACTAAGGGTTCCTGGGTCAAGTTCGTCTTCCCAGGGTGAGTCGGGTCCTAAGGCGAGGCCGACAGGCGTAGTCGATGGTCAACGGGTTGATATTCCCGTACCCGTATGCATGCGACAAAGAGTGAAGCGGTGATACTAACCACCCTGAACTGGCAACATGCGCATCCTTTTGGGTGTGTGGTTGTTGGTGATGCGTGGGGCCTGATCCGTGGTAGTTCAGTGATGGGGTGACGCAGTCAGGTAGCCGCGCCAAGTGTTGGATATCTTGGTGTAAGCGTGTGGCACGTCGACTTGTGAAATGCGGTCGATATTTTGTGTGAGGCGTGATGCGTAGCCCAATTGTTGGGTGATGGTGGTGATCCTTTGCTGTCGAGAAAAGCCTCTAGCGATGTGTGTGTATGGCCCGTACCCGAAACCGACACAGGTGGTCAGGTAGAGAATACTAAAGCGGTCGGGTGAACTGTGGTTAAGGAATTCGGCAAATTGCCCCCGTAACTTCGGGAGAAGGGGGGCCCTTGCTGGTTGCATGCCTTTTTCGGTGTGTTGCTGGTGGGGGTCGCAGAGAATAGAGGGGAGCGACTGTTTATCAAAAACACAGGTCCGTGCGAAGACGGTTAAGTTGATGTATACGGACTGACGCCTGCCCGGTGCTGGAAGGTTAAGAGGACCTGTTAGGACGCATGTCCGAAGCGGAGAATTTAAGCCCCAGTAAACGGCGGTGGTAACTATAACCATCCTAAGGTAGCGAAATTCCTTGTCGGGTAAGTTCCGACCTGCACGAATGGCGTAACGACTCCCCTGCTGTCTCAACCACAGGCCCGGTGAAATTGCAGTACGAGTAAAGATGCTCGTTTCGCGCGGCAGGACGAAAAGACCCCGGGACCTTCACTATAGCTTGGTATTGGTATTCGGTGCGGTTTGTGTAGGATAGGTGGGAGACTGTGAAGTGGTCACGCTAGTGATTGTGGAGTCGTTGTTGAAATACCACTCTGACCGTAGTGGATGTCTAACCTTGGCCCATGATCTGGGTTGGGGACAGTGCCTGGTGGGTAGTTTAACTGGGGCGGTTGCCTCCCAAAATGTAACGGAGGCGCCCAAAGGTTCCCTCAGCCTGGTTGGCAATCAGGTGGTGAGTGTAAGTGCACAAGGGAGCTTGACTGTGAGACTTACAAGTCGAGCAGGGACGAAAGTCGGGACTAGTGATCCGGCACCTACTTGTGGATGTGGTGTCGCTCAACGGATAAAAGGTACCCCGGGGATAACAGGCTGATCTTCCCCAAGAGTCCATATCGACGGGATGGTTTGGCACCTCGATGTCGGCTCGTCGCATCCTGGGGCTGGAGTAGGTCCCAAGGGTTGGGCTGTTCGCCCATTAAAGCGGCACGCGAGCTGGGTTCAGAACGTCGTGAGACAGTTCGGTCTCTATCCGCCGCGCGCGTTGAAACTTGAAGAAGGCTGTCCCTAGTACGAGAGGACCGGGACGGACGTACCTCTGGTGTGCCAGTTGTTCCGCCAGGAGCAGGGCTGGTTGGCTACGTACGGGAGGGATAACCGCTGAAAGCATCTAAGCGGGAAGCCTGTTTTGAGATGAGGTTTCGTTTGAGGTTCCCTAGAGATGATGGGGTTGATAGGCCGGATCTGGTAGCACTGTGAGGTGTGTAAGGTGACTGGTACTAATTACACCGAGACTAAAACAAAACACATGGTGTGCATTGTTTATGGTCAAGAGTTTTGAGTGTTCTTCCGTGTAAAGAAGTAGTGTTTGCGTCCACTGTGCAGTGTCTGGCATGACATGCCTGTGCTGATATGTGAATATTGTCGTTGTTATCAACAGTATTGTGTTGGCACGATTTTGGTCGTGTCGGTGGTTGATGGCGGCGGGGAAACGCCCGGTCCCTTTCCGAACCCGGTTAGCTAAGCCCGCCCGCGCTGATGGTACTGCACCTGGGAGGGTGTGGGAGAGTAGGTTACCGCCGGCCTATAACTTCATTTTCTTGTGTGTGGTGAGTGTGTGTTGTTGTGGCACATACTCACCACATTTTTTTGTGCACCCCCACACAACAAACAAACGGGGATGTATCTAGAGAGGCTCGCGTCGAGAACCCCGCCGCGTTGAGCCCAGAATTCAGGAGAGGCGGTAGACCTCGTAATCGTTCGGTACACCCGCACCATGGACGTGCTGGAATCCGAGCCTCAATGCTAAACCGATCGATGCCTCATTAGTGGGGTCGATGATAGCGATGACTGGAAGCTGCGGGAAACGTTCCTGTGCATTGGCAATCGCCGCAGATGCAGCCTCCTTTGCGTATCCCTGGCCCTGAGATTCAGGGGCGAATCGGTAATATAGGTTGAGTACCTGTTCACCGGCTTCCTCACTGTGGCGTACTCCAGTAAACCCGATGGTTGTTCCGTCAAGCGTGGACACTACGTAGTAGCCAAGACCCTGTTCATCCCAGTTTTCTTGCCATGTGCTTGCCAACTCCTCTGCCTCTTTGCGGTTTTTCATCGCGAGGTCGGGACGGTGTTGATAGGTGCGGGCGTCGGCGTGGATCCTAAAAATGGCGTCTATATCTTGGTCCGTGGGAGGAGTGAGGATAAGGCGAGGGGTGCGAAGGGGAAAAGCATCGTTCATCTTGGAATCTCCGTTCAAAGTGTTAGGCCTCTCAGGCTACCTGGCCTCAATGGCTGAGGCATGGCGCAAGCAATACGCCCCAGGGGACATAAGCATTCCCTGGGGCGTACGCTGAGGCGAGGATGTCGGCCTAAAGAGCTATGAGCTCATTTCTAGACTTCTTGACTAGATCCTCGTCGCGGATAGCTTGCTTGAGGGCGCGCCACTGATCGTCGGGGATGTAGTCCGTGGCTTGTTTGATAACTTCCTCTGAAGGGGTGCCCCACGCGATTGGCATCGGAGTAATCGTTGCCCAGTGTGCCTTGTCGCGGGATGTGCGCTGGCCTCCCACAGCGACGCACGGAACTGCAGCGCCAACCTTAGGAGTGACGCCGGGGATCCGTTGCACCACAGTTGAGGTGAGCGCCCACTCGGCAGGGGACTGCTGGTCAACGACTGTGTTTACTAACGCGGTGAGGGTAACTGTGGTGCCCTTGTCATCGGTGATGACAGCGGGAGAGAGGGGGTTGGCGTCGTAAATTGCTTGGGTACGTGGAACCGCGCGAGGAATAGCAAGACCGACGATCAGCATGATGGTGCCGAAAAAGATAAGGGAGAGGGATCCGAGTAGGCGCCAGGGGGAGGTCGGGTCGACGAGGAACCAGACTATGACGCCCGCGATGAGGCAGACGACGAACAGAGCGATGCTTGAGGTAACGAGGTTCTTGGTATTTCGAATAAGTTCGTTGTGTTCTTTGGCGTATTCTTCGTCGACGTTGAAGCGGAATGGTTGTTCAGTCATAGGCCACAGTCTATAGGCCGCGTTTGAGGTCTGAGGCATCCATGATGCGATAAGCGTAGCCCTGTTCGGCGAGGAAGCGTTGGCGGTGCATGGCGTACTCGGCGTCCAGGGTGTCTCGTGTGACCACGGTGTAGAACAAGACCTCGCTGCTGTCTGGCTTGGGTCGAAGGAGTCGGCCGAGGCGCTGGGCCTCTTCCTGGCGGGAACCGAAGGTGCCCGACACCTGGATGCCCACCGCTGCTTGGGGTAGATCAATGGAGAAGTTCGCCACCTTCGATACGACGAGGGTGCGGAGCTCGCCCTGGCGGAAGCACTCGAAGGCTTCTTCGCGGGCTTTGGTGCTGGTGCGGCCGTCGATGAGTGGGGCGTCGATCTGCTGCGCGATGTGGCGCAGGTGATCGACGTAAGCTCCGATGATGAGCGTCGGTTCGCCCTCGTGGCGGGCGAGAATGTCCTTGACCGTCGAGAGCTTGGCTGATGCGGTGGCGGCCAGGCGGTAGCGCTCGCGTGCGGAGGCCGTCGCGTAGCTGAGGCGCTCTTCTTCCGTGAGCGTGGTGCGGACCTCGATGCATTCGGCGGTGGCGATGAAGCCTGCCATTTCGAGTTCTTTCCAGGGGGCGTCGTAACGCTTGGGGCCGATGAGGGAGAAGACGTCGTCTTCGCGGCCGTCCTCGCGGATGAGCGTTGCGGTCAGGCCGAGACGGCGGCGGGACTGGAGGTCGGCCGCCATGCGGAAAACGGGGGCGGGGAGGAGGTGGACTTCGTCGTAGATGATGAGGCCCCAGTCGGTGGTGTCGAAAAGCTCGAGGGCGCGGTATTCGCCTTTCGTTTTCCGGGTGACGACCTGGTAGGTCGCGATGGTGACCGGGCGGATCTCCTTCTTTTCGCCGGAGTACTCACCGATTTCTTCCGGGGTGAGCGTGGTGCGGCGCAGCAGCTCATCGCGCCACTGCCGCCCGGCGATAGTGTTGGTTACAAGGATCAGCGTGGTCGTCTCTGCCTGCGCCATCGCGGCGGCGCCAACGATGGTTTTGCCCGCACCGCACGGCAGGACCACCACGCCTGAGCCGCCCTCCCAGAATGCTTGAGCGGCGTACTGCTGGTAGTCGCGAAGCTCCCAACCGTCAAAGTCGAGCGCGATTGGGTGGGATTCGCCGTCGACGTATCCGGCGTGGTCCGCCACCGGCCAGCCCGTCTTGATGAGTTCTTGTTTGATGCGCCCGCGCGCGGACGGGTGTACGCCTACCGTGTGCTCGTCGAAGCGCTGGCCAAGAAACAGGATGATGTTCTTGTTGCGCGTAATCTCATCCAGGATTGGGGGCTCTTCCGTGGCGAGGATGAGCCCGCGTTGTGGATCGTTGAGTAGGCTGACGCGCCCGTAGCGCGCCATCGTCTCCGCAATGTCGATGAGGAGCGACTGGGGGACGGGGAACCGGGAATAGCGCTCGAGGACATCGATTGCGGTCTCGGCGTCGAAGCCGGTGGCGCGGGCATTCCACAGCGCAAGTGGGGTGATGCGGTAGGTATGGACGTGCTCGGGGGCGCGCTCGAGTTCAGCGAATGGGGAAAGCGCTGCGCGAGCTTTCGCCGCGTCCGGGTGCGCGATTTCAAGCAGTACGGTTTTATCGGACTGCACGATCAGTGGGCCGTCCCCAAACGTCATTGTTGGACCTTTCTTTCTACACCAGCGTCACAGTGGTGACGCGCCGCAGTGGTATGCGGATCACGCGCTGCGTGGCCGTGTCCTGCGCATCAATGACGCCGACACTCACCGTCAACGGGATGACCGTTAGGGTGTGCTGCGCGCCCTGCGAGTCCGCGTACTCAACTTTGACGCGGCGACGGGCGCGGGCTGCTGCACGAAGCATATCAGTCGTTGACGTTTCGCTGACCCCGGAAGGTTGGCTCGTATCCGAGTTGAGGGCCGCAACAATCTTATCGACGTCCCCTTCGCTCAGAGAGGCGGTTCGGGGGAGCGAGGACGGTGTTGCTCGCACCAGTGCTGGTTCCTCCGCAAGTGTGATGGAGGCGCCGTGGTCGTCTTCGGCGGTTGGCTGCAGGCCCGCGGCTTGCAACTCGTGGAGCAAGCGTGGCAGCGGAAGCGGGCTGACGGCGACGGTGGGTGCCAAGATCCGCAGATCGGCGTGCTCAGCCGCCACGGCGAGGAGGGCAGGGTCGGCGCAGCGGATGTAGCTCAGCGCGCTGCCGGCGCGGATTGCGCCGTGGGTGCGGGAGAGGTCGTCGATAAGGAAGGTGATGGCCTGCGGAACCTCGCCCATGATGTGCTGTTTCAACCATGTGTGCAGTGAGTCGGCGTCGTGCCCACGGTCGAGGGCGCGCTTCAGGGAGGCGTCGCTGATGCGCCACATGCTGGCAAGGCCCGGCGATTCAAGGTCGGCGATATCTTCGACGACGGCGGCGGTCGCCGCATCGAGCGGCCCCGGGGCGAGCAGTGTCATGTCGCCCTGCGCGATGAGTTGCGAGACCTCCGCGGGGACGAGCTGCTTCGTGGCCTCGACGACGTCGCCGTCGTTGAGAAGTGCTTGCAGGGGTGTCGACGCCGAGCTCCCCACGCCGCCAATCGCGCCGATGAATGCGGCTTCGGCGATGGTGGTTTCGATAAGTTGGGGCGAGAAATTCGCTGCTATGAGCGGTACGTGGAACAGTAATCGGGCCTCTTGGTCGGGGCCTGCGTACTCGACGATGCGCCTCCGGGCATGCCTGACGTCGGGGTTGTGGGTGGGCTCCGAAAGGAGGCGGTGCTCCGGCGTCTTGTCGGTGCGCCAGGGCGAGGCGAGCCAGCCGGCGAGGAGGATAGCCCACTGGTCGGCGAGCGTGGCGTCCAACCAGGAAAGAGCGTCGTGGGTGGCCGCGAGTACGTCGGCCTCGTCGGTGCTTCCACGGCCGAGAAGGCCGGCGGATTCGCCCGTGGTAATGAGGAGCGCAGGATCGAAACCGAGGGCCTGCGTTAACCCCGCATGTGCGCGGACCCCCAGGGAGCCGTCCTTGTTCAGTGCGACCGGGGACTCAAGTAACAGGAGCAGTAGCTGGCGGAGCTTGCGCACCGCGTCGAGGCCCGCGCCAGTAGCGTTGCGGTCGATCGTCGGCTGATCTGGATCGTTGACGGCAGGGGCGTGCTCGGGGAACTCGCGCGGTGGCAGGCCACGGAGGACGTCGCGGACGGGGCGAGGTAGGCGAACCGTTGTGGCGTCGACGCGGATGAGCAGCCCTTTCGCAATGAGTGTTGCAACTGGCGTCGTGGGATCCGCGTCCGCCGCGGCGGCCCTCGTCGTGCCGACGGAACCTGACGCCGCTAGCGTATCCAGCACTGAGCGCTCGCGGGCGCTGAGTCCTTCCAGCAGCCCGTCGAGGTTCGGTGGGGCCTGGTCCCCGAGGCGCCAGCCCGACGGCAGCGCGGAAAGTGCCCCTGGTGCGACCCGTACAGCAGTATCCGGGCCATAGATGAGCGCCATCGCACGGAGACGCTCGACGGCCCCGGGAACACGCGCTGCGGGGACACTGTTGGTGTCGACGGGAGAGAGCTCGGCGCCGACGTCCCCGAGCGCTTCCAGAAGCCGCAACTCGGCAGCGTTGAGACGGCGTAACGCTCGTGCTGCAGACCCAGCCAGCGACAGCCGCGTCCCCAGCGAACCCCAGGATGGCGGGGTGGGGTAAAAGGCGTCTGGCCTGAGATAAATGAGCTCCCGGAGTTGTTCGGGGCGCATCGTGCGGAGCGCTTCCTGGAACGTAGTCATAGCGTTGGCTAGTGTACGTGCGATTTTTGTCCAGGCGTGAAAGAATAGTACGCATGGCTAAAGACGTAGAGAAGATCGGTCGCGCGAACCCGGCGTGGCCCACCAACACCCCTGGTAATGGTTCGCCTGTCACCGAGCTGTCCTCGCAGCTTACCGGTGCATCTAGCCCGTTTGGGGACGAGCTCGTGCTCCCACTCCCGGCGGAAGAAATCGGGTACGTCCACCCAACGACGCGAATCAACCGCTAAGTGTTCAACCTTTTGGCCAGCCCTGAAAGAGTGGGCTGGCCAGTCCCTATGCCCCTTTCATAAAGCAAAACAAACGTGCCCGCCACAAGCTTTCTGTGGCGGGCACGTTCTATTGAGTGCTTAGCGGTTCAGCAGTGCTGCGCCGATAGCGGCGAGATCGCCCGAGCGAACAGCGTTGATCAGTGCAGCGTTCTGGCTGTAGAACGCATCGTAGTTCGCGCGGTTCGCAGCGTAGGACTGCTGGATGTGCGCCGGAATCGCGAAACCATAGTTGCTCAGGGAGCTGCCGAGCTGACGGTACAGGGCGTCAACTGGGTTCTCTGCCTGGCGCTGGGCTGCGTCCGGGGATGCAACGGCAGCGCGTGCAGGAGCAGGTGCCGGTGAGACAGCCTGTGCGTCGCGATTTGTCGCAGCGGAGTTCAGTCCAAGGCGAGCGGAGCATGCTGGCCATGCGCCCCAACCCTGCTGTGCCAGGGTGCGCTCTGCAACGATGATCTGCTGCTCACGGGTTGCCAGGTTCGCGGTTGGAGCGAACTGGCCGCCACCGAATGCCTGCCAGGTGGACGCGGAGAACTGCAGGCCGCCGTGGTAGCCGTTGCCGGTGTTGATTGCCCAGTTGCCGCCGGACTCGCACTGTGCGAGACGGTCCCAGTCAGAGTCAGGCGCTGCCGTGGCCTCTGGGGCCATCAGTCCAGCGAACGCCGCGGTTGCGGCTGCGCCGGCGAGTGCCTTCTTGGTCAGGGAAGTGGTCTGCTTGGAATGGCGTCCCATGAAAATACGATGTCCTCTCTTGTTGTCGCTTGCGAAGTAAGCTGTCGGGTTCGGGCTGAGGTGTCCGGTTGCAGTAGCAACTTCACCCCAAGGAAGCTCCGGGAGGGAGTTTCCGAAGGTTGGGTCCTCCGCTTCTGTTCTTTGTGTAATTGTGCGAGGCGAACAGAACTCAGCGTGCCTCGTTTTCTTGCTGCGGGACAGCCTAACGCTTTATAACGATTTAGTCACGCTCCGGGCACTTTTTGGGGTCGGTGTCGCGGACGCGGGGAGACTGGTAGGGCTGTTTGTCCTGTTCACGAGCCAAATTGGCGCGAGTGTGATTTGTGGCACTTTCTTTCGTGTTGGGGCTCGAACGGGCGATACGACTATGATGGATAGCCACTGCTGAGTCTGCATAGAGAACAGAGAAGGAACGAAGACTAATGCCAATTGGAAAGGTGAAGTGGTTCGACGCCGACAAGGGCTTCGGCTTCGCATCCAACCCTGGAGACGACGACGTATTTATTTCTAAGTCGGTGCTCCCGGATGGTGTGGATGAGCTTGTGCCTGGACAGCGCATCGAGTTCGACTTTGCCGCAGGCCGAAAGGGCCCGCAGGCGCTGCGCGTCGCCATCTTGGAGACGCAGAAGCGTCGCCCCGTGCACCGTAGGAAGCCAGAAGAACTCGGAAGCATGCTTGCCGATGTGATGACGCTCATCGAGTCCGACGTGCAACCGGCGTTGACGGCTGGGCGCTACCCTGAGCGCAAAGAGGCTCGACAGGTTGCGGGCATCCTGCGCGCAGTGGCGAAGGAGCTTGACGCCTAAGCGTTATTCAAACGCGACCGACCATGTGGCGACCACCGGGATTTCTTCCCCGTGGTCGTCATTTTTTACGGCCAGCGTCGAGACTTCAGCAACGAGGAGTTTTGCCCCGCCTTCTTTGACGGCAGGAGCGGTCTCTTCGGTGGTCTCGCCCGCCTGGTGGAGGCGCTCCTCGTTGGCGGAGGGGTCGTCGTAAATGAGGAGGAGGCGCCAGCTGCCCGCAGCGATATCTGGGTCGATGCGGAATGTGAGTTCGTCGGAGCCATCACGTGTGAGTGCCGGTGGCTCACCGCCGTCACATTGCTCATCGAGGGGGCAGAGCGTGTAGGGGGCGATCTCGTGCTCGCCGTCGGATGCAGTGACGTGAATCCGAAGGTCTTCTACGGGAAGACCTGGCTGCGAGCGCTGCCAGTTCATGAACGCGTACACCCCAGCGAGCAGGATAGCGACGGCGAGAACTGTCGCACCGAGTTGGAGTGCAAGGCGAGAGGAAGCACGGCGGGAAGCAGTCATGAGCGAAATTCTACTGGGACGGGACCAGCCGGACGCGGTAGAGGTCAGGCCAACGCTTGCCGGTGAGGTAAAACTCGTCGGTGCCAGGGATATGCGCGATCCCGTTGAGCACATTGTTTATGTCTTCGTCGGCGTTGTTGGGAAGAGACGACGCATCGATTCTGGCCGTGACGTGGCCGGAGGTGGCGTCGATACGCACGATGTCGGTGGTTGTGAAGATGTTTGCGTAGACGTCGTCGCCGACGCACTCCAACTCGTTGAGACCCTCGACGGGTTTGCCTTGGTCGGTGACTTCGAACCGCGCAAGCTCGGCGAGCGTGTCCGGGTCCATGCGGCGCAGCTCGGCGGAACCGTCGGAGAAAATAAGTGCATCATCGGTGGCGCACAGCCCCCACCCTTCGCCGTCGTAGTGGGCGGTATCGACAGTTGCTAGGGACGCTGCATCGCGGCGAAACGCGGTGCCCTCCTGCCACGTCAGCTGCCAAACCGAATCTCCGACGCGGGTCATGCCTTCGCCGAAGAACACGTCTGGCAAGGCAACCTCGCCCAACACGTCGCCTTCTGCCGTGAGCCGATACATACCGGACGCTCCGTATTGGCCGGTACTGACGAGGAGCGTGCCGTCCTCATCGACTTCGAGGCCCTGGGTGAACAGGGCAGGGTCGTAGTCGTAGCGTTGTACGATTTCGGGTTTCAGCTGCTCCACCTCGGTGGCAGCTTCATCGCAACCACTCACAGTGAGCAGCACCAAAGGACACATCAGGATGGACCAAAACCGTCGGGAGTGAACACGCATACGTCCATCATGCAGCATTTCCCCAGAAATGGGCCATAATGGAGAGCGTGTCTCAGAACAAGAACTCTTCACCACTGCTGAGCGACAAAGCAATTGAGGTCGCGCGAGAGGCCATCCTCGAGATCGCGGAAGGCGAGGTCGGCGCGCACATCGGTGTCGCTGGGCTCTCGAGCAACGTGGCCACGCACCGCTTCGAAGCGAGCGTGCCTGGCTACAACGGGTGGGAATGGAACGCGGTCGTCGCGTGTGCCACGGGCTCAACATGGGTGACCGTCAACGAGGTCGCGCTCATGCCGGCTCGTGACGCGCTGCAGGCGCCGGACTGGGTGCCGTACTCCGAGCGTCTTCGCCCCGGCGACCTCGGCCCCGGCGACATCATGGAGCCAGCGCCTGACGACGAGCGCCTGACCACAGACTCCTTTGCAAAGGATGCAGTGACGTTCCCAGGCAGGGAAACTGACCACTACCTCACGCAAGAAGGCCTCAACGCGGCGAAGACGCGGTGGCGGAAGGGCAAGTTTGGCCCTAATTCTGCGTTCGCCGAGCAGGCAACGCTGCACTGCCGGACCTGCGCGTTCTACATTCCAATGGAGCACCCAGTGGGGGAGAACTTCGGGGTGTGCACCAACGAATACTCTGCTGATGGCCGCATCGTCGCTGCATCCTACGGCTGCGGTGCCCACGCAGATACCAAGGCGCCGCGCCACGACGGGAAGTAACCCGCTAGAGCAGTGATGCCCGCAGCTGCCGGGTCTTATTGATCTCGCGGTGCGTCGGCAGTAGACCGCGCGAAATCATTCGGGGGCCAGGCTTGGGTGTGCCGTACTCCTGCCATTGCTCGACAAGCCGGGCACCCTGCACAGCATCGACGGCCCACGTCTCCTGGTGCATCAGGTCGAAGCGTGAGAAGCCGTCGTGCGCCTCATGCGTTTCGACGCCCGCCTCCTCCAACACACGCACAACCCCCTCCAGCGCGTATGACCCCGCGGTAGCAGGGTGCCCGGAGATGACCGCCCGCGTGGCGCTTGGAAATGTGATCAGTGGTTGGAGGAGTGCGGAGATGATGCGGCCGCTGGCGTCGGCAAGCAATCCGTCGTTGGTGCCCAGCGTTGCCGATGCGTGCAACTGCCACCCGAGGTCCGGCCCGTGCCTGTTCGGCTGCGCGCGCTGATCCCGGATTGGCTCCGCGAACATGGTGATCTCCGTGGAGGGCGCAGGCGCCGGGCGAAGCGTCAAGGACACATGGTCTCCCCTGACGTGGACGACCGCTTTGCGAGGGCCCGTAACCTGGCTGACCGTAACGCGGAGGCGTTCAAACTCCGAGTGCGAGATGCCGCAGCCGCGAAGCTTCGAGGTGAGCAGATCTGCATCTGCAACCATGCCTTGCGAAATGACAAAGCTGAATACATCCACTTTGGGCTCCAAGTCGAAATTATTAGGAAGTGTGTGCACTAAGGTAAAAGTCTATTGCAGGCTTTTGGCAGATAGATTTCAGCCGATGCATGCAACAACTTTGCTCTCTTTCATAACTTCCTCAACGAACTAAAGGGGATCTTCGCAGTGAGTATTCCAAGCGAATCTTCAACGAAGCAGCCCGCTAGCGGGCTTGATAAATTCTTCCATATCAGTGAGCGAGGCTCGAGCGTCGGCCGCGAAATCCGCGCCGGTATCGTGACCTTCTTTGCGATGGCGTACATCGTGCTCCTGAATCCTTTGATCCTGGGCACGAGCCCCGACCGCGAAGGTGTCGTGCTTGGTATCCCGCAGGTAGCTGCGGTGACGGCCCTTGCCGCCGGTGTGATGTGTATCTTGTTCGGCGTTATTGCTAAATATCCGTTTGGTATTGCTGCGGGCCTTGGCCTGAACACACTCGTTGCAGTGACACTCGTTGGGCAACAGGGCCTGACCTGGCCAGAGGCCATGGGCCTCATCGTGATTGACGGTATTATCATCTGCATTCTTGCGATTTCCGGGTTCCGTACCGCCGTCTTTGAGGCCATCCCGAACTCGATGAAGGTGGCAATGAGTGTCGGCATCGGCATGTTCATCGCGATGATCGGCTTGGTGGACGCCGGGTTCGTGCGCCGCATCCCTGACGAGGCACACACCACTGTCCCGGTGCAGCTGGGCTTCGGTGGTTCGATCGCCTCGTGGCCGACGGCTGTGTTTGTCATCGGCCTGCTCATCTGTGGCTTCATGGTGATCCGGAACATTCCGGGTGGGCTGTTCATCGGCATCGTCGCGACGACGATCATCTCGATGATTGTGGAGTCCTTCGTCGGTGCAGGCTCGTCCGCTGAGAATGACCACGGCTGGTCGCTCGCGGTCCCTGCGCTTCCGGATTCTTTGGGTGGCATCCCGGATCTGTCCCTCGTGGGCAAAATCGACATGGTTGGTGCCTTCGTTGAGGTCGGTGTCGTCGCCGCCAGCCTCCTGGTCTTCACCCTCGTGTTGGCGAACTTCTTCGACGCAATGGGCACCATGACGGCGCTCGGCCGCCAGGCCGGCCTGACCGACGAGAACGACAACCTGCCAGGCATGAAGAAAGCCCTTGTTGTTGAAGGCTTCGGCGCAGTAGTCGGTGGCGCGTTTTCTGGTTCCTCGAACACGGTGTTCGTGGACTCGTCCGCCGGCATTGCTGACGGCGCCCGCACCGGCCTCGCAAACGTGGTCACCGGCATCCTGTTCCTGCTGGCGATGTTCCTCACCCCGCTGTACAAAATCGTCCCAATCGAGGCCGCCGCACCGGTCCTCGTCGTGGTTGGCGCGCTGATGATGATGCAGGTCAGCAACATCGACTGGACCCGTTTCGACGTTGCCTTCCCGGCCTTCTTAACCATCATCATGATGCCGCTGACCTACTCGATTGCCAACGGCATCGGCGTCGGCTTCATCGCGTTTACCGTGATGGCGCTCTTCGCTGGCAAGCGTAAGGACATCCACTGGATCATGTGGCTGATTTCTGCGCTGTTCCTGATCTATTTCGCACAAGGACCGTTGATGTCGCTAATCTCGTAAAGCGTGAGCATAGTTATCGACGACCCCTCCGACCCCCGGCTTGACGATATCCGCGACCTGAAGCACTCAGACCGCGAGAAAGGCCTGGTGTTTGCGGAGGGGCCTCTTGTTGCGGGACGCCTTGTGGAGTCCCGCTTTCCTGTCCGCGCGGTGTTCGGCTTCGGTGGCCGCCTCCAGTCTTTTTTGGAACAGTACGGCGAGCGCCTCGAAGCGGAAGGAATACCGGTCTACGAGATCAGCCGCGCAGTGATGGGGGAGGTCGCCGGCTATGACATGCACCGCGGACTGCTAGTCTCCGCGGATAAACCCGAACCGCTGAGCGTCGAAGACGTCGTGGCAGATGCCCGCACCCTGGTGATTCTTGAGGGAGTGGGGGACCACGAGAACATCGGCTCCATCTTTCGCAACGCCGCCGGCATGGGCGTTGATGGCGTGCTGTTCGGTGCCGCCACCGCCGACCCGCTCTACCGGCGCAGCGTCCGCGTCTCAATGGGCCATGTGCTTCGCACTCCGTTTGCGCACTTCGGCGGCACCCCAACCACGTGGCAGCGCGAGCTCGCACAGCTGCAGGAACAGGGCTGGTGGCTGGTGTCGCTGACCCCTGCGGACGATGCCGTGTACCTCTCAGAGGCACTCAACGATCACGAGAAGGTGGCATTTCTCGTCGGCGGGGAAGGCCCTGGGCTCACGCAGCACGCAATGCGCGCGACCGATGTGCGCGCGAAAATCCCCATGGCGCCGGGGACGGATTCACTCAACGTGGCCACGGCTGCGGCGATTGCGTTCTACGAGCGCCAGCGCGACCTCATCAGCCGCGGTCTGCGTGGCGGATTTTCTCCGCAATCGTAGCCTTCAGGTCGCGGGCGCGACGACGTAGCCCGCGGCCAACGCGCTTTGCTGCTGCGACGGAGGCGTCGGCAAGCTCGGAAAACTCGTCACGCTCTGCCTCTTCGTCGTGCTGCTCGTAATCGTCGTACGTGTTGGTCTGCTCGGCGAACTTTGCCGCCACCTCGTTGACAGTCTTGGTGCGTGGGGCAGGAGCCTCGACTCTCGGCTCCGGGCGGCCATCCACCGCGTAGCCGATGATGTGCACATCCGGACCGTCCTCGCCGACCTCGATACCCAACCACGCGCGCTCAGCCTCGCGCATCAGCGCTGGCGGCTCGAACGGTAGCGAAATGCCGCCGAGCTGGGGTGCGGTTTCCCCGGCCCAGTACGGGGCCTCGAACGGGTCCGGCAAGCCGACGTCCTCGAAGACGTGGTCGCGGGTGGCAGAGAACGCGCGGCGCAGCGTCTCACCCTGGTAGTGGGCGATCGCCGCGTAGTCCGAATCGGTGCCTTCCGCGTAGACGTAGGTGTCAGCGCTAGGCAGTGCGGTGCGCAGCGCCTTGGCGGTTTCGCTGATGCGCTCCGCGTCCCTGACAAAGAAACGGACAACCGCAACTCCCGGGTACCCCGCGATGTAATACTCGTCCACACCAGGAACCGAGGAACGATTCAGCGGGAACTGGCCAATCGGGGTAATAGGCCACGCCGGGTTAACCTGTGCGAGCAGCTTTCGGCCGAACCCACGGTCCGCCTTCGGCTCGCCCTCGAGCACGTCCTCCGGGTGTGCGACGTTGACAAACCAGCAGGTAACCACGGCGTTATGAGACATAGCGGGGCCCTACTTTCGCGGCCGCTTCGTGTTTGTTCGGACCCCCAACAGGACATCTTCCCAGTGCGGAGTTACAGCTTTTCGACGCCTCTTCTGCGGCTGCGGTGCCTCATCCGGGTGCTGCAAGAAGTCACCGGTCGCGATTGCATCCTCGTCCGAAGCAGCGGGGGCGTCGGTGGCGTCTTCGCCCTCATCGACGTCTTGATCGATAGCCGTGAGTGAACGAACTGGCTGCACAAAATCCGGGTCTGTGAGGTCTGCAGCGATGGAGTTTCGCGCCTCCGTCGTCGGTGCGGAACCCATCTGGCGGTGGAAGGACCACAAGGCCTCGTTTTCGCTTAAGCCTGCCTGCCACCGGACATGCACCACCCAGTCATCGCCGGGCTCACGGGTTGCGTCCCAGGTGGCGTCGCTAAGCGAATGCCCGCGGGCAGCGAATGCGGTGGCGAGGATTTCGAACAGCGTCAGCTTCGCCGGGCCGTCCTCGCGCATCGGGTGCGACTGCTTTGCGGCCTCGGCAACCTGCGAGCGCTCCAGGAGCACCGGGTGGGCGTACGGGTCGATCCGGCTTTCAGCCACCCCCATCTCCTCAGCCAACTCGGATGGCTGGGTGCCGGAGCGGATGCGCGCCTGGATCTGGTTCGGGCGCATCGAAAGCGGGGTGGAGTACAGCGGGTCCGGTTCCGGCAGGCTGCGGGGCTTCTCCTCGGAGGCTGTCTCCGCTGCGTCCTCGGAGTGCTCGTCACCGAGTGCATTGTCAGCGTCAGCGGATGGTTCCTGCGCGTCCGGTGCAACCTCAAGCTCAGGCTTGATGGATTCCTCCTCAGCCACGGCCTGCATCTCGGAACGCGCGAGCTGGTAACGGATGCCCTCGTCATCTCGGAGGACGAAGAACGTCTCCGTGGACTCCTCATCCATGAGGTATAACTCGCGCATGTGGCTCCTTTCCGCTGACAAATACCTCCACCAGCTTAGCCCATTTGTTCTGGACTACTTCTGGCCCACGCCCTGTTCGATCAGATAGTCAATAGACTTGGTCAGGTGCTTGACGTCCTCGGACTTGATTGCAGGGAACAGACCGATGCGCAACTGGTTGCGGCCAAGCTTGCGGTACGGCTCCGTATCCAGGTAACCATTCTGGCGAAGCGCCTTAGCCAGCTCAGCTGCGTCGATGCGCTCGTCGAAATCGATCGTACCGACGACCTTGGAACGGGCTGCAGGGTCCTCGACGAACGGCGTTGCAAACTCGTGGTTGTCAGCCCACTTGTACAGCAGGGAGGACGAAGCCGTCGTGCGAGCAACCATCGCATCCAACCCGCCGAGCTCGTTCATCCAACGAACCTGCTCCGCCAGCATCAACAGAGGGCTGATTGCCGGGGTGTTGTACGTCTGGTTCTTCCGTGAGTTATCGACGGCCGTCTGCAAGTTCAGGAACGCGGGGATGAAGCGGCCAGACGCCTGGATCTTTTCAATGCGCTCCAGGGCGGCTGGGCTCATCACGGCGAACCACATGCCGCCGTCAGAAGCGAAGCACTTCTGTGGCGAGAAGTAGTAGACGTCCGCCTCGTGCACATTGACGGGGAGGCCGCCGGCGCCGGAGGTAGCGTCGATAACTACGAGTGCATCGGTGTCCGGGCGGCGAACTGGGACCATCGCGCCGGTGGAAGTCTCGTTGTGTGCCCACGCAACGACGTCGGCGTCGGCACCGTCGAGCTCGTGCGGCGAAGGTGCGGTGCCGGGTGCGGAGTCCACGATCTGCGGATCAGCCAGCCATGGTGCGGCGGCCGAGGCCTTCGCAAACTTTCCAGAAAACTCACCGAACGTCAGGTGTGCAGACTTCGTCTCGATGAGGCCGAAGGTAGCGGCGTCCCAAAAGGCGGTCGCGCCTCCGAGCGAAAACACGATTTCGTAGCCTTCCGGAAGGCTGAAGAAGTCGTGCAAACCTTGGCGGACCTCACCCACAAGATTCTTCACAGCTGGCTGGCGGTGAGAGGTACCAATGATGTCCGCGCCCTTCGCGATAGCCTCGAGCTGCTCCGGGCGAACCTTTGAAGGGCCGCAGCCAAAACGCCCATCGCTAGGAAGCAGAGCTGGGGGAAGAACCGGAAATGTTTGCATGACAGCCTTTCCTGTAACAGGGGGTAGAGAAACTTGACGACGCCACTCGCGTCTCACTGCATCTTATTACCCAACGACGCGCCCGGGGCGCCTTTCGCCAGCTCTTTTCCGGATACTTGAAAATCGAACAAATGGGGGTGTGGTGGTCAATAGATTTATTGAGTTGTGTCGGGCGAGTCACATTTTTTGCTAGCATTGCGGGAGTAAATTGCAACCTCCTTGCATCCCGCAAGGAATAGGGTTTCCGAAACTTCTGAGAAAGGTTTGCTATGGCTTCTGAAGGTCAAGACAAAGCTGTACTTCACTACCCAGGTGGCGAATTCGAAATGGACATCAAGTCCGCCACCGAGGGCAACGACGGAGTGGTGCTAGGCAACCTCCTCGGGGAGACTGGGCTTGTCACCTTCGATCCGGGCTACGTGTCCACTGGCTCGACCGAGTCGAAGATCACCTACATCGATGGCGCCAACGGCATTCTGCGTTACCGTGGCTACGACATCGCTGAACTGGCGCAGAATGCAACGTTCAACGAGGTGTCGTACCTCCTCATCAATGGCGAGCTTCCAACGACGGATGAGTACAAGAAGTTCAACTCCGAGATTCGTCACCACACGCTTCTCGACGAAGACTTCAAGGCCGCGTTCAACGTCTTCCCGCGCAACGCACACCCAATGGCGGTGCTGGCGTCGTCCGTGAACATTCTTTCTGCTTACTACCAGGACCAGCTGGATCCGCTCGACGAGGAACAGCTGGACAAGGCAACCGTTCGCCTGATGGCGAAGGTGCCGATGCTGGCGGCGTACGCATACCGTGCATCCCGCGGTAAGCCGTACATGTACCCAGACAACTCGCTGAACGCACGCGAGAACTTCCTCCGCATGATGTTCGGCTACCCAACCGAGCCGTACGAGGTTGACCCGATCCTGGTGAAGGCTCTGGACAAGCTGCTGATTCTGCACGCAGACCACGAGCAGAACTGCTCCACCTCCACGGTCCGCATGATTGCTTCCGCGCAGGCGAACATGTTCGTCTCCATTGCAGGCGGCATCAACGCGCTGGCAGGCCCGCTGCACGGTGGTGCAAACCAGGCTGTGCTCGAGATGCTCGAGGACATTAAGGACAACCACGGCGGCGACGCCACCGACTTCATGAACCGCGTGAAGAACAAGGAAAAGGGCGTCCGCCTAATGGGCTTCGGCCACCGTGTGTACAAGAACTACGACCCACGCGCAGCGATCGTCAAGGAGACCGCACACGAGGTGCTGGAGCACCTCGGTGGCGACGAGCTCCTGGACCTGGCGATGAAGCTCGAGGAGATCGCGCTGAAGGACGACTACTTCATCTCGCGCAAGCTCTACCCGAACGTAGACTTCTACACCGGTCTGATCTACCGCGCGATGGGCTTCCCGACGGACTTCTTCACCGTGCTCTTCGCCATCGGCCGTCTCCCGGGCTGGATCGCACAGTACCGCGAGCAGCTGGCGATGAACTCCAAGATCAACCGTCCACGCCAGATCTACACCGGCTACACGAAGCGTGACTTTGTGCCGCGTGACCAGCGATAATCTCTAGCGTTCACCGCCGGGTACGTATCTTCCTTTATACTTTGGGGATATGTACCCGGCGGTTTCGCCATGAATGAACGACGCAAGGAGTATTCACGTATGGAAAAGCCCACGATTGAGGTACCTGAAGCACCTGCCCCAACGGACCTTGTCATCGAGGATCTCGTAGTCGGCGACGGAGCCGAAGCTGTAGCAGGCGGTTATGTGCAGGTGCACTACCTGGGTGTTGACTATGCAACCGGTGAAGAGTTCGACTCTTCGTGGGACCGCGGCGAGGCCGCGGAGTTCCCGTTGGCTGGCCTCATCGCGGGTTGGCAAGAGGGCATCCCGGGGATGAAGGTTGGCGGTCGCCGCAAGCTGACGATTCCGCCGGAGAAGGCGTACGGCCCTGCTGGTGGCGGCCACCCGCTCTCCGGCCTGACGCTGGTGTTCATTATCGACCTGCTTGACGCGCGCTAAGGATTCGATATGCGCATTCCAGTGACAACACTCAACGACGGTTATGATTTTCCGCTGCTAGGTCTGGGCACTTACAAGCTGCAAGGTGAAGACTGCGTCAACATCGTGCGGCGAGCTATTGAGTTGGGCTACCGCCACATCGACACTGCCTCCTTTTACGGCAATGAGGAGCAGGTTGGTCGCGCGGTCGCCGACGCGATTGCGGCCGGTGATGTGACTCGCGAAGAGCTATTCATCACCTCGAAGCTATGGAACGATGACCAGACTCGTGCAGCGGAAGCCTACGAGGAGTCGCTGCAGCGGATGGGGCTCGAGTTTATCGATCTCTTCCTCGTGCACTGGCCGTGGCCGCAGCACGGGACCTTCGTGCAAGCGTACGAATCTTTGGTGCAGCTGCAGGGCATGGGCCGGTTGCAGTCGGTAGGCGTGGCGAACTTCTATGAAGAGGTGCTCGATGAGATCATCGCGCACACCGGCGTCGCGCCAGTGCTCAACCAGGTGGAGCTGCACGCAGGGTTTACTCAGCAGGAGCTGCGCGCCTATCACCAGGAAAAGGGGATTGTCACCGAGGCGTGGGCGCCGCTCGCGCGAGGCGCGAACCTTGACGATCCGGTGTTTACTCGCCTCGCCGAGAAGCACGGCCGGACCCCGGCGCAGATTGCGCTCGCGTACGTGATGAGCCTGGGATGCTCGGTTGTGCCGAAGACGGCGAATCCAGTTCGCCTCGAGGAGAATCTCGGGGCGGTCGAGGTCGAGCTTTCGCAGGAAGATATCGCAGCGCTCGACGCGTTGAGCGGCGAGCGGATGTCGAATGACCCGCGCGAGTTCCCGGGAGACCCTAGCTAGCACAAACGCAAAGACCCCGGTGCGGCGAGCCTTTACGCTCTGTGCACCGGGGTTTTGCCATGTCCTGGTGACGCTACTTTGCGTGATGCTACTTCGGCAGCAGCGCGCGCCAATCAAAGCGTGATGAAAGCTGGGAGCTGCCCAGGTCGCCAAGGGTGAAGCCGGGGCCACGTCGCCCAGGGGTCCACTGGCCCCAATCGGCGCTGTAGACGTTGTTGATGTCCACCGTGACGCCGTCGATCACTCCGGTCCACTTTGCTTTCTGGTGGATGTTTGCGCGCGGGTGCAGTTTGCCGCCGGAGCCCCAGTCGTGCTGCCAGAAGAACGAGCCGATGCCGTCCTCGATGCACCACTGGATCACGTTGATGTTTCCGTATACACCGGTCTGGTAGCCGCCAAGCGTCAGCGCCGCGGAGAACGCCCGGAGGTAGGGGCGGATCTGGTTCAGGTACTGGGAACGCGAGGGGTTGTCGTCGATCGCGATGCCCCCCCCTCCTCCCCCCCTCCCGCCCCCTCCACCTCACACCCGGCCCGCCGCCGCCCCCCACCCCCCGGCCCCCGCCGCCCCGCCCCCCCGGCGCCGCCGAGCCAGTCGGCGGTCTCGGCACGGCCGAACTGGTAGACGGACGCCGTGGCGAGGTCGTTCGCGGCGAAGTCCTGTGTTTCGCCCAGCGTGACGGGCTTGCCCAGCATCCAGTTCGCGCCGGGGCGGCGCTCCGACACGTAGCGGACAGCGCCGAGGTGCCCGGCGGCCTTTACTGCGCGACCGGACGGAACCCCGCCCGCGTAGTCGATCACGGTGCCGAGGATGCGGCCCTGGGCGTGGGCTTGCGCGGTGGCGCCAAGGGTTGCGCCCGCGAGAGCGAGTGCGGTGGTTTGAAGGAAGCGGCGTCGATTAAAAGTAGTCACACCCGTAACTCTAGCAACATTACTGTTGGGGTTGGGGAGCGCGGATTGTCCACGCGGCAATCGCCGTGGTGATCGGCACTGCCAGGACCAACGCGATCGCGCCGATACTCGAGCGCATGATCTCGGTGGCCACCACGTCGGAGGTGAGCACCTGGGTCAGCGGCCGGTCGGCGACCTGCAACAGCATCGACAGGGGGAGGGCAGCGCCCATGTACGCCAGGACCAGGGTGTAGACCATCGACGCAATGTGGTCGTGGCCGACCTTCATCGCGGAGGCGAACACGGCGCGGGGCCGAGCGTCGGGCGAAGTTTCGTAGAGCTCCTGCACCGTTGAAGCCTGCGCAATGGTGACGTCGGTGAGCACGCCGAGGGCACCGATGATGAATCCGGCGAGCATGATGCCTGGCACTTGCACCTGGGGGAGGTACATGTGGATGAGGAGGTTGTTTTCGTCGGCAAGGCCGCGCAGCTGCGTCGTATCGATGGCGAGGTGCGCGGCGAGTGCCGCGAGCCCCAGCGCGGTCAGGGTGCCAGCCAGGGCTGACGCGGACTTCCAATTCCTGCCGTGCACAACAAAGATGACAGGGAAGAGCACCGCGGCCCCCGTGACCAGCGAAAGTCCCACCGGGCTGTAGCCGAGCAGCAGCCCGGGGACCAGGAAGCCGAAGATGACAAGCAACGTACACAGTAGGCCGAAAATCGCGCGCACCCCACGCCATGCCCCAACCACGACGACGACCAGCAGCGTGAGCGCGAGCCACAGCCCAAGCGGTATCGAGCGATCCATGTCAAGGAAGGAGTACGAAGTCTCGGGGTTGTGGTGCACCGAGAGCACCACGCGGTCACCGACCGAAAGCTCCGGGGTACCCGGCTGCTGCGCTGTCTCGATCGTGGTGGTGCCTCCGGACTTGAGCTCTACGCGCAGGAAGTCGCACTCAGGGTGGTTCGGCGTTGCGACGCCACCACAGGAAGCCACCGAGTGTTCAATGACGGTGGCCTTGACGGTTTCCGCCGTCGACGTCTGGGTCTGCTCAAACCCGGGCAGGACTTCTGGCTGCTTGCCTCCCGGCCACAGTAGGGCGAGGCCCACTACCGTGGCGATGTCGGCAATCGCGAGGAACGCTACTAGCGCGCCGCGTGCCGTGCGCAGCGGGGATGGCGATGACTGGGTTGCGTGGCGTGCCAACGAAGCTCCCTTGTGAGAACAGTACTGGGACAATCAGACTGATTGTAGAGCTACCGCGCAACTAACGTGCGATACGCAGCTTCGAAGCGGCTGTGGAGCTCCTTGAAGTACTCGCGGTGCGCATCCACGCTGCCGTGGCCCTGGCCAAACGGCGGGGTTGCCCGCCGCACCTCGGGGGCGACGACATCCAGTGCGATGAGCACGGTGCCGCGCAGGGTAGCGCGCTTCATCTCCAGGGGGACGACCTCGCAGCCGAGCGCGTCCGCGAGCACCGACAACCATGCCGGGTGGTCAGCGGTGACGCGGCCGGAGGCCACCACGCGCTCGGGGACCGCGCCTGCCTCTTTGAGCTGCTCGTAGACCCTCAGGTACGACATGGCGATGCCCTCAAACACGCCCCGCCACAAATTGGCCGGTGTAGTTGCCGCGGTGATGCCCAAGAGCTGCGCTTGCGCGCTCGCGGCCCAGCCGGTGGAGCGCTCGCCGGTAAAGAACGGCAGCACTAGCGGGGCGCGCCCTGGCCCGGAGGAAAGCACCGCGGCGATCTCATCCGGGGCCACGGGCTGGATCGTTTCCTCGAGCCAGGTGACGGCACGCCCGACGTCGTTGAGTGCGCCGCCCAAGATGGCCTTGTCTCGTGCGATGCGGTAGCACCACAGTCCCTCCGGGATGCCAGCTGGCACCTCCGGAAGGATGACGCGCATCGCGCCAGAGGTCGCCGCGGCTACCGCGATGGTGTCGGGGCCGGTCGCGCCGGGGCCGACATTGGACGGCCAGCCGTCTGGGATGCAGTGGAACCACGCCACCCCATTGAGCGCGGGCCACGCGGTGTCATCCGGGTAGTCGGGTTCGTCGGGGAAGCGCAGCGGCTGGATCATGTCGTGCGGGACGCCGATGGCGTCGAGAATCTCGGTGTCGAGCCTCCCGGTGTGTGCATTGGCGACGCCCGACCACGCCGCAGTAGAGACCGCCAGGCCATGGATGCCCGTGAGCTTGTGGTACACGTACTCGCCGATCGTCATGACCGTGGCTGCGCGCGCAAACTCGGGCAGCTGCTCCTTTGCCCAGGCGAGGCGCGCCGGGTGGTAACTCGTGTGGAGGCGCACGCCGGTGCGCTGGTGGTACTCGGCCTCGTCGATTGTGTTGCGGAGCCGTTCGACGTAGTCGCGGGATTGTGAGTCCGCGTAGGTGTACAGCGGGGTCAGGGCGTCGCCGTGGGCGTCGACAAGGAGGAGGCTCGAGGCGAACGAGTCCATGCAGACGGCCTCAATGCGCAGGTCATGCGCTGCGGCGAAGGTAACGGTGTCGTCGATAACCTTGCGTACCTCGGCGACGACCTGGTCGGCATCGATGGTGCTCGCGCCGTCAGCGGTGGTAGTAAACGCGTGCGCAACGCGCTGCTTCGCGCCCTTGACGGGGCGGCCGGTGGCGTCGTAAAGGCCGCCGCGGCTCGCGGTCGAGCCGACGTCGATGCCGAGGACGTACGGCCCGCGGGAGTCCTGTACGGGGACCGACATGGTTGGGATTTTGGTAGCGCTCATACCCCGATGGTACGGCAGAGACTAGGCGCTCTGCTTGATCGCGGAGCCCTCAATTTCAATGGCGACCTTCTCACTCACGAGCATGCCGCCCGAGTTGAGCGGGGCCTGGAAATCGATGCCGAAATCGGTGCGGTTAATTGACGTGCTGGCCTCGAACCCGATGCGCGTGTTGCCGAACGGGTCCTCCTCGACGCCGAAGGTCTCAACCTCGAACGTGACTGGTTTCGTGGTGCCCTTGATGGTGAGGTCGCCCGTGACGGTGCCGTTGCCGGCATTATCTACGTTGAATGCCGTGGAGGTAAACGTCATTTCCGGGTGCTTCTCCACATCGAAGAAGTCCTCGCCGCGCACGTGTGCGTCGCGGTCCTCGTTTCGGGTATCGACGCTCGCAGTCCGGACCGTGCCCTGTGCCGTGCTTGCTGCCAGATCGTCGGTGAGCGTGATGGTGGCGTCGTGGTCGGTAAACTCGCCGCGGACCTTCGTCACCATCGCGTGGCGGACGGTGAAGCCGATGGAGGAGTGTGCCGGGTCGAGCTTGTATGTACCGGTGAGCTGAGACATGATTCCTACTTTCGTTGACGTGTCATCAAAAATGATTGCAGGTGCGAGTGTAGGTGATTATTGGTGATGTATCAACAATGTAGGGTTGTTGCTGTTCAGCCGGTGCCGGAAGAGCATACCCCGAGCGCCGCCAGGATCTCATTCGTCCGCAACGCCAGCGCCGCATGCGATACACCAGACACCTCGATCACGTCTCCCCACCGTGATGACCACGCTGGAACAATGCGGTCAGCATCCGAAACGATGGAGACGATTTCGGTACCGGAAGGGGCCACTGGCTCCTCCCGGAAATGCTCCAATTCGACGAACGCGTCGCCAACCACTGCCCGAACAAGTCCAGGCGGAAACAGACGCGCAATGCCGTGCGTGCCACGCCACGAGGCTCCGAGGCCCACGATCGTGCCGCAGCGTGTGGCTATTGCGCTCAGCTGAACAGCCCTCAGCCCGATCAGCGCGCCATACGAGTGCCCCACAACATCGACCTGCTGCGCAGCCAGGCTGTCGAGGAACGCCGCAATCTCTTGGGACGAGGCGTCGATACCTGCCGTTGCCCGATGGCCGTAGCCAGGCGCAATCAACCCAATCCCATGTTTTTCCAGTTCGTGTGCAAGGCGGCGGAAGACAAAAGGGGAAGAGCCAGTGCCGTGGAGGGCGACCACAATCCGGCCCGTTGTCTGGGAGTTCACTGTTGAAGGCGATGGAAGTATCCGTGGCACGTAGGAAAGCAACGCCATAGCGTCTTAAACTACTCGCCGTGGATGCAATCCGTTCGTTATCCGTGGTCAGCACAGGCGCGACCTGGGCGATCTACCTCTCCTTAGCTGCTTCCGTGGTTGTCGCGTTGTGGTACGGCCGTCAGCACCGGCGCATTGCACTCGCAATCGCGGCAGCGCTGCTCGCAGCAGCGTACCTGTTGCTCACGGTGTGGCCGAAGCCGTTCCCGGATGCAATTCCGTGGCACATCTACGCCAGCTGTGCAGCTGCCGTGTTCGTGGTGGCGACCATCTTCTTGGCGCCGCGGTGGCGGTGGCGCCTCGCCCCGCTCGCAGTGATTCCTTTGATGCTGGCGTACCTCGCGGTCAACCTTGTTTATGAGCAGTACCCGACCCTCGGGTCCTTCCGCCCGGTCCCGGTCACCGTGTCCATGAATTTGGATCAGTTCCGCGAAACGACGACCGCCCCGACCCTCGACGGCAGGGAAGTGGGCGCCCTAGTGACCCTGCCTGCCCCACCGCTGCGCGATGCAATTGTGTACGTTCCGCCCGCCTACTGGCATGGCGAGCACCTACCAGTCCTCGTGCTGCTCGCAGGAAGCCCCGGCAGCCCAATCCGGTGGTTTGACGAAGGCGGGGCGCAACAGACGCTCGACGACTACCAAGTTGCACACGACGGCGTAGCCCCGATTGTCGTCAGCGCGGACGGTACAGGAACAACCACCGGGAACCCCGGGTGCGTGGATGGCCCGGATCTGCAAATCCAGACCTACCTTGCCCAGCAAATTCCACAGCTGGTCAAGGACAATTTCCGTGTGAAAGAAGACCAACGCACGTGGGCAATCGGTGGGTTAAGCTACGGCGGCACGTGCGCACTCCAAGTGATTACCAACGATCCCACGGCCTACGGGACGTTCCTTGATTACTCGGGTGAGGCTGAACCGAACCTAGGCGGGCACCAACGGACCGTCGACGTGCTGTTCGGCGGCGACGAGGCAGCGTTCCAAGCGGTGAACCCGGAAACGCTCCTTCAGGAGGCAATCGGGACTGCGACCTACAAGGGAATCGCTGGAAGGTTTGCCGCCGGCAAGCGTGACCAAGAGGCTATGGCAGCGCTTCCGCACCAAAACGAGCTCGCGCAGAAAGCCGAGATGAGCACCACATTTCGCTCGCTGCCAGGTGGGCACAGCTTCGAAGTGTGGCGAGTGGCGTTGCGCCAAGACATTGACTTCGTTGCTCAACGCGGAGGAATTCAATGAAACACTTGATCAGCACCTGTTTGAGGAAAGTTCCAGTCACGCTCGGCGTCTTGAGTATTGCGTGGGCCACGTATTTAGCCTGCGTATTGTCGGGTGCGGCCCCGCGGGAGGCTTTCGGATTGCGCCTTCCCGTTGATCCCGACCTTTGGCACTGGGCCACCGCAGGGCTGACCGCAGGTAACCTCGTCGGGCTCATCCTGGCCACTGTCGCAGCGCTGCTATTCGCAGTTCCAGCCGAGGTGCGACTTGGCTCTGCTCGCTTCGCGGTTGTGGCGACGGCTTCCGAGTTTGTAGCGCTTCCTTTCGGCTTCATCATCGGTAGTGCCATCGAGCGAGCAGGCTTTAACCTGTGGGGCCCAGACCTTGCCAACGAGACCTTTGTGTCTCCGGTCGCGTGGATCTTCGGGCCCGCCGCATTCGCCACTGCCTTCATGGGCGTGCTGTGGCGACGCCGCCTCCGCCTCGTGATGCTTGCGATGATGACGACCCTTGTGCTCTACGACGGTTCACTCTCAGGCGTCGTTGCACTTGTCGCCATTGTCGCAGGAGCCGTCGCTGGCGTCCTTGTCACGGACACAGGTACGCCACGCAGAATGTCGCTGCGGGAAGCACGGGTCCTGGTGGCTGCCCTGTTTCTCAGTGTTGCAATCGGGCCAGTAATCACGGCGATCAACCCCGCCGCGCAAGGCCCTTTCGCAGGGGTGAGCAAGCTGATGTGGGAGCCGACAGTCGCAGGGCATCTAGTAGCCCAGCGGTGCGCTGACGCTACATCCGTCGCTTGCGCGGAAGCGATGGCGGTAAACAGTCAGCATGGTCTCGGACCCTTGCTGATGAACGCCTTGCCTATCGTTTTGTCAGCCATCCTTGCACTGGGGCTCGTGCATGGCAGGAAACTGGCATGGTGGGCAGCCGTCCTCGTCAGCGTTGGATCCATTGCGGTTATCTGCTGGCAAACAATCGGTGGGGGAGCAGACGGCTCTACCGCTGTGAATACAATACTGGTCGTTCTCCCGTGGCTGGTCACCATTGCAGTCCTCATTGCCACTGGCCGCCGGTTCACGGTTCCGTCCAACTGGTATCGTGGCACTGCGATCATAGGAGGAGCGTGGTTAGCAACCGCAGCACTGTGGATCTGCGGAGCCTGGGTTGTGCGAGACGGCTTCCTCGGAGGGGCGTCGATAAGCGCGCTGCTTGCTGAGCTGCCGAACAGATACCTCCCACCCGTGGTAGCTGTGCTGGCTCCAACGCATGCGTTCCCCATCAGCTCCGTGGCGTGGATCTTCTACGAATGGGTGGGAATCATATTCTGGATTACCGCGCTGATTGCGCTGTTTAAGGTGCTGTCCGCGCCGCCGTCCGAAGCACACGCGCAGGACCGCCAGCGAGCGCGGGAGATTCTGGTCCATGGGTCCGGTGACCACCTCGCGTGGATGGGGCTGTGGGAAGGAAACCGCTACTTTTTCTGCGGGACGGACTCCGGCGACGGAGAAGGCGTCGTCGCGTACCGCGTCTCCTACAACGTCGCTGTCACGGTCGGAAGTCCCGTGTACCGCGGCACGATGACAGAAGAAGCCGTTGCCAGTGCGTTTGAAGAGTTCGCCGCACGTCAAGGCTGGAGAGTCGCGTGGTACTCAGTGCCCGGCACCTTTGCTCGCCCCGACTTCCGACGGATCCACGTCGCCGAAGAATCCATGTTGCTGACGGACAACATCGAGTTCAAAGGCAAGAAATTTCAAAACATCCGAACCGCGCGCAACCGCGCAGCAAAAGAGGGAGTGCGCGCCGTGTGGACGAGCTGGGCCGAAAGCCCAGTGGAAATGCGTGAGCGCATCGTCGCGCTCTCAGAACAATGGGTCGCGGATAAAGCGCTTCCAGAAATGGGCTTCACCTTGGGAGGGCTCGACGAGCTCCGCGACCCGGACACCAAACTCCTCCTCGCAGTGGGCGACGACGGCAGCCTGCACGCAGTGACGAGCTGGCTGCCCGTCTACGAAGGCGGCGCCCTCGTCGGCTACACCCTTGACTTCATGCGCCGCGACGCGAACGGGTTCCGGCCGGCCATCGAATTCCTCCTTGCGGAAAGCGCCCGGATCGCCGCCGAGCAAGGACTTGGATGGGTCTCCCTCTCCGGAGCGCCGCTGGCTCGAACGGATGCGCCGGAATCACTCGTAGAAATCATCCTGGATAAGGCCGGTGCGACGATCGAGCCACTCTACGGCTTCCGCTCACTCGCTGCCTCGAAGCACAAATTCCACCCGACGCACCAAGGCTGGTACCTGCTGTACGAAGACGAAATGTCACTCGCCAATATCTCGCTAGCAGTCATTCACTGTTACCTGCCGGACATGAAGAAGTCGGACATGATGACCGTGGTCAAGGAGTTCCTGGGCCGGCCAAATCTTGCGCAAAGAGGGTAGATAAGTTAGTGTATTCGCGTTCTTTGCAGAAATGCGAAACCCCCGCAGCCTATTTGCGCAGGCCGCGGGGGTGTTTTGCGCCCCAGAGAGGATTCGAACCTCCGACACCGGCTTTAGGAGAGCCGTGCTCTATCCCCTGAGCTACTGGGGCAACTCGACTAACAGTACCGCAGGACAGAAGTGATGCCAAAGTCGCGGGCGCCCGCGACGGCATTGCTATTTGCCCGGGTGCTAGGCCTCTTCGCCGGTCAGTTCGCGCAGCTTCGCGCGAACAGCGGACGCGGCAGGGTTGGTCGCGTGCGTGCCGTCAGAATAGAGGACGGTGGGGACGACGCGGTTGCCGTCGTTGACGGACTCGACCCACGCGGCGGCGTCCTCGGCGCCTTCGGCTTCGACGTCAACGACGTCGTAAGGGGTTTCGGTACGGTCGAGGCGCTCGCGAAGCTTCTTGCAGAACGGGCACCAATCGGTTGCGAAGATGGTGACGTGGGAAGAGGTTTCGGGAGTGGTCATGATTTTGGGCCTAACCTTTCGAGGCGTTGGTGCTTGAAACGGGTGCCATTGGCGGAGGTTTGCCACGGTCCATCAGAAACGATAGCGAAGTCATCGGTGACGCGGGGCGCGCGGACGGCGGACGCTCCGAGCTTGTCTGCGACGTGGACATCGACGATCGTGCGTTCAATGACGTCTACTTCGTCGATGGTTGCTTCGTAAATCTGGCCACCGCCGATGATCCAGGCGGACGTCTTCAAATCTGGGATGTCGCGGGACACGAAGGCGCCGTCGGACCACTCGCCGGGCTCGCGCGAGGACAACACATGGTTTGTCCTGCCCGGCAGCGGCTTGATGGGGAGGTGGTCCCAAGTCTTGCGCCCCATGATGATCGGGTGGCCCAGCGTGATCTCCTTGAAGTGGCGCAGGTCCTCAGGCAGGTGCCAGGGCATGCCCACGCCGTCGCCGATGATGCCGTCGATGCTTTCGGCCCAGATCGCGCCCAGCATTAGACGGACACCTGCGCTTTGATCGTCGGGTGCGGGTCGTAGCCGACGACTTCGATGTCGGAGAAGTCGTAGTCAAACAGCGACTCTGCCTTCCGCAGCTTGAGCTGCGGGTAGGGGCGAGGCTCGCGGGAGAGCTGCTCGCGCACCTGGTCGAAGTGATTGTTGTAAATGTGGCAGTCGCCGCCGGTCCAGATGAGTTCGCCGACCTCGAGACCTGCCTGCTGTGCAAACATGTGCGCGAGCAGCGCGTAGGAGGCGATGTTAAACGGCACGCCCAGGAACATGTCGGCGGAGCGCTGGTACACCTGCAGGCTCAGCTTGCCGTCAGCTACATACAGCTGGAACAGCAGGTGACACGGCAGCAGCGCCATGTGCTCGAGCTCGGAGACGTTCCACGCGGACACCAGGTTGCGGCGCGAATCTGGGTCCTCCCTCAACAGCTCGAGCGCGCGCGAAATCTGGTCCACGTGCTGCCCATCGGGGGTAGGCCAGGAACGCCACTGCACACCGTAGACCGGGCCGAGCTCGCCATTTTCGTCGGCCCACTCGTTCCAGATGCGCACGCCGTGTTCCTGCAGCCAGGTCACGTTGGAGTCGCCGCGGAGGAACCACAGCAGCTCGCCCACGACGCCCTTGAAGTACACCTTCTTGGTGGTCAGCAGGGGGAAGGACTCGGAAAGGTCGTAGCGCAGCTGGCGGCCGAAGACGCTTCGCGTGCCGGTGCCGGTGCGGTCGCCCTTATCGGTGCCGTTTTCCAGGACGTCGCGCAGGAGGTCTTCGTACGGAGTCACCAGGCTCACTTCGCGACGACCCCTTCGAAGGAGCCGTGCTCGTCGTAGTACTTCGCGCAGGCTTCCAGGATGTCGTCGGCAAGCTCCGGACGGCAGATGAGCAGATCCGGGATGTAGGTGTCCTTGTTGTTGTACTTCAGCGGCGAGCCGTCGAGGCGCGAGCAGTGCAGGCCCGCAGCCATGGACACACCAACTGGTGCTGCCTGGTCCCACTCGTACTGGCCACCGGCGTGTACGTAGGCGTCAAAATCGCCGAGCAGGACATGCATTGCCTTCGCGCCAGCGGAACCGACGGGGTTGGTCTCGAAGCCGAGGGCATCAGCAACGAACGGGGCGATCGCCGGCGGGCGGTTGCGCGACATTGCGATCTTCTTCGCGAACGGCCCCGAGACGTGGCGTACGTCGGAAGATTTGAATACGACGCCAAGGTCCGGCAGACCTACCGCCGCGTGGGTCGGGACGCCGTCTTCGACGAGCGCGATGTGCACGGCCCAGTCCTGGCGGCCGGTTGCGAACTCCTTCGTGCCGTCGAGCGGGTCAACAATCCAGACGCGGTTGTTGCTGAGACGGGAGTGGTCGTCGGCTGCCTCTTCGGACAGAAATGCATCGCCCGGGCGGTGCTGCTCAAGCACGCGCGCGATCCAGTTCTGTGCCAGGTCGTCGCCGGCTTCTCCAAGTTCACGTCCGCGGAGAAGGCCAACACCGCGAATACCCTTGAGGATCTCGCCGGTGCCTTGCGCGATTAAGTTTGTCAGCCGAGAGTCTGAATACTGAGCAGTCATGGCTTCGACTTTAGCGCGAAACCAGCCAAAGGAACCATTTCTTTTCGCCTGCCTGCACTATCTGTATTCTGGCGGGCATGGCCAAAGGAATCCTCGAACGCTTCAAACCGCAGGTGGCGACCTGGTTTGAAGAAGTATTCGAGGCGCCAACGCCAGTGCAGGAGCAGGCGTGGGCCACGATTTCCGACGGCGGCAACGCCCTGGTGGTAGCGCCTACCGGTTCTGGTAAGACGTTAGCGGCCTTTTTGTGGTCGTTGAATTCGCTCGTGGAGCGCGACGGGCAACAGGCCCTGCCAATCGATGGGGCGAACGCCAGCAGCCACGGCGGGGTGCGCACCTTATATATCTCGCCGCTGAAGGCCCTTGGTGTGGACGTCGAAAATAATTTGCGGGCCCCGCTCGGCGGGATTGGGCGCGTGGCGCAGCGCATGGGGCTGGACATACCGGATGTTTCGGTGGCGGTGCGCTCGGGTGATACCTCGCAAGCGGAGCGGTCTCGCCAGGTGCGCAAGCCGCCGGACATCCTGATCACCACGCCTGAGTCGCTGTATTTGATGCTGACCTCGAAGGCCTCGGGCATCCTGCGGACCGTAGACACCGTGATCGTGGACGAGATTCACGCGCTCGCGGGCACGAAGCGGGGCGTGCACCTGGCGCTGTCGCTGGAGCGGCTCGGGCGCATCGCTGGGGACTTTCAACGCATCGGGTTGTCTGCGACGGTGCGCCCGCTGGAGGCCGTGGCGGACTTCCTCGGGCCACGAACGACGATCATCCAGCCACCGGGGGAGAAGCGCTGGGACCTCGCGGTGCGGGTGCCGGTGGCTGACATGAGTGACCTGCTGGTGCCGGAGGAGGCGTCGACAATTGGGGATGCCACCGTCGACGACGCCCTGGACCTCGGCGGGGAGACAGCGGCGCTGATGCCACCGGCGCCGAAGTCGATTTGGCCGCACATCGCGGAATCGGTGTACCGGGAGGTCATGGCGCACCGCTCGACGATCGTGTTCGTGAACTCGCGGCGCACAGCGGAGCGGCTCACCAGCCAGCTCAACGAGCTGTGGGCCAAGGAGCACGACCCCGAGGCCCTCAGCCCTGCTACTCGACGCCCCCCTGCACAGCTGGGCAAAGGGGTCGACCTCGCGGGGGAGGCGGCGCCTGTGATTGCACGGGCGCACCATGGCAGCGTGTCCAAGGACGAGCGGGCCACGACGGAAACGATGCTGAAAGAGGGCACGCTCAAAGTGGTCGTGTCGACGTCCTCGCTGGAACTCGGCATCGATATGGGTGCGGTGGAGCTGGTGATCCAGGTGGAGTCGCCGCCGTCGGTCGCCTCCGGGCTGCAGCGCGTCGGGCGCGCCGGGCACACGGTAGGCGCGATCTCGCACGGCTCGTTCTATCCGAAGCACCGCTCCGACCTGGTGCAAACGGCCGTGACCGTGCCGCGGATGCGCGACGGGCTCATCGAGGAGCTGCGCACGCCATGCTCCCCGCTGGACGTGCTCGCCCAGCAGACGGTGGCCGCGGTGGCAGTCGAGGACCTCGAGCTTGATGACTGGTACGAGACCGTCACCCGCGCCTGGCCCTACCGCAACCTCGACCGGGATGTATTCAACGCCGTCATCGACCTGGTCACCGGGGTGTACCCATCAACGGACTTCGCGGAGCTCAAGCCGCGCGCCTGGCTCGACGGCACCGTGCTCAAGGCGTTGCAGGGCGCGCAGCGCGTCGCGGTCACCAACGCAGGCACCATCCCGGACCGAGGCATGTTCGGCGTGTTCCTCGTCGGCTCCGAGGCGGAGGGAGGGGCGCCGCGCCGCGTCGGCGAGCTCGACGAGGAAATGGTCTACGAGTCCCGCGTCGGCGACGTGTTCACGCTCGGGGCGACGAGCTGGCGCATCGAAAACATCACGCGCGACCAAGTACAGGTCTCTCCCGCGCCGGGGCATACCGGCAGGCTGCCGTTTTGGTCGGGGGAGGGCGTCAGGCGCCCGTACGAACTCGGCAAGGCGCTCGGCGCGTTCAGGAGGGAGGTGCGCGGCGGAGCGGGCGTCGATAATTCGCTCGATGCGTACGCGCGCGACAATCTGCGGGCCTACCTTGAGGAGCAAGAGGAGGCCACCGGCGTGCTGCCGGACGAGACGACGCTGGTGCTCGAGCGCTTCACCGACGAGCTCGGGGACTGGCGCGTGGTGCTGCACACGCCGTTCGGCAAGGGTGTGAACGCCGCGTGGGCGCTGGCCGCCGGGTGGCGGATCGCGCAGGAGACCGGGATGGACGCCCAGGCCGTGGCCGGCGACGACGGCATCGTTCTGCGCCTGCCCCAAGGCGACCACGAACCCTCCGGGGCCCTGTTCCAATTCGACGCCGACGAGATCACCGACATCGTCACCGAGCAGGTGGGAAACTCCGCCCTGTTCGCTTCCCGGTTCCGCGAGTGCGCCGCCCGCGCCCTCTTGCTGCCGCGCCGCAACCCCGGCAAGCGCGCGCCCCTGTGGCAGCAGCGCCAGCGCGCCGAGATGCGCATAAGAGACAGCCCGTTCCCGATGCGCACTGCGTGCTCCTGCAGCCAGGTCACGTTTGAGTCGCCGCCGCAACCCCGGCAAGCGCGCGCCCCTGTGGCAGCAGCGCCAGCGCGCCGAGCAGTTGTTGGATGTGGCCCGGAATTACCCGTCGTTTCCGATCATCCTGGAAACGGTGCGCGAGTGTCTCCAGGACGTCTACGACCTGCCAGCGCTGCAAGAAGTGATCCGTGACCTGCAGACGCGCCGGGTGCGCATCGCGGAGGTGACCACGCAGCAGCCGAGCCCGTTCGCCTCATCGCTGCTGTTCAACTACACCGGCGCGTTCATGTACGAAGGCGACACCCCGCTCGCGGAGAAGCGGGCGGCGGCGCTCGCGCTGGACCCGTCACTGCTAGCCAAACTGTTGGGCACCGTGGAGCTGCGCGAGCTGCTGGACCCGGAGGTGATCGCCGAGGTGGACGCGTCGCTGCGCCGGGTCGGCCGCGCCGAGACACCGGAGCAGTTCGCCGACACCCTGCGCCTGACCGGCCCGGTGCCTGTGGACGAGCTCGCGGTGTACACCTCGGTGCCGCTCGCGGGGGTGGAGGCGTCGCTCGGGCCACGCGTGATGCGGGTGCGCATCGGCGGCAGGGAACACGTTGCGCAGGCGCTCGACGCACCGCTGCTGCGCGACGGCCTTGGCGTGCCGGTTCCGCCTGGGGTGGCAGCACAGGTGGCCACCATCCCCGATGCGCTCGCCCAGCTCGTGCGCCGCTGGGTGCGCACCCGCGGCCCTTTCACGCTGCGCGCGCTTGCCGATGCCTTCGGGCTCGCGCTCGGCGCTGCCTACGCGGTGCTCCAACCGCTTGTCGACGCCAACTCCGTCATCGAGGGGCGCTTCCGCCAAGGCGTTGACGACCAGGAGTACGTCGCGCACGAGGTCCTGCGCGTGATCCGCTCCCGCTCCTTGGCGGTCGCGCGGGCGCAGGCCCGGCCGGTATCGGCATCGGCGTACGGGCGTTTCCTGCCGGCGTGGAGTAACGTCGCCGTGGCGGGAACGGTGCCTCCCTTATGCGGCGCCGACGGGGTGTACTCCGTCATCGAGCAGCTCGCGGGCGTGCGGCTGCCGGCCTCTGCGTGGGAGTCCCACATCTTGCCGTCGCGGGTGGGGGACTACTCGCCGATCATGTTGGATGAGCTGACTGCCTCCGGCGAGGTTATCATTGTGGGCGCCGGGTCGGCGGGGGCGAACGATCTGTGGATCATGCTGCTGCCGAGTGACTACGCCGCGCAGCTCTTGCCGCAAGTCGACCCGCCGTTGCTCTCGCTCACGCAGCAGCACATCATGGACACGCTCGCAGCAGGTGGAGGCTACCTGTTCAGCGACCTGCTCACGCCAGCGACGACTGCCGAAGAGCTACGCGAATCCATGTGGGACCTCGTCGAGGCCGGCCACGTTTCACCGGATTCCTTCGCGCCGCTGCGCGCACGCCTCGCCGGCGGTAAGGCCGCGCACCGCGCGAAGCGTAGACCGTCCCGCTCCCGCATCCGTTCCGGGAGGACCTCGTTTACGCAAACCGCCCCGCCCGACATGGTGGGGAGGTGGGCGGCAACCCCGCAGCCCGACACCGACCCGACCCGGCGCTCGCTCGCGCTTGGGGAGGCATGGCTGGACCGCTACGGGGTGGTGACCAAGGGCGCCGTCGTCGCAGAGAATGTCATCGGCGGCTTCGCGTTGGCGTACAAGGTGCTCTCCGGGTTCGAGGACTCCGGCAAGGCGCTGCGCGGCTACCTCATCGAGGGGCTTGGCGCAGCGCAGTTCTCCACCCCTGCGACGATTGATCGGCTGCGTGGCCAGCAGGACAGCGACGACGTCGCCGGTTGGCCATCGGGTGCGCGTGAGCCAAAGGTGTACGTGCTCGCCGCCACCGACCCGGCCAACCCCTACGGGGCCGCGCTGCCGTGGCCCGTGACCGGCCCGACCAGATCGGCAGGCGCGATGGTGGTGCTCGTGGACGGGCTGTTGGCGGCCCACATCACCCGTGGCGGCAAGAAGCTCACCACCTTCTTCGAGACCTTCCCGGAAGGCATCGAAGATCCGCTACCACTTGTCATCGACGCACTATCGGATGCCGTCGCCGCCGGGAGGATGCGCCCGCTCAACGTCGAAACCGTCAACGGCGAGCCCGCGTTCCGGCTCCGCGATCTTGGCGTGGCGGTGACGCACAAGGGCGTAAGAATCGGAGGCAAGCAGGCCGCGCCTCCGAAGCGGCGCGGGCGCAGCATGACGGAGGCCCTAGGGGATCTGGACGGGCTCTCCTTCGACGATTAGTGTTTCGGCTGGGTTTAGGGTCGCAGTATCACGCGAGGCACCGGCCGGTGAGTAGTCCCCGGTGGCCCTGCCCGCATCGCCCGTTTGTTCCGGATCCGATTCACCGCCGAGTGCATGGCGGGGTCCGAGGTGTTGGTGTGGCGGGTGCCGTCGGCCTTGACCAACAACGCGGTGCCGGTGGTGGAGTCGTAGTCCATGTAGCCCTTGTTGAAGGAGCCGTCCCGGTGGTCGTTGTTGCACCGGTGGTGGGTGGGGCACAGGCCGGTGAGGTTGGTGATGTCGGTGCCGCCGTGGCGCAGCCAGGAAATGATGTGGTGGGCTTCGCACTCGCTCATTGCGGTGGTGCAGCCGGCCCAGGAGCACACGCCCTGGATAGCAAACATGGCGATGCGTTGCCCAACAGAGGCGAGCCGCTTGGACCTGCCTAGGTGCAGCGGCACGCCGGTGATTCCGTCGACGGTGAGCAGGAAGTCAGACGTGCCATCCATGCCGAGGCGCACGAGTTCGAAGGCGTCCAGCTCCACGCCGACGTTGGTTTGGAACAGTGTGGTGGCGTCGGCGTCGGCGAGGTCGTCGAGAGTCACTGAGACCACCACGGAGGCGGCGCCACCGTGAGTGGCCTGCTCGCCGTGCTCGTATTGGCGCATGATGGCCATGAACTGGTCGTAGCGGCGCTGGCCACGGGTGCGAGGATCGCGGTCCTGCTGGCGATCGGGCGGGATATTGGAGTTTGGCGCAAGCCCCTTGTCGGTCAGCGCTTTGTAGAGGGCGTAGTCGCCTGCTGTCATGTCCAGGCGCACGTGGTAGGTGCCGTCGGAGTTCTCCTTGCCCAGGGTGGCCTCGCGCTTCTCAAAGCCCGCGTTGGGGTTCTTCTTCGCGTGTGGCCGGTTCGCCTTATCCACGAGGCGCTTGACCGTGAGGCGCAGGTCCTGCTCGTCTCGGGTCTTCGCTTCCTCCATGGCGTGGGCGTAAATGCTCATGTGCTCGCCCTCGGCGGCCTTGAGCAGCCTGTCGGTCTCGCGCCGGATGATGTCCTGCTTGGCCGCGGGAACCGCGTCGGCGTGGCGGCGAGCTTGGACCTGGTCTTTACGACGCCGCTCCGCCTCCTCCACATCGAGCAGGCCGCCACGGTCCGGCTCCGTCACCGGAGCGAACATCGCCTTGGCGCGCGCGAGCCGGTTATATGCCTCACCCTTGGAGATGCCCAACTTCTCCATGAGGTAGGTATCCGGGTAGTTGGCGCCGACGAGTTTGCCGGCGTCGGCGATAGCGCAGACCTGCGCGAAGGCGGCATCGATGTAGGCCTTCTTGTCCATCGCGTGTTCGAGGCGTGCGATGTCTTCGGCGATGGCGGAAAGGCGGAGGGAGGAGGGGTCGTCGAAAAGCATGCGTAGCTGCGTCAGGCCGTTAATGACCTGGTCAACGAGCTTGGTCACGTCGTTCATGTCCCCTCCTTCAAGTAGCTAAGGGCGACTATACAGACGTGTCGGACTTGAAAAAATGAGATTCGAACAAAGATTCTAAAGCAGTTGCTTGACCAGGTGTGCTGCCGCGGCCAGGCCGATGCGCGGGTTCGCCACGCGCACGTCTTTCACGGCGCGAACAAACTCGGCTTCGGGGTCGGTGCCGGTCTCTGCCAGCACACCCCGCGCCCACTCGGTGGCGGCATCCATGTCGGGGAAGAACCCGACGAGCGACTCCTCCGGCGTGGGGCCGTAGTTGAAAAGGTTTTGTAAGAAGCGGAACATGGATACCACTATGCCTGAAGGGGATTCCGTCTATCAGCTGTCGAAGCGCCTGCAGTGGATGCAACACCGTGAAGTCACTGCCACGAGTGTTCGCGTGCCGCGCTTCGCCACCGTCGATTTCACCGGCATGACCTGCGAGTGCGTCTGGCCCTACGGCAAGCACCTCTTCATGGAGTTTTCCCGCGAAGGCCACGAATCACAAGTGCTACACACGCACCTCAAGATGGAAGGCACATGGGCGATCCATCGTGCGGGCACCCGCTGGCGCAAGCCCGGCCACACCGCCCGGGTGGTGCTGCGCCTCGCGGACGCGCCGAAGCCTGATATCGAGCTCGTCGGACACTCGCTGGGCCTCGTCGATGTGTTCCCCGCGCGCGAGTACCCGCAGCGGATGGGCTACCTGGGCCCGGACATGCTGGCACGCGACTTCGACCAGGAAGAGGTCGTGCACAGGATCAGTGAGCACCCGCACCTCGAAATGGGGCGCGCGCTGCTCAACCAGCGTTTCGTCGCGGGCATCGGCAATGAGTACCGCGCAGAAATTCACTTCATCGCTGGTACGCATCCGGCACGCAAGGTGGGGGAGGTGGACGTCGAAAAGCATGTGGCGATCGCGCGGCGCCTCATGTGGGCAAACAAAGACTCCCCGGTGCGAGTGACCACGGGGATCAAACGCGCCGGGGAGACCAGCTACGTATTTGGAAGGAACAACAAGCCGTGTCGGCGGTGTGGCACGCTCATCGAGAAAGGATTCCTCGGGGGAGCGGGCGACTTAGAACGAGTTATTTGGTGGTGCCCTCAGTGCCAGCCGCCTTCTCCTTCATGGAGCGGCGAATGAAGTACGCCAGGAAGCCGAGCATGATCAGGATCAGCAGGACGTAGACCACGGTCGAGTACGTATCCACGTAATGGGAGACCGTCTCCCAGCTTTCGCCGAGGTACATGCCGAGCGTGATCAGGATTGCGTTCCAGATTGCGGAGCCGAGCCCGGTCCACAGGGCGAACATCGCGAGGTTCATGCGGTCCAGGCCTGCAGGAATCGAGATGAGGGAGCGCACCCCCGGAATCAGGCGGCCGAAGAAGACTGAGGATCGGCCGTGCTTATCAAACCACTCGAGGGACTTATCGACGTCCGACGCCTTCACCAACCACATCCAGTCAGCGATCGCGCGCAGGCGTTCGGCGCCCAGCCAGGCACCGAGGCCGTAAAGGAAAAACGCGCCCGCGACGGACCCCATCACCGACCAGATGAACACCGCCAGGTAGCTCAGCGAGCCCTGCGCGACCGTGAAGCCGGCCAGCGGCAGCACTACCTCGGAGGGGATCGGTGGGAAGACGTTCTCCAAGAAAATCGCTATCCCGACGCCGGGGGCGCCGAGAAGCTCCATCAGGTTGACGATCCAGTCGATGATGGCTTGCACGTTCACTCCTTAGTTGTAGGTAAAACAACTGCCTATCTTGCCCTACTAAGGAGTGATGCACCAAGCGCTAGCGACGGTTTTCGCGGTACCAGCCAATCAGTGCGTCGGTGGAAGCATCGCCGGTTGCTGGAGTTTCTTCGCCCGCGACTGCCTTGGCCAGGTCGTTTGCCTGCTGCTTGCCGAGCTCGACGCCCCACTGGTCAAACGAGTTGATGTCCCAAATCACACCTTCGGTGAACACGATGTGCTCGTAGAGCGCGATGAGCGCGCCGAGCGTGAACGGGGTCAGCTCCTCGGCCAGGATAGTTGTGGTCGGACGGTTGCCTGGCATGACCTTGTGCGGGGCCAGCGTGGCGTCGACCCCCTCGGCCTCGATGGCGGCCTGGTCCTTGCCGAACGCGAGCACCTTCGTCTGCGCGAAGAAGTTGCCCATCAGCAGGTCATGCATGGAGCCTTCGCCGGTCATGGTCGGGAAGTCTTCCTTCGGGGTGGCGAAGCCGATGAAGTCCGCCGGCACGAGCGAGGTGCCCTGGTGCAGCAGCTGGAAGAACGCGTGCTGGCCGTTCGTGCCTGGCTCGCCCCAGAAAATCTCGCCGGTGTTGTAGGTCACTGCGGTGCCGTCGTGGCGCACGGACTTGCCGTTGGACTCCATGGTCAGCTGCTGCAGGTAGGCAGGGAAGCGGGAAAGGTCCTCGGAGTAGGGCAGGACGGCGTGCGTCTCGGCGTTGTAGAAGTTGCGGTACCAGACGTTGAGCAGGCCCATCAGCACCGGCACGTTCTGGGAGAACTCGGTGGTGCGGAAGTGCTCATCCATGGCGTGGAAGCCCTCGAGCATGCGCATGAAGTCCATCGGTCCGATGACGGCCATCAGGCTCAGGCCAATCGCGGAGTCCATGGAGTAGCGGCCGCCGACCCAGTTCCAGAACGGGAACATGTTCGCGGTATCGATGCCGAACTCGGCGACCTTTTCCGCGTTCGTAGACACTGCGACGAAGTGCTTCGCCACAGCGGAGGCGTCGCCGTCGAACTGCTCGATGAGCCAGCGCTTCGCCACGTGTGCGTTGGTCAGGGTCTCCTGGGTGGTGAACGTCTTCGATGCGATGACGAACAGCGTCTCTTCCGGGTTGCAACGGTCGAGGACTGCGGCGATGTCCGCTGGGTCGACGTTGGAGACGAACTCTGCGGTAATGCCCGCGGTTGCGTAGGCGCGCAGCGCCTTGGTTGCCATCGCAGGGCCCAGGTCCGAACCACCAATACCAATGTTGACGATCTTCTTAATGGTGTGTCCGGTGTGGCCCAGCCATTCGCCGGAGCGAAGCGCCGATGCGAAGTCACGCATCCGGCCCAGCACCTCATGCACGTCCGCTGCTACGTCTTGGCCGTCGACCTCAAGGTTGGCCTCTACCGGAAGGCGCAGTGCCGTGTGCAGCACCGCGCGGTCCTCGGTGTCGTTGATGTGCTCGCCCGCGAACATCGCGTCGATTTTGGTGCGAAGCTGTGCGGTATCTGCGAGGGAGACGAGCGCGTCGACGACGTCGGCGTCGATAAGCTGCTTGGAAAGGTCAACGTGCAGCCCTGCTGCGTCGAAGGTGAGCTTCTTCGCGCGGTCTGCGTCGCGGTCGAAGAGCTCGCGCAGGGTCGTATCAGCCTTGGAGGCGTGGAGCTTTTCCAAGTGAGACCAGGCTGGCGTGGCGGTGATATCGGACATAGTTCCTCCTTGAAACGGATGGTTGTCTGCCTTGATATGGTACTACGAAAGTTGGGGAGTGCGTTGCTGGGGCTAGCCCAGCTTTCCGCGTCCCAGGCGCAGCAAGATATTTGCCAGCGCCGGGCCTTCCTCCCCAAGCTCATCGCGGAATTGGTTAATGATCGCGACCTCGCGGGTGTGCACAAGCTTTGTGCCGCCTGACCCCATCCGCGTCTTGCCGATCGCCTTCGACACCTTGGTGCGACGCTTAATCGCGTCCAAAATCACACGGTCGAGGCGGTCAATCTCTTTGCGGTACTGCTGGATCTCCGCATCGGAGAGCGGATCGTCCGTCCCGGACGGCATGCGGATTTCGAAGTCACTCATGGTTGCTCATTATGCCACTGCTCCAGCGGTTGTGTCCGGGGTGTGAGTTAGGGTGTGTGACATGAATGATCTGACGCTAGGACTCAACCCCCATCAGGAAGCCGCCGTGCGCCACAGCGGCTCGCCTCTTCTGATTGTCGCGGGCGCTGGGTCCGGCAAAACCGCAGTGCTGACCAGGCGCATCGCATTCCTACTGCAGGAGCGAGGCGTCGCGCCCTGGCAGGTCCTGGCGATTACATTTACAAACAAGGCTGCCGCGGAGATGAAAGAGCGCGTCGCTGCGCTTATCGGGCCGCAGACCGAGCGGATGTGGGTGGCAACCTTTCACTCGATTTGTGTGCGGATCCTCCGCCAGCAGGCCCAGCTCGTTCCTGGGCTGAACACGAACTTCAGTATCTATGACGCCGACGATTCCCGCCGGCTGCTCTCGATGATTGCTAAAGAGAACAATCTCGACCTGAAGAAGTTTTCACCCCGGGTGCTCGCGAACGCGATCTCGAACCTCAAGAACGAGCTCATCGATGAGCAGCAGGCGGCCGATGACGCACAGCGCACTCACAACCCATTCGATTCCACTGTGGCCAAGGTGTTTGCTGAATACCAGCGCCGCCTGCGCGCCGCGAACGCCGTCGATTTCGACGACCTCATCGGGGAGGTCGTGCGGATTTTTAAGGAGCACCCGCAGGTTGCGGATTATTATCGACGCCGCTTCCGCCACGTACTCGTGGACGAGTACCAGGACACGAACCATGCGCAGTACGAACTCATCCACACCCTGGTGGGCAAGGGGCCTGAGGCTTCTGAGCTTGCCGTAGTTGGCGACTCCGACCAGTCGATTTACGCGTTCCGTGGCGCGACGATCCGCAACATCGAGGAGTTTGAGCGCGACTACCCCGACGCAACCACCATCGTGCTGGAGCAGAACTACCGCTCGACGCAAACCATCTTGGACGCCGCCAACGCGGTGATTTCCCAGAACACCGGGCGGCGCCCGAAGAAGCTGTGGACGGACCACGGCACCGGCGACCAGATCGTCGGCTACGTCGCGGACAACGAGCACGACGAGGCCCGGTTTATCGCTGGCGAGATCGACCGGCTCACAGACAGTGGAGTGCCCTACTCCGACATCGCGATCATGTACCGCACCAACAATGCATCGCGTGCGTTGGAAGACATCTTCATTCGCACCGGGATCCCGTACAAGGTGGTAGGCGGCACGCGCTTCTATGAGCGCAAAGAGGTTCGCGATATCGTGGCCTACCTCAAGGCGCTAGAAAACCCGGACGACACGGTCAGCCTACGCAGGATTATTAACGAGCCAAAGCGTGCCATCGGGGATAAGGCGCAGTCCACGGTGGCGCTGTACGCGCAGACCTACTCGGTGAGCTTCGGCCAAGCGCTGCGGGTTGCGGCAGATGGCGGCATTGACGCACTGGGTACGCGCGCGAAGAACGCCATCAATGGTTTTGTCACCATGATGGATGAATTGCGCGAGGAAATGGCAGCGGACCAGCAGGAAGAGGCTGGCAACAGTGACCTCGGGGAGCTGGTCTCCACGATTCTGGACGTCACCGGGTACAAAGCGCAGTTGGAGCAGTCGAACGACCCACAGGACGCGACGCGCTTGGACAACCTGAATGAGTTGGTGTCCGTCGCGCGCGAGTATTCCTCGGAGTCTGCACTGCAGCTGGCATACCTGAGCGACGAGGAAATTTCGGAGATCTTCGACGAGGGTGAACCGCTGCCAGGAACCCTACAAGCCTTCCTGGAGAAGGTGGCGCTCGTCGCTGACGCCGATCAGCTTCCTGAGAACGATCAGGGCGTAGTCACGTTGATGACGCTGCACACCGCAAAGGGTCTTGAGTTCCCCGTCGTGTTTGTGACTGGGTGGGAAGACGGGCAGTTCCCGCACCTGCGCGCCTTGGGGGATCCGGCGGAGCTCGCCGAAGAGCGTCGCCTGGCGTATGTCGGCATCACCCGTGCGCGTAAGCGCCTTTACCTGACGCGCGCGATGTTGCGGTCCTCATGGGGGAGCCCGGTGACAAACCCGGCGAGCCGATTCCTTGGGGAGATTCCGCAGGAACTCATCGATTGGAAGCGTGAGGAGCCCACGTATTCTTCGGGCTCTTCGCATTCACCGTGGTCCACTGGTGGTCGGAGCCGTGGCAACGGGTTTGGGCGGTCGCAGTCGCGCGGCGGTAGCAGCAGGACCAAGGTGAACAAGGACCTGCAGCTGGCGGTCGGGGACCGGGTTAACCATGCAAAGTACGGGCTGGGTACCGTACTGGCCGTCGATGGCGCGGGAGTGCGAGAAACCGTGACGATAGACTTTGGTTCCTCCGGGACAGTCCGCCTGATGCTGATCGGCGGAGTCCCGATGGAAAAGCTCTAACTACTGGATGCGGATACCTGCCTGCGCGAACCACGGCACAGGGTCTACTGGTGTCACGCCATCTGGGTGGATCTCGAAGTGGAGGTGCGGCCCGGTGGAGAAGCCTTCGTTGCCGATCTGCGCGATCTGCTGGCCGGCCGTCACGCGTTGGCCGACGCTGACGTTGTAGACCGCCATGTGGCCGTAAACGGAGACCTCGCCGCCGTCGTGCTTGATTACGACCCAGTTGCCGAAGCCCTGGGCCGGACCGGCGTTGATGACGGTGCCATCCATCACGGCGTAGATCGGGGAGCCGAGGTTGTTCGCGATGTCGATTCCCTGGTGGACTGTGCCCCAGCGTGGGCCGAACCCGGACGTAAACGTCCCCGTTGCCGGGGTGACGACCGTGCGGCCATCGGCGGTGCGGCCACGCTGGTAGCGGACGCCACCGTTCGCACCTTCCTGCTGGAAGGAGAGACCGAGGTTTTCCTGAATGACGCGCGGGTCGTACACGAGTGAGTAGTCTCCGACGCGCAGGGTTGCACCGCTATCCAGAATCGTGTCTGCTGCTTGCGCAACGGCCTTCACGGCCTGATTGTGGTCAATCGGAGCGCCGTTCAGCGTGAGACCTACAGCGTTCGCAGGGGAAGCGGTGAGAGTGAGCATGGACGCAGTCGCGACGGCAAGTGCCGAAAGTACTGTGCGATTCATACGGAGAAGCAACCTTTTCTAAAAAATCCGGGTGGCCACGCTGCAGCCACATACAGCGAAAAAACTTAGTCACCTCCCGTGGGCTTAGCAATGCGTAACTGCAGGTAGGGAGGGAAAAGTATGTTCGAATGCTTCTAGAATAACCGCAAACTCGCTGGCTGGGCGCCCGTGACGAATGTGACAGATGGGAACAATGGTGCCAATGTGGTTTATGGCGGGGGTAGGTGACGATACCCCCCGGCTGGTGTGTCGAAAAAGAAAAACCGTCGCAACTCATGTACGAGTCACGACGGTTTGAAGCCTTGGGGTTAGAGCTGAATACCTCGCTCTGCGAGCCACGTCGCCGGGTCAACAGGGGTGTTGCCGTCGGGATGAATCTCGAAGTGTAGGTGGGAACCTGTCGAGAAGCCCTGGCTACCCATACCTGCGATGAGTTCTCCGGCGTGCACAACCTGGCCAACGGTTGCGTAGAGGGAATCCATGTGGCCGTATACGGAGACAGAGCCATCCTCGTGTCGGATGCGGATCCAATTACCGTAGCCCTGTGCCGGGCCGGAGTCGATGACGGTGCCGTCCATGACGGCCAGGATTGGGGTGCCATTCACGTTGGCGATGTCGACGCCAGAGTGGAAAGAGCCCCAGCGTGGGCCGAAACCGGAGGTGAACACACCCTCAGCTGGCTTCACAACCAGCGGTGCGCGAGCGGCTTCATCGGCGCGTGCGACCTCCTCGGAATGTGCGACTGCCTTCACGAGCTGATCCGCAAGGTTTTCAACCGGCTTGTATTCCGCGATAGCGAGGATCTGTGGCGCAGCCTCATCGGTCAGTGCCGTGAGCTGGTCGGTGTCTGCGGCGAAGGTGTAGCTGTCAGCTTGCTGGGTGCCATCGCCCTGAAGCGCAGCTGCGGCAGCGCCAGAGAGTCCGGCGGTGGAGACGGCGCCAGTGGCAACGGCAACCATTGCGACGCGACCCTTGTTAGGGGACTGCTTGCGGTGCTTGCCAGCTGATTTCGTTGAGTGGAGCATGGACCCTCTTTAGACTTCCCGTTGGTTACAGAACTATAACGTTTGTAACCTTCCTGTTATCTACGAGAGGTAACTGTAATGAATCGAATGCGCTAAGGCAAGCTATAACCTGAGTATTTCTTAATCGTTTTCTTTGCGTATTACGTTACATCGCCTAAAACGCCAGGCAGTGAGTGGAATGCGGTAGTGTCGAACGGCAGAAAACGGTCAACCAATGGCAATATAAGGCGCAATGTCGAAGAAAACAAGACCTCAATCATCACCGGTGGACCGCTCCTCGCGGGGCAGCGGTCGCGGTTTCCTGAGTAATGCACGGCGCGGTGCGAAGTGGGCGTCGAAAAGAAAGCCTGATGCCGACACCGTTCCGCCGGAGGAGCGCACCTGGAAGACGCGTATTCGGACGTACCTCCCTTATATAGGTATCCCGACGCTCGATGTCATCCTTGGCATCGTTGCAGTCTGCGCCGCGACGCTCCTGATTGGTGGATGGAAGACTGCGTACCTGCCCGCCGCAATCGGGCAAACATGGTTTGCCCTTCACGGAGTATCCCTCACGATCGACGGCGTGTACTTGTCTCAGGTGCCGCTGCTTCCAGCCATTGGGATCGCCGCCCTCATGGCGTGGCGAGTACGTGCCGCAACCGCGAAGCAGGTCAGCATCTTGGATCTCGCGGTGATCGCTGGCCTGGTGATTGTGCTGCCGCTGCTCGCAAGCGCGATGGCGCTGTTCATGGTGTCTGACGCCTCCGCAGTCTTCGCGATAGAGCCACCACCCGCATGGCAAGCGCTAGTGCTACCGCCTTGCATCCATCTCATCGGCTTCCTCTTTGGCATTCGGCATGTGCTCTGGCAGGCCCTCGCCACCACGGTCCGTGTGCCGGTGGTGGCCGTCGATACGGCCCGCGCTGCGAGCCTGCTTCTCCTCTTTCTATGCGCGGGGAGCGCACTTGTGCTGCTCCTCGTACTCGCCGCGCGCTACCAGAGCATTGGCGAAGCCTACGCGGCATACCCCAACTCCGGGTGGGGGAGCGCCATCATGCTGCTCCTCCTGAGCATCTTGTACCTTCCGAATGCTGTCGTGGGCACGCTCGCAGTGCTTCTCGGCGGTTCCTTCCACGTCGGCAGTGGGGAAGTGTCGCTTTTCGACGTCCTCTCCGTCCCCCTACCCCCGTTCCCACTCTTCGCGGCAATCCCTGCGACAGTCGCGCCGTGGGCAGCCGTCCTCCTCGCCGTGCCCGTGACCATCCTGTGCGCGTTCTTCGTGCGGCGGACGTCAACGATGGTAGAAGTCGCCGCCATTGGCTCGTGGAGTGCAGCGATGTTCGCCGTCTGCCTCCTACTCGCGCGTGGGCACGCGGGGGCGTACGGCGTCGTTGGCGCTGACCTAGCTTCCGCAGTGCTTTTCCTCTTTATATGGACCGTCGGCGTGGGCGGATTGGGGTGGCTTGTGCGCTTTGTGCGAACTTTCTTGAACCGCTCACACGCGGAAGAAGAATGACTACACTGATGAACCGTGAGTGCTGATAAAGCTTTATCTGTGGCCGTCCTTGTTTCTGGTACTGGAACGCTCTTGCGGGCGATTATGGACTACCAGGACGCCCACCCTTGTGTATACCGTGTTGACCTAGTTGTTGCGGACCAAGTGTGTCCGGCAATCGAGAGGGCGAAGAACGCAGGCATCCCGACTGCAATCGTGGAAATGGAAAAGGACCGTGACGCGTGGAATGCCCACCTTGCGGAAACCGTCTCTAGTTGCAGCCCGGACCTTGTTGTTTCCGCAGGGTTTATGCGCATTTTGGGGCGCCCATTCTTGGATGTCTACGAAGGTAAAACAATTAACACTCACCCTTCGCTCTTGCCTGCTTTCCCAGGAGCGCACGCGGTGCGCGACGCCCTCGCTTACGGCGTCAAGGTCACCGGCTGCACCGTCCACTTTGTCGACGACGGGATGGACACAGGCCGCATCATTGCGCAGCGCCCCGTGCTGGTGCAGCCAGGGGATACGGAGTCCTCGCTGCACGAACGGATTAAGCAAGAAGAGCGCCGTCAGGTTACTGAGCTACTAGCTACTGCTTCGATACATGAAGGAAAGGTCACTTTCGAATGAACAACGAACGCACACCTATTCGTCGAGCGCTCGTGAGCGTGTACGACAAGACCGATCTTGAGCCGCTTGCCAAGGCGCTCCACTCGGCCGGTGTGGAAATTGTCTCTACTGGTTCGACTGCTAAAAAGATCGCCGCAAGCGGTGTGCCCGTCACCGAAGTATCGGAAGTCACCGGATTTCCAGAGGTACTTGAAGGCCGCGTGAAGACGCTGCATCCACACGTGCACGCAGGCATCCTGGCAGACCTCCGCAAGGACAGCCACAAGCAACAGCTCGAGGAACTCGGAGTTGCACCGTTCGAGCTCGTTGTGGTCAACCTGTACCCATTCGAGGAAACGGTTGCGTCCGGCGCGGAGTTCGATGAATGCGTCGAGCAGATCGACATCGGCGGTCCTTCCATGGTCCGCGCAGCAGCGAAGAACCACCCATCAGTGGCGATCCTGACCTCCCCGGACCAGTACCAGCTGGCGCAAGAAGCAGTTGAGCAGGGTGGATTCACCCTCGAGCAGCGCCGCGAACTGGCGGCTGCGGCGTTCGCGCACACCGCAGAGTACGACGCCGCCGTTGCAGACTGGTTTGCGGAGCAGCTCGGCGACGACGAGGACGGTGCGCTGCGCTACGGTGAGAACCCGCACCAGGCGGCAAGCGTCATCAACGAGGGCTGGGGCCTTGCCGACGCCACTCAGTACGGCGGCAAGGAAATGAGCTACAACAACTACCAGGATGCCGACGCCGCGTGGCGCGCAGCCTGGGACCACGAAGAACCGTGCGTCGCAATCATCAAGCACGCCAACCCGTGTGGCGTCGCAGTATCTGGGGTGTCCATCGCTGACGCGCACCGAAAGGCGCACGCCTGCGACCCTGTATCTGCGTACGGCGGCGTCATTGCGACGAACCGCGAGGTCACGCTCGAGCTTGCCGAGCAGGTCAAGCCAATCTTTACCGAGGTCATCATCGCGCCTTCCTACGCGCCGGATGCACTCGAGCTGCTGCAGACCAAGAAGAACCTTCGCATCCTCGAAGTGGAGCCAGGCCAAGACACCGAGGAGATCAAGCAGATCTCCGGCGGCTTCCTTCTCCAGGAGCGCGACGCGTTCCAGGCCGAGGGCGATAACCCAGAAAACTGGAAGCTAGTGGCAGGCGAAGCCGTCGACGACGCAACCATGTCGGACCTCGTGTTCGCGTGGCGTGCAGTACGCTGCGTGAAGTCGAACGCAATCCTCGTTGCGCACGACGGCGCTACCGTCGGCATCGGCATGGGGCAGGTCAACCGCGTCGATTCCGCGAAGCTGGCCGTCGACCGCGCTAACTCGCTCGACGAGGGCCGCAACCGTACCAACGGTGCCGTCGCCGCCTCCGACGCGTTCTTCCCATTCGCAGATGGATTCCAGATCCTCGCGGACGCCGGAGTGCGTGCCGTCGTGCAGCCTGGTGGCTCCATCCGCGACGAGGAAGTCATTAAGGCCGCAGAAGACGCTGGCGTCGCAATGTACGTGACCGGTACGCGCCACTTTGCGCACTAGTATCGCCTAACCCGAGACATACCGAAGGCCCCCACGGACGTGGGGGCCTTTTGTCGTGCCGCGTGTCAGCTTCAACAGGGGATGAAAAAACTCCCGCGCCTGGAAACCAGGGGGCGGGAGTTCGTCGAAAGACTCTACGCTGTTATCGTCAACCGAACTTTAGCGGCTGGTGAACGGCAGAAGAGCCATCTCGCGTGCGTTCTTCACCGCAGTAGCAACTTCACGCTGCTGCTGTGGGGAAAGACCGGTAACACGGCGGGAACGGATCTTGTGACGATCAGAGATGAACAGACGAAGGGTGTCGAGGTCCTTGTAGTCGACCTTCTCGATGCCCTTGGCCTTCAACGGGTTCTTCTTCGGGCGGCGGGACTGCTCCATGCGCGCCTTGCGATGGTTATTATTGCGCTTCATTGGTCATCCTCCTTACCACGAAGACTTACGGACGCCAGGCAGCTCACCGCGGTGAGCCATCTCGCGCATACGGACACGGGAAATACCGAACTTACGGAGGTAACCACGTGGGCGACCATCGCGGGAGTCGCGGTTGCGCACGCGAACAGGGGAGGCGTCGCGAGGCTGGCGGTTCAGCTCAAACTGAGCGTCCAGACGGTCCTCGTCAGAGGTCTCCGGGTTGCGGATGATTGCCTTCAGCTCGTTACGACGCTCAGCGTAGCGAGCGACGATCTCCTTGCGCTTTTCGTTCTTGGCGATCTTGGACTTTTTAGCCATAACTTATCGCTCCTCGCGGAATTCGACGTGCTTGCGAACAACCGGATCGTACTTCTTCAGAGAGATGCGATCTGGGTTGTTGCGCTTGTTCTTACGGGTTACATAGGTGAAACCTGTGCCCGCAGTGCTCTTCAGCTTGATGATCGGGCGAATATCGTTGCGTGCCATTAGATCTTCTCACCTCGTGCACGGATCTTAGCTACGACGGACTCAATTCCGTCGCGGTCGATGACCTTCAGACCCTTCGTGGAAACGGTCAGGGTGATGGTACGGCCCTCGGAGGGCAGGTAGAACCGGCGCTTCTGTACGTTGGGGTTCCAACGACGCGAGTGGCGGCGGTGCGAGTGGGAGACGGTCTTGCCGAACTGTGGCTTCCGTCCCGTGACCTGGCAATGTGCCGACATGGGTTGACTTCTTTCTCTTCTGCCGCCCACGCACTGATCACTGAAAAGTTAGATACGGAAATGCGGAGTGAGGGTCCGCGACAAAGTATCTGAGTAATCGGTTGACGTAGGCGTATACGTGTACTTCGACAACAGCGAGAGTCAACAATACACGTCCAGCAAGGAAATGCATAATTCTATTTCGCACACCTACCGGTTGTTTGTCGGTGGCGTTGGTGGAACTTGATTATGTAAAACCGGATTCACCCTGTAATATGTGCAAAGTTGTCCAGTGAACAGCTGGGCGGACATGAATCATTCGCACCCAACTCAGGCACGATCCCCAAGTGGGGAACCGACCTGAAGTATCAATCCTGAGGGAGACGAACTCACATATGAAAAAGGATATCCATCCGGATTACCACCCGGTAATCTTCCAGGACGCGAACACGGGCCACAAGTTCCTGACGCGCTCCACCAAGACCTCCGACCGCACCGATACCTGGGAAGACGGCAACGAGTACCCGCTCATCGTCGTTGATGTGACCGCTGAGTCCCACCCGTTCTGGACCGGCGCACAGCGTCTCATGGACACCGCTGGCCGCGTTGAGAAGTTCAACCAGCGCTTCGGCGGTATGGCTCGCCGCAAGAAGAAGACCGCAAAATAGGGCGTAAGGAGAAACAACAATGGCAACCCCTAAGTTTAAGAAGTCCCGCGCGAACACCCGTATGCGTCGTTCGCAGTGGAAGGCTGACAATGCGCCGCTGATCACCGCGAAGGTTGACGGCCAGGAAGTACGTATCCCACGTCGCCTGCTCAAGGCTGCACAGGCTGGCTTGATTGACGTCGAGCAGTTCTAAAAGCGCCTTACTATAAGCGTTCGCCGGGCCCAACGGGCCCGGCTTTTTCATGTATCTGACAGTCCGGTGTTAAAAGTCTCTCAGATAGGCAATAATGGGCGTATGAAGATTCTTGTTGCCGATGATGAGCAAGCCGTTCGTGAATCCCTGCGGCGTTCCCTTCGCTTCAACGGGTATGATGTACTGCTTGCTTCCGACGGCGAGGAGGCGCTCGATGTCATCCGTGACGAACAGCCCGATCTGACGATTCTGGACGTGATGATGCCGAAGATCGATGGGCTCGACGTGTGCCGCACATTGCGCTCCTCGGGATACGACCGTCCTGTGTTGATGCTGACAGCGCGAGATGGAGTCGCGGACCGTGTAGCGGGCTTGGATGCCGGCGCTGATGACTATCTGCCGAAGCCTTTCGCGCTTGAGGAGCTGTTGGCACGCGTACGCTCGCTGCTGCGCCGCGCTCAGGCAGACGCCATCCAGTCGCAGTCTGCTCCGAAAACAAAGTACGAGTTTGAGGACTTGTCTGTAGAGACCGATACCCGCGACGTCTTCCGCGGCGACCGCGCTATTTCCTTGACCCGTACCGAGTTCGCGCTCCTTCTCGTTTTGATTGAGAACCCGCGCAAGGTGCTGTCGCGCCAGCAGATTCTTGAAGAGGTGTGGGGATACGACTTCCCGACGTCCGGCAACGCCTTGGAGGTCTACATCGGGTACCTCCGTAAGAAAACTGAGGCGGGCGGGGAGCCTCGCCTGATCCATACGGTCCGTGGGGTTGGCTACGTGCTTCGGGAGACTGCACTGTGATTTTGCGCCAGTCGGCGGATCACTTTGAGCGCACTACGGGCATGTCCCTTGAGGGGGTGGATTGCCAAGTGTCGGCAGCCGAGCAGGATCAGGAACCCCCGCGTCCGAACCTGCCGACGATCCTGTTCGATACCTATATTCGTGGTGCGTACCTCGGGTCGGAGATGACGCTTCGCCAGCAGCTTGCGGTGCTGACAGGCGTGCTCGTGGCCCTTACGATTTTGGTCACGGCATCGGTGAGCTACTGGGCGTCGTCGACGTCGATTATCGGCATGATGGACAACGATCTGCGCACGCAGGGCGCGATGCTCGCGTACGACTCGCAGGAAATGTCCAGCGATGAGGAGCTGGCGGCTGAGGTCGAGACTTTTCGACGCCGCAACCCTCACATCCTCGCCACGGCTTCACGCGCGGAGTCGAACCGGTTCGTGGGAGATGAAATTCCCGTGGGTGGGGACTTTGCTCGAATGAACTACGGAGCGGACGTCTCCGCACGCACCCTGCACGGTAACCGTGTGCTGGTTACAAGGCTGGATGATGGAACAGTCGTGGCCCTGTCGAAGGCGGTCGACCCGACGCGTCAGCTGCAGCGCAGTATTGCCGCGGCGCTGTTGGTGCTGCTCAGCTTGGGCTGGATAGTGTCGACGCTGGTGGCGTTCCTGGTTTCGAGTTCCGGTATGCGCCCGCTGCGTAAATTGCACCTTGCGCTGAAGGAAGTGACCAGGACGAAGGAGCTGAAGCCGCTTCCGGTGCAGGGCCATGATGAGATGGCGCGTATTACGAACGCGTTTAATGACATGATGGCTTCGCTGCAGGATTCGCGCACCAGGCAGGCACAGCTTGTTGCCGACGCCGGCCACGAGCTGAAAACGCCGCTGACCTCCATGCGTACCAATATTGAGCTGCTCATGATGATGTACTCCGCTGATCGGCAGGATCAGATTAGTGCGGAGGACCGCGCCGATCTTGAGCGGGATGTGCTGGCGCAGATGACAGAAATGTCGACGCTGATCGGAGACCTGGTGGATCTCGCGCGGGAGGATTCCTCGAACGTTGAGTTTGAGGAGATCCGCCTGGATGTGATCCTGGAGGAGGCTGTGCGGCGTGTTGAGCGTCGTCGGCCTGACGTTACGTTCCAGTTCAACGCTGACCCGTGGCTGATTATGGGTGATCGGTTCGCGATGGGCCGCGCTCCGCTAAACCTGATCGACAACGCGGCCAAGTGGTCGCCAGAAGGCGGAACGGTAAGGATTTCGTTGAAGGCAGCGAAGAAGTACGCAGTGTTGGTTGTCGACGATTCCGGCCCGGGCATTGCTCCGGAGGAGCGTGAGCGGGTTTTTGAACGCTTCTACCGTTCGGCGGAGTCGCGTTCGATGCCTGGTTCGGGCTTGGGGCTTGCAATCGTCAAGCAGGTGATGGACCGGCATGGTGCCCGGATCTTCGTGGAGGAGTCGGATGACCACGGGGCGCGCTTCCGTGTGGTCTTCCCGGGGAAGGCTCCGGATGCTGATGAGGATTTTTATCTGGAAGAAGAAGGCATCGAAATTCCGCGATTGCCGAACAAATCCCAGCTCAGCTAACACAGTGAACATTCAGGAAACATTGCGAGAGAACGAGTTTACTTTTTAGTGCTACCACAGTGGCGTCGTGCATACTACTGCACATGACGAACCCGTATTCACCACAATCAAATACGCCACAACAAAACCCGTACGAGACCTCCTATCCACAGGAGGCCTTCCCGGAAACCGCATTCGTGCAGTCTGCACCGCAGCAAAAGCAGCGGCGTGGGCTGGGGGCGGCTACAGTGGCGTGCTCCGTAGTGCTTTCGCTGTTGGCCGGCGCCGGCGCCGGGTACGCAGTCGTCGCTGCGAACGATAACGGCGAACAGCAGCACTACAACGCACTTGAGAACCCGAGCCTCGCATCGCCAGAGACTGCGCCTGATGGCTCCGTTGAGCAGGTTGCGGCCGCAGTGCTGCCTTCGGTTGTATCCATCACTGTGGCGACGCCGAATGGTATCGCGGAAGGGTCGGGGTCGATTATTTCCTCCGACGGCTACATTTTGACGAACCACCACGTGATCGGCGCTGCGGCGACCGAACGGTCCGAGATTCAGGTGGTGTTCAACGACGGCTCGAAGCACTCGGCTACGTTTGTAGCGTCGGACGTCAACACTGATATTGGCGTGCTGAAGGTTGATGGCGTCGAAAATCTCCCTGTGCTTGACTTCGGCAACTCGGACGAGCTGAAGGTTGGCCAGCAGGTTGTCGCAGTTGGTTCTCCACTTGGGCTCTCGGCGACTGTAACCAGTGGCATCATCTCGGCGAAGAACCGCCCGGTGCGTGCGGCCCAGGGCGGTGGGGAGAGCTCGTTGATGGACGGGCTGCAGACAGACGCTGCGATTAACCCCGGTAACTCGGGTGGCCCGCTCGTGGATATGCAGGGGCACCTGATCGGGATGAACTCGGCTATTGCTTCGCTCTCGGCGGGCGGCTTTGGTGGCGAGCAGTCGTCGGGCTCGATTGGTCTCGGGTTCGCGATTCCGTCGAATTTTGCCAAGCGTGTCGCGCAGCAGCTCATTGAAACCGGCAAGGCGTCGCAGCCGATGTTGGGCGTCCGCGTTTCGATTCGCGGCACTCGTATCGACGGCGCCGTGGTCGCCGGAGTTGAGCCTGGTAGTCCAGCAGAAAAGGCCGGTATCCGAGAAGGTGATGTGATTACCAAACTGGACGGTCGGCTGATTGATTCAGCGGATGCGTTGATTGCGGCGACGCGGTCGAAGGACTTCGGGCAGGTCGTTCAGCTTGAAGTCTTGGGGGAGGGAGAAGAAGCTCCTCATTCCGTAGATGTAACCCTGAGCAACGGGTAAGTTTTGAAGCAAACAATGAAAATGAAACTGTGCGATTTCGCAACGACACGACAGGAGACCTGGCATGCCAACGACAGAAGTATTGCTTGACACGGTTGGGGAGCCCGACGAAGCATCGCTGAAGGCCGCAGAGCTCGCCGAGCAGACTCCGACGCCTCCTGCGGCCATCGCGGTGCTGGTGGGAGACCGCCGATACAGCTCAGAAGGGGATACCACGGGTGACATGCTCGTCGAGTTGCTCAGCGAGTTCGGGTTTACCGTTGACGCGGTGGTGCACGTCAATTCGAGCGAGGCGGAGATCCGCAAAGCGATCGAAACCGGTGTCGTTGGTGGGGTTGACCTGGTGCTGACCGTCGGTGGCACTGGCGTCGGGCCACGTGATACGGCTCCAGAGGCGACGAAGGCTGTGATCGACAAGAACGTGCCGGGCGTAGCGCAGGCGGTTCGTTCGTCGGGCCAGGCGTGTGGAGCGGTGGATGCCTGCACGTCGCGCGGTGTGTGTGGCGTCTCTGGTTCGACCGTGGTGGTCAACCTTGCCGCAAGCCGCCAAGCGATACGCGACGGCGTATCGACGATCGCACCACTAGTCCAGCACCTGATCGGCGAGCTGAATACCTACTCCGTACAGTCGTAATCAGGAACGATGGCGAGCATGAAAAAGCCGCGCCACCAGCGGAGGCGCGTGGAGCGACGGTCGGAAGCAGAGTACGACCGTAGTCCTGAACGCACGCAACTATTTGGTGACGCGGCTTCTGGGCGGACGGGCTATGATGCCGGGCGCAGCGTCGATATCGACGGCGACGGCGAGCCAGAACTCACAGGCAAAGCCTTTTATGAGTACGAGCGACCACCCCATTACGGAGAATAGCAGTACTACTGCTGCGCGGGCTTCTCGGAGAGCAGGTCGCGGATTTCGGTGAGCAGCTCGGTCTCGGTCGGAGCCGGGGCGTCTGGCTGGATGCCGCGCTTATGCTTCTGCATCTCGTCGAGCTTGTTCATCGGAGCGACGATCACGAAGTAGACGACTGCCGCGATCAGCAGGAAGTTAATCGCTGCAGTGATCAGCGCGCCGAAGTCGAGGAAAGTTGCGTCGTTGCCGGAAATGATGTGGAAGCCAAGGCCGGAGTAATCAGCGCCACCGACGGAAGCGATCAGCGGGTTGATGATGTTGTCGGAGAAAGCGGTAACAACTGCGGTGAACGCAGCACCAATAACAACACCGACTGCGAGGTCAATAACGTTGCCGCGCAGAATAAAGTTCTTAAAGCCCTCAAGCATTAGGGTCTCCTTTGTAAGGTTTGGATTTGGACCTAAAAACTATAGGCAACAAACTATCGTGTGGTCAATACAACTGTTAACGGGTCCGTCAGTGATGCGGCCGCAACGTTGGCTGCATCGACACTGCGCAGCAGTACCAGGATTGACCCCTCCTCGTTCGTCGTGACCACCCTTCCGCCACGCGCAATAACTCGCGGGCCTGGCGCGACCACGTCTACGCCGGCGCCGTGATGCAGCATCGGGATGAGTTCCGGTTCCGCGAGCGTGACCGGAACCATGGTGAAGTCGTGCGGGTCGTCATCGCTTTCGATCAGCGAAGCTTTAAGGTCCGGTCCGACAAGACGGGTGTTGGTAACTACTTCGTTCGCGGATGCACCAGCCGCGAGGACCTGTCCGACGGCGAGGTCTGTACTGCCCAAGGCGTTCGCGGGAACAACAGAGGGCGGCAGCCTGCGAAGCTCCACGTCCGCCGTGGTGAGCACTGTGCCGGCCTCAACGTCGCGGGCGAAGACAACAGCGGGTGGGTCGGCGGAGCGGGCGTCGAAAAGTATGCTTGCGCCTGCTACCAGCAGCAACACTACTGCGATCGTGCGGCGCACTGTGACGGTGCGGTGGTAACCGGGCATGCGGAGGTCGCGAAGGAATGAGGCGGGCTTCATGCGTCTTTAGACGCGGGTGTGGCCCGGAAGGTTCCTTAGAGTGGGAAAAATCCGCGGTCTGTCACGATTGCATCGACGGGCACATCGTGAGGTTGCGCTGGCAGCGTGTCGACGACCTCTTCGTCAAACACCACCGCAACAATAGGGATGCGGTGGTCGCGGACCTGCTCAAGCGCCCGGTCGTAATAGCCGGCGCCCTTACCCAAACGTTGCCCGCGGCGGTCCACAGCGAGCGCCGGGATCACCAGCGCAGCGCAACCTTTGAGCACCTCGCTTGAGAACCGGGAACCGACTGGCTCCGCGATGCCAAGCGCGCCCGGCTGCTGTTCTTCGGTGCACGCGGCCCATTGCAACACACCGCCAGGAAGCGAAATTGGCAGCCACACCGTTCTTGCGTGTTGGGCGAGCTGCAGCGGGTAGTCAGCTGCAGCGGGTTCCGTGCGCAACGGGTGGTAGGCGCTGATTTCACTGCCCACGGCGCCGAAGTGATCGAGAGCCTTGAGCGTGTGCTGGAGGATGCTGGCGTCGCGTTGACGCTTTTCGTCGGGTTTGCTGGCGAGGTGGCGTCGAAAAGTAGTGTGTGCTTCGCGGATAGTTTGCTTGGTGTGCAAGTGGGGGAGCCTCCTCACGAGTCGGAAACGATAGTCGGGCCATACAGAGGTAAAGTAGATCTTTATGCGGAAGTCTAATGAAGAAACCTCCCAGCAGCCTGCGTCGCGTGGCGTGAAGACCGTCGTGGTGCCGGCAGCTGGCATGGGTACACGGTTTTTGCCAGCTACGAAGACTGTTCCTAAGGAACTCCTGCCCGTGGTGGATACACCCGGTATCGAGCTGATTGCCGAGGAAGCGGCAGAGCTCGGCGCTCGCCGATTGGTGATCGTGACAGCTCCGGCAAAAGAAGAAATCATGCGCCACTTCGGCGAGTTCGAACTGCTGCGCGAGACCCTCGCGGCGCGCGGGAAAGACGACCAAGTGAAGAAGGTCGCCCGCGCCGCGGACCTTATTAATGCAGTCGCCGTGACGCAGGAGAAGCCGTTGGGCCTTGGCCACGCGGTGAGCTGCGCGGAATCTGCCCTCGACGAAAACGAGGACGTTGTCGCCGTCATGCTGCCAGATGACCTTGTGCTTCCCACCGGCGTGATGGAGAAAATGGTGCGCACCCGCGAGAAGCTCGGCGGCTCCGTGCTGTGTGCGTTCAACGTGACGCCGGAGGAAGTCTTTAACTACGGCGTGTTTGATGTCGAAGACGTCGACGAGACTATTGAGGGCGTCGAGGTCAAGCGCGTGAAGGGCATGGTGGAAAAGCCAGCCGTGGAAGACGCGCCGTCGACGCTCGTGGCCACCGGACGCTACCTGCTTGACCGGGCAGTTTTTGATGCGCTGCGTCGCATCACGCCGGGCAAGGGCGGGGAGCTGCAACTGACCGATGCGATCGAGCTGATGATCCAGGAAGGTCATCCAGTGCACATCGTGGTGCACCACGGCAAGCGCCACGATTTGGGCAACCCGGGCGGCTACATTCCCGCTAATGTGGACTTTGGTTTGCACGACCCGAAGTACGGACCTGCACTGTACACGGCACTCAAGCAGATCATGAACGACTTTGAGGCCGAACACCCCGAACTCACGGGTGATGAACAACGCTAACGAAGGCGTAGAAAGAGGCGTGGCTGATGCGCGGTGTTGATGAGCAGCTTGCCATAATTGGCGACGCAATCCGGACCCCCGAGCCGATCCGAGTGGGGATCGACGACGCGCTGGGGCTGATGTGCGCCGAGGAAGTCGTAGCGACACGCGCGCTGCCCGGCTTTTCGCAAGCAGCCATCGACGGCTACGCCGTCCGCGCGGTCGACGTCGGAGGATCCGCAGGCCTGCGGGTGAAGCCGCGCCAGGCGGAAGAAGACGGCGAGCCGGAGCGCGATTCGCGCCCACGCACCAACGCCGATCGTGCTCTACCCGTGGTGGGGGAGGTTCCCGCCGGTTCCCAGAAGCCGTTGCGCCTGCAGCCACGCCAAGCGGTGCGGGTTGCAACAGGTGCCCCGCTTCCCACACTTGCCGACGCCGTGTTGCCACTGGAATGGAGCGACCGGGGCACCAAGCGGGTTACGCCGCAACGCCCAGTTGCAAGTGGCGAGTTCGTACGCACGCCGGGGGCTGATATCCAGCCAGGCGACATCGCAGTGCGCCCCCGCACGGTCCTCGGACCTGCACAAATTGGGCTGCTAGCCGCTGCTGGGCGCACAAAAGTACTGGTGTATCCCCGGCCGAGGGTCACCGTGCTGAGTTTCGGCATGGAACTCGTTGACATCGAACGAGAGCCAGGCTTGGGCCAAGTTATCGACGTCGCCTCCTACGTCGTTTCCGCTGCCGCCGAAGAAGCGGGTGCAGATGTACACCGTGCCGGCATCATGAACGCTGAACCGCGGAAAATGCGGGAAATCCTGGCTGGCTACATTGGGCGCAGCGAGATGATAGTGATCACCGGCGCGGTTGGTGGTTCAGGCGCGCAGACACTCCAAGAAGTGCTGCATGACCTCGGGGAAATCGACACCACTCGAGTGGCCATGCACCCCGGGTCCGTCCAGGGTTTCGGCACGCTGGGTGAGGAACATGTGCCGGTCTTCCTGCTGCCGTCCAATCCGACGGCCGCGCTCGTGATCGCCGAAACCATCGTGCGACCGGCAATCCGCCAAGCGCTGGGCAAGCAGTCTTGGCAGCGCCCGGTGGTTCGCGCACGCTCGATGCGGGCAATTACCTCGCAGCCGGGGCGGCGTGGTTACATCCGTGCACGCCTCATGCGAGACACGGAGACCGGCGACTACTTAGTCGAAGGCCTCGGCGGTGCCGGTGGCGAAACCTCCCACCTCTTCGCAGGCTTCGCGGAAGCCAACGCCATGATTCGCCTGCCGGAGTCCACCGCGGAGATCCGCCCAGGCGACGTGGTGGACGTCGAATTCCTCCAGCAGCGGGGATAGACGTTGGGCCTGCTGCGAAGGATTGAAACTTGGCTGCACGGACCCACACCTGGTTGGCCCGAACGCACCCCGTTCGTCAGACTTCCGAGTGGAGAAACCGTCACGCTGCGGCCCCTGCGCTTGCAGGATGGCGGGGAATGGTGCCGTACCCGCCTGCTCGACCAGCAGTGGTTGCAGCCGGTAGAACCAACGATCCATTCCACATGGGAAGCTGCTCACACCAAGAGCGCTTGGGCGGGGCAGTGGACGATGCTCAAAGAAATGGCTGCAGATGGCACCGTCGTACCGATGGTGATAGAGGTCGACGGCCACTTTGCCGGCCAACTGACCCTCGGCGGTATTCAGCGCGGAACCGTCGACGAGTGCTGGATCGGCTACTGGGTGCACAGCCCGTATCAAGGGCGCGGCGTCGCCACGGCCGCGTGCGCCTTGGGCGTTGACCACACCTTTGCGCGGGTGGGCCTGCACCGCGTGACTGCGACGTACCTTCCAGACAACCCGGCCAGCGGCCACGTCCTGCAGACCGTGGGTTTCCGCGAAGAAGGATTCATGCGGGGAAACATTCATATCGACGGCCGTTGGCGCGACCACTACTTCGTCGCAATGACCGAAGATGACTACCCGACCACGGCCGTAGACAGGCTGCGGCGTTCCGGCCGAATTCGATGACGCGGCCCCGGCGTGGCTCGGGCCGGAAGAGCGGATTGCTCGCTACCGTTAAAGGTCAGTTTCGAGGGTAGTTTTAGGAAGGTGGCTTCGCTGTATGGGTAGCCCGAGCTTGATCATTATCTTGATGATCGTCGTGTGGGTCATCGTGCTGGCACCACTCGTATTTGGCAACAACAAACCAATTCGCCGCTCCGGCGAAGGGTACGACGAGACGAGGGTCCTGCACACCGGTGGTACGGAACCCATGGAGGTTCGTCGCCGCCCACGCGTGACCGCTGCGGACGTGCACCTGCACGACGAAGACACTGCGGACGTGGAACTCGTCGAAGCCGTCGAACACGAGCCAGCTGCCAGCGAAGTGCTCATCGATGACAGTGCGGTCATCCGAAACTTCTTCTCGAAGAACCAGGAAGACGCTGGCTCCGAAGAAGATACCGACTCAAACGTTATTGAGGGAGAGGTCATCGAAGCGGAACCAGCCGAGGACGAGTCGGTTGAGGCCGAGACCGCTGAGGCTGAGTCTGCAGATGCGGTGGAGGATGCTTTGGACGATGCTTCCGACGACGCTGAGGCTGTAGAGCTCAGCGCTGCGGAGGATTCGGCAGCCTCGGCAGCAGAAGCTGAAAGCATCCCGGATTCGTACTACTCCACAGCAGACTTCGGATACGACACCGGGGTCACGGCGGAAATGGACGTCGAAGAGATTGCCTCGGAGGACGTCGAGGACCAGCAGGGCGCTCAAGAGGAAGAGGTCGCCGTCACTGACGAAGACCTTGCGTTCGCTGAGGCCCGCCGTGGCCGTGGCGGGTGGGACCCCGACCGCGCGCGCAGAGCGCGCGAAGATCGCTTCATGCGCCGTCAGCGCACGTTCCTTGGCCTCATCATCGCCTGCGTGATCACGTTTGTGGTCGCGTTCGTCGCAGGCGGCTGGACATGGATCCTGCCGGCGGCCTCCGTCGCCCTGACCGTCTGGTTTATGGTCGTGCTTCGTAGCGTCGTCCGGCAGGAGCGCGCGCTGCACCGCCGCCGCATGCGCCAGCTGCGCCGCGCCCTCGGGTCCCTTGGGTCCGCTGGTGTGCGTGAACGGGCAAGCGGTTCGAGATTTTCCGCTCTTAGTCATCCGCGCCTGTCTCTTATACCCTCCTGGATGTGTATAAGACACAGCTCCCCCGCCGCCGCATGCGCCAGCTGCGCCGCGCCCGCCTCGGCGTCGCTACTGCAGATTCGACGCACCCCAGGCAGGAGTGGCCACGTCGATACGGTGAATCCGTCGCCATCGACCTTGACGACGCCCACCCCGACTTCGCCGACCTCCCCGAAGCATCCTCCGTGATCTTCGAAGACCCCACGGATACTCGCCCCTACCCATACGGCGAGGACGGCAACCGCACCCCACGAGCGAGCTAAATCGCCTGGGTAACCGGACGATTTAGCATCAGCGGAGAAGAGGAGTAACCTCTTCTCCAGCGAGGGGCTATAGCTCAGTTGGTAGAGCGTCGCGTTCGCAATGCGAAGGTCAGGGGTTCGATTCCCCTTAGCTCCACAGTTCCGTAAAACCCCAGGTCGTTGGTGGCCTGGGGTTTTGTTGTGTTTGTGCTGGCTCCAAATTCCGGGTTTTTCGGCAAGCGGGCTGGCAAAAGCCCAGGTCGCATGATTGGGCTAGTGGATTGCGGTGCCCAGCCAACGTTCAGGAACGCTTAGAACAGAGCAACCAACGTCGCTAGAGTGCTACAGGAGTGCTACACGCAAGACAGCCGAAGAAAAGGAGAACCTCGTGGCTACAGAACGGATCCGCCGAGCAGTACTGGTGGTTGCGCTGCTGAACTTGGCGTACTTCTTCGTTGAGTTTGTGGCGGCTGTCTCGATTGGGTCGGCGTCGTTGTTTGCGGACTCGGCGGACTTCCTGGAGGATACAGCGATTAACTTCCTGGTGTTCTTCGCGGTCGCTTGGCCGGCATCGCGGCGTCGTACGGCGGGCAGTGTGTTGGCGGCGTTGATTCTGATTCCGGCGGTCGCGGCGGTGGTGACCGTTGTTGCGAAGGTGCTGGACCCGGAGCCGCCATCGCCGGAGGGCCTTACGGGGGTCGCGGTTGGTGCGCTCGTGGTGAATGTCGTGTGCGCGGTGATTCTGCTGAGGCTGCGGGACCAGGGGTCGTCGTTGGCGACGGGGGCGTGGCTGGCGGCGCGCAACGACGCACTGGCGAACCTGCTCATCATTGCGGCCGGGTTGCTGACGTTCGTGTGGTCCACTGCCTGGTTCGACATCATCGTTGGCGCCATCATCGCAGCGGTGAACTTCTCAGCTGCGAAGGAAGTCTGGGAGGCGTCCCGCGAGGAGTACGACTCGGTGGAGGAAGCCTTCGCAGAGATGGATGAGGACTAGCTCCACACCCCGGAGGCTCCTCGCCGGTGCGTGCCGACCAAGTTCGTGTCGATGATGCCGGTGGATTCCATGAGCGCGTACATCGTGACGGGGCCGACGAAGGTGAAGCCGCGCTTCTTCAGATCGCGCGCGAGGCGGCGTGACTCCTCAGACTGCGTTGGAACCTCCTCCATTGTGCGGGGTGCAGGTGTGGTTTCTGGCTGGTAGGACCAGATAAAGGTTGCAAGATCCGTGCCGGATTCCCGCAACTCGCGGGTGGCGGACGCGTTGGTGAGCACCGCCTGGAGTTTGCGCCGGTTGCGGATCAGGGAGGCGTCGTCAAGAAGATGTTCGATTGAGTCCATCCGTGCGAGGGCGTCGGGGTCGAATCCGTAGAAGGCTTCGCGTAGGGCGTCGCGCTTTTGCAGAATGAGCTTCCACGACAATCCGACTTGGAACCCCTCGAGGCAGAGGCGCTCGAACATTCCGGCCTCGTCGCGGATGGGCATGCCCCATTCGGTGTCGTAGTAGTGGCGTAGGAGCGGATCGTGTGCGGCCCAGGGTGGGCGGCTGAGTCCGTCGTCGCCGGTGATTGGGAATTGTTGCTTCGTTTCTTTATCCATACGTAGTTTGACGTTTTTCTGTCTAGTTCGGTTCCTTGAGTACTCTAGTGTGCATGAACAGGCCAGCAGTTCGAGATTTTGCGCTCTTAGTCATCCGCGCGGTGCTCGGGATCGTGTTTGTTGCGCGTGGGTACCAGCGCTGGTTTGAGCTGGGAATGCGGCGCACTGCGGAGGACTTTGCGGCGATTGGGGTGCCTCAGCCGACGCTGTCGGCGTACCTGGCGGGATTCGTTGAGCTGGTTGGGGGAGCGTTCCTCGTCATTGGTCTGCTGACTACGATCGTCGCGTCGGTACTTGCATTGTTGGCGGTGGCGGCAACCTACTTCGTGCATTTGAGCAACGGTTTCTTCATTGCCGATGGCGGTATTGAATACACGATGGTGCTCGCCGCGGCGTTGTTCGTGGTCATCGTGTTCGGGCCGGGGCGCGCAAGCTTGGACGGGGTGCTTACACGTGATTAGCCATGACGAGATTCAGGCCTGCCTGTCCGCGCGGCTCGACGGGGAGCAACCATCGCTTGACGACGCCATCGTGGACGCCCACCTGGCGCAGTGCGAGGAGTGCGCCGCGTTTTGGGAGCAGGCGCTTTCCTTGTCGCAGACGGTGCGCTTTGCAGAGGTTGACGGCAATGTGGCTCCTCCGAGCGACCTCGCTGATGCGATCCTCGCCGGGGTCAACGACCCGTGGCACGCGATGATGCAGCGCCGACAAGTCAACGTGATGATTGGCAGGGCCGCGCTGTGTGCGATCGCGGTGTGCTGGATTGTGTGGGCCATCGTTGGGGTCGTCGGTGTGGGCGAGGCGTTGGCGCAGACTCCCGAGGTCGCCGCAGCCACGCTGATGGGGGTTGCGGTCCGCTTCGGCGTGGGCCTGTCGTTGGGGCTCGCGTCCTGGAAGCCTGCCCAGATCCCCGGCATCGTGTTGATCGTGGGGACGATGTTCACGTTTACCCTGGGGTTTGCGGTGCTTGATGCTGTGCAGCGTATCGGAGCAGTGGCACCGATGACGGTCATCGCTCCGGGAATCGCGTTGTTGGCGCTCGCCTGGACGTGGATCGCGGACAAAGGCGTGGCCATGCGCCGCGCGTGGCATTTGCTCAACGCAGACCCGACCGGCCTCTAGCGAACTATTTCCAGCTCGGGAACCACATGAGGGACTCGTAGTAGCCGTCGGTGACTCGAAGGCCGTACAGGATCGGGCCCCAGTAGACGAAGCTTGCCGCCACAACGGCGAGGTAGACAATCACGATGATTTGGCCGGTGCGAATCGGGGCGCCGGTCAGCTTCACCAGCCACTTAGGTTCCCGTAGCGTGCCTTTCTTCGCGATGTTTCCGAGCGCCAGCGCGAGCAGCACTGCGGTAAACGGAATGAGCGCGGTGGCGTAGAAAAAATACATCTGGCGGTCGAACGCCGCAAGCCACGGCAGGAAGCCTGCGGCGAAGCCGATGACTGGCACGATGACGCGGAAGTCGCGTCGGGTAATCCAGACCCACGCTGCCCACAGCAACACGGGGATGGTGAGCCACCAGATCGCCGGGGTGCCGAACAGCGAAATCATTTCGCGGCAGGTGTTGCCGTCGCCGCACTCGATGTCGGTGGAGGAGTAGTAGAGGATCGGGCGTGCTGCGACGAGCCACGCCCACGGCTTGGAGTCCCATGGGTGCGAGTGCCCGCTAGAGCTCGTGAGGGAGCCGTGGAACTCAAGCACGGAGAAGTGGTAGTACAGCCATCCAGCAGCGGCATCCGGCAGGTTGGCCAGCCATGGCCAGTCGGATCCTGCGATCGTGCCGTCCGCCAGGGAGTGGCGGTACACAGAAGTCTCAGAGGCGAACCATGCGCGCCACGACCAGATATAGAGGAGTGCGGGCAACAGCACGATCGAGGCGAGTGCAGAGGGCACGTCGCGCACCAGTGCGCCAGCCAGTGGCTTCTCGACGCCATAACGCTTTCGCAGCCACAGATCCCAAAACGCAGACATTAGGCCGTAGAACGCGATGTAGTACAGCCCCGACCACTTCACACCGAGTGCCAGTCCGAGCAACACACCGGTTGCGAAACGCCACCAGCGGAACCCGAGGCGCGGCCCGTACGGACCCGAGGACTGCACAGCACCTGACAGCCAGGCGTCGTGCCAACGCTGGTGCACCTGACGCATGTCACCTGCGAGCGTCCACGCGGCGGCGACGATGAACAGCACCTGGAAGATGTCCAGCATGCCGAATTTGGCTGCGACCAGCAGCACGCCGTCGAAAAGCGCGATGACGCCTGCGATGGCTGCGATCGACGTCGACTGGCTCACGCGGCGAGCGAGCAGGAACGTGAACACGATGACTGCGGTACCAAAGAGCGCCGTCATGATGCGCCAACCCATCGGGGTGTAGCCGAAGATGGTTTCACCAAGCGCGAGGAGCTGCTTGCCCAGCGGCGGGTGCACCACCAGTCCATAGCCGGGGTTGGACTCGATGCCGCCCAGCACTGGGTTAAAGGAGCTGCGCACCATGTCCCAGCCCTGCGGCACGTAGTGCTTCTCGTCGAAGACCGGGGTGCCAGAAGACGTCGGCTGCACCAGCCCGAGGAAGCGGGTGAACAGCGCGAGGACCGTCAGTACCGCCAGCGTCACGGTGTCCCTGCGATGCCATGGCACACTGACTGGTGCTCCCGGCTGGGGCCTGCCAGGCTTCATCAACGCGGGCGTTGGCGACGCTTCACTCTGGACGGTATCGATGGGCGCATTGGTATTCACGTGAATGGATACTACTGTGTTCGCCGCATTATCTGTAGCTGCACCTAGTATCTATTGCATGGATAGTGCAGACACTCAAGCGACGTTGCAACACCAGTTTCCAACACGTGGGGTAGTGCTGGCCGCTACGCCGCTCGGCAATATTGATGACGCCTCGCAGCGGCTTCAGCACGCACTCGCGAACGCAGACGTGATTGCGGCGGAGGATACGCGGCGCACCCGCGCGCTAGCGGCAGCCTTGGGGGTGGAACCGCGTGGGAAGATCATCTCGAATTTTGACCACAACGAAGAGCAGCGGCGGGACGAGTTGCTCGTGGCTGCTCGCAATGGCGTTGTGCTCGTGGTGACCGACGCCGGCATGCCGATTGTGTCCGACCCTGGCCTTTCACTCGTTGCAGCGGCACACGACGCCGGCGTCACCGTGACTTGCCTGCCTGGCCCCTCTGCTGTCACGACGGCGCTTGCGCTCTCAGGCTTGCATGTAGGGCACTTCATCTTCGATGGCTTTGCTCCACGCAAGGCAGGCGCGCGGGAAGCCTGGCTCAAGGAGCTTGTGCACCAACCGCGCGCCGTGTGCTTCTTCGAATCACCGCACCGACTGGCACAGACGCTTGCCGACGCCGCTTCGGTCCTCGGCCGCGATCGACGTGCAGCGGTGTGCCGCGAACTGACAAAAACGTACGAAGAAGTAAAGCGCGCGACACTTGGTGAACTCGCCGAGTGGGCCAAGGACGGAGTGAGGGGAGAAGTCACCGTTGTCATCGAGGGCGGTGACGCCGCAACAGCGGAGCCCGAAGACCTTGTGGAACTCGTCTTAGAGCTGGTAAGCGGGGGTATGCGGATGAAGGATGCAGTGAAGACTATCGCGAAGCAGCACGGGGTGAAATCGGGCGAATTATATGACCTCGCTCAGGAAGCTCGCAGCGCGGAATAGTCAGACTTTTTGGCTGAAAATGGGCACTACGTGGACGAATTGGATTAGATATAGCAGCCGAATTCAGTTAACCTGCTAAAGCTTTCTTATTTTCTATGGAATTGAGGAGAATTTTTCATGTCTCAGGGAGACCTGACCCAGGATCCGCATGATCCTGATGCAGAAACTCGGAGTACTGAACAGATAAATTCCGATGAAACCGAAATTGCCGCACCGTCTGCGACGAGCGAGCTTGCCGAGCTCATCGTTGCAGAGCGGCGCGGGGAGCGTAAAGAATCGGTCGACGCAGAGGAGCAGGTTGAGCTTGCTGCGGAGGACGAGAACGCGAAGATTGACTGGAGCATCGTTGTTCCGCTTCTCGTCGTGGTGGCGGCCGTCGTCGCTTGGGGCCTGTTAGCAACAGATAGTTTCTCGAGCTTTGCTGATACGTCCTTCAGCTGGGTGATTAACAACCTTGGCTGGGCGTTCGTGCTCTTCGGCACGATTTTTGTGTTCTTTGTCTTGGTAATCGCGTTTTCGAACTTCGGTACGATCCGCCTGGGCAAGTCGGACGAACAACCGGAGTTTAGAACGTCGTCATGGATTGCGATGATGTTCGCGGCAGGCATGGGCATTGGTCTGATGTTCTACGGTGCGTCTGAGCCGCTGGCGATGTACCGCGATGGTGTCCCTGGCCACCAGCCACACGAAGTGGGCACTGCGCTCGCGCAGACAATGTTCCACTGGAGCCTGCACCCATGGGCGATTTACGCGGTCTTGGGCCTTGCGATCGCGTACTCGACGTTCCGCCTCGGCCGCAAGCAACTGCTCTCTAGCGCCTTCATCCCGCTGATTGGTGAAAAGGGCGTGAACGGTTTCTGGGGCAAGCTCATTGATGGTTTTGCAATTTTTGCAACGATTTTCGGTACCGCATGTTCGCTGGGCTTGGGCGCGATGCAGATTAGCTCGGGCCTGAACGCTTCCGGCTTTGTGGATTCGCCGTCGACGAAGCTGACGGTCGGCATCGTGTCCGTCCTGACTCTTGCATTCCTGCTGTCCGCGATGTCGGGCGTCGGCAAGGGGATCCAGTGGCTGTCGAACTTCAATATGGCGATTGCTGCGTTGCTGGCTATTTTCGTGTTCGTCTTCGGCCCAACCGTCAGCACCCTGAACTTCTTGCCGACGGGCGTCGGCGCATACCTGTCCCAGTTTTTTGAGATGGCTGGCCGTACCGCTGAGAATCAGAACGGTGAAGCAGGAGACTTCCTGTCCGGTTGGACCATCTTCTACTGGGCATGGTGGATTTCCTGGTCACCATTCGTTGGTACCTTCCTGGCACGTATTTCCCGTGGCCGCACCATCCGCGAGTTCTGCCTCGGTGTCATGCTGATCCCGGCAGGCCTGTCCACCGTGTGGTTCGCAATCTTCGGTGGTACTGCGATCAAGTTCGAGCAGGAGGGCCGCTCCATCTACGGTGAAGGTACCTCTGAGGAGCAGCTGTTTAACCTGCTGCACCAGCTGCCTGGTGGCTTCTACATTGGTATTTTCGCGGTGATCCTGCTGGGTACGTTCTTTATTACTTCGGCGGACTCGGCTTCGACCGTGATGGCGTCTATGTCGCAGAACGGTAAGTCGGATGCGAACCCATGGATCGCAGCTGTCTGGGGCCTTGGCACCGCATTCGTTGGCCTGACGCTGCTGATCGCTGGCGGCTCTGACGCGCTGGGTGCGCTGCAGTCGGTGACGATTGTCGCAGCAACGCCGTTCTTGCTCATCCTGATCTTGCTGATGTTCGCGATTGTGAAGGACGTGTCCAACGACACTATTTACCTGGACAAGAAGGAACAGGATCGCTTCAACCGCCAGTTGGCTATTGAACGCCGTATGCACCGCGACCAGCTCGAGCTTGATAGGAAGAAGGAGCAGGTCAAGCGCATGTTGCGTCCGCGTAACTAAGCTCTGACATCCTGCGGTGAATACCGCTCATGGCCCCGATATGACCCGAAACATGGGTTGTGTCGGGGCCATAACTTATGCTTAAGGGCATGACTTCTGCGAAGACTCAAAAAAATATCCTTGTGTGCGTTGCGTGGCCATATGCGAACGGCCCCCGCCACATCGGCCACGTAGCTGGTTTCGGGGTACCTTCTGACGTGTTTGCGCGCTATCAGCGTATGGCTGGCAACAACGTCCTGATGGTCTCCGGCACCGACGAACACGGGACCCCGCTGTTGGTGCAGGCGGACAAGGAAGGCGTGAGCGTCAAGGAGCTCGCAGACCGCTACAACGAACAGATCGTGCACGACTTGGCCGGTTTGGGTCTGTCCTACGACCTGTTTACTCGCACGTCGACTCGTAACCACTATGCCGTGGTGCAGCAGCTGTTTAAGGGACTGTACGCCAACGGTTACATGATCAAGGAGACGACGCAGGGCGCGATCTCTCCTTCGAATGGCCGTACGCTGCCGGACCGCTACATTGAGGGCACCTGCCCAATCTGCGGCGCGACTGACGCTCGTGGTGACCAGTGCGATACCTGCGGTAACCAGCTGGACCCAGCAGATCTGATCAACCCTGTCTCCAAGATCAACGGCGAGACGCCGAAGTTTGTTGAGACCGAGCACTTCATGCTGGATCTCCCGGCGCTGCACGACGCGTTGAAGACGTGGCTGAGCACCCGTGAGAAGTGGCGCCCGAACGTGCTGAAGTTCTCGTTGAACCTCTTGGAGGACATGCGTCCGCGCGCAATGACGCGTGACATCGACTGGGGCATCCCTATCCCGGTCGAGGACTGGCAGGACAACCCATCGAAGAAGCTCTATGTATGGTTTGACGCGGTGGTCGGCTACTTGTCTGCCTCGATTGAGTGGGCGGAGCGAAGCGGTAACCCGGATGCGTGGAAGACGTTCTGGCAGGACCCAGAAACGGCGAGCTACTACTTCATGGGCAAGGACAACATCACGTTCCACTCACAGATCTGGCCAGCGGAGCTGCTCGGCTACGCGGGCAAGGGCTCGCATGGTGGACAGGAACACGAGCTGGGCACCCTGAATCTTCCGACTGAGGTTGTGTCCTCGGAGTTCCTGACCATGTCCGGTTCGAAGTTCTCGTCTTCGAAGGGCGTAGTCATCTATGTCAAGGACTTCCTGAAAGAGTTCGGTGCGGACCCGTTGCGCTACTTCATTGCGGTGGCCGGACCGGAGAACAACGACACGGACTTCACCTGGGACGAGTTCGTGCGTCGCGTGAACAACGAGCTGGCGAATGGCTGGGGCAACCTGGTCAACCGCACTGTGTCGATGGCGCACAAGAACTTCGGCGAGGTTCCAGAACCAGGAGAGCTCGCCGAAGTGGACGAGAAAATCCTTGAATTGGCGGAATCCACGTTTGTTTCCGCAGGCAAGGACTTGGCCGAGGCTCACTTTAAGAGCGCGATCACCAAGATCATGCACGTGGTCGGGGAGACCAACGCGTACATCGCGGACCAGGAGCCGTGGAAGCTCGCGAAGGATCCGGAACAGCGCACTCGTCTGGCGACGGTCCTGTGGACCGCACTGCAGGTGGTCAGCGACTGCAATGCGATGCTGACCCCGTTCCTTCCGCACACGGCGCAGAAGGTACACGAGACCCTCGGCCGGACTGGTGTGTGGGCGGCAGAGCCGTCCATCGTTGAGGTTCGCGATGACGCTGACTACGATCTCGTCGGCGTCGGCCTGCCGGAGCGCGGCCAGACCTACCTCACCATCACCGGCGACTACTCCGAGCAGCAGGCGACATGGAAGCGCGTGCCAATGGAGCCCGGCGTGGCACTGTCGAAGCCGAAGCCACTGGTGGCGAAGCTCGATCCGGAGCTCGGGGAGACCGGCCCGGAGTGGGCGCCTGTGCAGTAACGCTGCGGCAGCGCTAGAGTGCTTCGAGTGTTTGCTCTTGTACTTTTCGTCGCTGTCATTAGTGCCTCACTGAATTTGCGTGCGGGCATTGCCTCCGTCGGGTCTGTACTTGACCAGGTCAGCGCATACTATGACGCCCCGGCATGGGTCGGTGGCGTCATCACGGCGATCCCCGGCACGCTCTTCTTCCTGGTCGGTATCTGTGCGGTACCGATTGCGCGGCGGTTTGGCCTCACCCCCGTCATTCTGGGCGCTGCGGGGTTGCTGACCGCGGGCTTGGGGTTGCGCCCCTTCGCACCCGATATCGCGATGTTCTTACTCGCGACGGTGGGCGCGGCCGGCGCCATCGCACTTATGAACGTGTTGCTGCCTGCGTGGATCAAGCAGCACGGTGGGCGCTACATCGTCGCCCTGACTACGGTGTACTCCGTAACCCTGGGCTTATCGTCGGCGGCTGGCCCGCTCAGCGCGTTGGTGACACCCTCGTGGCAGTCGGCACTCGGCCTGTGGGCGGTGACGGCTGTCGTGCAGCTGGCGGTTTGGGTATTTGTGCTCTTCAAATTCGGGAGGGACATCCCCGGGAGCAAGGCTTCGACCCCGCAGGACGGCGCGGTTGCTACGCCAGAAGCGCCGGTGTGGAAGTCGCTCACTGCGGTGGCCTTGATGCTCTTCTTCGGGTTGCAGTCAACCAGCGCGTATATCCAGATGGGGTGGTTGCCCGCCATTTTCATTGACGCCGGGGTTGCCCCTTCCACCGCAGCCACGGGACTCGGGCTGCTTGGCGCGGTAGGCATGGTTGGTGGGCTTGTGCTGCCGACGGTCATCTCTCGCGCGCGGACGCTGACGCCGCTGGTGGTGCTGTTTGCGCTCTCGACGGCCACTGGGTATCTCGGTTTGTACTTCGCACCGGCAGCATCACCGCTGGGCTGGAGCTTCCTCCTGGGCTTCGGCGGGTGCTGTTTCCCGCTAGCAATCGCACTGATCCCGGCGCGCACACGCGACCCGCTAGTCACTGCACGGCTGTCGGGTTTTGTGCAGCCGGTCGGGTACGTGCTCGCGGCAACGGGTCCGCTGCTCATTGGCGTGGCCTATGGGCGGATTGGGGAGTTCCAGCCGATCCTGATCGCGCTGGTCATCATGGCGTTGGTCATGGGGGTTGTTGGCATCGTGGCGGCGCGTCACGTCGTTATTGACGACGAGCTTAGTGCTGCAAGCCACTGAGGAACTGTTCCAGGAACGTGGTGAGTTTGCCGGTTGCGTCGTCGTCGAAGCGGGCGTCGACAACCATGATGGGGGCGGTGTATTTGGGGGAGTTGGTGTCGGCATCGCGGACGACGACGAGGTCCGTGCCGTAGTCATCTTTCAGGAGTTTCCAGGTAAATCCGTAGTCGCGGACGAATGCGTCGCCGAGGGCGGTGCCGACGATACGGGCTGTGTCGCCGCGCGGGTAGCTGCGTTGTGCGTCGCGGGGAAGTGCAAGGAAATCCTCGAGTAGCCCTTCGAACCGCTCGATGATTACTCGTGCAGGGCCATTGAGCCTCTGCGCCGCTGCCTCGGCGAGTGCGTTGTCGATGCTGGTTTGGGTCTGTGCGTCAATCGCGTGGAATGTCATAGGCTCTATCGTATGAGCAAAAAGAAACCTCGCCCGACACCAGTACCAGCAGCCCCTATACCAGGGCTTATCGACGCCCACACCCACCTGGCCTCTACCGGAGCCACCACGCAGGCGGATATCGATGCGATTATGGAGCGTGCGTTGAGCGCCGGTGTGGAGCGGGTATGCACCGTGGGCGATGGGCTCGCGGAAGCAGAGCAGGCGCTTGCTGCCGCGCACATGCATGAGGGCGTGTTCGCAGCGTGCGCGATCCATCCGACGCGAGCCGCCGAGCTCGACGACGCGACGCGGGAACGGCTCACGCAGATGGCCTCGGACGCTCGGTGTGTTGCGGTGGGGGAGACAGGCATCGATACGTATTGGATCCGCCACGACGCCGAGAACACCGCTGACCTTGCCACGCAAGAAGAGGCGTTTCGTTGGCACATTCAGCTCGCCGTGGACTCCGGCAAGGCATTGATGATCCATAACCGTGAGGGGGATGCGGACATGATGCGGATTCTCGCGGATACGCCGAAACCGGAGCATGTGATTTTGCACTGCTTCTCCTCGCCCCTTGACGTGGCGCGGGAGGCGATTGAGCGTGGCTATGTGCTCTCCTTTGCCGGCAACGTTACGTTTAAGCGCAATGAGGAGCTGCGGGAGGCCGCGGCTCTGGCGCCGGTGGGCCAGCTGCTCATCGAAACCGATGCGCCGTATATGACCCCGGAGCCGTTTCGAGGTTCGCGCAATGAGCCATCGCTGATTGGGCATACGGCACACGTGGTTGCGCAAGCTCGGGGAGTGGACGTCGAGACGCTGGCGAGCGAGGTATCCGCTACCTTCGATCGCGTCTATGGTCTGGGATGATGCTGTGCACGTGTCCGGGAACACACTGGGCGCAAGTAAGCGTTGTCCCAGGTCGGCTGTGAGTGGTGTGAATCGCGTGGCGCGAGTGAACGTGTCCACCATGGTGTGCAAACATGTGCTGGTAAAACGGTAGAAGTTACCGTATTGTTATCGAAGTATTATTTCGTGACGAAGGGGAATGACGCTTTATGGGCTCGCGTATCCAGCACAACAACACCGCAACGAAGCGAATCGCCGTCGGGGCACTCGCAGGTGTTGTCATTGCAGCCGGTACCACCACGGCGCTCGCCGCGCAGAAGGACGTCACAGTGGACGTCAACGGTGAGGCGACCTCGCTGAAGACCTTCTCGGGTGACGTCGCGGGTGCGTTGCAGGCTGCGGGCGTTGAGGTCAAGGACAGTGACGTTGTGTACCCGGCGCCTGCTGAGAAGCTGTCGAACGGCGATACCGTGACCGTTCGTACTGCGAAGCCAGTCGCCGTCGTCGTCGACGGGGTGGCAAAGGAAATCACCTCGACAGCGCTGACTGTTGGGGAAGTCATGGACGAGGTGGGTGTGTCCCCGGCTTCCTCGTCGGACCTGGACAAGGACACCAAGCTTGTCGACGGCCTCAATGTCGACGTGACCACCCCGAAGATCATCGCGATCAATGACGGCGGGAACGTGACCTACGCGTCGGTTGCGAAGAAAACCGTAGGCGAGCTCCTCGCGGACCGTGGCATCACCTTCGACTCCGATGATCGTTTGAACCACCCGCTTGATGCCGCGGTGTACCCGAACATGGAGATCGTGCTCGACCGCGTCAACGTGGTGAAGCGTGCTGAGGTCCTGCCAATCGAGGCACCGGTTGAGTACGTCGATGATGAAGAGCTGGAAACCGGCAACGAAGAGGTGCTGGAGGAAGGCAAGGACGGGGAGAAGGAAATTCTCCACGAGACCGTTCTGGTCAATGGCAAGGTTGAATCCGAGGGCATTGCAGGTGAGCGCGAGGTTCGTGCGCCGAAGGCGGCGAAGGTGCGACGCGGTACCAAGGAGTCGGCGAATGCTCCCGCAGTAGCAGCTGGTTCGGTATGGGACACGTTGGCGCAGTGTGAGTCTGGCGGCAACTGGTCCATCAACACGGGTAATGGCTACCACGGCGGCTTGCAATTTTCTGCGTCGACGTGGGCAGCGTACGGCGGCACCCAGTACGCGCCGACCGCTGACCAGGCGACCCGCGAGCAGCAGATCGCAATCGCCCAGAAAACGCAGGCATCCCAGGGGTGGGGTGCGTGGCCTGCATGTACCGCACGGATGGGGTTGCGCTAACCTCGTCAGGTATGAGCGAAACCCAACTGCTTGGCCCGGTAGAAATCCGTGAGCTTGCGGCTGCACTAGGTGTCACCCCAACGAAACGGCTGGGGCAGAACTTCGTGCACGACCCGAATACCGTGCGGCGTATCGTTGCCGCAGCGGAGCTTTCCCCAGACGACCGCGTGGTCGAGGTCGGTCCTGGTCTCGGGTCACTGACGCTTGGCCTGCTCGATGAGGCAGCGCACGTGACAGCGCTTGAGATCGATGACAGGCTGGCACAGCAGCTGGGTAAAACCGTGGAGCTTCGCGCACCTTCGGCCGCGAGCAAGCTGGATATCGTGCACATGGATGCACTGAAGACTACGCAGCGTGATGTTCCCGGGGAGCCAACGGCCCTCGTTGCGAACCTGCCGTACAACGTTTCTGTGCCGGTGTTGTTGCACCTGCTTGCGGAGTTCCCCTCCATTCGCCGCGTGCTCGTGATGGTGCAGAAGGAGGTGGCAGATCGTCTCGCAGCGAAGCCAGGCACGAAGATTTACGGCGTTCCTAGCGTAAAAGCAGCGTTCTATGGCGAGGTCTCGCAGGCAGGGACCATCGGCAAGCACGTCTTCTGGCCGGCTCCGAATATCGAGTCCGGGCTTGTTCGCATCGACGTCGATCCGGGGCGCGACCGCAGCGTGCGCGACAAGGTTTTCCCACTTATCGACGCCGCCTTCGCCCAACGCCGCAAGACGCTGCGTTCAACGCTCGCATCGGTGTACGGTTCCCCCGTGGAGGCCGAGGCAGCCCTGCGTGAGGTCGGCATCGATCCTGGACTGCGTGGCGAGAAGCTTGGAGTGGAGGACTTTGTCAGGCTAGGGGAGGCCCGATGAGCGGCAACACGCGGGAGTTTGTTGCATCAGCGCCCGGCAAAGTGAACCTACACCTCGGCGTCGGCAACGCGCGTGCCGACGGCTACCACGAGTTGGTAACGGTTTTCCAGGCCGTCGAGCGCCGCGAGCGAGTTCGCATCGTCGTCGAGGATGAGTCGGCATGCGTCGAATCTGGCTCCGTGGTCGTTGGGATGCAGACGCACTTCCACGTGGACGTACCAGACGAGGATATCGATACGCCTCGAAACCTGACGTGGCGTGCGGTTGATGCCGTCGTCGACGCCGTCCGGGCCCGCAGTGGCGTGCAAGGATTGTCGTTGCCGAAGGCGAAGCTGGTCGTCGACAAGCATGTGTTTGTGGCAGGCGGGATGGCGGGCGGTTCCGCAGATGCCGCGGCTGGGCTCGTCGCGGCGAACGCCTACGTGGAGCGGTACTGCGGTGAGCGGCTCAGCGAAGAAGATCTCTACGACCTTGCAGCCGGGCTGGGAGCGGACGTGCCGTTCGCACTCCACGGCCACACAGCGCTTGGCACCGGGCGTGGCGACGCCCTCGTTGAGGTCCTCGGACGTGGCACGTACTGGTGGGTGTTTTGCAACCCGAAGATTGGGATTTCGACGGGCAAGGCCTTCGAAACGCTCGATGATCTGCGCCACGACAACCCGGCGCTCGTACCGCATTTGGACACGGCCGCGCTGTCGCAGGCACTCGTGACGGGCGACCCGCGCGAGCTAGCGAAGCACCTGCACAACGATTTGGAAGCTGCAGCGGTGGCGATGCGCCCACGCATCGCAGCCCTGATCACACGCATCGAATCCGAAACTGAACTTGTAGCCCGAGCGATCGTTTCCGGGTCCGGGCCGACGATCGCCGCACTGTGCTTCGACGAAGAAGCCGCGCGGACCCTCGAAACGGTGCTGCGTGACAGCGTCGAGGGCGTCGAGGTGTTCTGTACTTCCGGCCCGTCTGCGGGGGCGCAACTCGAGGCGTAGGCTACGATGGGTTTGCTATGGCGAACCTGATCAACCTCGAAAACGTATCCAAAACCTGGGGCTTAAAAACACTGCTCGACGGTGTCTCCCTCGGAATCCAGACCGGCGATCGCATCGGCATCGTGGGCGTCAACGGCGGCGGGAAAACAACGTTGCTTGAGGTGCTCACCGGCATCGAAGCCCCGGACAGCGGGCGCGTGTCGCACAACTCTGACCTACGCATGGCGGTGGTGACACAACGCTTCGAAATTCACGACGACGCCACCGTCGGCGACGTCGTCGTCAAACCCTTGGGTCTCGAGACGTACGAGTGGGCGTCGAATAGCAAGGTGCGAGAGGTTCTCCAAGGAACAGGCGTGGCTGCCCTCGGGCTGGACACCCCGGTCGGGGAGCTTTCTGGTGGTGAGCGGCGCCGCGTGAGCCTCGCCGCGGCCCTTGTGCAGGACTTAGATCTCGTCGTGCTTGACGAGCCGACGAACCACCTTGATGTCGAGGGTGTGCAGTGGCTGGCATCCCACCTCATGCAGCGCAAACTCGCAGTCGTGGTGGTTACGCACGACCGCTGGTTCCTCGATACCGTCGCTACGCTGACCTGGGAGGTCCACGACGGCACCGTCGACGTCTACGAGGGTGGCTACAATGACTGGACGTTCGCCCGCGCCGAGCGTGCCCGCCAGGCCGACGCCATCGAGCAGCGTCGTCAGAACTTGGCGCGCAAAGAGCTCGCGTGGCTGCGCCGAGGCGCCCCCGCACGCACGTCAAAACCGCGCTACCGCATCGAAGCAGCCGAAGCTCTCATCGCGAATGTCCCGCCACCACGCGACAAGGTCGAGCTGATGGCGTTTTCCAAGCAACGCCAGGGCAACGTCGTCATCGAGTTTGAGGACGCCCGTATCGACGCTCCTGACGGGCGCACGCTCGTCGACCACCTCACGTGGCGGCTCGCGCCGGGCGAGCGCATCGGCCTTGTTGGTGTCAACGGTTCCGGAAAGACGACGTTGCTGCGGACGCTTGCCGGTGACTACCCGCTTGCTGCCGGCAAGCGCATCGAAGGCCTGACCACACGGATTGGGTGGCTGCGACAGGAACTCGACGACCTCGACCCAACGAGGACGGTGCTCGACTCTGTGGAGGATGTCGCGCACTACATCACGTTGGGCAAGAAAGAGGTTTCGGCCTCACAGCTCGCGGAGCGCCTCGGGTTCAGCCCGAAGCGCCAGCGCACACCTGTTGGGGACCTCTCCGGCGGTGAGCGTCGTCGGCTCCAACTGACGCGTGTGCTGATGAGCGAGCCGAACGTTTTGCTCCTCGACGAGCCCACCAACGACCTCGACATCGATACATTGCAAGAGTTGGAAGACCTGCTTGATGGTTGGCCAGGGACGCTCGTGGTGATTTCGCACGACCGCTACCTCATCGAGCGTATTGCAGACACCACGTACGCGTTGTTCGGCGACGGAACACTCAGCAACCTGCCGGGCGGGATTTCGCAATACCTCGAGCAGCGAGCTGCCATGGACACCCAAACGGGTCCACTCGATTTGGGGGAGAAGACCGAGAACGCCGAAAAAGCTGCTCCCGTGGAGGAGCCACGGCTTTCATCGCAGGAAGAACGTAAGATCCGGAAGCGGATGAAAGCGCTTGAGCGCAAGATCGCGACGGCAGAAACTCGTGCCAAGGAGTTGGAAGCGCAGATTGCCGACATGTCGGGTGAAGACGCGCCGGATTTCGAAGCGATCGGCGCGAAGACGCAGGAATTGCAGCGCACCAACGATGGCCGCGATGAGCTAGAGATGGAGTGGCTTGAGCTTGGGGAGCAGCTCGAGCACTAAATTGGGTACCCGTTATTGATCTTCTCGATCAGGTCGTTCACAATACGACCCTGCTCGAGAAGTGCTTCCTGCAGGTAGTCGGACGCCTCGTGGCGCTTTTCTTCGCGCAGCAGCTCCACAATGTGCTCGTTGACGGAGATGAACTGGCGGTTAAACGACGGCTGCTGCTGAATAATCGGAAGCGTTGCCAAGCGCATGAACGCGTCAAGCTGGTCCATGGTGTCACCGAGGGTCTTCGAACCCATTGCGGAAAGTACCACGTGGTGGAATGCCTGGTTCACAGCAGTCAGCAGGTCGTCGTCGTCCTGTGCGATTGCCTCGCGGGCTTCAGTGTTGAGTTTTTCGAGACGGTCAACATCGAGCTCTTCGCCCCAAAGGAGAGCCGCAGGCTCGATTGCGGCGCGCGCACGGTAGGTGTCAGTGACGAAGTCCGGGGAAGGAGTGGCGAGGAATACGCCACGGTTCGGAATGCGCTCACAAAGACCTTCTGACGTAAGCATTGCAAATGCTTCGCGGAGGGTATTTCTGGATACCTCGAAACGCTCAGCGAGGGCAACCTCGTTGAGCTTCTGGCCTGGGGAGAACTCACCACGCGAAATCGCGCGGCGGACCTCAGAGGCAACGTTTTGAGCAAGCATGGCATCCGTAAGTGTAGAACTATTTATTTAAGCTAGTCAGCAATGGTAAATAGAACCATCGGCCGACAACTGTTACGAGTATAACGCATCTATTGTTGAACAATTAACTGAGCAGCTTCGTAGCCAAAAGCGTCGGCTGACAACAATGCGAGATATGCGTAGGGTGGTGGCATGATTTTGATCAACGTTCGTTACAAGCCACTGCCAGAATACGTCGAGACATTTCGTCAAGAGGTAGAGGAATTCACCAACGCAACCCGCGCAGAGCCGGGCTGCATCTTCTTTGACTGGTACCGCAGTGAAGAGGATAAGAACGAATACCTGCTCATCGAGGCATTCCACGACGATGCCGCGGAAGCGCACGTGAACTCCGATCATTTCCGCGCCGCCCAGGAGCTGTTCCCGAAGATTCTGAAGGAAACCCCGACCATCATCAATACCCTGATCGAGGGTAAGACCGAGTGGGATACCATGGCTGAATTCAAGGTGGACTAGCCGAATCGGCTTAATTTCTCCCCGCTTTATGGGTACGGTTAGTACCTATGAGTGAAGAGAAGAATTCCACCAAGCCCCCGAAACTTTCCAAGAAGGCGTACGAGAAAGAACTCGTACGCCTTCAAGCTGAGTTGGTGGCAATGCAGCAGTGGGTCGTCAAGACCGGAGCGCGTGTTGTCATCGTGATGGAGGGGCGCGACGCGGCAGGCAAAGGCTCCGCAATTAAGCGCATCACCCAGTACCTGAACCCGCGCACCTGCCGTATTGAGGCGCTGCCGAAGCCAACTGAGCGCGAGCAGACGCAGTGGTACTTCCAGCGCTACGTCGAAAAGCTCCCCGCCGCAGGCGAGATCGTCATCTTCGACAGGTCCTGGTACAACCGCGCCGGCGTTGAGCGCGTGATGGGGTTCTGCACCACGGAGGAATACCGTCGGTTCCTACACCAGACACCGATCTTTGAACGCCTCCTCGTTGAGGACGGCATCATGCTGCGTAAGTACTGGTTCTCTGTATCGGATGAAGAGCAGTACAAGCGATTCCAATCCCGCCGGGAAGACCCGCTGCGCCAGTGGAAGCTCTCGCCAATGGACCTCGAGTCCATTACAAAGTGGGAGGACTACTCCCGAGCCAAGGATGAGATGTTTATCCACACGGATATTCCTGCGGCGCCGTGGTACACGGTTGAGTCGGAGGATAAGAAGCGCTCGCGCATCAATGTGATTTCTCACCTCTTGTCGACGATCCCCTACGAGCACATTGACCCTGATCTGCCAGAGATCCCTGAACGCCCAGAGATTATTGACTACGAGCGACCTCCGCGCGACGAGTTCCGTTACGTGCCCGATGCTGCTGCAAAGCTGGAACTCTCCAAGGTGAGCAGCAAGAAAAAGAAGAAGGGCAAGAAGAACTCCTAGTTTGGTGTGTTGCCCAAATGGAGAAACCCAGCCATACCATGAGGTGGCTGGGTTTCTTGTTTTGCGGTCTGTATATCTCTGTATATCAAGGAATCGTTGGTAGCTGGATCCCGAGAATCGTCCCTGCGCCCTGGGCGAGTGCGGCGACGGTCATTACGACGCCAGCGATCGCCATGAGTGAAGTGATCACCGTGGTGATGTGTCCGCCGACGTTATCGACGGCGCTCATACGAGCTTCCCGAGCATCGCCTGGAAACCTGGCTGGCTCGCTGCAAATGCAAGGCCACCGAGGGCCGCGATTGCGGCAAGCACGATTCCGACGATCGCGCCGGTTCCAAGGCTTGATCCTTCCGGCGTGGGAGTGGGCGTCGTCTGTGCGGGAGCATCCTTGAATTTCAGTGCAAGGGCTACCTTGGAATCCGCGAAAGGCTCACCGGCATTGTACTGCTTATCGAAGATCGCGGAGCCGTCCTCTGTCAGTTTGGTCGGGGTGAAGGTCGCAGCGAATTGGTTGTTCTTGTTAGCCTTCAGCGGCTGTTGGACGTCGAACTCGACGATGCGCTTATCGTCGCCGGTCAACGTGGTGGTCTCTGCACCGGGCATAGCGCCCTTGCGGACATAGTCTGCCTGGAGGAACCCTTTAGCCCCTTCGATGACGACCTTGAAATCAGACAGCTGGATATCCATCGCACCGTGGTGTGCGTTGATACTGATAGCGCCGTCGAGGTCTATGACCCCTTCGCCAGTTGCCGTGAGCTTGGACTCCTTTGCATTTACTGGCAAGGCGAAGTCAACCAGCTTGCTCGCGTCAAGTACCTTTTCTGCCCCATCGGACGCCGTGATGGTTGCTGCGGCAAACGGCTTCTGGATGTAGCTCAGGAATGATCCCTTGATGTTCCAGTTTGCGTGCCCGGACTCGAGCGTTGGGGCTTCCGCGAATGCGCTCGGCGCGACGAGGGCAGTAGAAGCAAGGAAGGCAGCGGTGAGGGTTGCCAGAGTGGTGGAGCGAGACATGTACGTCCTTTCATGAGTAATCGCAACCACACCGAATGGTGAGGTTAGGCTAACCTTAAATATTGGTTGGGGTTTGGTCAACGGCCGGGGGTAATGGGGCTAGGTCGCACCTGTCATAGGGGAGCAGTTCACCTCATGAGGCGCGATGAAAACACGATTTCCGTCGTGCAGGACCGTGATAGGCCAGTCGTAGACCTCGCTCAGAATGTGGTCCTGGTACACCTCGGCCACCGGCCCCGCTGCCGCAACAGCCCCCTGCTTCAAGCACACCACGTGGTCGCAGTACCGCGCAGCAAGCTGAAGATCGTGGAGCACGACGATCACGGTCGCGCCATCACGTGCCAAGGTGCGGGCGACGCCCATCGTCTGCTCTTGGAAGCGCACGTCCATCGCGGCAGTTGGTTCGTCGAGAAACACCACAGGTGTTCGCTGTGCCAAGACTCTGGCAAAGGCCACACGGGCGCGCTCACCACCGGAAAGCGTGAACATCTCTCGTTCCTGGAGGTGCGTGATGCCCGTCGCGGCGAGCGCTTGGTTGACGATGGTGGCGTCGTCAGGCTGAGTGCCCCACGGATGGCGCCCCATCTCGACGACGTCGCGCACCAAGAACGAAAAGGCGACACTGACATCCTGAAGCATGACGGCACGCGTCCGAGCGAGTTGATGAGCGGTGCACCCAGATACATCCTGACCTACAAGCTGGACGCTTCCGCTCGAGAGGGATGTATCGCCGGAGAGCGCAGCGAGCAATGTAGACTTGCCAGCTCCGTTGGGGCCGATGAGGCCGGTGACCTCTCCACTCTGCGCGGACATGCTGACATCGTGGAGTATTTCGCGCCCCTGTCTATGGACTGTGACATGTGAAGCGGTAACTGTCATTGTGCATGGCCCTTTCGCATCATCTGCCGCAGCAGGAAGAAGAAGGTCGGCCCGCCAATCAGCGCTGTGAAAATACCGATTGGCAGGTCAGCGAATGGAATGATTGTGCGGGAGAGGATATCGCCAGCACCGATCAAAAGCGCGCCACCGAGTGCAGAAGCCGGGACAAGCACCGTATTGGACGGGCCGACCGCAGTGCGCACGATATGTGGGACGACGAGTCCTACGAACCCGATCAACCCAGCGAAGGAGACTGCTGCGGCTGTAAGCAATGTCGATAGTGCGATCGCCAACATGCGCAGGCGTGCGACGTTGATGCCTACATGGAATGCAGCTTGGTCGCCCAAAGCGAGGATGTCGAGCTTGCGCACAAAACACATGGCACATGCCAATGCGAAGGTGACAACAGCAGCTACCACCCCAGTTTGCGCCCAACTCGCCCCAGCGAGACTGCCCATCTGCCAGAAAACGATCTGTTCCCGCGCCGTGGTGGGGGCGATGAATGTGAGTGCTGAAATGCATGCGCCGCAGATAGCGTTCGCTGCGATGCCTACTAGAACCAGGTTCAGGACGCGGACTCTGCCACCTGAACGCGCTAGCTGGTACACCACCACGGTGACGAATATGCCCGTTGCGAACGCGAAGATCGGCACGGTCATCGTTCCGAATGTGGTGATGCCGAATACGGTGGCGATTGCTGCGCCTACACCTGCCCCGGTACTGACGCCAACGACGCTTGGTTCTGCTAGGGGGTTGGCAAACACGGACTGCATGAGCGCCCCGCCTGTTCCCAGTGCCGCGCCGACGCAGAGTCCTAGAACGAGCCTCGGGATGCGGATTTGCCACAATACTGATGCTTCGAGTGTGGACGCTGACATTGGCCCTGCGGTAAGGATCGGCCAGAGCTCGCCGGGGGAGAACTCAAACTGGCCTACAACGAGAGAGGCAATGGCCGTGAGCACTAGCAGGGAAGCGGTGGCTGCGAAAAGCACAATTCTTCCAATGCGTCGTGCATGGATTGCTCCGTGGTGCTCGCTCATAGCTGCTCTCCGTAGAGAGCGTGCGCCGCGCGCAGCAGCAGTTCGCCAGTTTGAGGTCCGAACGCAAGTGAGTCACCGTCGGGAAGCGCCAGGACTCGCCGGTGCTGCCCCGCGGTGGTTTGTGCGACGCCGGGACGTTGGAGGAGGCCTTCAATATCGCCTGTGGACTGGAGCCCACCGTTCATCATGACGAACACTTCGGGGTTTACCTCGGCGAGCGCCTCAGGGCTTGCAGGCGAAGGCTGACCGATGCCGTGCTCGGAATTGACGTCCCTGCCACCTAGAGCAGTGATGAGTTCTTCAGTTCCTTCTTCACACCCGAGTAGATAGAAGACGCCACCGGTGCCGCGAGCATACAAAAACGACATTCGCAGTGGTTCTTCAGGTGCCACCGCAGCGATTGCGTCGAGCGCTTGCTGGACTTCTTTCTCGCTGCGTTCGGCGAGGAGGCGGCCTGCCTCAGGCTCACCGACGAGGGTTGCCACATTAGTGATGTCCTCCGCGATCGAGGCCAGCGAACGCGTCGGCTCCAGCATCACAGTGGTGATACCGGCTGCCCGTAGCTGGTCGATCGCCTCAACTGGTCCTACTGAGCGGTCGACAAGCACCAAGGTGGGACGAAGATTCAGAATGGCCTCGACGTTGAGCGAATGCCCGTTTTCCGTGACTACGGGCAGATGCGCAAGCGACGGCTCCGAGGAACTTACGGTCCGCCCGACGATGTTGTCTGCCATGCCGACACCACGAAGCGTCTTGGTGAATGTGCCGTATAGGTCCAGTGCAAGGATGCGGGAGGTATCAGTAATAGTGACGTCGTAACCGTCCGCATCGGTCACTTCGACGGGCAGAGCTTGTTCCCGTGGCGTATCGATTGGCTCGACCTCGGAGATCTCAGAGACCATCGAAACCCCTTGCGCCTGGTGTGGGTCCCCGTTTGTCTGCAGCGACTCCGCGAGCTCGTTGGTGGTGTGTTGTGTTGGGTTGTCCCACTCCGCACACCCGCCGAGGCTCAGCGTTATCGCAGTCGCGGTAACCAAGGAAAGAGTGGTTTGCAGCATTTTCATAGTGTCATATCTCCCTATCCGATGACCGCGAATCTGATGAGCGCACCGCCTGCGCCAAGCAGCGAGGCAATGAGCACCAAGAGCGTCGCGACGGTCGCGTCATCCCAACCATCCGCCCCTGTACGCGAATTGGGCGCGGTGTTTTTAATCTGGAACTTTCCGCCTTCTGGCTGATCAGAGGACGAAACAGTTGCGTCCCCCAAATGCTCGTCGAGAACGCTTCCGCGGGAAGGCGTAGACGAGGATGTTGTAGACTTCCGAAGTTTCGCTCGAGCGTCGGCCCCCGCCGCATTGTTGGATGGAGAGGACGCCCCTCCGATGGAGCCCTGGCCTTCGGCGCAGTTAGCCGATCCGCCGAGTTGAGCGGTGAAGTGAATTGTGTCGAGCGGATCGCCAGGAGGGTAGAACTGCCCAAACGCTTCCGAACCTGTGCTCGTAAGCGTTGCTTCTGCTGTACCGGTTACCGCAGAGTCGCTCACATCGAGGTTCGTGAAAGTGAGGTCTGCGATGGCGATGCGCCCGTAGTCGCGGGGGTCGCCTTCCATGGTGTTCGACGTCGCGTTGAGGATCAGCTGGCCGGTATTGCCGGAGAACTGGATTTCCATGTTGGAAAAACGAGTGTCCAATACGCCCCCGTGCCCGGTAAAACGGATCGAACCGGGGTAGAGGATGGACCCCGACCGCGTCGCAGAATCAACTGCTCCCGAATTGCCGTTGAAAGTAAAGGTGTTACCGCTGTCTCCAACGCCTTGGAGCTCCCACTTTCCTTTCGCGATATTGCCACGGATGTATGTACGGAACGACTGCCGGATTCCCCACTGTGCCTCAGCAGAGGTGACTCCGTGTGAGGTGCCAGCATCACAGACGGTATTTGAAGATGCATTACCGCCTGACGGTGCTGTGGCTGAGGCATCGCGATTGCTGTGGGCCGATGCGTTGCTCGATGGGGAAGTCGGCGCTGATGCTTGGTTGCGCGCCGGGGCCGTGTTGGCAGCCGAAGCAGTCGTCCCCGGCGCCGTCGAAGAGCGGTTGGGACGGGCTGACTGTTGCGACGATGTAGCGCGCTCGTGTAACGACGTTGCGCTTCGCAAGACCTTGTCGGCGTTGGTAAACAGCCCGTTGACCTCGATGAGCGTGTCGTTTACCTGTCCGAGCCAGAAAGCCGGTCCGCTTGTCGCCTTTGAACGTGTGGCGCCACTGTGCCCCTGAGCAGCTGCGTTGCTATTGTCTCCTGATGGGGACCCGAGTGTGAAGTCCGGGACTGGTCCGGCACCCGAAGCCTCCGTGAGTGAGAGATCGATACTGATCGGGTCGAGGGGCTCGCCTGCTTCGTAGAATCCGGCGAAGATAGTTTCCCCAGAAGCGGTAAGTGAGGTGTGGCCGCTTATCGTCACTTGGTTTGCGGTGAAGTCCGGTGCGGCATCAAGGGTGATGGTGGCCAGTACTTCTTTTTGTCCTTCTTCGACAGGGCCCACAGCTCCTGCGCCGACATACTTCCGTGTGCTGTAGTCCACCCGGAGTTCTGCGTTAGTGCCGTTGACCACCAAGATCGGGTTGCTGAGCGTCAGCTCGAGAGAGCCATCGTGGCCACTGAAGTGGACTGAGCCGGTGAAGTTGAATTGTCCGGAGGATGGGCCAGTAATCGCGGAGGATTCGGCTGGGAATTCGAATGCCGCCCCTGAGCGAGTCGCCCCTTCATCTGTGGAGATGGACCCCTTGGCGACGCCAGTTTCGATGTACTTACGGAACGATTCCCGCACACCCCAATCCATTGTTCCCGTGGATACAGTGCGGTGTGACGCGGTTTGTTCCTGTGCCGGAGCAGGGGGAGGGGTAATGAGGAGCGGGCTGAACGCTGTTGCTGCAAAGCCAAGCATGCAGGCAGAAGCGGCCAACGCGCATACGTAGCGGATAGACATAGTTCTTGGAAAATACTCTTCGTCGTCGGGATAAATGAGGGTAAGCTTACCTAATAAAAATTAGGTAAGCGTAGCCTTATGGAAGGATGCTGTTGTGGTAGTGGATCAGGAGCCTGTAACCGAGCTCATACCAGTCGTCTCAGAGGTGCCTCGAGGGCGGTTCGCGCCGTGGGAGCGTGCACTGGCAGCTGTGATTGCTGGGATTGTGGTCTTTGGCGTGAGCGCCGGAAATGTGTGGGTAAGCTCCTTGGCCTGCTTGGGGTTAATTGTGCTAGTTCTTGCGCTAGCAGCGCTGCCGTCGCGACGTAGTTATCAGGCAGCACCACGCGGAGATCGTCGCTCCGGCCTTCTCGTTGGGGTGGTATGGGCTGGGGTGATTGCAGTCTCACTGATGGTGTTGTTTGCGGTGCCTGAGAGCTACACCCTTACCGGGGGCGTGCTTGCCGCCTTTGTGGCGGCAAGTGCCGTGTGGGGTGTGCTTGTGTATCTCGACAGCAGTGACGCCAAGTGTCGAGGGCTAGTCGAGTCGTGATGTGAGCTCCTGGAACACCGCTTCATTCAGCGTGAAGACGTGCTTTGCTGTCTCGATGAGTTGGGCGCGTTCGTCGTCGCTCAGTTGCATGGCGTCCAGGGATGCTTTGTATTGCGCACGATATGGCGGGATTTTCCCAATCGCGGAAAAGTCGTAGAAGTTGAGGGCGTTATCGCCGAGGTTGTATTCGCTGCGAAATACCCGGGCAAGCGCCTGACCACCAGCGATGTCGCCGAGGTAGCGAACGTAGTGGTGTGCTATCACCTCGGGGCCGTTGTTGGGGGTGAGTGCGTTGAGTTCGGCAACGTAGCGTGACGTTGCCTCGAGTGGGTGATGGTGATTTTGCCAATCCGCGCCGAGTAGCGCTGTGAGGTCGGCGGAGATTGCGTCTACCCGCTCAAGTCTCGGGTCGGCGATCTGGGCTACGGCATGGTGAGTGGCTGTGCGGCGCACCGCGGCTTCGAGTGCGGAATAGATGTGGAAGTACTGCACGGTGAGCTCGGCGACGGCTGTTGCGCTGAGCTGACCTCCGCTGAGGTTAGACATGAAGCGGGAGGTCTCGGCACTTGCGTGTGCGGCTGTGGTCTGCTCCTTCAGGGCGACGGACAGTGGCATCTGTGCAGGGGCGATGAGGGTCATCGGTGACTCCGATCGTGTGTAGGTGGGGAGCGAGCGCTCCAAGCTGACGCACCAATAGTAAGGCAAGGCTTACCTAAAGAAAATCGCCCAAAAGTTTAGGATTGATGCCTTGTATTTATTGCTCGTTTTATAACCGCGTGGCGTGGAAACAGTTTTGTCTCCGGGGATCCAGAATCGCCAGGGGGCATCAGCATTCTTCGAGATGCCAATACGGGGGCCACAAACCCACTCCGGGGGAGCGGTAGGTGCGGTCAAAGAGACGGATTTATGGTTGTCGGTGAGTTCAAACCCCAACGCTTCGCCCAGGTTTCCGGGACCACGCGCCAGGTTGTCTTCTTCGATGGGAAGGCGGTCGGGTTTTTGGCGGCGTCGATAGGCGATATCGTGGCCTTCGATGACCCTGCCTCCGCGCAGTAGGCATCCCTGGCCGATGCCCTCCGGTGCGCACACAATGTTGACGTTGTGGTGAATGCCGTACGAAAGATACACGTAGAAACGTCCGGGAGGGCCAAACATCGCAGCGTTTCGTGCCGTTTTGCCGCGATAGGTGTGCGCGGCGGCGTCTTCCTCGCCGAGGTATGCCTCGACCTCGGTCAATACGATGCTGACCCCGCCATGAGTGAGTGTGCACCCGAGTAGTTTGGGCGCGACGATGTTTGCGGGGCGGGAAAAGTCAATCATGGCCCCACCCTAACGAGAGTTCCCCAATGGTGGTTGAACGAAAGGGGGAAACACCACATGAAGTGTGGCTGGAGTTTGTTTTGTTATTTTTTTGCGTACGGTGAACACAGGAACGCTTTTCTACACGCCACTTAGTCTAAGGAGCATCATGGCAGGCAAGCGCAACTGGGCAGCAACAGCGTCGATCGCGGCAGCGTTGGGGGTAGGAACTGTTGCAGCTGTGGATCTGACTCAGAAGAAACACTCCATTCGAAGAATTTACCCAGTCTTGGGGCGTGCGCGGTGGGCACTCGAGAAGATTCGACCGGAGCTTCAGCAGTACTTTATTGAGCGTGACTGGGACGGCCGCCCATTCGACCGCCGCACTCGTAGTCTCATCTACTCGCGCGCGAAAGGGCAGACTTCGACCACGGCGTTCGGTACGCAAGAAAACGTCTACGAGCAGGGACACCGCTCCCTGGTGCATTCGATGCGCCCCGTAGATATGCCTGCGGAGCCGCCGCGCGTGCTGATTGGAGGCCCGCAGTGCTCCCAGCCGTACAGTGCAGCATTGCTGAACATCTCCGCTATGAGCTTCGGCTCGTTGTCTGGGCGCGCCGTCGAAGCGATGAACAAGGGAGCCAAGTTGGGCGGGTTCTACCAGGACACCGGTGAAGGCGGTCTGTCCCCGCACCACGAAAAGTACGGCGGTGACCTGGTGTGGGAAATCGGCACCGGGTACTTCGGCGCACGCACCCCGATGGGGGGATTTGATGCAGATACCTTCGCAGAGAAGGCAAAGCGGCCACAGGTGAAGATGACGCTGCTCAAGCTCTCACAGGGAGCGAAGCCTGGTTTGGGCGGTGAGCTGCCAGCCGCGAAGGCGACGAAGGAAGTTGCTGAAATTCGCGGGATCGAGGAAGGGAAGGCGTTCACGTCCCCAGGTGCGCACTCTGAATTTGATACCCCAATCGGCCTCCTGCACTTCATCGACCAGATGCGTACCCTCTCCGGGGGGAAGCCGGTTGGATTCAAACTGTGCATAGGCTCTCGTCGGGAATTCCTCTCGGTGTGCAAGGCCATGCTCGAGACTGGCATTCTGCCTGACTTCATCGTGGTCGACGGTTCCGAGGGCGGTACTGGCTCGGCGCCGAAGGAGTTTGAGGACCACGTGGGCCTGCCACTCACAGAGGGCCTGACGTTCGTGAATAATGCGCTGGTGGGCTGCGGCCTTCGCGACAAGATCAAGATCGGTGCTGCCGGCAAGATCGCCGCCGGCAACGACTTGGTGCGTCGCATGGTGCAGGGCGCGGACTTCCTGCTGAGCGCCCGCGCGATGATGATGGCCGTCGGCTGCGTGCAGGCAATGGAGTGCCACCTCGGTACGTGCCCGGCTGGTGTCGCGACGCAAGACCCGTGGCGTGAGCGTGGCCTGGATGTCGAGGACAAATCAATGCGCGTGATGCGGTACCAGAAGGCCACCGTTTCGTCAGCGCTGCGCCTCATGGCCGCGATGGGAGTGCAAGATCCGAAGGACCTGCGCCCCGAGATGATTCGCTGCAACGACGACTACGGGAAACCCCAGACGTACCGCGAGCGCTACGAGTGGCTTCGCGACGGTCAGCTTGTCGACGGCGACGTCCCGGAGAACTGGCGCGAGGACTGGGAATCTGCGAACGCGGAGTCGTTTCTAGCGAAAGGGAAGTAGCGCTTCGCTTCGGCGTGGAAAATTTGCCACAATAGGGGCATGACCCTAGATGAATCACAACGCGCGAAGGAACTGGCCGAGCTTGAGGAACGCCTCGAGCTCGGCCGTAAGCACCACGAAGAACTCATGGCGCAGATGAAGGCGAAAGTCCAGGAGTTCGAAGAGCGCCAAGCTGAGCTTGAGCGAGCTATTGCGGAGCGCAAGTCCGCAAAGTAAGCGCTATTGCTCACTGAGCCATGCAGCAAGTCGATGCACTGCTGCATGCTCAGCGTTGGTTCCGATGACCTCGTCTGCGACCTTCTTAAGGTCCGGGTGGGCGTTGCCCATCGCAACCGCTGTTCCAGCCGCCTGGAGCATCGTGTAATCGTTCAGGAAATCACCGATCGCGGCAGTTGCTTCCTGAGGCACGCCCAAGGCGTCCGCGATCGCCAGCAGCGCCTTGCCCTTGTCTGCCTCTGGGCTCATGATGTCGATCCAGTGCTGGCCACTAACTACGTGGTGCAGCCCAGGCGCGTGCGCCTGCACCCACGCCAGCGCGTCACGCTCTGCATCACCGTCCACGTAGAGCGCGACTTTCACGGGTTGTTCGAAGGGGACGTCGACAAGCGAATCCACGTTTGTGTTGGCGTGATAGTACTTTGCAATCTCCTGCTCGACTTCCTTGGATGCACCGCGCAGCGAGTAGGACTGCTCGGGAGTGCACAGCACCGCCGACGCTGAAAACGGCGCTGTTTCAAACGCGCGTAGAAACTCGCGTACTGGCTGCTCCGGCATGGCAGTCACGTCGATTATGCGGCCGTCGTGGAAGACGACGGAACCGTTCTCCGCGATGAACGTGTGAGGCTGATGAGTGGTGAACATATCACGAAGCGTCGCGAGCTGGCGTCCCGATGCCGGCGTGACCAGGACTTCGCGGTCGTCGGCAAGGCGAAGGAGCTCCCAGAAGGCGTCGGGAATGCGCCCGTGTTCGTTGAGCAGGGTGCCGTCCATGTCGAGGGCGATGATCTTCGGGCAAGGCATAGATTCGTTTCCTCCAATGCGTTGATGTACGTGCACAGGGTACCGAAGGTAGTTTCGCGCCAGCTTGTCGACGCCACGTTGGACAAATACCGCCATCCAGCACCGGGGGTGTGTTTTGGGGGTGGGGTGCGGGTTTACTTGGCGTTGCACTACAAAGCCCACCTAAGGCGACTGATGTAACCATATCTCGCGGTGCGGTTGGTTTAGCTGGAGTATTTGTAACAAAGATGGACCAATACACGCTACGATAATTCCTGTATTGGGGGTACGGCAGCTGTGTCATGTACCCCCAAGGCAAACGTTTCCCAATTGTTCAATTACCGCATGAAGAGGATGACTGTGTCTACGCCTACGAATACAACGCACCAACAGGACTGGAATCACAAGCTGACCCTGGCCCAGGAAATGCTTCCGCTCATCAGCCAGCTTCACCGTGAAAACAACGTTGTCACCTCGATTTTTGGCCGACTGCTGGTAGGTGTGACGGACATCGACATTATTAAGGCGCACCGGTACGCGCGTCGCATTGTGGAGAAGGAGCTTCCGCTCGAGGACACGTTGCCGGTGCTTCGTGAGCTTGTTCAGATGAACCTCGGCACGGCATCGATTGACCTTGGCCGTCTTGCCAGCGACTACAAGAAGTCCGGCGCGAGCGATCTGCGGGCCTACTTGAACGAGGCGCTTGCCGACGTCGTCGATACGGACTCGGAGCTCGAGCCACGCGATGTTGTGCTGTATGGTTTCGGTCGCATCGGCCGCTTGTTGGCTCGCATTCTGATTGCTCGTGAGGCGATGTACGGGGGAGCGCGCCTGCGCGCCGTCGTCGTGCGGAAGAAGGGTGACGACGACATCGTCAAGCGTGCATCGTTGCTTCGCCGCGACTCGGTGCACGGCCCATTCGACGGCACTATCACTGTGGATCACGAGAAGGAAGTCATCTGGGCCAACGGGACGCCGATCCAGATGATCTACGCGAACGATCCGGCATCCATCGATTACACCGAGTACGGCATCAACGATGCGATCGTCGTTGATAACACCGGTGTCTGGCGCGATGAGGCTGGGCTGAGCCAGCACCTGAAGTCCAAGGGTGTCTCCCGCGTTCTGCTGACCGCTCCAGGTAAGGGCGATATTAAGAACATCGTCTACGGCATCAACCATGCTGACATTGCGGACGGCGACCAGATCCTGTCCGCGGCTTCATGCACCACGAACGGTATTACGCCGGTGCTGAAGGTCATCAACGATCGCTACGGTGTGGTGCACGGCCACGTTGAGACAGTGCACTCCTACACGAACGACCAGAACCTGGCTGACAACTTCCACAAGGGGGACCGCCGCGGTCGCGCTGCTGGTCTCAACATGGTGCTGACGGAAACAGGTGCTGCAAAGGCTGTGTCGAAGGCGCTTCCCGAGTTCGAGGGCAAGCTGACCGGCAACGCGATCCGCGTTCCAACGCCTGACGTTTCCATGGCGGTGCTCAACCTCGAGCTCGAAACCGAGACGACAAAGGATGAGGTCAATAACTTCCTCCGTAAGGTCTCGACGGATTCTAACCTGCGCCAGCAGATTGACTACATCCAGTCGCCTGAGGTTGTCTCGACAGATTTGCTCGGTACCACGCACGCTGGTGTCGTTGACGGGTTGGCGACGATTTCGGCCGGCAAGCACCTCGTGCTCTACGTCTGGTACGACAATGAGTATGGCTACTCCCACCAGGTAGTGCGAGTTGTTGAGGAGATCGCGGGTGTTCGCCCGCGCATTTACCCCGCACGGACCGTTCCGGAGGATCTGAAGTAGTCATTTCTTTCCATGCCCCAGGCTGCACATGGCAGTTCCTGGGGCATGATGAGTTATTGGGGGGTGTACGTTTTGCGCTGGGAGTTCGCAAATTGACGTTCATACACTAAGTTAGAAGCGTACGTCTTTCGGTATGGGTGATTCGAAGAAGTGTAAGGCAGAGGCAAGAGTGCGTCGAGGTAAGTGTAAAACCGGGCTCGCGGTCGCAGCGGCGACTTCAATCATGCTTGTGTCCGCAGGTATTGCTCCAACATATGCCCATGCCGAGCAAGATTCTCCGGAAGTGATCGACGAAGTTGCCGTCGATACTTCAAACTCGCTGGGGTTTGAGGAACTTCCGGAAGGGAAAGCGAAGCGCTCGTACCTCTTCCTCGATACCGATGGTTCACCACTGCAGGACACCGAGGTACGGTTCGTGAGCCAGGATGGGAAGACTTCGCACGTTGCGCGCACCAGCGAGAATGGTGCAGTTGCGTTTATCGTCGACCCAGGTTCGTACCGCTACCAAATCTATGGCGGAAAGGACCCGGAGAAACCGCGCTTTATTTCGGGTTGGATCACCGTCAAAGAAGACACGTTCATCATCACCTCGCTGAAGCTGCCTGCTGAGCAAACCATTTTCTATACGTGGCCGAAGATTGACTTGAAGCCAGGTGAGCGCAAAGTGGTCATGCCAAACGAGGAGAATGAGACCGGTACCGAGTTTGAAAAGATCGGTGGGACTCCTGAATGGGTGACTGTCTACCGTGACGGCACGGTGGAGGTTGCACCACTCGAAACGACGAAGGCCGGTGTGTACACCGTCAAGATTCGCGCTTCGAATGCACCTGACTTTGCCGTCAGGATTGAGTTGCAGGAATCAGCTAGTGGCGCTGATCGGTACGCCTTCAAGTACCCAACTAGCTACGTTCGTCCCGGTTCTGTCGGTTCAAGCATCACACCGAGCTTGACGCTGCGTAAAGACGGCTACGACTTCATTAACCAGCCGGTGCCTCGTGGGACGACGTTTGAGACTTCATACCCAGAAGCTACGATCGATAAGAACACCGGCGAGGTCAAGTACGTCGCTTCGAGGGGTACCAAGGTCGGGGAGACCGTCAGAATTCCGGTGACCGTGACGATGCCCGACGGCAGCCAGCTGAAGACGGACGCCGCTTTTGAGGTGATTCCGCCACTGCTCAAGACAGTAACGGACATCTCCTATGATGACGCCCGCGTGGCGCCAGGTGGAAAGTTCGTTGCAGATCTCAACTCCCGCGAACCGCTGCCCGTTGGCACCGAGTTCCGTTGGGACGCTAGAAAGAACGCTGACCTCCGCGGATGGAACGTCGCCGTCGACAGTGCCACGGGGGTCGTCGAGGCTGTGGTTCCCGAAGGCGTCGAGGATAAGGATTACAACTTACACATCCTGGCCAGCTACATGGATGGGTCAAGGGAGTACGTAACACTGCCTGTGCACATCGTGAACCAACTCAGCCCGGAGGAACTCGAGGCACACAAGCTGCGCTATGCACAGCAAATCGTGACCCCTGGTAAGGCGTTCACCGCTGAACCAGAGGGCGATCCTGTCTACGGCAGCGTGTTCTCCATCGAAAACGACGGTGGCATTCCGATCACCATTGACCGCGCGACAGGCCGCGTCACTGCAAAGATTCCGGCAGATACCGAGGCAGACAGCACCTACACCGCGAAGCTGCGCGTTGACTTCCCCGGTGGGCACCAAATCATCGAGTTGAAGGCAACTGCTAACTCGTTAGCTAGGAAGAACACAGTCGACTACGCTGTGCAAGAGGGCTTTGCCAAGCCGAAAGATCAGTTCTCTGGTGTGCACTACGGGCTGCCAAAGAGCTACAAGAACCAGGACGCGAACGTCGATATCAACCCGGAAACGGGCGAGGTGCGAGCTACGGTGCCACGTAGTCAGAAGCCAAAAGAGATTAACGTTCCTGTTGTTGTGACGTGGGAAGATGGCTCACAGCAGCTGATCGACCTACACGTTGTGCCTAAGCAAACAGCGACGCAAAAGGAGCTGAACTGGGAGCGCGTGTGGTGGATCGTGCCGTTCATGATCGCCGCTGAGGGCCTTGGTGTCTTACTCTTCTGGTTGTGGGACAGTAATAAGCATGTTCCGCCGTTTAATGCGGTGACGCATGCGTTGAAGAACGCCGGATTTGACGTTTCGGGATAAAGGACGAGAAAAGTGAAGATGAAACGAGCTCTTGCTATCGCGCTGTGCGCAGGCCTTGCCTTCGGTGGGGTGCAGCCCATCGCTGAGGCTGGCGTTCAAAAGATTCCCGGCGGCGTCTGGATCGAGAACGATTCGAAGACTGAAGGCTTTGCTATCTCGGACCTGGCGTACGGGTCGAAGCTGACCACGACGTTCCAGAACCCGCAGTCGGTCGGCGGTTTGCTCGAAAGCAGCCTGCAGACTGTACTGACCGTCGACGGGCGGCAGGTGGCGTTCCTCCCGACTGAGACGAAGTCTGATGTTGAAGAAAACGAGATCGGTTACAAGGTCATCCTGACGCACTACGATGCGAACACCGAAATCGAGATCACGCGTACGATTGAGATCGGCACAAATTCGATGGACGTGACGGTCGAGGCTACGAACAAGTCGAAGCGCGACCGCAAGATCGCCATCGAGATGTTCTCTGCCGTTCCAAAGTATGCGCAGTATCAAGGTACCTACCGAGGCGGAAGGTTTAACTTCGGTCCTGCCGAAAAACCTGGCTACGATGTTTCGGTGAACTTCCGTGGTGCTGACGTCTCAAAGGCGGCGGGGCACGCGATCGAGTCTGGCGAAGCTAGCCGGGTGGGTGAAGTTGCCGAAGACGGCGCCGGCTACCAGTACGCGGCGTGGAACAAGGAACTACCAGTTCAGGGGACGGCGTCGGTTACCGCGAACATCTTCATCCAGACGCAGCCCACGGCGAAAGACACTGACCAGGATGGGCTGCCGGATGAGTGGGAGAAGGTGGGGTTTACCGCTGCTGACGGGACCCAGCTTCCACTCGACAGGTGGGGGGCGAAAGTAGGACAGAAAGATCTGTTCCTGCAGTTGAACTGGATGAAGTCTGAGTGGGAGACGCTGAACTGCAACGAGGTGAATAAGTTCGGCGCGAACATCCAAGACTTTGAGAAGTTTGCGAAGTGCGCTGAGGCGAACGCGAACGTGTACCGGCCTTCCCGTGAGTCCCTGATGGAGCTGGAGGATAAGTTCGCTGCGCACGGGATTCGTCTCCATATCGATGCTGGTGACCTCTACACCTCCATCCCTAACTACGAGAACAGGCACGGTGGCCCAACGGAGGACTTCACCCCGCTGTACTTCGCGGATGGTATGTCGAAGCGAGACAAGCTAGGGCAAAAGCGCCAGGAGCTGCTCGGTACTCGTGAGTCGGTGTTCCGCGTCGGCATTATCGGCGACCAGATGGAGAAAGGCGACTGGTCGACGGGTACCGGCCTGGTCAACGACTCTGCGTTCTATGTGTCGTATCACGAGAACGTGACGAACCAAGAGCAGCTGCGCAACACGATCCTGCACGAGTTCGGCCACAACCTAGGCCTCACCCACAACGGTGCGCTGTCGACGAACCCCGTGGACACCGAGGAGTACTTGCCGACGTACAAGTCGGTCATGAACTACCTCTACCAGTGGTCGCACTTCGACTACTCCGACCAGGTCTATAAGTCGGTTCCCAAGACCGATAAGATGTACCCGACAGAGAAGTGCGAGCAGGACGGCGTCGTCTGTTACGAGGGCGAGTACTCCGTGCCAGCAGACTGGGAGAACCTGAACCTCAAGGGTAAGTACATTGGCTCGGGCGAAGGCACGATTGGTACCGACGACATTCCGGAAACGGGCCACAACATTTCTGCTCGCGAGCTTGAAATTATCGCGGCGGATCAGAACCCTGGGAAGGCTGGTTTCCGCCTGGCTGGCGGTGAGGATGCAGCGGTGGTGACGAACCGTTCGACCGACGTACTGACCGGCGAGATCCGCAACCTCGGTCTGGATCTGCACAAGTTCACGGTGTACGCCAAATACCCGACGATCACGGGTGCGGAGCCAATCGAAGTCACTGTTCCTGGCCAGATTAACGCCAGCGGTGCGGAACCTTCTGCACGTGTTGAAATCCCGATCAAGAATGCAACCTCGCTGCGGGACTCGACGATGCCGCTTGAAATCCGCATCGTCAACAGCGAAGGCGAGGAAGTATTCAAGGAGGAGTACCAGGTCTCCGTTCTTGACTACACCGCGGAAGAGATGGAGCGCATCCGTAAGGAGATCGAGAAGGATCCAAACGCTAGTGACCGACTGAAGGAGTCCGCGCGCCGCATTCTGGACCCGAAGGCCGGGCGTCAGGCGCCGGAAGAGCCGGACCGTATTGAGGTGGAGACGCCGACGCCACAGAATCCCCAGATCGGTACAGGTGTGAACACGGGCCAGTCGGACAAGTCGTCCGCGTCCGACAACGTGGGGATGATCGTCGGCATTATCGCTGCAGTCGGCGGTGTGTTGGCGGCGGTCTACGCTGCGGCATGGGCATCAGGTCTTCTGAAGTTCTAAACTTCTCTCTACAAAGGCCCCGTGGGAATTCTCCCGCGGGGCCTTTCTCTATTTGTGCAGCTCAACCATATCTTCGTGTGAGTTTGCACATAATAAGTTGCAAGTTCGGTAGGGCGAACTTTAGAGTTGGTGAGGTACACCTTAGTTTGAAAGGAAACACTTCATGTCACGCACATCCAGGATCCTCACTGCATGCGCGCTTGCCTTGGGCGTAGGGCTCGCAGGCTGCTCGTCTACCGAGGACAACCAGGCGACACAGGACGGCATCAACGCCGACGGTGCGCTGCAGGTCTACGCAACCACGGGTTACCTCGCGGATGCCATCGCCAACATTGCGCCTGAGGCGGAGGTCACCACGATGGTTGGCCCGGGCGGGGACCCGCACACCTACCAGCCCTCAACGAAGGACATCGACAAGATTCAGTCCTCCGATGTGGTGTTCTGGAACGGCCTGCACCTCGAAGCTCAGATGATCAAGCAGCTGGAGAGCCTCGGGGACCGCCAGCTGGCAGTAGGAGACAAGCTGCCGAACAATCTGCTGCTTGACTGGCCAGAAACCGATGCTGAGGGCAACCCTCTGCATGACCCGCACGTATGGAACAGTCCAGAGGCGTGGAGCCTGGTTGTCGGCGAGGTCGCAAACAAGCTTGCAGAGGTCGACCCTTCGAAGTCCGATGAGTACCACGAGAACGCCGCGAAATACCAGGCGGAAATCGCGGATGCGAACGAAAAGGCTGCAACCATGCTGGCGAACATCACTGGGCCACGCATCTTGATCACCGGCCACGATGCCTTCAACTACTTCGGCAAGACCTACGGGTTGGATGTGTACGCGACGGACTTTGTTTCCACAGAGGCGAAGCTGTCGGCGTCGGAACTTTCGGACCTTGCGGATCTCATCGCGGACAACAAGGTGCCGACGATCTTCCAGGACAATCAGGCGAACCCGCAGGCGATTAAGAGCCTGCAGGAGGCTGTGCACGCCCGCGGGTGGGATGTCGCCATTTCTGACGAGGAGCTCTTCGCCGACACCCTCGGCCCCACCGCGCCAACGGATACCTACATCGGGGCGTTCCTGCATAACGCTGAAGCAGTTGCTGCAGCGCTCGGGGGCAAGTAACCCATGACTACGCAGACGTTTGCGTGCGCGACGCATAATCTTTCCGTCGCCTACCACCTTGATCCGGTCCTGGAGCAGGTGGAGGTGCGGGTCCCAGAAGGCGTCATTATGGGGGTCGTCGGGCCGAATGGCGCCGGCAAGTCGACCCTGATCAAGGCAATGCTGGGTCTTGTTCCGACGTTGACCGGGGCGACCGAGTTTTTCGGCCAGCCTCTCAAGGCAGTGCGCCACCGTGTGGGCTACATGCCTCAACACGCGAGCGTTGACTGGGATTTTCCTACGACGGTGCTTGACGTGGTGACGATGGGCACGTATGGGAGCCTCGGTTGGTTCCGCAGGGCGGGGAAGCGCGAACGCGCCGCCGCGTACGGTGCGTTGGAGCGCGTAGGGATGCAGGATTTCGCCAGCCGCCAGATTGGTGCGCTCTCCGGTGGGCAGCGCCAGCGGGTGTTCCTCGCACGAGGGTTAGTACAGGACCCGGACCTGTTCTTCCTCGACGAGCCGTTTCAGGGCATTGATGCGAAAAGTGAGGCGACAATTATCGACGTGCTCCGCGACATGCGCGAGGCAGGTACGACGATGGTGATGGTCCATCACGACCTCGCAACGGTACCAACGTACTGCGATGCGGTGACGCTGTTGGACAAGACAGTGATTGCATCGGGCCCGGTGTCTACGACATTTACGCCGGAGATGATCGCGAAGACGTACGGATTGAGTGCGGACTCTATGGGATTGTTGGGTGTGCTGTGATGGGGACGTCGATAAGCCTTGGTGCATTCTTTGCAAACCACACCTACTCCATGGTGTTTTGGGGGACCACCATCATCGGCGCTGTGGCGGGGATGCTCGGGACGTTTGCGTACCTGCGGAAGCAATCGCTGACCAGTGATGTGATTTCCCACTCCGCACTTCCGGGCACGCTGCTGGCGTTTTTGCTGTGCGTCGGGCTGGGAGTCGACGGCCGTAACATGGTTGCGCTGCTCGTGGGCGCTGTCATCACTGGTACAAGTGCGGTGATGGTGGCGAACACGATTACTGCCCGGACACGGACGTCGATTGATGCAGCGATGGCGATCAGCCTGTCGTTCTTCTTCGGCTTCGGTATGTTGTTGCTGGACGTGATCACAAACAATCCGTTCCCAGGCAAAGGTGGGATTCAGGACTACCTGTTCGGCAACGCGTCAGTGATTACCAGAGCGGACCTGCGAATCAGCATCATCGTCGGGGTGCTCGCGGTCTGCGTGATGTGCGTGTTGTTTAAGGAGTTCGAGCTGCGCTCCTTCGACCCCGTGCAGTCCACGATGCTTGGGTTCCACCCGAGGGTCATCGACACGGCGATGTTCATGACGATCGCGCTCGCGACGGTGATCGGGGTCAAATCGGTGGGGCTGGTGCTGATGGTGGCATTCGTTGTAACTCCGCCTGCTGCGGCGCGTCAGTGGGTGCAAACAGTGCCAGCGATGGTCGTGCTCGCGGGCGTGTTTGGGGCGGTCGGCAGCGGTGTCGGATCCTACTTATCGATCGCGCTTGGCAACGTGCCGACGGGCCCCGTCATCGTGCTTGTCCTGTTCGCGATTTTTCTGGTGTCGTTCCTCTTCGCTCCGAAACGCAGCGTTATCGCACGGGCTCGCGCACAGCGGCGCGCAACCGCAGCGCTACGCGCCAGGCTGGAAACTGCAACGAAAGCGGAGGTGGGATCGTGAGTTTTATCGTCGGGACACTCTTGTTAGCGGTAGTGACGGCTAGCGCGTGCGCGGTGCCGGGGGTATTCGTTGTGCTGCGGAAGCATTCCATGCTCATTGATGCCATCGGGCACGCGATTCTGCCAGGCATTGCCCTGGGGTACTTATTTACGAACAACCTGAACTCGCCGGTGGTGATCGTGTGTGCCGCGCTGGCGGGCGTGCTGGTGGTCCTCGGCGCCCAGTGGCTCGGGGATTCGGGCCTGGTGATTGGTGACGCGCCGCAGGGGCTTATCTTCCCCGCACTGTTCAGCGTGGGCGTCATCCTGATTACCTCGCACTTCTCGAACGTGCACCTGGATACGCACGCGGTGCTCGTCGGGGACTTGAACCTGGCCGCGTGGCACCAGCTCAGCCTCGGCGGGGTGCAGATCGGGCCGGTGTACCTCTACATCATGCTTGCCGTGCTCGTACTCAACGTGGCTGTGATTGGTCTTTTCTACCCGCAGCTTCTCGCGTCCACGTTTGATGGCCAGTTCGCGCGCAGCATCGGTGTGCCAGTGGGCATGCTGTCGATCGCGTTTATGTTCCTGGTGTCGTTGACCGTAACGGCAGCGTTCAACGCAGTCGGGGCGATCCTGGTCATTGCGCTGGTGGTCATCCCCGCGGCAGCAGCCAAACAGTTGGCCACGACGGTACCTCGCATGATGGCCCTGACGGTTCTGCTCGCTGCGGTTGGGGCAGTCGCAGGCTTCGGCGTCGCCTACCTTCTCGACGCCCCCACCTCCGCCACGATGACTGTCATCTACGGGCTCGAGTTCCTCAGCTGCGCCTTGTGGGCCCGGTGGACTCGGCAGACTCGGCGGTCACCCACACGGCGTCCGCTGCGCGTTTCCCGAGCGCAAGTGGAGGTTGCTGGCCGTCGATAAGCACTTCGACGGTGTCAGAGAACGGGGCTGCCTGCTGGGTACGCAAGTGCGTACCCACCGTGATACCGGAGGTGTCGAAGAACTGCAGCAGACTCGGGTCACCGTCGGAGACACGTTGGACCACGACGTCGTTGTCTGGGGCGATCGTGCTCAGCGGCTCAGCGTGGAATTGCGGCACGGTGCCGTCGGCGGCGGGGATGGGGTCGCCGTGTGGGTCGCGGGAAGGGTAGTTGAGGTGGGCGTCGAGGCGCTGCAGCATGAATTCCGAAACGGCGTGCTCGAGGACCTCGGCGTCGTCATGCACCTGGTCCCACGAGTATCCGAGCGTTTCCACGAGGAATGTTTCGATGAGGCGGTGACGGCGAATCATCGCGACGGCGTGCGCGCGGCCTTCCTCCGTCAGCGTAATGGGCGCGTAAGGCTTATGGTGTACGTACCCTTGCTGAGCAAGCTTCTTGACGGCGTCCGACACGCTCGAGAGCCGAAGCCCCATGTAATCCGCCAGCACCTTGGTGGTCACCTTCGTGTCTGACCATTCGGTGAGCGCCCAGAGTGACTTGAGATAGTCCTGCGTACTGGTGGAGAGCTGGGAAACGGAATCCATGGGGCTTACTGTACAGACTCGAGAATGAACGCGAGGTGCATGGTCTGCAGCTCGAGCTCGCCTTCGGTCGCCGGCAGCGAAGCGATTTCCTGACGCGCCTCAGCGGTCAGCGGGATGACCCATCCAGCATTGGGGTCGAGTACAGGAACAGCGGGCTTTTTGACGGGCACCCAAGTCACGGTGCGCGCGCCGGGGCAGATCATTTGGAGCGGGCCGTCGATACGCTGGAGCTCCGCGAGTGCCGCCGGTGTAGAGGTCACGACGACCAATCGTTCGTCCGAACCTGGAGAGAGCGCCGCAGTCGTGACCTTGAGCACCGGGAGCTCCACACGCTCATACTCCGTCGGGTACTCTGCGAGTGCAGGAGCAGCGCCCGCCCCGAACCATTTCTTGATCTGACCCAACACGCTCATGGTGCACACGATACCCTGTACTAGGGTAAACGCCATGGAACACAGCGAATCGCCTCCGGCGACAGACTACGTCGTGCCCTATGGTCCCGGCGAACTCGTGCACGTGCCGCAGCACAGCGACAGGCCTGACGTGTTCACAAAAGATAACCGAGTGACGCCGCAGGGCTGGGTATACGTGGCCAAGCGTGTCATTGCAGACTTCTCCGTTGACGCGATGCTTGACCGCGCGGCTGCGCTGACCTATTACGCCGTGTTGTCTATCGCTCCGATGATTTTGGCGGTCTACTCGATCGCGACGCTGCTGCTGCCACGTGACGAGGCCGCCGTCAATGACATCATTGACGACTTCATTGCACTCTATGTACCCGAAGCATTGGAGGATGAGGCCCTGCGCTTCCTCCTGACGGTGATTGGCACCCCGGCGCAGAGCACGATTGCGCTGGTGGTATCGATCGTGGTCTCGCTTCTTTCCGCATCCGCGTACGTGCGGTCCTTCTCCCGGAACGCGAACGTCATGTACGGCCGCATAGAGGGGCGCAACCTGGTCCGCACGTGGTTCACCATGTGGGTCACCACGCTGATAATGGTGCTTGGGGTGATCGTGATCATCGTCGGCACGTTTTTGCGCGAGTCAATTGTGAACGGTCTGCTGCAGCCGATCGCAGAACCTCTAGGGATGACAGATACCGTTGATTACCTGACAAAGATCTTCCTGCCTGTCTGGGATTACGCCCGCTTCCCAGTCATCATCGTGACTGCGATCGCGTTGATCTCCGTGCTCTACTACGTTTCGCCCAACGTACGGCCGGAGAAGTTTCGCCTGCTCACCCTCGGATCTTCGATGGCGTTGACGGCGATTTTCATTATTTGGCTTGGCTTTTCGTGGTTCATCGGCACGATCGGGATTTCGAGCGCGTACGGGGCGTTCGGTACGGCAGGTGCCGTGCTTGTTCTGGTGTGGGTGATGAACGTCGTGCTACTTGAAGGCGTCAAGATCGACGCGGAAGTGCTGCGCGTGAAACAGCTGCAGGTCGGCTATGACGCAAAAACAATCATTCAGGTCCCGCCGAGAAGCACGAAAGCGGTCGACTTCCGGCTGAAAGTGCAGCGCTGGATCGACCGCAGTGCCTCAACGCTCAAAGCGCAGGAGGAGGATGACGACGTCGAGAAGGACCTGGAGGCCTAGTCCGCGACGAGCGGCTCCATCGTCAGGTTCGGGTGCTCCTTCTGGATGAAGGCCAGGCGCCACTTATCGCCGAACAGAGCGATCAGCTCGCCGTCGGAGCGCGTAAAGATCTCGACGCCGCGCTGGCGTCCAAGCGCCTCCGCAGACTCGGCGTCAGTCCGGCGGGCCACCGAGTACGGGATTGGTTCCGTGACTGTTTCCACGTTGTACTCCAGCTCCATGCGAGCCTGCATGACCTCGAACTGCATCGGGCCGACGGCCGCCATGACCGGAGCAGCGTCGCCGCGCAGGTCGTTGCGCAGGATCTGGACAACGCCTTCCGCATCCAGCTGGTCGAGGGCCTTACGGAACTGCTTATACTTGCCCAAAGACTTAGCGCGCAGCGTCTGGAAGTGTTCCGGTGCGAACTGCGGCATCGGCGGGTATTGCACCTTCTTGCCCGCGTAGATCGTGTCGCCCGGCGCAAGCGATCCGGCATTGACCAAACCGATGATGTCGCCGGGGAAGGCGGTTTCCACGGTGTCGCGGTTACGCCCGAAGACCGTCAGCGCGTACTTGGTGGAGAACGTACGGCCACTTTGGGCGTGCGTGACCTGCATACCGCGGTCGAATTCGCCCGAGATGACGCGCATGAACGCCAGTGTGTCGCGGTGGTGTTTGTCCATGCCTGCCTGCACTTTGAACACCACACCGGAAAAGTCGTCGTCGAGGTCACGGTGAGTATCCATCGCGGTGGTGGAAGTCTCGACGGCCTTGGGGTCGGCGTCACGGCCCTGAGGAGCTGGCGCGATCGCGCACAGCGTGTCCAGGATTTGATGGACACCGAAGTTCAGCATCGCGGAGGCGAAGATGATGGGCGAGGTCACGCACTGCTCGAACAGGGTTTGGTCGTGCACAGCGCCGTCAGCGGCGAGCAACTCGGCCTCCTCGACGGCGGTTTCCCAGGTTTCGCCCTCGCGATCGGCGGCCTCATCAGGGGAGTAGTGCTCCTCCGGCGCGATGGTGGACCCGCCGGCGGTACGGATGAAGTGGATGTAGTTGTCTGCCTCGCCGTCAGCGTTGATGTGGGCGAGCCCACGGAAGTCGCCAGCCTCGCCGACAGGCCAGTACAGCGGCGTCGGCTGCAGGTCGATCTCCTGGACAATCTCGTCCACCAGCTCGAGCGGTTCGCGACCGATGCGGTCCCACTTGTTGACTACAGTGACGATCGGCAAGCCGCGCGCCTTGCAGACGCGGAAGAGCTTGAGGGTTTGCGGCTCGAGGCCCTTGGCGGCGTCGATAAGCATGACAGCGGCATCGACGGCGGACAGCACGCGGTAGGTGTCCTCGGAGAAGTCGGCGTGGCCAGGCGTATCAACCAGGTTGATCATGTACGGCGTCGTTGCCTCTGAGCCTTCGGGGAGGTACTCGAACTGGAGCGCCGAGGACGCTACGGAGATTCCGCGTTCCTTCTCCATGTCCATCCAGTCGGAGACCGTCGACTTGCGGTTGCCCTTTCCGTGCACCGCACCTGCCTCCGAAATAACGTGCGCGTGCAGCGCGAGCGCCTCCGTCAGCGTTGACTTACCAGCATCGGGGTGGGCAATGACTGCGAACGTGCGGCGACGGTGGGCCTCTGCGCGGGTACCAGTAGACGTGCTCATAAGTGCTCAAGCGTAGTCGCAAGGCGGGGGAGATAGACAACCGGAGGCAGGTAGGGTGAGGAGGGCGGTGCTATAGTCGCCGCGGTTGGGAAAGAAATAGGTCAACGTAACGCAACACTGTGAGGTTTGTGATGAAAGTCGGAATCGTGCTCGGATCCATTCGCCAAGGCCGCTTCGGCGAGCAAGTTGCCCACTGGGTTGCTGACGCTGCTGCGAACAGCCCCGACATCACCTACGAAATCCTTGACCTCCAGGAGTTTCAAGTCCCGCTGCTCGACACGGCGACGCTACCAGGGGGCGCGAACAAACAGTACGCCGATGAGCGTGTTACCGCATGGTCTCGCGCAGTCGATAGTTGCGACGGCTACATCTTCGTTACCCCTGAGCACAATCACTCCGTGCCTGGCGCGATGAAGAACGCCTACGACAGCCTCAGCGGCGAGTGGGCCATGAAGCCCGTCGCATTCGTTGGATACAGTGCCGACGGCGCGATTCGCGCGGTGGAGCACTGGCGGCAGATCGTCGCAAACTTTTCGATGTTCGACGTGCGCAACCAAGTTGCCCTTTCACTTTTCGACGACGCCACCAACGGCACCCTCACCCCGCGCCCGCAGAAGAACACAGACCTGACAAAGATGCTGAATGCGCTGGAACAGTTTTTGCGTCACCACCACGCTTCCCAGTAGGAGAGCCGGGTTAGCTGCGCGGGTGGATCTCGTTTTGCGCTTGCGCAAGCCCGGTGCTGGTGATTGCGTGGACGGCATCGGCAGCTAACGCGATTGCGTCAGTGGGGGTGGTTGTGAATTCCGCAAGCACCCAATCGGGGATAGCGATGCCGCTTCCTTCCGGCGGCCTGCCGATGCCGACGCGCACCCGCACGTAGTCGCGCGTCCCGAGCTCCTGCGTGAGCGACTTCAACCCGTTGTGGCCGTTCTCGTTGCCGCCCTGCTTCAAACGAACCTTGCCCGGAGGCAGGTCCAGCTCGTCGTGGACGATCACGATCCGCTCCGGAGGAAGGTTGTAGCGCGCGGCGAGCGGAGCGATGGCCTTGCCAGACTCGTTCATGTAGGTGTGCGCGCGGGCGTAGGCCACACCGTCCTTCACCGCGAACGAGTAATCGCGACCTGCGATGACCGGAAGCGATTTCGCGAGCGCATCCACAACGAGGTAGCCGACGTTGTGTCGCGTCCGCTCGTACTCGGTACCAGGGTTGCCCAGCCCAACTACGAGCCAGTCGATGTTCTCAGGGGCGGGGTTGGCGCGCTTGAAGCGGCGGAAGAAGTTCAACACGGAGGCTAGTGTAAGGCAGAACCTCTCGATTCTCACGGTGGGAGCCGTTAGCGTATGGGTATGCAGCTACCGAAGATTATTGCGGCTCCGATGGCGGGAGGACCCTCCACGCCGGCCCTTGTCAACGCCGTGACGTTTGGGTTCCTCGCGTTTGGGACCTGCAGCGTCTCGCAGGCCCGCGAAGAACTTGCGGAGGTCACCGGCAACTTTGGCGTGAACTTCTTCATGCCACAGCGGATTGCGCCCGATCAGCGTGACGTCCGCGCGCTGGCCGCGGAACTTGGGGTGGAGGTGCCGGATGTTGACTTGAGCTGTGGCTTCGAGGATAAGTTTGCGATTGCGCTCGAGGCTGGCCCTGCAGTGGTCTCCTCGACGTTTGGGTGTTTTTCCGAGCGCGAAATTCAACGCGCACACAACGCCGGCGCGCAGGCCTGGGCGACCGTCACCAACGAAGAAGAAGCGAAGGTTGCCGTCGCGCGTGGCGTTGACGCACTTGTGGTGCAAGGAATTTCTGCAGGAGGCCACCGCGCAACGTGGTCGCCGAACGAGACACCCGACCCGCGGGACACCCTGGAGCTTGTCCGCGTGCTCAAGGACATCAGAGTGCCAATCATCGCGGCTGGGGGAGCGCGCACGCCCTACGACGTCGATCGCCTCATTGAAGCAGGCGCCACGGCGGTATCCTGCGGCAGCATATTCCTCATGACGGACGAAGCCGGAACGAGCCTGCGCAACCGAGAGCTTCTCCAAAGCGATCGGTCGACGATTGCCAGCAGGGCGTTCAGCGGACGGGTCGCCAGGGGTATCCAGAGCGCGTTCACAGACGAACACCCCGATCTGCCGCCACTCTACCCCTACCTGCGCCCCATGACCTCGAGCAATGACTACTGCCTAGTCGGTGCCCGCCGAGGCACCTTGCCTACGGGGCCCGCGGCGGCCGTGGAAGCGTGGATGGCAGGTACCCGTTAACCCTGTTTAACCCTGCGCGTGGGCGATGAACGCGTCGGCCGCATCGGCAACAGCAATCGCGACATCGATCTGCTCTTTCGCCGCGAACTGGCGCAGCACAAAGTCCGCCGGCGGCATCTTGCCCGGCGGGCGCCCAATCCCGACCGCAAGCTTGTTGTAGTTCTTGCCGTTTTTCAGCTTCGACAGCGACTGGGTCACTGACTTCAGCCCGTTATGCCCGTGGTCGCCCCCGCCGGTGCGCAGCTTCACCTCTCCCAACGGAAGGTCAAGCTCGTCGTGGACCACGTAAAGGTCCGCGGGGGAGGCGTCGAAGTAGTCAAGCAGTGCCTTGACCGGGCCGCCAGACACGTTCATGTAGCTTTGCGTACGTGCCAGGACCACTCGACGGTCCGCCAGAAGCCTGCCTGCGGCGAGCTCCGCAACCTGGGTATTCGTGCGCTTGTGCAGCGCAAGCGTCGCCGGCGACATCGTTGCTCGGCCCGCGAGCTCCTCGATAACATGCACGCCTACGTTATGGCGCGTTCCCTCATATTTCGGGCCAGGGTTTCCAAGGCCCACGACGATGATAGGTGAAGCAGTCATTCCCACATCATAGGCACAGATGGCAAAACGCCCCGCTCGCATGTGGAACGGGGCGTCGAAACGTTGTGAAACGCAGCGGGAGGATTACTCAGCTTCCTCAGTGGACTCTGCGCCAGCTTCAGCGCCGCCCTCTTCAGCTTCCTCAGCTGCAGCCTCGAGATCCTCGTCAACCTGCTCGTAGGTGAAGTTCACCAGCAGGTGATCCGGAGCGGACACCAGCTCAGCGCCCTCAGGCAGCGTGACGTCGGCAGCGGTGATGAGGTCGCCGATCTCCTTGCCATCGATGTTGACCTCGATCTCGTCCGGGATGTTCAGAGCGTCGATCTCGATCTCGATCAGGTCGGACTCGACCAGGACGACTGCGTCTGGGTGAGCCTCGCCGACAGTGACAACAGGGACCTCGACGACAACCTTCTCGCCGCGCTTAATGCCGAGCAGGTCGATGTGGTCGATATCGAGGGTGATCACGTTCTGGTCGATGTGCTTGACCATCGCGAGCAGCTTCTCGCCGTCGAGCTCCAGCTCAACAATGGCGTTGACGCCCTCGTTGCGCACGATGGAGGTCATCTCGATGCGGTCGACAGAGAAGTGGATGTTGTCGATGCCAGCTTCGTAGAGAACGCCTGGGATACGGCCGTCGCGACGCAGGCGACGTGCAGCGCCCTTGCCGAACTCTTCGCGCTTCTGACCTGGGACAACAACTGGGGTAATAGCCATGTTTGTGACTCCTTTTGTAATTGGGCCACAAAAAACCTGTGACCACTGAACGGACAAATTGCTCGTCGAGTGATCACAGGCCAAAGTCTGAGATACATATCGCGTCGATAACGGCCAAAATCAGCCCTCGCCGAGACCCAGCTAGCTTAGGTTTCGACGCCCACCATTGTCAAGCGCCCGCCAGGCGGCAGTGCACGCATTGGTTTCTTCCTCGTTTGTCACCGTAATACGGATGCCTTCATCAAAGGCGCGAACAAGCACCCCGTGCGAAGCAAGCTGCGCCGCCAACTCCTGCGGTGATTCGTTCAAACTCTCTGCCGGAACCCACACGAAGTTCGCCTCGGAGTGGGGAGTTCCGTATGCAGCGAAGAACTCCTGCAGCCGCTCACGCTGCGCGCGCGTCCGGGCGACGCGGTCGTGGAGCTCGTCTTGTGAAGACAAGGAAGCAAGCGCACCGACCTGTGCCACCGAGCTCACACTAAACGGAACGGCGACCTTATTCAGCGCATCGATCGTCTCCTCCTGGCCGAACGCGTAGCCAACGCGCGCTCCGGCCAGCCCATACGCCTTGGAAAAGGTCCTAAGGCACACAACGTTGGGATACACCTGAATTTCATCGACACCGCGCGGGGAGTCGGTAGCTGCGTTGTATTCGAAGTAGGCCTCGTCCAGCGCGACGATAACGTCTTGAGGGACGCGGGCCATGAAGTCAGCCCACTCACGCTCCGTGATTGTGGTGCCCGTCGGGTTATTCGGGTTGCACACAAACACCAGGGAAGTTCGTGGGGTAATTGCATCCGCCATCGCTGGCAAATCCATCCGGTGGTCAGCGGTCAATGGCACTGCAACCGGCGTAGCTCCCGCGATCTGAGCGAAAATCGGGTACGCCTCGAACGACCGCCATGGGAAGACGACCTCGTTGCCCGGCTGCGAGGTCATGGTCACCAGCTGCTGGCACAGCGCTGAAGACCCGGTGCCGACAGCGACCTGCTCCGACCGCACGCCGAGCGAGGCAGCAATCGCCTCGCGCAGTTGCATCGCACCCATGTCCGGGTAGCGGTTCACCGACCGCAGTGATTGTGCCATCGCCTCCTCTACTGCGGGCAGTGGGCCCTCAGCAATCTCATTGGAGGAAAGTTTCACCGCACGCTCGTTCCTCTGGCCGGGGACGTAGGACGGAAGGCTATCGAGATCTTTGCGAATCAACTCGGATGCTCCTTGAGTAGAGAATAGAAAATTTTAGGCGCGCGACTTCGGCTTCAACGCCCAAATGATTGAAAGCGCGATCACCCAGCCGATCAGAGCGAACAGGCCGGTGCGGTAATCAGGCAGGAATGCCATCAGGACCAGCACCAGGATGAAGAACCCTGCACAGATCCAGTTTGCCACTGGGTACCACGGAGCGCGGAACGACACATCGGGGTGCGTCTTCCGGAAGTTCAGGTGCGCGAAGCACACAGCAGCCCAAGTAATCAGCTCGGAGCCGACGATGATGGCAAGCAGGATGGCGAACACACGACCCTCAAAGAAGTAGTTCATGAAGACCACAATGCCCATCAGCGAACCGTTGAACAGCAGAGCGCGAAGCGGCAACCCCTTTTTGGTTGTTGCTGCGAAAAATGAGGACGCCTGGCCATTGCGCGCGAGATCGCGCAGCATACGGCTTCCCGAGTACGTCATTGTGTTACACACTGACGCAACCGCTACCAAAATAACAAGGTTGAGCAAGTGGGCGGCGCTGTCGATTCCCACAGAGGAGAGCACCCTGACGAACGGGCTGGCGGAAATATCCTGTTCGTCCCACGGCGCGAGCAGCAAGATGACGCTCATGCCACCGATGTAGAAGACCAAAATGCGCCAAATAACAGAGTTCACTGCGCGTGGGATCGTCTTCTCCGGGTGCTCTGTCTCGCCAGCTGCCGTGCCGATCGACATGATGCCGCCGAATGTAAAGGTCACCGCTACCAGGGAGAACAGCACACCAGATGCGCCATTCGGGAAGAATCCGCCGTGGACAAAGAGGTTGCCAAAACCGACTGCTGGCTCCGGACCAAGACCAAGCACCAGCACAACGCCCAGAATGATCATCAGGATCAGCGCAATGACCTTAAACAGTGAGAGCCAGTACTCGGCCTCTGCGAACACGCTCACGCGTGCTGCGTTCACAAGCATCACAACGACAAGCGTGACAAGCGCAGTGAGCCAGTGTGGAATGTCAGGGAACCAGAAGTCGAGGAAGGTGCCCATCGCGGTGAGCTCAATCATGCCCACCACGATGGTGGTAAACCACCAGTTCCATCCCGTGATAAACCCAGCGCGCGGGCCGATAAACTCACGAGCATAGGCCGCGAACGAGCCTGAGACAGGATGCGCTACTGCCATCTCGCCGAGCATGCGCATCAGCAGATAGACGATGAACCCGACAATTAAAAATGTGAGCAGGACCGCTGGGCCCGCATAGCTAATGGATTCCGCAGAACCAAGAAACAGGCCAGTTCCGATACAGGAACCGAATGCGATCATCTGCAGCTGGCGGTTTTTCACCTTGCGCTGCAGGCCACCATCGCTGGTGACTTGGTGTTGTTCATCGCCGCTCATTGGCGTACTCCTTGCGATAAAGATTGCCGGATAGCCGGAGGCTTCCTCACACATTAATCAATTGCGTGTGTCAGACAACCGTTGGGTGTGCACAAAGAACCCCCTTGACGCCGCTTCGCGGGGAAGCGCGCAAGGGGGAGATCCCGAAAGTGAGGCGTAAAGCTATGCCTGTCCCTCGAAGAGCGTCGTTACCGAGCCATTTTCGAAAATCTCGTGAATGGTCTTTGCCAGCAGCGGAGCGATGGAAAGCACGGTGAGGTTCTTCCAGCCTTCGGTGCTCTGCGGAAGCGTGTCGGTCGTGATCACTTCCTCCGCGCCACAGTCGCTCAGACGCTCACGTGCCGGGTCAGAGAAGACACCGTGGGTACACGCGATGACGACCGACTTCGCGCCGGCCTTCTTCAGCACGCCGACCGCACCTGCGATGGTGCCACCGGTATCAATCATGTCGTCCATCAGGATGCAGTCTTTGCCGTCGACGTCGCCGACAACGCGGTTGGAGACAACCTTGTTCGCGGCGTCGATGTCTCGAGTCTTGTGCACGAACGCCATCGGGGCATCACCCAACATATTGGCCCACTTCTCAGCCGACTTCACGCGGCCAGCGTCAGGGGAGACCACCACGAGGTTGTCCATCGGGTACTTGGACTTGATGTAGTCCACCAGGATTGGCTGAGCGTGCATGTGGTCGACCGGGCCATCGAAGAAGCCCTGGATCTGATCCGTGTGCAGATCCACGGACACGATGCGGTCTGCGCCGGCAGCGGTGAGCAGGTCAGCAACCAGGCGGGCGGAGATAGGCTCGCGGCCACGGTGCTTCTTGTCCTGGCGGGCGTACGGGTAGAACGGCAGAATCGCGGTGATGCGCTTTGCGGAACCACGCTTGAGTGCATCAATCATGATGAGCTGCTCCATCAGCCACTTATTCAGCGGCTGCGCGTGCGACTGCATCACAAAGCAGTCCGAGCCACGCACAGACTCTTCGAAGCGGACAAAGATTTCACCATTCGCAAAATCGCGCGCGGTGGTCGGTACCAACTCGATGTTCAGACACTTTGCGACGGCCTCCGCAAGCTCAGGGTGGGCGCGTCCAGTAAATAGCTTGAGGTCTTTTTGGCTTTCCGTGGAATATCCAGTCATGGTGATCCTTTAGTTCTCGCGTGCTTTCTTTGCAGCATTCGCTGCGTCCGTACCCGGGCGGTTGGCCTCAACCCAACCTTCGATGTTGCGCTGATGGCCCTCCTTGATGGCCAGCGCACCCGCCGGCACATCCTTTGTTACCACCGTACCTGCGCCAGTGTACGCGCCATCGCCTACGGTTACTGGCGCTACGAACATCGTGTCCGAGCCAGTTCGGCAGTAGTCGCCAATCGTGGTGTGGTGCTTCTGGACGCCGTCGTAGTTGGCGAACACAGACGATGCGCCGATGTTGGACTCGCGGCCAACGGTGGCGTCGCCAATGTAGGTCAGGTGTGGCACCTTTGAGCCTTCGCCAATCTTTGCGTTCTTGGCTTCGACGAATCCGCCGAGCTTGCCATTCGCGCCAAGTTCGGTGCCTGGGCGGATGAACGTGAATGGGCCGACATTCGCGTTCGCGCCGATGACGGAGAGGGAGCCCTGCGTGCGGACAACCTGTGCGCCCTCGCCGACCTCCATGTCCGTCAAGGTGGTGTCTGGGCCGATGGTCGCGCCGTTGCCAATCACGGTTGAGCCCCACAGCTGCGTGTTTGGCTGAATGATGACGTCCTGGCCGATCTCAACATCCACGCCGATCCAGGTCGTAGCAGGGTCGACGACAGTGGCGCCAGCGCGCATGGCGCGCTCGACCAAGCGGCGGTTGAGTTCCTTGCCGGCCTCGGCGAGCTGTACGCGGTCGTTCACGCCGGCCAACTCGCGAGGGTCCTTCGCGACGTAGGCGCTGACGGCCTTGCCGTCGCCGCGCGCGATGCCGAGTACGTCGGTGATGTAGAGCTCTCCCTGCGCGTTGTTGGCGTCGATGCGGGTCAGTGCATCGCGCAGGACCGCGGCATCGAAGGCGAACACGCCGGAGTTGACCTCACGGACCTTCTTCTGTTCCTCGTTAGCATCCTTTTCCTCCACGATTTCCAACACGTTGCCGGAAGCGTCGCGGATGATGCGGCCGTAGCCAGTTGGGTTGTCGAACTCGAGCGACAGCACGGTGACGGCGGCGCTGGTGGCCTTGTGGGCGTCGATAAGCTCGGTGATCGTTGATGGCTGCAGGAGCGGCACATCGCCGTTCGTGACAACGACAGTGCCTTCGAAGTCAGGGATGACCTCAAGCCCGCACTGTACCGCGTGGCCCGTGCCGTTTTGCTCCTCCTGCACTGCCTGCTTGATGCTGCGGCCCATCTCTTCGGCGATGGCATCAACGGCGGGGGAGACCTGGTCGCGCTGGTGGCCGACAACCGCGACGAGCTCCTGCGGGCCTACCGCGTTGGCTGCGTGCAGCGAGTGCGCCAGCAGACTGCGTCCGCCGATCTCGTGCAGTGTTTTCTGGATGCTGGACTTCATGCGCGTGCCCGCACCTGCGGCGAGGACTACGACGGCGCATTCAGGATGATTTACCACTGAACGGGTACTCCTTAATTCATCGGTGAATGAGGTATAAAACCAACTGCACAACAGCATAACGCGCTACGCGCGCGAGTTTGCAGACACATCCTTCAAACCTGCCGCGCGCCACACACCCACCGCGCCGACCGCGGCTAGGAATAGCAGCGTTGCTTCAGGTCCAAGGGTCGAAATCGCTGATGAGATCGCACCGACGATCAGCAGGACGATCCCCATCGCTGTGTTCGCGGCGCCCGTGATCATGGTGCGGCGATCGCCCTCCGCCATGTCCACGAGGTAGGTCTTTCGGCCTACGCGCACCGTCGTGTGTGCCAAGTTGACCAGGAAAAACCCGATTGGCATGATCCAGCGGTTGGCCTCGGGAGTAAGCCAGTGCCCGGACATCACCAAGAGCACGAGCACGACGGATGCGGCGCCAGCAGCCCACGCCATCGCGTTTTTCGACGACTTATCCGCCCACATACCGGAGACCTTTCCACCAACGAGTGCTGCGCCACCCGATGCCAGGATGAAGCCGCCGAGTGAGGAAAGGTTCGTGCCCTGTTGCTGGGCCAGCACGACAATAAATGGCGTCGATAAGGCGGTGACCAGCATGAGGGAGCGAACGATGAGGAACTTCTGCAGGTCCCTGTCGTCCTTGATCAGGTCCCACGTTTGGCGTGCCCACCCCTTGCTGGAGGCCTCCGAGGGTTCCTCTTCAGGCTCCTTAATGGTGCGGAAAACCAGGGAGGCGAACGCCCACGTGGAGGCGCCCGCCGCAAGAAGCGTCACCAGGACCCATCGGGGTAGGTCATTCGGGAGAATTGCGAACAGGACACCGATCGCGAGGGTGACGGCGCCAGACAGCGCGGTAGCCCGCCCCGTGATGAGACCACGGCGACCCTTCGATACGGTTCGTCCCTGTACATCTTTGCCTGAGATTGAACACAGCGCACGGAAGATCGAGAGCGCTGCAAGCAGGATGACAATCGCAACGCCTAAGGCAGCGCCACTGAGCAGCGCCGCAGAGAGCGCGATCAGCCCTGCTGATGCGGCCTGGCCCCACGAACCAACCAACCACACCCATTTTCGCGAACGCTGCGACGTGACCCAGGGGCTCAGCGCGGCTTGTGGCAGCATTGAGCCTGATTCGCGGATCGGTACCAAGAATGCCGTGAACAGGGCTGGTACCCCGGCAGCTGTGAACAGCCACGGTAATACTGTCTTTGTAGCAACGATTTGGTAACCGATTCCCTGCAAGCCGTTGGCCCACACGAATCTGCGTGCGTTGTACTCCTCGTGAGACGTCATACCAAAGATAGTAGGGTCGGCAGCAGAGTTTACGCATTCGAAAGAGGAGAACCCATGGCTTCGGCACGCGCTCACCGCAACGTCATCAGTAGAAGGACATTCTTTAAAGGCGCACTGTTTACGCAGGTTGCGCTGTTGGCGGCGTGCGCCGGGGAAGGCCCGGGAGGGGTACGCTCCGGCCAGGCGACGCCCGAAGGCGCTGAGGCCGAAGCCCGCCCGCTTCCTATCCCGCCGCTGGAACAGGGCACGCTTAACGGCACCACGCGCAGCTTTGAACTCACCGCGCAGCAAGGCGAGTACGAAATCGTACCCGGCACCATGACGAAGACCTGGGGCTTCAATGGCCCATGGCTTGGGCCCACGCTCTACATGCGCCAAGGTGAAACGATCGAGATGAAGGTGAACAACGAGCTCGACGAGCCGACGGTGGTCCACTGGCACGGTCTCCACCTGCCCGCGGCGGCTGATGGCGGTCCGGCCCTCATCTTTGATCCTGGCGCGAGCTGGGAACCGACCTGGCAGGTCGAACAGGCCGCATCCACCTGCTGGTACCACCCGCACCCGCACGAGATTTCCGCGCTGCACGCGTACCGCGGCCTCGCCGGGGGCATTGTCGTTGCCGACGACGCGTCCGACGCGCTCGGCCTGCCGCAGGAATACGGTGTCGACGACATCCCCGTCATCATCACCGATGCGAAATTCACTGAGGATGGCCAACTCGACGAAACCATCGACCCAACCTATGGTCTCCTCGGGACAACGCCGCTGGTGAACGGTATCACGAAGCCGCGCTTTGAGGCGTCGACAAGCCGTGTTCGACTTCGCATCTTCAACGGTGCAACGATGCGCTTCCACCATCTCAGCCTCGGCGTGCCGTTCAACATCATCGCGACAGATCAGGGGCTTCTCGACGCCCCCATCGAAGCCGACGCGGTACTGCTGAGCCCTGGCGAGCGGGTAGAGATCATCGTCGACCTTGAGGCGGGCAAGGACCTGATGCTGCGCAGCGACGGCGTCCCCAATGGGGGAGGCCTGCCTGACGAGGAAGTCGCCAACGGGTTTGGCCTGCAAGACACCTTCGACCTGCTCGAGATCGCAGCGCCGGAACACGACACCGCACTCGACGCGCTACCGGCACAGCTCGTCCCCGTGGTGCGTCCTGATGTCAGCGGAGCACCGGAGCGCGAGTTCCGGCTTAACGGCTTCCAAATCAACGAGCAATCCATGGATATGGAACGCGTCGACTTTGTCATCGACCACAATGGCCCCGAAGTCTGGCACGTCACCAACGAGAACTCCGACTGGCCGCACAACTTCCACGTCCACAACGCCAGGTTCCTGGTGGACAAGGTGGACAACGGCGACGTCGCATTCACCGAAGGCTGGCACGACACGATCTATGTACCGCCACTGTCAACCGTCACCCTCATTGTGGAGTTCGGCTGGCACCCGGATCCGACCTTGGCGTACATGTACCACTGCCACATGCTCTTCCACGAAGATGAAGGGATGATGGGGCAGTTCGTCATGGTTGAGCCTGGGCAGAAGGCGAACCTGCGGCCGATGCCGGAGGGGCATCACCACTAGGCTAAGTTCCAGGAAGACCACGACCTGAAAAGGTTTAAGAATTACTTGGAAGCTTTGCCTCCGCGAATGGCGTCTAACTTCCGTTGTAAGTCAGGGGAACCTGCCGAGACGATGCGCTGCAGCATTTGTTGGTTGCCTTGCATACGGCGTTTGTTTCTGGCTTCGTGCTCCGCAGCGATTTCCCAAAACTTTGTCGTGTTTATTAGATGCTTTGGAGAGCACTTCAATGAGTGATCGGTTGAATTGCTCCAAATAATCGAGTTGCTGGAGGGCGAACAGCGCTTGAACACATCTCTACAGAGGTCGACCGACCAAGCAAATTGTGACCGTTCTGCGAAGTGGTAGTCTGTGAGCCGTCCGAGCAACGCACACGTCCAGTCAGCAAACTGGATAGTTCCGTATAAGTGACTGTCGGCCTGAATCGGAGCTTCAATGATGCTGCGGTTATCTTTGTTGGTTTTGCTGTAAATAGTTTTGCCAAGTGTTGCGACCGCACGTTCACGGTTGTCCGTATCAGTTGCATCCATGATGACCAGCAGCTCTTCATTGGCTTTCGTCGCTATCCTGCCAAGCCTATTGATGGCTTGGATCAAACAATGTTCCTCGCGCTCTTGAGAAGTCTCTTTAGTGACGCTGACTGGGCCAATTGGCTTCTCTTGTCCAAAGAAGAAGAGTTGACCACCAAGATTTCCCAGTTTTCGGTACAGCCTCTTAGTCGCTGGGTTGATTTCATCCTTGTACTCGCGGATATTCGCGGTGGTAAAGAGTGCTGATCCCTTCTTTTCCCACCGTCTTGGATGCGCATTAGCTTGCGTAATTTCCCAGTCAAGAAGCTGTTCTTTTACGTACTCAAAATAGCCACCAAATTGCCGAACGCTGTGCGACGGTATCAAATACCCGGCATAACCAAATACTGGGTGTGTATTAAACGGGTTAAGCGACAAAATGTGTGCTTTTTTGGATATGGATTCCAGGTCCTGCCTGGGCCTACGGCGGGACAGTGCTCGTTGAATCGGGATTCCCTGCCGTAGACCGGAAGGTCCACCACTTCAGGCGTTGGATGTGCTATGGCGGCAGGCCGTTAAACCAGCTAGTGAAGCAGCCAACTCAGCACGGAAAAAGAAAACACAACAGGCCCATGCCTGGCATGTGGAATCACCACCGCAACAATAGACGCCACCAGCGAGCAATGATGGACGGTGATACTACCTGCACGTCCAGCACCAGAATGCCCCTCTGGCGTTCACAACCGAGCAAGACTTTGGGCGCGCAGACTACGCACACGCCCGCCAGGCACACATGCGTGAACGCGACCAATCCAACTCACCCGACGGCCGGCCGAAAGTCTACGACACCGGCATCGACACCGACTTCAACCCCTCCTGGGCCATCCGACACGGCTGGGCAGGACGCTCATAGCCCCAGCACAACACCCCACAACCCCCCATCCCAACCCCTGAAAAGCACACATTTTGTCACTTAAGTCGACACGCCGAGAAAAGCACACATTTTGTCGCTTAACCCTATTAAACTTTTTATGGTCATGTCGGATGTAGGGGCCCTGGTGTCCGAATTCATCGAGGTAGGCTATGAGCATGGCGGTTCCTTCGAGATAGCTCAGCGGCCAGAACAATGCTTTGCTCTGGCCGCCGGAATTAGCGCGGTACGCGTGTTTCAGCGCCGCCACTGCAATTTCACTATAGCTTTTCCGGTAAACGGAGTCAATCGTGCAGTTTCGGGCTTAAGGGACATTTTGTGTGTATAAATCTATCTGGTTTCCTGGGATGACCTCGGCCAACAACCAGATATGGTTTTCAAAACAGTTCCATTCGCCCGTTTTGAGAAATCGACACCGAATGATGTCTGGAGTGTGGTATGGAGTCTGCTGGTAGCGCAGGGGCCCCAGCGAGATCGAAGGCTCTAGGGGACTAGAACCAGCCGCCTGTGCGTTGGGCGGTCGCATATAGCCAGGGGACGAGCAAAGCCCTTGACGTGCACGATTCTGGTCGCGTCGAGGTATCGGGCGTTCCGGTCGACCTCATTGCGTCGACTAACCCAGGTCAGCGCGATTTGGATGGTTTGGGGGTTATTCTGCTGATTTTGCGCTGATCTGCGTTGGTATACCGGAGTAGGTCGACGGGAAGAGGTCGACGGGCCGAAAGAATTCGATACCGGCATTGATAGGCAGTGGAACCCCAGCTTAGGCGTGAGAAAAGGGTGGGCTGGACGCAGCTAAACACACACAAAATGTCCCTTATCGCGACACGCCGTAAAAACACACAAAATGTCCCTTAAACCCAGTTTCGTGACTACATTTTGACTACATAAACCCCCACAAACGCCCTCAAACGCCCCACAGTTCACCCCGCTGGAAAACGAAAAACACCCCCAACCCAGGCAAAGCGCCAGGTAACGGGGGCAATAAAAAGCTTCCCCACCAGGACTCGAACCTAGAATGACGGTACCAAAAACCGTAGTGTTGCCGATTACACCATGGGGAACTGCTCGACCTAGTGTAACCGATACCCAATGAAATGTTAAAAAGTGTGATGAGCTGGCAGTTTGCGGGCTGTCGGGGTTGTGTCCGGGGTGGGCTCTAAGCTAGAACGCATGGCTCGGCAGCGAATGACAAGAACGCAGCGCAGGGACCAGTTGCTCGCAATTGGCCGTGCTGCCTTTGCAGAACGTGGATTTGATGGAATCTCCATGGAGGAGATTGCGCTGCGTGCAGATGTGTCGAAGCCCGTCGTGTACGAACACTTTGGCAGTAAGACCGGGTTGTACGACGCCGTCGTTTCGCAGGAGATGGCGCGGTTTGAGCGCACGATTGTCGAAGTGATCCAAAACGGACGCTGGCGAGAGCGCATTGATAATGGCGTGTTGGCGCTGCTGACGTACATCGATGAGGAAACTGATGGGTTTATCATCCTGGTGCACGGTAGGATCCTCGGACGTGAACGAACGTACTCGACAGTGCTGAACCGCGTGACTGCGGAGGTGTCCTACCTGCTTGAGCGTGCGTTTGAGCACCGCGGCCTCGATGCTTCGGTGGCGGCACTGTACGGGCAGGCGCTGGTTGGGACCGTGTCGAATACGGCGTTGTGGTGGTTGGACCAACGGGGCGTCGATACGCGGTTGGATAAGGCGACGGTCGCGGCGCACATTTCGAACCTGTGCTGGAACGGGTTGAGCGGGTTGGAGGCACAGCCCCGCATCATGACGAACGAAGTGGAGGAACAGTAGTGGAAGAACAGACAGCTCAGGCGCCTGCGTTGGGTGGTTTGCTCACTATGGCGCTTACCGACCCGAAGCTTAAGGGCTTGGTGGGCAACATCGGCGTCGACTCGTTGCACGTGACTGGAATTGACCAGGTTCGTTCGTGGGCTACGGGTGCGCTGGCTCGCCAGGTTCCGGTGCTGTTGGTGACCGCAACGAGCCACGAGGCGGAGGATCTGACTGCTGAACTGCAGGCGATGCTCGGAAAGGGCAAGGTCGCCAACTTCCCCGCTTTTGAGACGCTGCCTCACGAGAGGTTGTCGCCGGCGCCTGATGTCGTGGGTGCCCGTGCGAAGGTGCTGTGGGAGATGCCCCAGGTCATCGTCGCCTCGGCGCGCGCCTTCTGCCAGCCAGTGTTGCCCGCGGTGGAGCCGATTACAGTGAAAGTCGATACCGAGTGGGACTTCACGGAGCTGACCGAACAAGCCGTCAACTTCGCCTACGAGCACGTCGACATGGTGGCAAAGCGCGGGGAGTTCGCCACGCGCGGTGGCATCATCGATATCTTTCCGACCACCGCCGAGTACCCAGTGCGCCTCGAGTTCTGGGGCGACGAAGTCACCGACATCCGAAGCTTCGCCGTCGCCGACCAGCGCACCATCGAGGAGCTCACATCCGTCGAGCTTTTTCCGGCGCGCCAGTTAATTATCGACGCCAGCGTGGCTAAACGCGCCGATGAGCTTGCCCGCACGAACCCGTCGAATACCACGCTGGTGCAGCTGCTCACGCGGATCTCTGAGCACACCCACGCCGATGGGGAAGAGGTACTCATCCCGGTGCTCAGCGACGCGAAGTACTCGGTGCTGCCGGAGCTCATGCCGAAGGGCAGCATTGTGTTCGTCTCTGGGCCTGAAAAGGTGCGCACCCGTATCGCGGACCTCGAAGCCACGGACCAGGAATTCTTGGAAGCTGGGTGGGAGGCCGCGGCGATGGGTGCGGAGGGCCCGCTTGCTGTGGAGGGGCTGGACGTATCGGCGTCCTCGTTCCGTTCGTTCGAGTCGTTGGAAGTGTCGGCACGCAACGCGGGCAACGCGTGGTGGACATTCGCACCTCCAGGTATGTTTTCCGCCGATGATGCGATGACGCTGCCGCTGGAATTCGAGGCTGCACCCGCACCGAAGGGCGAGCCCAAAGCAATTGAGCAGCTCTACGCGACGTTGAAACTGCACGTGCAAACCAACGGGGGCAAGGTAGCGTTCGTGGCGCCAGCGAAGGGCACCGTTGAGCGCATGGCGGAGCGACTGAGGGAGCACGGCATCTCGGCGCGCATCGCCACCCCTGGATTGGAACCTGTCGATGGCGCGGTCACGGTCTACCAGTCCCTTTCGCATGCAGGCCTCGTGTTCCCCGGACCCAACCTGGTGGTAGTGACGGAAACCGACGTGACTGGCAACCGCGTCGGCGACATCGCGGGCGCGAAGCGGCGCCGCCCGAGGCGCCGGAACCGGGTGGACCCACTCGCGCTGACTCCCGGTGATTTTGTTGTGCATGACACGCATGGCATCGGCAAGTTCATCAAGATGGCCGAGCGCACCATCAAAACCGGTGACGAAGCCTCCCGGCGCGAGTACATCGTGTTGGAATACCAACCAGCTAAGCGCGGCCAGCCCGGCGATCAGCTCTGGGTGCCGATGGAATCCCTCGACCTGCTGAGTAAATACACCGGCGGCGAGAAGCCTTCGCTGTCCAAGATGGGCGGCTCCGACTGGAAGAACACCAAGCGCAAGGCGCGCGCCGCCGTACGTGAGATCGCCGGCGAACTCATTGAGCTTTACGCTAAGCGTCAAGCCGCGCCGGGCCGCGCTTTCGGCCCTGACACACCGTGGCAACACGAGATGGAGGACGCGTTCCCGTTCGTAGAAACGGAGGACCAGCTCGCTGCTATTGAGGCGGTCAAGGAGGACATGGAGAAGCCGACGCCGATGGACCGCGTGATCGTCGGCGACGTTGGTTTCGGAAAGACCGAGGTTGCTGTTCGCGCCGCGTTCAAGGCAGTGCAAGACGGACAGCAGGTGGCGGTGCTTGTGCCGACGACGCTTCTTGCCCAGCAGCATTACTCCACGTTCAACGAGCGAATGGACGGCTTCGGGGTCACCGTTCGCGAGCTGTCGCGCTTTACTTCAGCGAAGGAAGCCAAGGAGATTATGGCAGGGTTGGCGGATGGTTCCGTCGACGTTGTGATCGGCACACACCGTCTGCTGCAGACGGGCGTGTTCTGGAAGCAGCTTGGCCTCATCATTGTGGATGAGGAGCAGCGCTTCGGCGTAGAGCACAAGGAGCACATCAAGGCCCTGAAGAGTCACGTCGACGTGCTCACGATGACCGCGACGCCAATCCCGCGAACCCTGGAGATGAGCCTGACGGGCATCCGCGAGATGACCTCGATCACGACTCCTCCGGAGGACCGCCACCCGGTGCTGACCTACGTTGGCCCGCAGGAAGAGAAGCAGGTTGCGGCAGCCATTCGACGCGAACTGCTCCGCGACGGCCAGGTGTTTTACATCCACAACCGCGTCTCCGATATTGAGAAGACGGCGCGCTCGCTGCGGCAACTCGTACCCGAGGCCCGCGTCGTGGTCGCGCATGGGCAGATGGGTGAGCAGCAGCTTGAGCAGACAGTCCAAGGGTTTTGGAACCGCGAATTCGACGTGCTTGTCTGCACCACAATCGTGGAAACCGGCCTGGACATCGCCAACGCTAACACCCTGATCGTGGAGAACGCGCAGAACATGGGTCTGAGCCAGCTGCACCAGCTGCGCGGGCGCGTCGGGCGTTCCCGCGAACGCGGCTACGCGTACTTCCTGTACCCGAAAGAGAAGACACTCACCGAAACGTCCTACGACCGACTTGCGACCATCGCACAGAACAACGACCTCGGCGCCGGCATTGCTGTCGCGCAGAAGGACCTGGAGATGCGCGGTGCCGGCAACGTGCTCGGCGCGGAGCAGTCCGGCCACATTGCAGGTGTTGGCTTCGACATGTACGTCCGCCTGGTCGGGGAGGCCGTCGAAACGTACAAGGCGCTCATGACCGGCGAAGTCGTCGACGCGACAGACCAGGGCCCGAAGGAGATCCGAGTGGATCTGCCTGTCGACGCCCACATCCCCGAAAGCTACATCAACGCCGAGCGCCTGCGCCTGGACGTGTACCGAAAACTTGCCGAGGCCCGCGATGAGCAGGACCTGCGCAAGGTTGCCGAGGAAATGATCGACCGCTTCGGACCACTTCCGACCGAGGTCTTGCGCCTCTTTGCGGTTGCACGCGTGCGCCACTTGGCTCGAACTGCTGGAATCTCGGACATCTTGACCCAAGGCACAAGGATTAAGTTCCACCCCGTGGAGTTGCCAGACTCGAAGCAAGTCAGGTTGAAGCGCCTGTACTCGGGAGCGAATTACCGTGCTGCGGCAAAGACACTGCAGGTACCAATGCCACGTGAAGGCAAAGGCATCAACCAGCCAAACCTGCGCGACATGGAGCTGCTGCAGTGGGTCGCCGACTTCATCGCGGACATTTTCGATGCCGAGAAGATCTCCGTTACCGGTGAGTCCGACGTCGACGGTGGCAGGAAAAAGAAACGCATCATCAGTGTGAGCCAGTAGCGGTTTCTACCGGGCTTTGTCCGGTGGTGCCTATTGGGAGTTTTCCCGGTGCTGCCTGTACTATGGGCCCGTGCGCCCCTATAGCCCAATCGGCAGAGGCAGTTGACTTAAAATCAATTCAGTGTGGGTTCGAGTCCCACTGGGGGCACAATGCAACGTCCCGCATACCTACAGGTAGCGGGACCTTTTGCGTTCCTATCGACTATGCTGTTGGGCACCCCTGTCCCCGAATGCCGAGAGGAAGCAATGAAACAGTACACAGCAGTCGGGATGATCGCAGTCGCTTGTTTGGGCGTTGTGGGTTGTTCCGGTGACAGTGGTTCGAGCTCCAGCAGCAACGATGCAGCCCCGGCCACGATCACCCAAACAATCACCACCACAGATTCACACGCTGAGGACACCGCCACCCCAACCAGCGCCTCCGAGGATACCGAGACTCATACATTTTCAACGCGCCACTCCATCAACACTGGTCAAGTAGGAGGGGAGTGTGGCACCACTGAGTTCGGCGACCGAATCAAGGCGGGGCCTGCGACATCGTGCGAATTTGCAGCTGAGATCTTCGACGTCGCCTACGCAGCTACCTGGCACTACGTAGCGGCGAACCCCAACGTGAACGCGGTGCCGCGAGCTGATATCTCGGTGACGAGTCCCGTCACCGGCGAAACCTACCCGATGGTGTGCAAGATGGGCAGCGATGGCCGCGACATGTGGTGCGATCACCCCGAAGACGAGAACAACTCGGTGCACTTCTACACGTCTGGCGGTAGCCAACGGATGGCGAATCGCGTCAACCTTGTTCAGTAAGGTCGGGCCAGCGAACTATTAGAGTAGGTTCGTTAACGAGCGAACGGCCTGCTCATCAACCTTTGGCTTTTGCAACACAGCAACCAAGAACCCGGACTGCTCCGTGAACGGCTCCAAGTCCCAGCTCGCAAACTGGTGCTGTGGCTGGAACCCGACTTCGTGGCACATGGTGAGGAAGTCGTCGAACTCCCAGCCGCGCCCACGCCCGAAGCCGACGACGAACCGTCCGCCCGGACGTAGCGTTCGGAAGATGTTCTCAAGCGCGGGCCTGCGACCGTCGACGGCGAGGAACCCCATCACGTTGCCTGCCGAGACCGCAATATCGATATCGCGGACCTCGATCGGATCGGCGGAAAGGTCGCCAACTACCCAAGTTGCTTCGGGGAAGTCTTGCTTCGCGTACCCGATCAGCACAGGGTCGATGTCGACGCCGAAGACGATATGTCCACGCTTTGCCAGATAGCCGCCAAGGCGACCAGTCCCGCACCCTGCATCGAGGATGCGGGAGTGGCGGGCGGAGAGGGCGTCGATAAGCCGGGCCTCCCCGTCGATATCTTTGCCCTGTTGCACGAAGTTGCGCCACCGCTGGGCGTAATTCTCGGAGTGGTCAGGGTTTGCAGCGACAATTTCTTTCCAAGTGGCCATGCCCAAAACTATAGCTTCGGCCCCTTGGAAGTCACCTCCGCGTCCGTTGGGATGGCGTCTACCGGGATATCCTTCGGGAACGCGTGAGCAAGTGCGGCAGCAAAGTGCTTGCCACGGATGTCATTGCCGGTGGCGTTGTAGTGCACCTCGTCGCCTGCGAGGAACCAATCCAAGTTGGAGCGCGCCTCGCTCGCCCAGTCGTAGACGACTACGTCTCGACGCTCCTTCGCAACCTTGCGCAATGCAACATTGAACTCGTCCATGTTCTCGTTGGCGTAGTAGCCATTCGACGGGTTACCCGTTGCGGCTGTCGGCCACATCACGCGGTAGCCCTCCAACAGGTCAAGCATCTTGCGGATGTTTGCCTCCAACTCACCCGTGGGGTCGTAGCCGTAGGAACGGGCAGCGTCTGCGTTGGCGGCGTCGTTCACGCCGGTGGCGATGACCCAGCAGGTGCCATCGTCAGCTGCGCCCTGGGCGAGCAGTTGCTGCACGGACTCAATCGCAGACGGGTAGTTCTCCCCGTTGCCGTTGAAACCCTGATTTGTTGCGCGAGCGCCAAACACGCTCGTATCTACCTCGCTTGCGCCAGCGTCCAAGTATCGGTCAATCGCAGTGACCGCGCCTTCAGGCAACTGGTTGATATCGAACATGCCAATCGAGGTGGAATCGCCGACGTGGATGACCTTCTCGCAGCTCATCTTCACGTCCGAAGGCTGGTCCTCCCATGAAGCTTTCTCAGAGGCGGACGTCGTCAAGCTTTCCTCAGTTTCCTTGGCTTTGTCCTTTCCCTCGCGATGGTCGCGCGCGCCTCCGCGCTGCGCATCCTGAGGCAGGGACATGGTGGTGTTCGGCTTCGAGGCATCCATGGCGAACACAGCCGGGATACCTATTGCAATGATTGCGGCGAGCGTAATCGTCGAACCAAGCGTGATCGGGCGGAGTGCCTCCAACGGGTGCGTGCGGAACTGCTTCATTGGCCCGAACACGCCATTGCGACGGATTGGGTTCTCAAACATGGTCCAGCTCAGCGCAGCAAGTGCGGGTCGAAAGCACAACAACGAGGATGGAGGACCACACGCGGTGATCCTGCAACCACGCATCCGGCATGAAGTAAATCACCGGCATGTGCCACAGGTAAATACCGTAGGAGCGTTCGCCGATCCAGCGAAGCGGCTCCCAGCTGAAAATGGTCGTCCACGGGCCGCGCGCCCCAATGACCGAGTAGATAGCAGCAACTGACGCAATGTTCAGAAGCAGGATCCCACCCTTGTACAAGAACATGTTTTCCTGCGCGACGAGCATGCTCAGCGCGAAGATGCCGCCGAAGCCGAGGGCGCCAACAACGGTGCTCAGAACAGGGGAGGAACCAATGTTCTTACCGGCGTGCTTCCGTGAGGAAACCACGATTGCTAAGACCGCGCCGAGTAGCAGCCCGCCCGCACGGGTATCAGTGCCCTCGTAGACGCGAGTCGCATCGATAGAAGGATCAGCGAGCACCCACATCCAGATAAAGGAAGCTCCGGCGAGCACCGTGGTCACGACGGCGACAATCCACCCACGACGGAACACCCTCAGCAGCCCCACAGCAACAGCGGCCACAAGAGATAAAATTGTTCCTCGATCGCCAGTGACCACATATGGTCCAGCGGACCGGGGCCATTGAACTGATCGAAGTACGATGAACCGACGGCGATGTTATGCCAGTTGTTCACGTAGAAGATGGAGCTCAACGCTTCAAACGAGCGGTCACGAAGGTTGCCCGCATCGAACGCGACGGAAAGAATCACGACTGCCAACACTGTGGTCAGCATCGCAGGTATGAGACGGCGGAAACGCCTGACCCAAAACGTCTTCAGGTGCAGCGAGTTATCCCGGTAGTGCCCACGCATGAGGTTAAGCGTGATCAAGTACCCCGAGAGGGTGAAGAACACGCCCACGCCTAGCAGGCCACCGCTGAACCCAGGGAGGTTGAGGTGGTACGCGATAACCAGCATGACCGCTAGCGTTCGGATCCCGTCGAGGGCGGGGACATAGCGGTGAGAACCTGATATTGGGGGCGGCATGGGATGGCGACCTTCCTGGAGTGCGACAAACGTACAGAAGTATAGCGCTGCCAGAAAGATGGACATGAATTGTGGTGCAGATTGCTGCAGAGGCCACGCTCAGTGGCGTGATCCGGACAAATTCTTTGGGCGCATGGAACTAAAACAACACCCAGTGCGTTGGAGTAGGTGAACGATTGTTCTCAAAAGAAAGGATCAGGGGTCCGTGAGTAGCAACAACCCTGTATTGAAAACTCTGCAGGGAGTAGATTCCCAACGTGGCACTGGGTACCAGGGGTACGGTGCCGCGAACCCGTACGAGCAAGCACCCATGGGTGCATCGGCGGGCACAGTGTCTGAGGACCGTCCAATGACGGTTGACGACGTTGTCACTAAAACCGGCATTACCCTTGCCGTAATTGTCGCCTTTGCAGTAATTAACTTCGGACTGTACCTCGGTGGGTACGGCTCCATTGCCAGCATTCTGACGGTGGTCGGTGCCGTCGCCGGTTTCGTCCTCGTGATGATTCACGCATTTGGCAAAAAGTACGGTTCCCCAGTTATTACCCTGGCGTACGCGGCTGCTGAGGGCCTGTTCCTTGGTGGGTTCTCATTCGCCATCACCGGGCAGTTCAGTGTCGCCGGCGCGGACGCAGGCGCGTTAATCTTCCAGGCGATCTTGGGCACCTTCGGTGTCTTCGCGGGCATGCTTGTGGTCTATCGCACCGGTGCCATTCGCGTTACCCCGCGGTTTAATCGGATCCTCACCGCAGCCATTTTCGGCGTGCTCATCCTGGTTGTCGGCAACCTCTTGTTGAGCATCTTTACAGGCATGAATCCGCTTCGCGGTGGTGGCACCATCGCCATCGTGTTTAGCCTGGTCTGCATCGTGCTGGGCGCACTTGCGTTCCTGCAGGACTTTGACGTCGCCGATAAGTTGGTGCGCATGGGCGCCCCATCGCAGGCGGCCTGGGGCGTTGCACTTGGCCTGGCAGTGACTCTGGTGTGGCTCTACACCGAGATCCTGCGCCTGCTGTCTTACTTCCAACAGCGATAGCGCATGCGCTCACTGCGATAAATACCCGGCCCCACAACTGTGAGGCCGGGTATTTTTGTCTAGTTGCGCTCAAAAGCGCCCCGGCCAACAACATCGCTGGGCCCGGGCAGGGAGCTAATTGCTGTATTCAGCGTACTTAGCGTGCACCCTCAGGGTTGATAGACGTGCCGTCAACGGTGATGGTTTTAAACACGAGCACACCATCTACGATGTCTGGGTTGCCCAGGACAACCTGCACATCTTCGATTTCGCGGTTCGGATTGACCGTGGTGCGGGTAGCGGTGCCCTGCGCGAGCTGCTCAGACCAGGTATCCCATACGATGTCCTGGAGGAAATCGTTCTGGTCGCTGCAGTTGAGAGTCAGCGAAGCTGGACGCTCAAGGCCGACGCTGCCGCAGTTATTGACCAGTGGGGTCTTGTCCGAAGCACCCATAGCGGTGACGGTCTCGGTGACTGCAGCCTCAGAGGTAGCGCCTGCTGCATCGGTTACGTTCGTCGGGGTTGCCTTCGCGCGCTCACCAGGAAGCGAAGTTGGGTCCTGGCTTTGTGCCGTATCAACCTTCAGGTCCGACGGGTTTTGGTGTGGCGGGTGGCAGGCAGTCAAGCCCACAGCGCCGAGTGCGACCACGCTGGTGAGTACTAGCTTGCGGGAAAAGAACTTATTCACAGGAATTCCTTCAATGTCAGCGATCACGGATAACGCCGATGGCGTAGACAGGCTACTTCGCCCGTGGCGTGGAAGCCTTAACAGAATCATACGGTTCTGCGGAGACGATTGTTACCGAAATCTCTCGGCCATTTGGGGCGTTGTAGGTGCGGGTTTCACCTTCGGAAGCACCGACTACGGCTGCGCCGAGCGGGGAGTTCTCCGAGTAGGTTTCCAGGTCCTCGTTGTCCGTCGAAGCCGCGCGGGTACCGATCAGGAACGTTTCCTTATCATTTTCGTCATTGTTGTAGTAGACGTGCACGACGGAACCTACGTGGGCTACACCCTCGACGATGCCGGAGCGCTCCGTGGTGGAGTTAGCCAGCAGTTCGGAAATCTGCTTAATGCGAGCTTCTTCCTGGTCCTGCTGCTCACGCGCGGCGTCGTAGCCAGCGTTTTCCTTGAGGTCGCCTTCTTCACGGCGTTCGTTAATTTCGGCTGCGATGACAGGGCGATTGTCGATGAGCTGCTGAAGCTCAGCTTCAAGCTTGGCCTTCATCTCCGGGGTGATGTACTGCTGCTGAGTTTGCGCCATCAGGTAAAAACCTTCCCTATTTATGTCAAACGAGCCCGCCGTTTGGCGGGCAACTTTACCAGGCGGATAATAGCACAGCTGCCGCGCAGGTGGTGCACTGGTGAGGCTTAGCGGGCGTCGTAAAAGGTGCTGGTGGGGTCCATGTAGAACGGCAGATTGTCCGAGCAGCCGTAGACACGTCCGGAGACTGCCGGTTCGCGCACCGGTAGTTCGACGGCGACCCGCTCGAGCTCCTGCCCGCCTGCGGGGAGTACTACTTCTCGACGCCCAACTTCGGCATGCGCGTAGTTGACCGCAGTGACGATGCAGTACGAAGGGGTCTCGACGTCTCTGCGTGATACATCGATCCACATGCGTGTGGTGTTGTCGTCGACAGCTTCGAGCGAGATGAAATCCGCAGTGACGGTGCGAGACTCCTGCTTCTTGAAGTAGTCAAAGACGCTGTAAAGCAGCACGACGACGAGGCCGATGGCGATCAGCGCGACGATCCGGCCAGCGGCGTTGCTGCGTTTCGTGGCTGTCGGGGTGGTGCTGGAGCCGTATCGGGATGTTGGGCGACTGGGAGAAGTCACGGTTACCTACCTCGCTGAATGACGCTGGATGACGCTGTAGCTGCAATCCGTTCCAATGGTACTAAGATGGCGCGAAGTTACGGAATCAGACCTCGAAGAAGTTCTAGGAGGAATAGTGGCCGGCTTGCGCTTGATGGCGATCCACGCACACCCAGACGACGAGTCCTCTAAAGGTGCAGCAACGATGGCAAAATACGCATCGGAGGGGAACCGGGTGCTCGTCGTCACATGTACTGACGGGCGACGAGGCGACATCTTGAACCCTGCGATGGATCGGCCGGGCGTGCTGGAGAACATCCTCGAGGTCCGGGAGCAGGAGATGGCGGAGGCCGCGGCGGCCCTCGGCGTGGAACATCAGTGGATGGGGTACGAAGACTCGGGTCTGCCACAAGGCGACCCGCTGCCCCCGCTGCCGGAAGGCTCGTTCGCGACCCAAGACCCGGAGGCAGTGACGGCGCATCTCGTCGAGTCGATTCGAGAGTTCAGGCCGCATGTCATCATTACCTACGACGAAAACGGTGGCTACCCGCACCCCGACCACTTGATGGTCCACGAAATCTCGATGCTGGCCTGGGACAAGGCGGGAGATCCATCCTTTGCTCCTGAAGCAGGGCAGGCGTGGACGCCATTGAAGCTGTACTACAGCCATGGATTTATCCTGCAGCGGATGCGTCTTCTGCAGGACCGCTTGTACGCGCAGGGAAAGAAGAGCCCGTACGAGCTGATGATTCAGCGGTGGGAAGAAAACAAAGCGGATGTGATGAGTCGCGTGACCACAAGGGTGGAGTGCGCGGAGTACTTCCCCCAGCGTGCAGCAGCGCTGACGGCACATGCGACACAGATTGATCCGGCGGGCGCGTTTTTGGCGAGCCCAGTTGAGGACCAGCAGGAGGTATGGCCGACAGAAGAGTTTGAGTTGGCCAGAACTCGCGTAGCATCAACGTTGCCGGAAGATGATCTCTTCGCCGGTATTGACCCGAAGACCGCGGACGCGCTCGCTGAAGGTTTCGGGCAAGAGCGCTAACATTCTCAGCACAAGGAAGACGAAATACACATGATGACGACAGCACACGCAGCGATTATCAACACCTCTGCTTACTTGGTGGCGCAGGCGCCGAAGGAAAACCCGGTGGGGCCTGACTTTGGCAAGGCTTCGCCATTCGGCCTGTTGCTGTTGGTGATGCTGGCTGTGGTCATTTTGTCTCTGGGGTTTGCGTTCCATCGCCGGTACTCGCGGTTCCGCCGTCGCAGCCTCTTCGCTGAGAAGCACGGAATCGACCCGTTTGACCAGGAGGCGCTGGATAAGGCCATGGCGGAGGCGGGTGTGCTTGATCGCCGGAAGAAGCGTTGGATCTAAGGCATCTAACATACATACCGTTGATTGGTGAGTAAGGTTGGGTCCGTGAGTAGCCTCCAAAGAATTCTGTATCCGCTGTATGAAGCGCGCCTGAAGCGTGAGCTGAAGGGCAAGAAACGCCCGAAGCACATCGCGGTCATGGCGGACGGCAACCGACGGTGGGCCCGTGAGGCTGGGTTCACCGATGTTTCTCATGGCCACCGGGTGGGTGGGGCGAAGATCGGCGAACTTGTGCGGTGGTCGGCGGAAATGGACGTGGACGTCGTTACGATCTACCTGTTATCAACGGAGAATTTGCAACGGACTTCGGAAGAAGTTGAGCTGCTGTTCGACATTATTTCCGAGGTGATCGAGGACCTTGCGACGCAGTCTTACTCCTGCAAGGTTCGGCTCGTAGGGCACCTGGAGCTCTTGCCGGATGAGGTTGCAGAAAGGATGCGCCGATCTGCCGACACCACCACAGGCAAAGCTGGCCTGACCGTCAACATTGCGGTGGGGTACGGCGGCAGGCAAGAAATTGTCGACGCCGTTCGCAGCCTCATTAGCGACGCCGCTGCCAGCGGCTGCAGCGTGGACGAACTGGTCAACGCAGTGACCGTCGAGTCCGTGTCGCAGCACCTGTACACCTCAGGTCAGCCCGATCCAGACTTAGTGATCCGGACGTCGGGGGAGCAGCGCCTCTCCGGCTTCCTACTGTGGCAGGCGGCGTACTCCGAGATCTGGTTTACGGACACGTACTGGCCCGCGTTCCGCAAGATTGACTTCCTTCGCGCGTTGCGCGAGTACTCGCAGCGCTCCCGTCGCTTCGGCAAGTAGGCAGCTACCTGGCGCTACATTTTGCGCATGCGGACCCACTGCACTGAATGGTCGGCGCCTTTGCGTAGCACGAGCGAGGCACGGATACGGGTGGGGGCAATGTTTTCCACTAGGTTCGGCAGGTTGATGGACTGCCAAATATCGCGTGCCTTGTGACGGGCCTGCGCCTCATCGATGTCGGCATAGTGCGCAAAGTGCGCGCCGGGCTCTCGAAACGCGGTGTTGCGAAGCTTCATGAAGCGGTCGATGTACCAGCGTTCAATATCGGTGGTGAGGGCGTCGACATAAATTGAGAAGTCGAAGAGGTCGGACACCATGAGGGTCGGGCCGGTTTGGAGGACGTTGAGCCCTTCGAGAATGATGATGTCCGGCTGGCGGACCTCAATGAACTCGCCTGGGATGATGTCGTAGGCGAAGTGAGAATATATCGGCGCTTTGACCAGTGGTTGACCCGACTTGACCTCGGTGACAAAGCGCATGAGGTCGCGCCGGTTGTAGGATTCCGGGAATCCTTTGCGGTCCATCAGGTTGCGCTCTTTGAGCACTTTGCTGGGATAGAGGAACCCGTCGGTGGTGATGAGGTCCACTCGAGGATGAGAGTCCCAACGCTGTAGCAACACCTGCAGTACACGGGCAGTCGTTGACTTGCCGACGGCCACCGACCCCGCAATCCCGATAATGAATGGCACGTGGCCTGGGTCATCACCGATAAACGTCTCTGTAGCCTTCGTAAGTTTTTGTCTGGCCCGTACCTGGAGGTGAATCAGGCGAGAGATCGGAAGGTAAATGTCTTCAACTTCCTGCATATCGAGGTTCTCGCCGATACCACTGAGCTTGGCTACTTCGTCCTCCGTCAAGACTTGTGGCATTTGCGCACGTCGGTGCCGCCAATCGTCGCGGTGAAAGTCCAAATAAGGGCTCGAATCCGAAGTGCGGGGAGATTTCGCCATGCGTAACATTGTTACATTTGTTGTTTCGTGCCGGGGAACTCAGGTACAGATACTTCTGAAGTTCCTGAATAAAGTGGACTTCTTTCGTAGCGCTGATGCTTATACTGCATAGCAGTGCCAGGCGTAGGTGTGCCTGGGCATGAGCTATAACATGATTGACTGTCTGATCTTGAAAGGACCCGGTGCACGTGTCTGAAGACCTCCGCTACCAGGATCTCGCTACTTTTGACCCCGAAGTTCACGAAGCGATCGTTCAGGAGCTGTCGCGCCAGCGAAACACGCTGGAGATGATTGCCTCCGAGAACTTCGTTCCGCGAGCAGTGCTGCAAGCACAGGGTTCGGTGTTTACAAACAAATATGCCGAAGGCTACCCAGGTCGTCGCTACTACGGTGGCTGCGAGCACGCCGACGTCGTTGAAGACCTGGCGCGCGACCGCGCGAAGGAGCTCTTCGGCGCGAAATACGCGAACGTGCAACCACACTCCGGTGCGCAGGCGAATGCGGCTGTGTTGATGGCGCTGTGCGAGCCGGGCGACACCATCTTGGGCCTCAGCCTCGCTCACGGTGGCCACCTGACGCACGGTATGAAGATCAACTTCTCCGGCAAGCTGTACAACGTCGCTGCGTACGAGGTTGAAAAAGACACGTGCACCATCGACATGGAGAAGCTGCGTGAACAGGCGCGCGAGGTCAAGCCGAAGGTGATCATCGCGGGTTGGTCCGCGTACCCTCGCCACGAGGACTTTGCTGAGTTCCGCTCGATCGCAGACGAGGTTGGTGCGTACTTGTGGGTCGATATGGCGCACTTCGCTGGCTTGGTCGCTGCTGGTCTGCACCCGTCGCCGGTGCCTCATGCACACGTTGTGTCCTCCACGGTGCACAAGACCATTGGTGGACCACGCTCCGGCTTCATCCTGACCAACGATCTCGAGCTGCACAAGAAACTCAACTCCGCAGTGTTCCCAGGCCAGCAGGGTGGCCCGCTGGTGCACGTGATCGCTGCGAAGGCTACCGCCTTCAAGCTCGCCGCGACGGAGGCTTTCCGTAACCGCCAGGAGCGCACGCTCGAGGGCGCAAAGATTCTCGCCGAGCGCTTGACCCAGCCAGACGCCAAGGAAGCCGGCATCGACGTCGTCTCCGGCGGCACCGATGTCCACCTTGTGCTAGTGGACCTGCGTAACTCCGCGATGGATGGCCAGCAGGCAGAGGATTTGCTGCATAAGGCTGGCATTACGGTGAACCGCAACGCCGTTCCTTTCGATCCGCGTCCGCCAGCCGTGACGTCGGGGCTGCGTATTGGCACCCCGGCGCTGGCGACCCGCGGCTTCGGCAAGGAAGAGTTCGAGGAAGTTGCGGAAATTATCGCCGAGGCGCTTATCCAGGGTGAGAACGCCGACGTCGACGCCCTGCACGCCCGCGTAGACGCGCTGGCGGAGCGGTTCCCGCTCTACCCGGGCCTCGAAGATTGGAAGATGCTCTAAGAGCTACTGCTGCTGCTCGGCCTGGCGCTGCTCTGAATGAGTGGTGCGGGCCGAGCTCAACCATTCCGGCTGGTTTTTCAACAGCTCGTTGATCTCCTCAGTGGTGAGCGGCTTGTCCATGTCGTTTGCTTTGAGTGCGGTGATTGAGATCCCGAGTTTGCGCGCCACCTCGGGGCGGGGGTGTGGCCCATTGCGGCGCAGTTCCTGCAGCCACTCTGGGGGATTGTTCTGTAATTCGCGCAGTTGCGCGTGCGTCACGGCATTGTCTTGGAACTCCTGCGGCGTCGCTGGCAGGTAGATCCCGAGTTTCTTCGCGGCGGTCGCGGCCTTCATCGCGGTTCCGGATGGCTTCTGTGTAGTCATACACCAAACGGTAGCATTGTGCCATGCTATCGCTTGCTTTCGTCACCGGCACAGAGCCAGGGAAGTGGTTTAAACGCTTCGCACAGTCCACACCGCACTCGCTCGATACGCAAGGTGTCGACGACCCCTTCGCTGATCTCCTGGACGAGACGACTTCTACATCGCTGGCGCTGATGCGCCTGCCCGATGACCGTATTACCGATGAATTTCACGTGGTCCGTCTCTATACCGAGGCTCCCGGCGTTGCCGTGCCCAAGGACTCTTTGTTTGCAGAGCTTGGGGAGCGCGTCGATTACGCGGACCTCGAAGGCGAAATCATCAACTGGGTCTACCAGCCGGAGGCGTCACTTGAAGAGCTTCGTGGTGCATTGCAGGTCGTTGCGGCAAACGTTGGCGTGGCATTGGCCCCGTTGCCGTTGTTGAAGGTGCTCTCGAAGAAACAGATCGCGTGTTTGGAAGTTTGGCACGCTCCGCTGGTTGAAACTGAGATTGCATTGGTGTGGCGGAAAACCGACGACGGTGACGAGATCCAGGACTTTGTGGGCGTCGCAAAAGGGCGCACCGCTCGCTCGTCGAGGGGGAGTGAGCCGACTGCTGGGACGAGGCGGCGCAAACAGGTGTCAGACTCCCGTGCTGCGCAGGGCAAACGCTTATATACGAAACGTGGGAAAAAGCGCAAGGGTGCGGCCGGGAAAACACCCCGAACGGGGGTGAAACGGAGGCGGCGAAAGTGAAATTTGCATAATGGAAACCAGACAAATTCAACAACGAAAGGAAATTTTGATGAATTACAAGAAGGTTTTTACTTCCGCCGTTGCTGCTACCGCTCTGGCCGCAGGCTTGGTTGCTTGCTCTGACGGAGAGGGCGCCGATAGCACTGCTACCACCGCTGCGGATGGTGCTTCCGGCACCGCAACGGTGACCAACATCGAGACAGCTACAGAGGCAGCCGAGACGGAGACTGCTGCTGAGACCGCCACCGACGCTAATGGTGCAGAGGGCTCTACGGAGTCTGTCTCCTTGACTACCGCAGACGGTGAAGAGGTCAAGGTTCCAACCGGTCTGGTCCAGGCAATCGGCCAGTACGCTGACTCGGAGTGGGGCGAGCCGATGAAGGTTACGGAGCACGATGGCAGCTGGATCGTTGACTTTGACAATGACCACCACGTCGCCTGGAATGAAAACACCGGTGGCGCTCCGATCTGGGGCCAAATTGCTAACGTGTGGCTGACGAATGAAGGCGTTATGGACAAGGTTGGCTTCCCAACCGCAGCCGAGACCCCACTTCCAAATGAATCTGGCTGGTTCCAGGAGTTCGAGCACGGCACCATCGAGTGGACTCGTGAAAACAACGACACCGGCGCGTTCGCTGCAAACATCATCGAGAAGTAATTTGTAGCTCTACAACGGCTTTTGTCCCCGTTGGTTGCACGATGTGTGACCAATGGGGACAATGTTTTTTATGACCAAAAAAGGGTTTACCATTCGACCAATCCGGCCAGAAGACTACCCGCAGGTGCGTAGCATCTACGAGATGGGTCTGAGTACCGGAAACGCAACTTACGAGACGCGCGGCTTGACATGGGAGCAGTTTTCCAGGGCGAAGATCATGGAAACGGTGTTTGTTGCCGTTGATGAACACGATGACTCGCGTGTGCTCGGATGGGTAGCTGCGGCGAAGGCGTCGTCGAGAAGCGTGTTCCATGGAGTAGTTGAAGACTCCATCTACGTGCATCCGGATGCGCGCGGCATGGGGGTATCCGGTGCGCTGCTAGACAAGCTCATCGCGACGTGCATCGAACTTGATAAGTGGTCGATTCACTCGTGGATCTTCCCGGAAAACGAAGGATCGGCAGGGCTGCACAAGTCGCGCGGGTTTGAGAAAGTTGGCACCTTCCATCACATGGCGAAAATGTCCTACGGTGAGCGGGAAGGCCAGTGGCGTGACTCGGACATCTACGAGCTGCTGTTGCCGAAGCCGGGAGAAAAGAAACCAGGCAAAAGCCAGGTCTAGTCACGCCTCATCGTTCCTAGTCCAGCGTCTCTTTCAGCGGGTCCTCCCGGACCGGGAAGAGCAGCACCAACGCAACGGCGGCCAATGGGACCATCAGTAAGAACACTGGGGTCAGGCCGTCGTTGTAACTATTAAGGACGGCGTCGCGCAGTACGTCAGGCAGTTGTGCAACCGCGTGCGGGGTGAGGGAGTTGTGCCCACCGGCGCTCGAGAATTGCTCGGCGTAAGGGGCTGCCTCGCTAGGGGCCATCGAGGCCAATGCTTTTGGCAGGCGTTCCGCGAGCTCCTCCGTCATATTGTGAATGAACAGCGAACCAATAAGCGACGCACCGATCGCGGAGCCGATCTGTCGGAAGAAGTTGTTCGTCGCTGTTGCAGTACCGACCATTGCTAGTGGGAACGAGTTCTGGACAATAAGTACCAGTACCTGCATGACTAAGCCGAGTCCGAACCCAAAAATGAACATGTAGATACCCAGCGTGGTCAGCGGTGTGGACACTTCGAGCTGCGAGAAGAGGAAGAGTCCGACCGAAACGATGGCCATACCGATGATCGGGTAGACCTTGTAGCGGCCCGTTTTCGCGATAATGAACCCCACGGTAGTGCCAGTGCCCAAGATGCCGATGACCATTGGCAGCATCATCAGCCCCGCGTTCGTTGGCGTGAGTTCGTGCACCATCTGCAGGTAGGTAGGCAGGTAAGCAAGCGCACCGGTCATAGCCAGTCCCAGCACGGTTCCGGAGGCCGTCGTCAAGACCATGTTGCGATTGCGGAACAAGTGCATGGGGATGAGCGGGTTCGGTACGCGCAGCTCAACGAAGACGAACAGCGCTGCAGCGACAACCGCAAGCGAGGAAATACCCAAAATGATAGGCGAGGACCACTCATACTGAGTGCCACCCCACGTTGTGGTCAAAATAAGAGAAGTCGTGGCAACCGCCATGAGCACGGTGCCCAGCCAGTCGATGCTCTGTGCTGACCGCGACCCCTTGCGTAGGTGGAGCACGATTGTGCAGACCGTCATCGCGAGAAGCCCCAGCGGGATGTTCATCCAAAGGCCCCAACGCCAGCCGGGGCCATCCGTAAACCAGCCGCCCAACACGGGGCCAAGCACGGAAGAAACGCCGAATACTGCCCCCATCACACCCATGTACTTGCCACGGCTACGAGCTGGAACCACCTCCGCGATGATTGCCTGGGAGTTGACCATCATGCCGCCAGCGCCAAAGCCTTGGACGGCGCGCCCGATAATGAGCAGCTGCATTGACTGTGCAAGCCCACCCAAGGTGGAACCAATGACGAACAGGCCAATCGAGCCAATATAAGGCCACTTGCGTCCGACCCTGTCACCGAGCTTGCCATTAATTGGCATCGCGATTGTCATCGTGACCAGGAACGACGAAATCACCCAGCTCATGTGATCTACGCCACCAAGCTCACCGACAATCGTCGGCAGGGCAGTGGAGAAAACCATCTGGCCCAATGAGCTCATCAGCATCGTGATGAGTAGCGCTCCAAAGATCAGGCCAACGTGTGGCTTAGTGTTGTTTACCACTGCAACTCCTTTGCATACTTCGTGACGACGGCAGCTACGCTACGAGCCTGCTCCTTCGGCGAACCCTCCTCTTGGAAATGAAGGCTTCGCGCATAAAGCACAAGCGTTGTCCGAAAAAGTTCCACAACGATTCGGGCTTCTGCCTCTATGGTGACATCTAGACGGCGGTCTTCGGGGTGGCTCGCAAAATGCTCACGCACAGCCTGCTCGAGGTGTCGTAGCGTATCGCGTTTGCGGGCCAGCATCGCGTTTGCCAACGATGGGTTGTCCTGCATGAGCCGCTGGATTCGGCAGGCATCCTCGGCTCGATCTTCGGCACCTGATTCTTCCATTGCATCGATTACCAGGGACAACATGTTCGTGGACGACTCATCAGCAATGCGTGCAAAGCTCTCGCTGGTGAACTCGAGAGGGAAGGGACCAAGCACAGCGTCATCTTTTGAGTCCATGTAGTTGAAGAACGTCCGCCGTGAAATGCCTGCACCTTGGCAGATCTCCTCGACTGTGACATTGTCATAGCCGTCGCGTGCCACAAGCGATGCAGCTGTATCGAAGATTCGCTGCCGTGTTTCGCGGCGCTTTCGCTGCCGGAGACCTTCTGACTGATCGGGAAAATTCACGGAGTGCAATCTTACACTCCGTGCAAAAATATCAAAGAAACCTATTCAACCAGGAGCGATAGTGAGCCTTCCACGTTTGGAGAGCTATCACCGCGGCGCTCGAAAAACTGTGCCTCAACGATTCCCGGCTCCGGGCTGGAGAAGCTCCAGAAACCATCATCAGTAGTTGGAGGGCACTGTTTCGTCAGAGCGGAAGCACTGCCATCATGCGCGATAAGCGCCACGCAACCGCTCAGAGGATAGCTGACCATCCCTTGTCCTTCATGGAGGGAGAACACCGCCGGCCACGCCGCTACGGCAGCATCAGGGCTGTGCGATTGGAGGGTGCCTTGGAATGTTCCAGAGGGGGCGTCGTCACGCACTTGCGGAGCTTCAGGAAACGCAGTCACCGTCACAACTGTAGGCACCCCGTTAGGCTCCGGCTTTGGCTGAGCGGACCAGTACGCTGCGGCGAGCGCTATCCCGATAAGCGAGACCACCAGAGCTAAGACACCGCCAATAACCCATGGCTTATTTGAGCCCCCAGCTGTACGAAGCTGCGAAAAAGAATCAGACATAAAAATCATCCCTGGTCGTGCTCATGAACATGGGCAGTAGCAGGGATGATTGTAGCGAAGACTAGTTGCGTTCGGTATGAGCCATCGACAGGACGTTCAAACGCTTGTCGAGCTCCTCCTCAGTCAACGTTTCGCCGTCCACGAAGCCGAGGTCAATCACAGCCTGGCGGATCGTGATGCCCTCCTTCACCGCATGCTTTGCCACTTTCGCAGCGTTCTCGTAGCCGATTGCACTGTTCAGAGGGGTGACGATTGATGGTGAAGACTCCGCGAGCTGCTTCATGCGGGCCTCGTTCGCCTCGATACCGTCAACCAAGCGGGTAGCGAACTGTCGAGAGACGTTCGCCAGCAGGCGAGCGGACTCCAGCACGTTGCGCGCCATCATCGGGATGAACACGTTGAGCTCGAACTGGCCTTGCGAGCCGCCGAATGCCACCGCGGCATCGTTGCCGATCACCTGGGCAGAGACCTGGGTTGCCGCCTCGCACAGGACTGGGTTGACCTTGCCAGGCATGATCGACGAGCCTGGCTGCAGATCTGGGAGGTGAATCTCCGCAAATCCGGCGAGTGGGCCCGAACCCATCAGCCGGATGTCATTTGCAATCTTGTACAACGAGACTGCAACAGTGCGCATCGCACCGGAGAATTCCACCAGAGCGTCGCGTGCGGCCTGGGCCTCGAAGTGGTTCTTTGCCTCCGACAGCTGTGTCAGCCCAGTGATCTTCACCAGTTCTGCGGTGACCTTTGCGCCAAAGTCTGCTGGGGTGTTGATGCCGGTACCGACCGCGGTGCCGCCAATGGCGAGCTCGCCGAGGCGGCCAACAGTCGCCTCAACGCGCTCGATGCCGAGCTCGATCTGACGAGCGTAGCCGGAGAACTCCTGACCAAGCGTCAGCGGGGTCGCGTCCATCAGGTGAGTGCGGCCCGACTTCACTACCTCGTGCCATTGCTCAGCCTTCGCAGCCAGTGACTTCTGCAGCACCTGCAGGGCCGGGACCAGCACTTCGACGGCAGCTTCGGTGGCAGCAATGTGCGTTGCAGTTGGGAAGGTGTCGTTCGAGGACTGTCCCATGTTGACGTGGTCGTTCGGGTGGACTTCCACGCCGTTTGCGTGCGCGATCGAAGCAATGACCTCATTAGTGTTCATGTTCGAGGAAGTGCCAGAACCCGTCTGGAAGACGTCAATTGGGAACTGGTCGTTGTGCTTGCCGTCTGCGATTTCCTTCGCCGCAGCGATGATCGCGTCAGCCTTTTCCGCATCGAGCTTGCCCGAATCCTTGTTGACCTGCGCACACGCGGCCTTGAGGAGCCCAAGGGCGCGGATCTGCTGGTTCTCGAGGCCCCGGCCAGAGATCGGGAAGTTCTCTACAGCACGTTGAGTTTGAGCACGCCACAGTGCATCAACAGGTACTTTGACCTCACCCATGGTGTCGTGCTCGATACGGTACTGCTTATCGGCCATTCAATCTTTCCTTTACTTGATACTTACAGAAAATCGACGCTTTGAATTACTTGATCGGGCCGGAGTAATCGATCACCGAGTACTCCTGAAGCTTCGGCAGCTGGTGGAGGGACTCCACGTAGCGGACGGTGCCAGACTTCGAGCGCATTACCAACGAACGGGTGGTAGCGCCATTCTTACGGTAGGAGACGCCGCGCAGCATGTCGCCGTTGGTGACACCGGTAGCCGCGAAGTAGCAGTTATCGGAGGCCACCAAGTCGTCGAGGCCAAGCACACGGTCGAGATCGTGGCCCGCTGCCAGCACGCGTTCGCGCTCTTCATCGGACTGCGGTGCGAGCTGGCCCTGGATCTCACCACCAAGGCACTTCAATGCACACGCCGTGATAACCCCCTCCGGTGTGCCACCGATGCCCATCGCCATGTCAATGGAGTTGGTGTTCTGGGCAGCAGCGATGGCACCAGCAACGTCTCCGTCCATAATGAAACGTACCTTGGCACCAGCCTTGCGAATCTCCGCAACCAGCTTGTTGTGACGTGGGCGGTCGAGTACCACCACAGTCACGTTACCAACGCCGACTCCCTTGGCTTCTGCCACTGCCTTAATGTTGAACTCGACGGACTTCGTAATATCGATGACCCCGACAGCCTCAGGGCCGACTGCAATCTTGTTCATGTAGAACGCGTCCTGCGGGTTGAACATGGAACCACGGTCGGCAGCCGCGATAACCGAAATAGCATTCGGGCGACCTTCCGCCATCAGGCGCGTGCCGTCGACTGGGTCAACCGCCAGATCAACCTGTGCGCCAAAACCGTTGCCGACACTTTCGCCGTTAAACAACATCGGCGCCTCGTCCTTTTCGCCCTCGCCAATGACGATGACGCCGTCCATCGTGACGGAGTTGATCATCTTGCGCATGGCGTCGACTGCGGCGCCGTCACCTTCATTTTTCATCCCGCGACCTACCCAGCGGCCAGAGGCAAGCGCAGCAGCCTCGGTAACGCGCACGAGCTCCATTGCAAGGTTACGGTCAGGGAAGTTTTCAGAAGTTTGTTCAGACATGAAACAGTGCCCTCCTGCGGCAAACTAGTTTTAGTTGTGACAACATCGACATCATGCCGCGTTGCAAAGCCATACCACTGCGGTCTGGCACACCTCTATCATGGCACTTTTGCCAGACATGAACCGTCGTTTCTACACCTAAAATAGGGCAATGCTGCGAATAGTGGTGTCTGAACTGGGGACTTCCTGCGTAAAAAGCCAACGCGCGGGGGTAAAAGACAAATTCGGGGGTATCAGGAATCCATGTCATACTGGAGCGCGTGGCTCAAGAAAACAAACCTCGCATTTTCCAAGACGGCAGAGACATGCTCATCAACGTCATCTTGATCGTGGTCGTCATGATCATTGCCGTTGGTGCGACCGGGCTGTGCACGTTCAATCCCGGTAAGCCCGAAAATGGGCCTGTGCAAGAAGTCGATGCGAAGACGTTCCTTGGCCTTGAGGCTCGCGGAGTCGATTTTCCGGTGCGCTACCCTCAAATGCCAACAGGTTGGGTGACGAACTCCGCGCGGCGAAGCATGATCGCTCAGCAGCCAGCTCCAGTCGTAGGGTGGGTCACGCCCGATGGTGGCTTCATCCAGCTGACGCAAACGGGTGCGGACAGCAAAACGGTCCAGTCCGAGGTCGACGGAAAGCAGCGCACGCTTGACCGCCAGGACACGATCGATGGCCACAGCATTGAGATATTCAAGGGTACCGAGGCGAAAACTCGCCCACTGTGGGTTATCGATGCTGGCGACGCACGATTCGCCGTCACAGGTGCCGGAACAGACGCCGAGTTTGAGGAACTGATACGTACTGCGCTCGCGACCGAGCCGCTGTCAGCGCAGTAGACGCCGTGGCAGCAGGCTATTCCGACTGTGGTGTTTGCTCAGTCGCGTCGCGCTGCTGAATAGCGGCCTCGACACGTTTTGATGCTCCCTCGAGTAGCTGCTCGCAGCGCTTCGCGAGCCCCTCGCCGTACTCCCAATACTTCAGTGATTCGTCAAGGCTCATTTGCCCGAGCTCGAGGACCCTCACTGTTTCTACGAGTTGCTGCCTAGCTTGCTCGAACGAAAGCGTTGCGGGGTCGGGGAATGCGGCGTCGGTGGGTTGGCCATTGCCATACGTGTTTTCGGACATGGATTGTCTCCTTGATGCTAGATGCTAGTGAAATTGCTGTGTGGATTTAATCGGCGGGGGTGGTCCCCATTGCTGCTGCGGTGATGGAACCGTCCGCGACGCGGATGCGCAGCTGCGATCCGGGGGGTGATTGTTCGATGCTGGTGACAACCTCAGGATCGGAATGGTCGCGGGGGAGGACTTGTACTACGGAATATCCGCGCGCGAGAGTTGCTGCTGGCCCTAACGCCGAAACTTGTGAGCGGAGCGCAGCGACCTGCTGCGTTTCTCGCGCCAACAGGTGGCTGATCTCTCGTCGCATCGAAGCAACCTGCTGTGAGACCTCTTCGCTTCGACGCTCAATTGCCAGTAACGGGTTCTGCATCACCGGACGCGAGCGCCAGTACTGGATCTCTTCCGATTTGGTGGAAACCCAGGTGCGCAGCGCCTGCGCGCTGCGTGCGCGCGCCTCAGACAGAAACGCAAGCTCCTGGGTGGCATCGATGACGACGCGTTTAGCGGCGTCGGTTGGAGTGGCCGCGCGTAAGTCAGCGACGTTGTCGAGCACCGGGTTGTCTGGTTCGTGCCCAATGGCGGATACCACCGGCGTTCCCGCCGCAGCCACAGCGCGCTGCAGCGCCTCCTCAGAAAACGGAAGGAGGTCCTCGACCGAGCCTCCGCCACGGGCAATGATGATGACCTCAACATTGGGGTCCGCGTCAAGCGTCTGCAGGGCCTGAATGACCTCAGGCACCGCGTTCGGTCCCTGTACCGCGGTGTTGATCACGCGGAATTGGACCGCGGGCCAACGGCTCTGCGCCACGGAAAGCACGTCGCGCTCGGCGGCTGAGCCGCGACCAGTAATGAGGCCAATCGTGTTCGGGAGCAGGGGAATCGGCCGTTTGCGGGCGCGGTCAAAGAGACCCTCACTTGCAAGCTGTTTCCGAAGCTGCTCAATCTTCGCGAGCAATTCACCGATACCGACGTGGCGAATCTGCGTCGTCCACATCGAAAAGGAGCCGCGGCCCTCGTAGAAGGCCGGCTTGCCGTAGATGACGACGCGGTCACCGTCCTTTGGTGGCGTCGGCAAGCTCCTTAAGTAGTCCGAGGAAACCGTAAGCTGCACGCTCGTTTCCTGCTGCGTGTCGCGGAGGGTGAGATAGGAGAATTTCCAGCTCGGCTTGTAATTCACCTGCGTGAGCTGGCCTTCAACCCACAAGTGGCCCAGACGGTTAATCCACCCCTTGACCGACTTATTCAACTTTGCCACTGGCCATGGCTGTTCAGGGCTACTTGGTGAGGCTGAACGCTCACCTTGTGCTTGTGTCAACACCGCTCCTTTCCCAGCGTGTCGATGGAATACGCTGTCATTGTTTCATAGATAGATCACCACAAGAATGTGTACCTACTGTTTTAGACGTTGATTCGGTAGGGTCGGTTCCATGACAAATCAGGGTAAAAAAGTTCTTCTGGCAGCACCTCGCGGTTACTGCGCAGGTGTGGATCGTGCAGTTGTCACTGTAGAAAAGGCGCTGGAAAAATACGGAGCCCCAATTTATGTGCGAAAAGAGATCGTCCACAACAAGTACGTAGTGGAAACACTAGAGAAGCGCGGCGTCATATTCGTTGACGAAACCGACGAGGTCCCCGAAGGCTCGCACCTTGTCTTTTCCGCGCACGGAGTTTCCCCCGCGGTCCGCGAAGCAGCGGACGGGCGCAACTTGCTGGCGCTCGACGCCTCGTGCCCGCTCGTGACCAAGGTGCACAACGAGGTGAAGCGGTTTGCCAAGCACGGATACCAGATCTTGCTTGTCGGCCACGAGGGCCACGAGGAAGTCGAAGGTACCGCAGGTGAGGCCCCGGAGGTCACCCACCTCGTTGACGGGGTCGAGGGTGTCGACGCCCTTCCCGACTTCCCAGAGGGGACGAAGCTAGTGTGGCTATCCCAGACCACCCTGTCTGTTGATGAAACGATGCTGATCGTTGAAAAGCTGCGCGAGCGCTACCCAGATCTAGAAAACCCGCCTAGCGACGACATCTGCTACGCAACGCAAAACCGTCAGGTAGCAGTGAAGAAGATCGCACCGCAGACGGAACTCGTTATTGTGGTCGGCTCGCAAAATTCTTCCAATTCGAAGCGCCTGGTGGAAGTAGCGCTCGACGCTGGTGCCAACAACGCATACCTCATCGACTACGCCCACCAAGTACAAGACGAATGGTTCGAGGGCGTCAACACCGTTGGCGTAACATCGGGAGCTTCGGTGCCGGAAATTCTGGTTCAGGAGCTGCTCGCGGAGCTTGCGACGCGCGGTTACACCGATGTAGAGGAAGTCACCACTACGGTAGAGACGATCACGTTCGCGCTGCCGCGGGATCTGCGTCAGCCGCGCCGTAGCAGCTAGTGCTCGTCTAGCCTTCGCCTAGCGATCTTCGTTTTTGTACAGGTCCTCGCCAAGGCGAGAGGCAACTCGCCGGGCCCGCTCCCCACGGGGGCGGGCCTGACTGCGTTCTGCCTTCGTTCGCTTCAACAGCTCATCGACCGTGATGCCACCCTGGCTGCGCTCACGGGCCCGACGGCCCTCGCTATTGGTCCTGCGGTTCGACTGGCTCATGCGGCGGCGCTGCGCTCGCTCCCGGCGCAGGACTTCATCGTTATGGCGTTGGATCAGCCAGTAGCGCACGATGGCGATCACCAGGGCACCAGCAGTCACCGTGAAGAGAATAGGGAAGTGCTCGATTACTGGGTAAAGCACCATAAGGATAGCGGTTTTCCCGCCTGCACCAGCGGCCCCGAGCTGATTGCGTGCTGAAATCAGTCCAAATCCAAGCAGCGCAATGACGAACAAAAGCGGGGTAGCCGCGACGGTAAGGAACAAACCCCGCGGGTCTACCAGCGTCGTCACGGCGATGACCGCGACGCTGAACAGTACGAGCAGAGGCCATCCGATGTATCCCGCCGACGTTGCGATGACGACGCCGGTCAGCAGCGCAGCAAAGATAATGCCGATGCTGGAAACGGTAGGCAAACCGTGGAAGGTGGCGGTACCAGAGCGCGGGGATCGGAGAGAGTTTTGAGACACGCTGGGCATTCTACCCGGCCTACCCCCGAGTCTTGCCAGTTTGACCCGCTCCAGGGGCTAACAATTCGACGAATCTGAGTCGCGGAGTCTCGGTCGCGCATCGATAGGGTGAAGCTCCGGCGCGCTCGACGAGTGCCCAGCTGCACCTAGTTCCTCGAGCTTACGAGCGGTGACCATCACCCGACTGTCGAGCGACGCCAGTGTTGCGTTGTACGACTCGACCGCCTTCTCAAGACTGCTCCCGACGCGGTTGTAGTGCTCTGTCAGCGTGCCGAGACGCCGGTACAGCTCTTCGCCAAGACGCTGGATGGTCTGCGCCTCCCGATTCATGGAATCTTGCCTCCACCCAAGTTCAACCGTGCGCAGCAGTGCGAACAGCGTCGTGGGGGTCGCGATGACGACGTTGCGGGCAAAAGCGTAGTCGAGCAGCTCCGGGTCGATAGCGAGACCGGCGTCCAAGAATGGGTCAGCTGGGACAAACATCACGACGAATTCCGGGCTGGGCTGAAATGCCTTTATGTATGACTTTGAGGACAGCGTATCGACGTGGCTTCGCAGCAGGTGCGCGTGTCTACGCAGGTAGCCTTGCTTTTCTTCCGGGTCTTCCGTGTTGAGCGCATCGAGGTATGAAGAAAACGGAACCTTGGCGTCGACGATTATGTTTCGATCCTGGGTGAGCCGGATAACCATGTCCGGGCGTAGCGAGGCGCCGTCGAAACGCATGTACGCCTGAGCGTCAAAGTCGACGTGCTCTACCATCCCACCCAGCTCTACCACGCGCTGCAGCTGCACCTCGCCCCATCTGCCTCGGACCTGCGGTGAGCGCAGTGCAGTGATGAGCTGATCAGTCCGGTCCCCGAGCCTGGATGAGGTGCGCGCAATTGCTTGTACTTGGCCTGCCAAGGCAGACTGCGCTACTGCTTGCTCTTTATCGATGTCTTCGAGACGAACCTGTAGGTCACGAAGTGCCTGTGCCAGCGGGCGTAGATCAGTAGGCGGGTGCTGTTGGGGGTTGGTACGCTGCATCCAAAACGTGCCGCCAAAAAAGCCCAGGATGGCCCCAACGAGGAGGCCCGTAAAGATCAATAGCAGTGCGGTCGATGCGTCCATGTGCATTAGTAGAGCACATGAGCGGGACAAAACTAGGCGTTAGGACGCAGTCGATCGAACACCTGTTTTAACTTGTCGGGCTTGTACCGTGGACGGAAGCGGCGATCGGGTTGATCAAGATCCTCCTCCGCGGACTCTCCCTGTGCAGCCTCCGAGGGGACAGTGGCTGCCCATTCATCTTCCTCGCGCAGCGCATCGCGCTTGTGCTGGCTTTCGATGCTTTCCAGCTCAGCAATCGCACGACCTTCCTCGGTGATGAAAGAAAGATCTTCCGGGCGTACTTCCCCTGAGTGGATGCGCACAATATCGAGCGTGTAGCGGTAGCAAACCGCGATCATCGCAGCTACGGGGACTGCCAAGAAGGCACCAATCAGGTTGAAGAGTCCACCACCTACGGTCACGGAGACCAGCACGATCACTGGATGCAAGTTCATTGCACGGGACTGCAGCATCGGGGAGAGCACATTGCCTTCCAGCTGTTGGACAACAATGACGATGGCAAACACAATCAACGCTTGGGTTACGCCAAGCGACACCAACGCGACCAAAATGGCAAGCGCGCCTGCCACAACCGCACCCACAATCGGGATGAACCCCGCGATGAACGTCAGCACAGCGAGCGTGAACGCCATCGGGACGCCCACGAAGTAAATGCCGAGTCCGATGAAGATGGCGTCGACAAGCGAGACAACAGCTTGGGCGCGAATAAAACCCCCAAGTGTGTTCCATGCACGGGTGAAGAGCTCAGTGAAATGAAGGCCTGCGCGGCCACCGGTAGCACTGCGAAGCCACGGCAGGAACTTGTGTCCGTCTTTGAGGAAAAAGAAAGTTAAGACGAGTACGACGAACAGTGTGACAATCAGGCCTGCGGCAGTGCCAATACCCGTGAATACACCGCCAGCGATTGCCCCGGCCTGCTTCTGGAGCCACTGCGCAATCTCGTTCACGCCCTCATCAAGATCATCGGGGTTGACATTGAGCGGTGGACCCTGCAGCCAGAGCTGCAACCGCTGCACACCTTCGAGCGCTTGCAGATAGAGCAACCTCGAGTGCGCCGCAATGTCCGGGGCAATCAACGAGACGAGAAAGCCGAGAAATCCAAAGAAGCCAAGCAACGTCAAGAGCGCCGCAAATCCAGCTGGTATGCCATGCTGGCGCAGCCAGCCCGCAACGGGCGCGAGCACAGTGCAGATGATGAGCGCAAGAACAACCGGAAGAATGCCTGCCCAAAACATCCCGATCACTTTGCCAAGCGCGGCCAAAAACACTGCGACAATGAGGACTCGCAGCGTCAACGTCGCGGCGGACTTGATCCACGCGCGGTAGACAATGCCGCGATCAATCGGATTGGCGTCGTAGTCGAGAGGTTTCTGAGTGCTCACGCGACCTATTGTGCCCCATCCGAGGGAGAAAGAAACGTAACCCGACCGCGAGCTGCAAACTTTTCGACGGCAACGCGATGGGTGGGCTAGGATTGGCCAGCGTGAGTCTTACACTTGGAATCGTCGGTTTGCCCAATGTCGGAAAGTCAACCCTTTTTAATGCGTTGACGCGGAATGATGTGCTCGCTGCGAACTACCCGTTCGCAACCATCGAGCCGAACGTGGGGTTGGTTGAACTGCCAGACCCGCGCCTGAAGCGCTTAGCTGAGATCTTTGAATCCGAACGCATCCTGCCCGCGACGGTGTCGTTCGTTGACATCGCTGGCATCGTCAAGGGGGCGTCCGAGGGCGAAGGTATGGGCAACGCCTTCCTTGCCAACATTCGTGAAGCAGACGCCATTTGCCAAGTCGTTCGCGCCTTCGCTGACGACAATGTCATTCACGTCGACGGGAAAGTCGACCCCGCATCTGACATCGCAGTCATTAACACCGAGCTGATCCTGGCTGACCTGCAGACGATCGAGAAAGCGTTGCCGCGCCTGGAGAAGGAAGGCCGCAAGAGCAAGGACGTGGCAGCAGAGGCCGAGGAGGCCAAGAAGGCGCAGGCGGTGCTTGAAGACGACCGCACCCTTTTCGCCGCCGCAAAGGCAGGAGACATCGACCTCGATTTGCTCCACCACCTGCACCTCATGACGGCGAAACCATTCCTCTACGTATTCAACTCCGACGAAGCCGTGCTCACCGACGAAGGCCGGAAACAAGAGCTGCGAGAACTTGTCGCACCGGCAGAGGCAGTCTTCCTGGACGCGCAAACAGAGACCGAGCTGCTCGAACTAGACGAAGAGGACGCGTCGGAGCTCCTCGCCTCCGTTGGACAGGACGAACCTGGACTGGAAACGCTCGCAAAGGCAGGCTTCGCAACCCTCGGCTTGCAGACCTACCTTACTGCTGGGCCAAAGGAGGCCCGCGCATGGACGATCCACCAGGGCGATACCGCACCGAAGGCTGCCGGCGTCATCCACACCGACTTTGAGAAAGGCTTCATCAAGGCCGAAATCGTCAGCTTCGAAGACCTCGACAAGTTTGGGTCCATGGCCGAAGCGCGCGCCAACGGCAAGGTGCGTCAAGAAGGCAAGGAATACGTCATGGAAGACGGAGACGTGGTCGAGTTCAAGTTCAATGTAACTTAAGGCGCGCCAGTGTTAGTCGTATGACAACACGTGCTGCCATTTACCTTCGCATCTCGCTCGATGCTGCAATGGACGGTCTTGCCATCGAGCGTCAGCGCGAAGACTGTGAAGCCATTGCAAAGCAGCGTGGCTGGATGGTCGTGTACACCTATGTGGATTAGTCGATCTCGGCCTCTAAGAAAGACGTGGAACGTCCCGATTACGACGCGATGGTGGCTAGTCTTCAGTGAGGCGAGCTAGACGCGATTATCTGCTGGGACTTGGATCGTCTAACGCGGCAGCCCGCGCAGCTCGAAGGGTGGATCGACAGAGCGGAACAGCACGGGTTGAAGCTTTTTACCGCGAATGGTGATGCGGACCTCAGTACTGACGGAGGCCGGATGTTCGCGCGCATCAAGGCGGCCGTAGCACGCGGTGAAGTCGAGCGTAAAGGGGCTAGGCAGTCACGCGCCCAACAGCAGCGTGGAGAGCGAGGGCAGACACCGTCCTCGCCGGCTACGGCGCAACGCAGGCGATGCCAGGCCCGCTGTTCACGTTCGCGTCCTTCCTCGGTGCCAGACACCACGCGCAGGTGCGGCCCTGGCTGGAGCGAATGCCGCGGTGGTCGGCATTCTCGGTGCAGCGCTGTACACCCCGGTGTTCACCGCCGGGGTTTCCGGCGTGATCACTCTGTCCATCACCGTGGTCTGCTACGCCGCGCCCACCTCGTGGAAGGTCCCGCCCTGGGCGGTCGTCATCGGCGCGGCCCTGGTCGGCTGGATTGTGCTGTGAACTTCGCTCTCGTCCGGTGCTCGGCGCTGAAGCGCGCCAAGGGAGGGAACCGGGACTAGAGCGTCACGTTGGCCAGCACCGTGCCGGTGGGTTGCGCCGCGCCGGCGGCGACTTCCTCGGTGACGAGGACTGAAGCAGTTCCACCGGGCAGCGGCATCCACACGTCGTCGTGGGGTTCTTGGCCGATGACTCCAGCCGATTCCATGGCGCCGTCATCCATGACTGCCCACACTTGTGCCCCCATGCCGTCGTCGAGAGCTGGCTGGCCGTTGACCATGGCGCCGCCCTTGCCCATGTCAGAGCTGATCACGATGTCGAGGCTCGCGCCCATCGCGTCGGCCTGACCTTGACGCGCGTCTGCCTTGGGGATCGAGGACGCAGGCGTGGTGGAAGTATTTGCCGACGTCCACGCCAATGACGAAGTCATAGGCCATGGGTGTGTTCCTCCTAGCGATGAATTAGAAGTTGGACTATTTGAGCTTCATCGCTGGGGGTGGTCGGACATACTTAGTACTGGCATCTACATTACTGTGAGACCTCATACCACCTGGGCTGGGTCAGGTTCCTATTAGCAGTTTGAGTATGTCACTGTCTTCGGCGGCATCACCCCCGGATCATTTTCAGACAGGGGCGGGAATAAGCCATACCGAAGCCAGCGACTAGTTCTACTGTCCTTTCAGACGGAGGGAACGGAAATAAACATAACCCGCCCAATCGGGTGGACAGGCTATGAATCTTCGGTGCCCTGAGGTGGAACTGCTAACAACGAAATGGGGGGGAACGGGGGCAAAGTCAATAATTCGAGTCTGGCATAAGTTGATAAGGATTGCCTAACCTAATACTGTTTCAAGTTATGGTCCCGATCGGGAATCGGCAACGGAAGCGAGGCGGCGACGATGAACAGAAAACGTGGATCGACCAGAGAACCCCTCTCCGGAGGGGGAGTCGGGGACGCGGGCCCGGACGGGACGGGCGACGGCGACGCGGTGGCGTCGCAGACGGACGACGGGCGGTTGGTACACGTCGCACCGGTCGCAGTGGGTGGCCGACCATCCACCCGCGACATGCTCGTCGCCGCCGCGATCGGCGTCGCGGGGTCTCTCATCGTCGTGCCCCTGACCTACCTGCAGGTGTTCGCCGGCATCGCCCACGTTTATCTCGTCGCGGCGACGCTCGGGTTGTGGTTCCTGCCGTGCGTCGTTCCCCTCATCGTCGTCCGCAAGCCTGGCGCGAGCCTCATCGCGTGCCTTGCCATGGGCGTCGTGTCCGCGGCGACCACCCCGTTCGGCGTCGCCGCGATCGGGGCGCTGATCATGGAAGGATTGCTCATCGAGCTTCCGTTCATGGTCACCCTGTACCGGCGGTGGACGCGTCCCCAGTTCGTGGCGTCGGCGATGTTATTCTCCGCGCTGATGGGAACGATGGCCCCGCGTGCCGTCGGCGTCGACTCGCCGACCACGCCCATGGCCCTGATCAGCTTCGCCGTAGCCTTGGCATCGAGCCTGGTGTTTTTGGTCCTGGGCTTTGCCGTCGCAAAGGGGCTCCGCCTGTCTCTTATACTCTTCTTCATGTGTATAAGGGACAGGGATTAGCCTGCGTGTGTCTTTCCCTATGATTGTTCTGTGGCCCGGTTGCGGGTCAGTGGCGCGGGAGTGCGGCACGCCGATGGGCGATGGGCACCCGACATGGTGGACCTCTCCTTCGATTTCGGCACGATCAACGCCATCACGGGACCCGTGGGATGCGGAAAGACGAGCCTGGCCCACCTCATCGCTGGACTGATACCCTCGCACATCCCCATCGACCATGCCGGATCCGTGCACATCGTCGATGCCGACGGCACCGAATGCCCCGTGGACCGGGACCGGGTCACCTTCGTCGGGCAAGACCCGGCGACGCAGGTGCTCACGCTCCGAGTCGTCGATGACGTGTCCATGGCCCTCGAGTTTTCCCTCGTGGAAGCCGGCATCGTCGCCAAGCGATCAGCCGAGGCCCTAGCGGAGCTCGGGCTGTCAGAGCTCGCAGAGAAGGATCCGTGGGCTTTGTCGGGCGGGCAACGCCAGCGGATGGCCATCGCCGGTGCGGTGGCCAGGGCGCCGGAGGTCATGATCTTCGACGAGCCCGCGGCCCACGTCGACGAGGACGGTCGCCGGTCGCTGTTCGCCGCCATCCGTGACTTGCGGGCCCCGGGGCGCGTCATCCTGCTCATCGAGCACGACCTCCGCCCGTTCGACGGGTGGGTCGACACGGTGACGATCCTCGATGCGGACGGGAGCGTCGCCGCCCACGGAGCGCCGGATAGCATCGCGGTGAAGGGCATTGCGACGACGGCCGCGACCGCCGGAACGCCGGACGCCAGTACGCAGGGCACGGGGGCACCGGACCGTCCCGGTCCGGACCGGCGGCGAAAGTCCCGGAGGGCCGGGAATGGCACCGATCCGGAATCGGAGGCGGATGCCGTTCCACTGCTGGCCTTGACCGGAACCCACGTGGCCCGAGGCGGGGAGAAGATCCTGAACGGGGCCGATCTGACACTGGAACGGGGCGAGATTCATGCCCTAGTCGGCGCCAACGGAGCCGGTAAGTCCACCTTGCTGGCGGTGCTGTCGGGCCAGATGAAGGCGGGAGCGGACCTCCGGATCGACGGCGCGTCCGCCTGGCGCGTCCCCGACGCCTTCGCGTCGTGGGCGTTCCAGAACCCCGAGCACCAGTTCACCCGCGCGACCGTCGCCGCGGAAATCGACTCCGCGCTGGCCGGCACGGACCCGCACGGGCCACTCGGCACCGATGAGCTGCGGAAACTGCGGGAAGCCCTGTTCCCCCGGGCACTTGACCCCGTCTCGCCGTTCGTCCTGTCGGGCGGACAGAAAAGACGGTTGGGCATCTTCCTGGCGGTGGCGGCCAATCGCCGTTTGCTGCTTCTCGACGAGCCGTTGGCGCACCTGGATTCGCCGAGCGCGCGCATCGTGCTGGATGCGCTGGCGGAATACGCCGGGGCCGGCGGAACCGTTGTGTTCACGTGCCACGATCGCCGTGTCGCGCGAACGTGGGCGGATCGGGCGAGCATCGTCGCCGAAGGGAAGGTCGCCTGGTCCGGTCCCGCGGCCGACGTGCCGGCTGCCCCGGAGTCGTCCCGGCGGGGGTCGGCCCCTCAGCCACCCGGCGGGATCGCGCACTGCCCGCGGCCGGCGCACGGACGTCCGGGGACGAAAGCCCCTGGACCGGTGAATCCGCCGCTCGGAGGCGCGCGGGGTTGAACGCCATCACGATCGTCGCGGCGGTGATGCTCGTCCTCGTCGCCGGGCTGCTCTCCGGCGGAGACGCCGTTCTCGCGCTGACGGGGGTCGCGTTCCTCGCACTCGCTGCAATCGCGGAGCGCGACGTTCGGGCGACGGCGGGGAAGGTCCTCCTCGTCCTGTTGATCGGGGTGTTCTTCGGCCTGCTCGGGTGGCGCTCCGAGTTCTACGGCGGTGGGGATCCGGCGGAGGCCGTCCGCCACGGCATCCATCACGGACTGCTGCTGACGGCCGTGTTCGCGGGGACGGTCCTGGTCTCCGCGTGCATGCGCGTCGAGGAGCTTTTCGACGCCATGGTGCAACGCTTCCGGGTGCCCTACACATGGTGCACCATAGCGATTTCCGGGATGAGCATCGCGGCGTTCCTGCGCAGCGAAATCCCCCATCTGACATGGGCGATTAGATTGCGCTCGATGCGACCGGGGCAGTCTTTCCGCTCCGGCTTCATTCGCGCGACGACGCCCGCGCGCATCGCCTTTCCCTTGTTCGTCAGCGCCGTGCGCTGCGCCGAAAAGCTGTCCTTGACCCTGGCGATGCGCAACTTCGGCCGCCATCCGCGGCGCACCTTCCGCACCGATCACCCCTGGCGAGTGCGTGACGGATTCGCGGCCGCAGCGTCCGCCGCGGCCTTCGTCGCCGCCCTGGTGTCCGCAGTGACTTGACGGACGCCCGGAACCGGCGGGTCCCGGGCCCGCGAGCGTTTCCGAGCTTGTGCGGAGACGCGCCCCACCCAGTTGCTTCACCCTTTCAACCCTTCAGACACATCCTCCGGGTCACGCCATGCGGGCCCGGTCCGCCCGGCACCGGCATGGCGCCGACAACCGAAAGAGGTACCAATGAACACGATCCGGACCATCAGCGACGTGCTTCGGGACAAGGCCGATGAGACGAAAAAGGGGGCCGATCTTGATCCCGCGCTGGTGTTTCTCGACAGCCTGGCTCCGGGGATCGCGGTCGACGTCGGGGATTTCGGCGCGGAATCCGAAAAGGGGCTGCTGTCCCGGGTGGCGCCCTCGATCGCCGATCTCCCGCACGGAACGCCGGTTGCCCGCCTCTGGGCGGAGTTCGGCGGGGTCGATGAGACCGACGGGGAACGGGGGGCCCGTCTGCGTGCCCTGGCCGCAGCAGTCGCACCGACGCTCCTGGAGGACCTTGGGCTTTCCGGCGACCGGGTGACGGCGACGGAGTTCAACTCGCTGCGCTCGCTCATCGATGCCCGCACCCGGTACCGGCCCGAGGGTCGGGTGAGGGAGGCGTTGTTCGTTTTCCCCGATGACGGCGAGGCTCACAACCACGACCAGTGGCGGGACCACCTCGTCGATGACCTCTGCGTCGCCGGCGTCGCGGGAAACCACTATTCGTTCGTCCTCGGAGAGGATGCCGCGCTGACCGGGGCCCTCATCGGGGAGTACATCGAACGCCGGCGCCAGGCGCCGGAAACGGACGACAGGGCAGCGGACCCGTCGTCCGAAGGAATCGACCGGTCGCGGGACCGGGGAAACGAAATGGAACATGACTGACCGACGAAACGGCGGGGAAGCACGGGACCGCGACGCGGGCGAACCCGTGAAAGTGCTGGTGGCCGGAGGTACCGGCGTCACCGGACGGCTCGTCCGGGGGATGCTCGGCGTCGTCGATGGGATTGAGCTGGCCTACACTTCCCGGCAGAAACCGGACGATGGCCCGGGGCGGCACTTCCCGCTGAGGATCGCCGCCGGCCACAACGAGATCTGCAGGGTCTTCCGCAAACACGATTGGGTGGTCAACTGCACCGGCCCGTTCGAGGTGCATGCAGACTCACTCGCCCGTGCTTGCATCGACTCAGGCACCGGGTACATCGACGTCAACGATTCGATCGACGCCCGCCGCGCGATCATGGCCCTCGACGGGGATGCTCGGCGGGAGGGGGTTCCCGTGCTCACCGGGTTCGGCCTGTGCCCGGGCTTGTCGACGGCCCTGTTGATGCTCGGGGCCCGCGCTGCGGGGGCCGAAGAGGTCCGCGATGTGCGGGTCGATCTGCGAATTGGCGCCGACCAGGAATCCGGGGCCGCGTCGGTCGAGTCGATGTTCCGGACTATCCGCGGCGGATACCGCACGATGCTCGGCGGCACCATCGTCGAGGTGCGGCGCAACCCGGTGTCGTCGCAAAGCGGAATCAGCTACGAATGCCCGGACATCGACGTCGTACGCGAGGTGTGCCCCTCGATCCGTGGATATTCCTACCACGTCGCCTTCGATGCCCTCCCCGATGAGTCGGTGGAGAAAATCCGCACGTCGAGACTGTACTCGATGCCCGTTGTCTCCGGTCTGCTCGCCCGTCTCGGGGCGGCCGTGACATCGCGGAAGGCGCGGGCGAAGGGCACTCCGCAACCCGCCGAGCTGGTCGTCGCCCTGTCCTCCGCCCGGCTCATATTCGCATCTCGATGGGTATGAGAGACCAGGGCAGTGATGACAAGCGGAAAGGCGTTGAGGAGGGAAAGAGGGTAGAAGCGGG
>NZ_LT622815.1:159958-460773 GCF_900099485.1 Corynebacterium sp. MC3
CTGTCCTCCGCCGGCGCGGGCGATGCGGGGCCGGCGGCCGAGACGACCGTCGTCCGGGCGACCGGCCCGGGTTCCTACAAAATGACCGCGGCGATTGCTGCCGCCACCGTTGTGGCGGTCGCGGGGGAGCCGGTCGCGCCGGGGTGCCGGGATCTCGTCGGCCACCCCCGGCTCCTCGAACCGGTCCTCGCCTTCGCCCGCGATGCGGGCATCCATATCGAGGTGCCACATGACAACCCGACCACGGGGCCGCTGCCGACAGCGGCCCACTGCGATACCAAAGAAAAGGGGAAACGATGACGGATCAAGCTGAACGAGGTGCGGCGATCGTCGTCCGCGACCTCACGAAGAGCTACCCGATTGCGGGCAAAGCGGGCACCCCGCCCGAAGGCGGGGCAGGTGCCCCGCCGGACGGCGGGCGCAAGGGAAAGCGCGGTGCCCGGATGCGCAAGCATGTGCTCGACGGCGTGAGTTTCACCGTGCCCACCGGGGCGATCGTGTCATTCCTCGGCCACAACGGTGCAGGCAAGACCACCCTCATCCGAATCCTGTCGACGCTCATCACCGCCGACTCCGGCGAGGTGAGCATCTTCTCGCGCGACGTGAAAGAGGACCCGGCGGGCGTGCGCGCTGACATTGCCACCACCGGCCAATTCGCGGCGATCGACGAGAACCTCACCGGCCGGGAGAACCTGGAGTTCTTCGGGCGGCTGCGCGGACTCGACCGCGCCGCCGCGGCCGCCCGCGCGACGGAACTGCTCGCGCAATTCTCGCTCGCAGACAGTGCCTCGACGCTGGCGTCGGCCTATTCGGGTGGCATGCGGCGCCGCCTCGACATCGCCGCGTCGCTGTGCGTCGTGCCCAGGCTGCTGTTCCTCGACGAACCCACGACGGGGCTGGACCCGGTCAGCCGCGAAGAGCTGTGGGGCTTCATCCGGCAACTGCGGGACGACGGAATGACCCTGGTGCTGACCACCCAGTACCTGGAAGAGGCGGAGGCGCTGGCAGACCACGTCCATCTGCTCAAGGATCGCCGCATCGTCGCCAGCGGAACGCCGGAGGAATTGCGCCGCGCCTTCGGGTCGCACGTGCTCCGCGTGTCCTTCGCCACCGCCGCCGAGGCGGAGGCGTTCGCCCGCTGCCTCGGGGGAACGTGCCTGGACGGCGCCCGCGTCGCGGGGAAGTCGGTGTCCCTCGACGTCGACCCCGGACCGCGGGTCCTCGAGGCGGTGGCGCAGGCGATGGAGGCCTCGGAAGCGTTGCCGGATTCGCTGAGCGTGTCGCCGCCCACCCTCAACGAGGTGTTCATATCGATGAACGCAGGGGGTGCGGCGCGATGAGTGCGACGTCGGTCGCGGCGTTTCTCCGTCGGGATCTGCTGCTGTTGCGACGCAACACCGCGTCGCTGATCTCCATGTTCGTGGTTCCGCCCCTCTTCCTGCTGTGCCTGTACGCGGTGTTCGGGTACTCGGCGGAGCAATCCGGCTTCGGGTACCTGCGTTTCGTGCTCGGCGGCTGCCTGTTCCAGGCGGCGATGTTCACCGCCGCGGCGTCGGCGATGGCGGTGGGACAGGACGTCGAATCCGGGCTCGTTGACCGCGTGCGCGTGTTGCCCGGGGCCACAGGCGGCTATGTCGCCGGCAGGCTCGTCACCGATGTGCTGCGGATGTCCGCGTCGATCGCGGCGCTGCTGGTCGTCGCGTGGGCCTGCGGCCTCGACATGGCTGTCGGTGACGTCGCGTGGACTGTCCTGTGGTCGCTGCTCGCCGCGGCGGTCCTGTCCCTGGTCACGGACGGGGTGATCCTGATGGTGCCCACCCCGGTGTCGACGGCCTCATCGATCCAGGCGCTGGAAATGCTGCTGCTCATGTTCTCCACCGCGTTCATTCCGGCGACCGCTTTGGACGGCTCCCTTCGCGACGTCGTGCGCCACATGCCTTTTTCGCCGGTGATCGAGGTGATTAGGGCGGCGTCCCCGGACGCCTTCCCGGATCGCGCCGGGGAAGAGGCCGCCCTGTGGCTCGGTGTCGCGGCGGTCGCCGGAATCGTCCTGTTCATCCGCCGGTTCACCTCGAGGAGCGAATCATGATTGGCGCCATCTTCGTGCATCTGCGGCGCATCGCCCACATTTGGCTGCGGCGCCCCGACTTCTGGTTCATGACGTTCATTGCTCCGCTCGTGTACCTGTTCATCGTCAACCGCATGTTCGGTGGCCTGGTCAGGCAGCTCACCGGAGAGTTCGAACTCCGGAACGCGGTCATCCTGGTCGTGACGGCGTGGGCGTTCATCCTGGCCATCACGGGATCATCCACCGTGTTCGTTGAACGCAGCAATGGCTTCCACGAGCGGTTGATCACCATGCCGGCGCCGTACGCGGCCGTGCCGGCCGCACGGATCATTGCCGAGTTCATCCGGATCATGGCGATGACGGCCGTCGTCGCGGCGGTGGCCGCCTTGCTTTCCGACGGCCCACCGGAGGTGTCCTGGTGGTGGAGGATCGCGGTGACCGGCGCGATGGTTGCCGCGGCGGCCGCATGCACCGGCACGTACATCGCGTTCTCCATCACCAGCCCCCAGGGTTCCGTGGCCCTCATCCCGTTAATCATCGTTGCGATGTTCGTCAACACGGTGCTCATGCCCGCCGACCACTTCCGTCCCCTCCTGCGCGGAATCGCCGGGCACACCCCCGTATCCGCGGCCGGCGAGGCCGTCAACGGCACCGGGGCTGCGGGTCTGGTGGTCTGCGCGGCCTGGTTCTTAGGCATCGCTGTGCTCGCGGCGTGGGGCATCGCCGTGAAAACGAGGCCGGGGGAGTCTGCATGACGGCCCGCGAATCCGAGCATCTAACCCGAAACCGCCGCGTGGATGCGGCCCACACACCCGGAGACAGAACCAGATGAAGTCGATTGCCCAGATCGTCCAGAACAACCGCAGGCTCCTCGCGGCCTACGAGGACAAGGTCCAGCCGAGGTTCCTCAGCCGCTATGCGCGCGAACCGATGGACGCCGCCGTGTACCGGAAGCTCCGTGCGCTGGATCCCGGGCCGGATGCGCCGGCCCGGGTCCTCGACCTCGGTTGCGGAACCGGGTGGCTCGCCCGCACGCTCGCCGCTGAGTCTCGCTATCGCAGGGCGAACATCGTCGGCTACGACCTGTCGCCCAATGCGATCCGCATCGCCCGCGAACGCGCCGCCGCCGACGGGCTTGGGGCCCGGACGGAATTCCACGTTGCCGACATCCTCACGCCGCTCGCGGGAGAGCCCGGCGGGGCCTGTGAAATCTGGGTGTGTGGCGCGCTCCACCAAATGAAGGATGCGGGAGCCGCGCTCGGCAGGGTCGCCGGGCTGCTCGCCGATGGAGGCATCGCTTACGTGCAGACGTTCGTCGAGGATCCCGACGTGAACGAGCATGTGGACATGGCCGTCGTTGCGAAGATGGGCCACCGGGTGTTCCGGGGCAGCGAGGTCGAGGACCTCGCCGAAGCCAACGGGCTGAAGCTGGGCGGAGCCTCACACGCCGGCATGGTGTACTTCTGCACTCTCACGAAGAAAAGCGCGATCGGGGAGGCGGGCAAGTGAGCGCCGTGGACGGGACCGTAGGCCCGTGGTCGCTGCTCGCCCCGATTCGGACCCGGATGCGTGCGGTGGTCGCGTTATCCGTCCTGTCGTCGGTGGCTACCGTCGCTTCGCTGGTCGGCATCATCGACATCGCGATGACGTACCCGGAGGCCCCGGAGCATCGGACGTGGTTGGCCGTGGCTGTCATCGTCGTCGCCGCAACGGTGCGCATGGCCGCGGACGGCGCCGCCGGCATGCTCTCGCACCGGGCGGATAACGACCTGCAGCTCCACCTCCGGCGCCGGCTGGTCGCCCAAATCCGGAAGTTACCGCTGGGCTGGCTGGACGCCCGGCGCTCGTCGGGAATCATCGAGTCGGTTGAGAAGGACGTCGCGGCTGTCCACCAGCTCATGGGCCACACCGTCGGTGAGACCGTGGTGGCGGTGCTGGTTCCCCTGCTTTCCCTCATCGCGCTCGTCGCGGTGGATTGGCGGATCGCGGCGGTGGCGGTCGTCCCGGTGCTGGTCACCTTCGCCCTGATGGGCGTGATGATTTCGCGCGGAGCCGGTCTTCAGCGCGACTACGAGCGAGCCTCCGAAAAAGTGACGGCCGCGGTCATCGAGTTGGTGCGCGGTATCCCGGTGATGAAGTCCTTCGGACGCGCCAACCAGGGCGCGGGTCGCTACGATGCCGCGGCGTTGTCGTTCGTCCGCGCGTGGTCCGCCTGGTCCCGGCAGTCGAACATCTATCTCGGGCTCATCGACGTGGTGACGTCCCCGACCACAGTCCTTGCGGTGGTGTGCGGGGCCGGCCTCGCACTGAGGGACGCCGCGGGCGGCATACCGGAGGGTCTCGTCGCCGGGCTGGTTCTCAGCCTTGGACTCTCCGCGGCGATCGTGCGGGTGGCCATGAACTCCGAACCCATCATCGCGGGGATCGCTGCCCTGAAATCCATCGCGGAGGTGCTGAGCACGCCGCCGATCGCCGAGCCCGCCGAGCCGGTGCCCGCGCGCAGAGGCGCGCTCGAGGTCCGGAACCTGGTCTTCTCCTACGGCGATGGGCCGCGGGTCCTCGACGGGATGTCCGCGACGTTCGAACCAGGGACCCTCACTGCGCTGGTGGGGTCCTCCGGTTCCGGAAAGTCCACCGTCGCCCGGCTGTTGGCGCGTTTCCACGACCCCGTTGAAGGCTCGGTGCTACTGGGCGGCGTCGATCTTCGCGACATCGCCGTGCGCGACGTGCACCGCTCGGTGTCGGTGGTGTTCCAAGATCCGCAGTTGTTCACGCTGCCGTTGCGGGAGAACATCCGGCTGGCCAGGAGAGACGCCACCGACGACGAAATCATGGCGGCCGCGAAGCTCGCGAACCTCGATGCGGTCATCGCGGCGCTGCCGAAGCGCCTGGATTCGGTGGTCAACGTCGACGTGACCTTTTCCGGTGGTGAGGCGCAGCGCGTAGCCATCGCGAGGTCGATCGTCACGGACGCGCCGGTGCTCATCTTCGACGAGGCAACCGCTTACGCGGATCCGGCTTCCGAGGCCCTCATCCAGTCCGCAATCGAGCGTTTGGCCCGTTCGCGGACGGTGATTGTGATCGCGCACAGGTTGAGCACGATCCGCAACGCCGACCGCATCCTCGTTCTCGATGGGGGAGCGGTCGCGGAGGCGGGTACCCACGACGAGTTGCTTGCGCGCGGTGGCCGCTACCGGGATTTGTGGCGCGCCTTCGCGCTCGACGACGAACCATCCGCCCCGCGGGGTACTGAATCAGACGATGAAAAGGCGGGAAACCGATGATTCGAGACTTGTGGTCGATGACGGATCGGCGCTCGAGAATGACGCTGGTGTGGCTCATTGCGTTGGCCACGCTTGCCGCGCTGGCCCAGGGAGCGGCGTTCGTCGCGCTGCTGCCGCTGCTGTCGGCTCTGGCCGAGGGAGATGATGCGACGGCGTGGCGTTTCACCGGCGTCATAGCCGGCCTCGCGGCCGCCCATGCGGTGCTGTCCCTCGCCGCGGGGACAGTCGGCAGGGCGAATTCCGCAGCGGTGCTGTCGTCCCTGCTGCATTCCCTGGGCGAACGCGTGCTGACGTTGCCACTCGGGTACGTCACCAAGTCCACGGCCGGCCGCTTTTCGGAGATGGCGTCGTCGGGTATCGCGTTCGCGGCGTCCGTGCCGCACGTGATCCTGCGGCCCGTCATCGCCGCGGTGGTTACGCCGACCGTCATCGCCTTCGGAATTCTGGCGGTGGATTGGCGCGTCGGTTTGGTTCTTGTCGCGTCAGCGCCGGTGCTCTTCTTCGCCTACCGGGCCATTGGCCGGGTCGGCGGGGAGTCGGACGAAGCGCATGCTGAGGCCGTCGCTGCCGTCTCCAGCAGGCTGATCGAGTTCACCCGCGGCCAGCAGGCGATTCGCGCCGCGGGCGACGGTTCGGCGGCGGACGCGATGGTGGATGAGGCTATCCAGGCCCAACACGATGCGTTCGCGAAGGCGACATCGACGCAGGGGGCGGCCATCGGACGGTTGGGTTCGGTCGTCCATGCGGTGTTCACGGCGGCGGTGATCGTCGCCGTGGCAGTCGCCGCGACGGGTGGGATGGCGCCGACGCATTTGGCGTCGATACTCATCGTGCTCGTCCAGTTCACCGGACCGATCACCACGGCGGGAGCGTTGTCCGGCGGTTTCGGTGCGGGCCGCAACACGTTAGCTGCGTTGCGTGACCTGCGGGCAATCCCCGCCCTTCCCGAACCTGCCGCACCGGAGCTGCCCGACGGGCATGACGTGGAGTTCCGCGGCGTGAGCTTCGGGTACGGGGAGAAGAAGGTCCTCGACGACGTCAGCTTCCGTGCACCTCAGGGAGCGCTGGTTGCCATAGTGGGACCTTCGGGGGCGGGCAAGACGACGGTCATGCGGCTGCTGTCGCGGTTTCATGATCCGGACTCGGGGGAGATCCTCATCGGCGGGGTGCCCTTGCCTCGGATCGGCACCGACGGCGTGAACTCGCTGGTGACCCCGGTGTTCCAGGAGACGTTTCTTTTCGACGCGTCCGTGCGGGACAACGTGGTCTTCGCCGACCCCGGATTCGGTTCCAGGCCCGGTGACGGGGACCGCTTGCGCGAGGCCGCCCGGCGTTCCGGGGTGGACCGCATCGTGGAGCTGCTGCCTTCCGGGTGGGATACCCCGGTGGGGGAGGAGGGGACGCTGCTGTCGGGAGGTGAGCGGCAGCGCCTCGCCATCGCCCGGGCGCTTCTGAAGGATTCCCCGGTGGTGCTTCTCGACGAGCCGACGTCCTCGCTGGATGCGGCCACTGAGCGGGCGATCGTCGGCACGATTGAGGCGTTGCGCGGCGATCACACTGTGATCGTCGTCGCCCATCGCCTGCACACCATCCGCGATGCCGACCTCATCGTCGTGCTTTCGGAGGAAGGGACGGTCGCAGAACGGGGCACGCACGATGAATTGCTGGCGAAGGGCGGCCGCTACGCCGAGTCTTGGGCGTGCCGGACGGGGAGTTCCCCGGGATCCAGATCCAGCTCGTCGTGGACCACCACGACGACGGCATCGGAGAAGCGCGGCTAACTAGTTCATCTAGCGCCAGATTGGCTTAGTTCCCAGGAGCCAAAGCGCACCGCGCAGACACCCCAATGGAGGACAGCCTCGTAGAAGCAGTACATGGCGTAGAGGACGCACGGTACGCCGAGGGTGAACATGATGAGGCCGTAAAGGTGAGCGTCGAAAAGCAATGTCGATGCTGCCGTCGACTGGCCGACAACACCGAGGGGTATCCACGCTGTACCCGCGGCGGCGCCACGCGGGCGCGTGCCGGTCCAGTAGCAGTAGAGGAAGAGTGGGATCGCGGTGAAGAACGTGAGGAAGAAGCACAGCTCACCCGCGTAGTGATAAAACTCGCCGTGATGGGTAGCGAGCTGCTCGGCGGATGTCGCGGCGACCATCGGGGACACGAGCGCCAAGCCCCACGGGAACGCTGGCTCGGTGTAGTGCGCGGACTGCTTCCACAAACCCCAGAGTTGCCACAAGCACACGATGATGGCCAGTGGCGCGCCGATCCACCAGCTGACCAGCTGGAACGCATCGTTGCCCGTGAGTGCCGTCCACGCCGAGCCGCACGCGAGCAGCCCCATCGCGTACATGCCCCACGCCGCCATGTTCTGGTGCCGCGGTGGCTCATTGCGCACGCCGACCGTGAACACAACGAGGAGGCCCGCCGCGATGAGCGCAAACACGAGCTCGGCTACATGAAATCCATGTAACCCAGTCAAACTCGACGCAATCGAGGTTCCCATTAAAGCGCCGGCCCAAGCGGGACCGAACTTTGGCAACGTCATAGGACTAACGCTAGGCCTGCCACCGCGTCTCATCCACTTTGGGTCGGGGCTTTGTGGTTTTTAGAACGCGAATGGCCTGAAGCGCGCCAAGGGAGGCAGCCGGCACTAGAGCGTCACGTTGGCCAGCACCGTGCCGGTGGGTTGCGCCGCGCCGACGGCGACTTCCTCGGTTACCAGGACTGAAGCAGTTCCACCGGGCAGCGGCATCCACACGTCGTCGTGGGGTTCTTGGCCGATGACTCCAGCCGATTCCACGGCGCCGTCAGCCATGACTGCCCACACTTGTGCACCCATGCCGTCGTTGAGAGCTGGCTGGCCGTTGACCATGGCGCCGCCCTTGCCCATGTCAGAGCTGATCGCGATGTCGAGGCTCGCGCCCATCGCGTCGGCCTGACCTTGACGCGCGTCGTCGGCCTCCATAATTGCGTGCATTTCGTCGACGCCTTGGGCTGCCACGGATTCGCGTGACTCGTCGACAGTGAATTGGGTGACCGCGAACCCGCCACCGGCGATGAGCACAACGGCGGCTGCTGCGGCGGTTGTGAGACGTCGCCAGGACCGGTTCTTCCGCGCGGTGTCGAAGTCTGTGACCTGGTCGGTAGCGTCGATACGCTCCATGATTGAGCGTTTGAGCTCCGGTGGCGGAGTGACCGGCGTGGCTGCGGAATTGAAGAGGTCCTCGATATCTTTATCCATCACAGGCCTCCTTTCAACGACACGGCCTTGCGAAGCTTTTGCAACCCGTCGCGTACCCGGGTTTTGGCTGTTCCGAGAGCGACGCCAGTGGCATCGGCGATTTCTTGGTGGGTGAGTTCCCCAAAACACGCGAGCATGAGCGCACTTCGATGAGGCTCTCCGATTGAATCAATGAGTTCTTGTAGCTCCTCAGACTCTAGTCGCTGTTGAGCTTCGTCCTCAGCGGCAGCGACCCACGTGGTCAGTTGACTGTTGAAATCGTCGGTGTCGCGGGCTTGGGAGCTGCGCCAGCTCCGCAGCCGATCGATGGCGCGCGATTTGGCGAGCCGCAGTACCCATGACTTGGCGCTGCCGCGGTGTGGGTCGAAGGTGTGGGCGCTTAGCCATACCTCCACGAAGACTTCTTGGGTGACCTCTTCCGCTTGGGCCCGGTCACGCAAGATGTGGGTGGTGAGACCTAGAATCTGTGGGGCCAGAACGTCGTAAAGCTCGGCGAAGGCGACTTTATCGCCCGCGCGCACGCTTTCTAAGAGACGGTCCGGATCCACGGATTCTAAATCTAACACCTGGGTCATGTGCTACTTGGATTCTTCCATCATTTTGTCTTCGCTCATCATCGCCTCGGAAGACGGTGCCATGGAATCTTCGCTCATCATGGCATCGGAGGACGGGGTCATGGAGCCGTCCATCTTGTCCTCCATATTCTCCTCGGAGTCGTTGCATGCGACGAGGCCGACGGCGGCGATGACGATGGCGCTGGCGCTGGCGATTGCGCGGTTGATAGACATAGCGTCTCCTTCACTTTTTCGGTTCGCAGGCGCAGTGTTTCTGGCCCGTCACTGAGTACTACGGAGCCGGGGGCTGATGCGGATTGGACCAATCCGGTGCGGGTGCTCACTCCGTAGTGCTGGGTGTAGGAAAGGCAACCGGAAAGTAGAGGAAACTCATGATCAGCGTGATTCTTGTCGGATTCATCGGAGGTGTGATCACGGCATTGTCGCCGTGCATTTTGCCAGTGTTGCCGGTGGTGCTGGGGGTCAGCGTCGGGCGTAAACCGTCGCACGTGGTGACAGGTTTGGTCGTGAGCTTCGCCGCGATCGCGCTGCTGGGTACGATTCTGCTTAGTGCGCTGCATTTGCCACAGTCGGTATTGCGCTGGGCGGGAGTGGTGTTGCTGGCATGGGTGGGGCTGGGAATGATTTTCCCGCCAGTGGGGGAGGTGTTGCAGAAGCCCTTTGACGCGCTTCCGCGCCCCACGGCATTGCAGGAGAAAACGCGCGGCAAGGGAGGTTTTCTCATCGGTCTGGCCCTTGGCGCGGTGTACGTTCCGTGCGCGGGCCCGGTGCTTGCAGCGGTGACGGTGGCGGGCTCGACTGGGCAGATCGGCTGGAACACGGTGGTGCTCACTGTCGCGTTCGCGATTGGGTCCGCGCTGCCGCTGTTCGTGTTCGCCCTGGCGGGCAACAAGATCGGTGACAAGGTAGACGCGGTGCAGCGCCACCGTAAGGCCATCGGCGTGCTCATCCTGGTCTTCACTGTGGCGTTGGCTCTCGACGCGCCGGCGGCGATCCAGCGTGCCCTGCCGAATTGGACGTCGTCGCTGTCGAACCGTTTTGAGAATTCGGACTTGGCCAATGACGCTCTCAGCAAGGTCGGCCCAACTGGGAGCGGTTCACTGCAGTCGTGCCGCCGTGCCGACCCCGCGCAGCTGCAGGATTGTGGCCCGGCACCGGAATTCGCGGGGCTGACGAACTGGATCAACACCGACCAGCCGCCGAGCCCGCAGGACGGTGGTGTCATGCTCGTTGATTTCTGGGCGTACGCCTGCATCAACTGTCAGCGTGCGGGGGAGCACATCACCAAGCTTTACGACACTTATCGCGATTCCGGCCTCACCGTCGTCGGCGTCCATTCCCCTGAGTACGCTTTCGAGCACGACCTGGGCAATGTCCGCAACGCCGTAGAAAAGGAAGGTATCCACTACCCGGTGGCGCAGGACAATGACTTCGCTACATGGAGGAATTTCAACAACCGCTACTGGCCAGCCCGCTACCTGGTGGACAAGCACGGCAACGTCCGGCAGATCGTGGAAGGGGAGGGAAGCTACGCCGAAACAGAAAAGCTCGTGCGTGAATTGCTCATCGACGCCAACCCCGACGTCGACCTCCCCGAACCGGTCGAAAGCGGCGAAGCAGCAGGCGGTACGAAGGGCCGCAACCCGGAAACTTATCTCGGCACTGCGCGCGCCGAGTACACCAAGCAGCCCGGTTACACCGACGGCGAGCACGACATCGGTGAACCGGCCGCTCCGGAGCGCGGCATGTTCACTTTGAACGGGACGTGGATTCTCGAGGAGGAATCAGTGCAGACCACCAGTGGAGGACACCTGGACATCAACGTCTTCGCCAAGTGGGTCCAGCTCGTGGTTTCGGGTGAAGGCGAGATCGAGGTCGAGTATCCGGACGGTGCGACAAAGTCGTTCCCGGTCACAGATGGAACCCTCGACCTTGCGAAAAGCGACACGCCCACCGAGGGAGTGCTGCACATCCGGCCCACGGCAGGCGTGAAACTGTATTCGTTGACCTTCGGCTAGGCAGAGACAACCTTGTCCAGCGTCTCGGCGAACCGCGCGACGGTGCCGTCGACATCGCCCCACTTGTCCAAGCCGAACAGACAGATGCGGAAGGCGGAAAAGCCCTCCGGCTCGCCGACCTGCAGCGGAACACCGCTGGCGATCTGGACGCCGGCCTGCTTGAACGCGGATCCGTTGGCCTGCTCCGGGGCGGTGGCGTACATGACCACGATGGAGGTGGCCTCGAAGCCGGGGGCGGCGACGGAGACGTAGCCTTTGTCCGCCAGCAGCTTGCGCACCTTGGTGCCCAACTCGACCTGGCGGGCGGTGTACATTTGACGCGCATCTTCCCGTGCCCTACTGCTTCCCGAGTTGCTAGATGTTCCGGGAGCGATAGCGCCATGACCGCATCCTGCGGTACTTCTCTGGATTTACTTGCTGTCTTTAGCGGGAAGGTTTCTTTGCGCCGACACGCCGTTGAATTCAAGTTCAACGTGTAGTTCCTGGACAGGGTTACTTTTAGTTGTAATCGCATTTTGGCCCGTAGTCGTTTGAGTGTACTTAAATAGACGCAAGTGCCTCACACTCGGTGCCCACACTCGGCCGAGCCTGCACTAGTCTGCTATGAGTGTCGCTATACGGCATCCCACGTTGAAAGTGATCTCGGAGGTCTGATGTCGCCTAGACCTGGCGGAGAAACAGACAAGCTTGGAAATAGGTACGAGCTTGCATGGGCTATCCGCCATGCCTTATATTGCATCGTCGACGATAGACGGGCGTTGACTGCGGAAGACATCGACGCCGAGCTAAATCGAGGTTCCGAGTTCACTTACGACGACGGTCTCGTTACCGAAGTGCACCAGTTAAAACGACAGAACGGCACTAGTAACAGTTGGACAGTCAAGGCTCTCGCCGATCAAAAGATCTTCGAGGCGGCTGCGGAGCATGTGGCGGCGGGCCGAAGTTACCATTTTGTCTCCCTGGTGCCGTGCCGGCCCTTACAAGAATTGTCCGATCGTGCTCGCAAGTCAGATGATCTAACGAGTTTCACCGACTGCTGGCTTTCTAAAGAGCTAACACCGGTCTTTAACCAATTGGCGGCGGCCGAAATCCTGGGCAATCCCCAAGTGGCCTGGAACACACTTCGCGGAATGCGGTTCTTAGTTCAAGATGAACTCGACATCGTCCGCACGAACAGTATGCTTGCTGTGTGCAGTCTGAGGGGAGCTAGCGGCGACCTCATATCTCTTGCTATAGGGGATATCCTTCTCGACAACCTCGGTAAGCGGTTGACTCGAACTGAACTTTTTGCTCTTCTCGCTCAAAGGGGCATCAAGCCACTGGAACCTGGGTCGCATCTGACGTCGCACCAGCAGGTGTTTAAGATCACGAAAAGCTGGCGTCAGTCCGTTGAACGTGAACTCTTGCAACCACCGATTAAGCGTGCAGAGGCCGCCCACCTAGTGGAGGCGCTTGATAAATATCGGATCGGGCTCGTCGCAGGTACGGCGGGAGGTGGGAAGAGTTCCGTTCTCGAACAAACTGCTGCCGCTCTTGAATCGGCTGGTGCCGAGGTGCTGGCGCTACGATTGGACCGATGTGGTCCGTTCGCGTCGACTGTCGAGTTGGGGCATCAGTTCGGGTTCGAAGTCTCTCCCGCAGTCGCTTTGGCGAGGGCGGCTGACGATCGCGACGCCTTCCTGATTATCGACCAACTCGACGCGGTGAGTCTTGCCTCCGGACGTATGCCGGAGAGTTTCGATGTCGTTATGGATCTCATCGACGAAGCACTGTCAGTGTGCGGAATCCGTGTTGTTATGGCATGTCGCCAGTTCGACATCGATAATGATCACCGTATCCGCGCATTTGCGTCTCGTACCGAGGTAACAACGGTGGAAGTCGACCGATTGTCGAAGGAGGAAGTCGAAGCGGCAGTGACAAGAATGGGACTCGACCTAGCGCGGTTAAATCCATCACAACTAGCCCTTTTGCAGACGCCGCTGCACCTTGTACTCCTGCAAACGATTTCGACTCAGGCTGACGCGCTGGCCTTCCATTCGCGCGGATCGCTCTTTGAAGCGTTTTGGGAGCGCAAGCGACAAGCAGTGCGTTCGCGGCGAGTGAATGTCAGATTCAACGACGTGGTCAGTCGGATCGCCAACGCTGCAAGCGATCTGCAAGCGCTGTCTGTCCCAATCGAGATTCTGGACGATGAGGACCTTATTGAAGACGCCAACGTCCTCGTTTCAGAACACTTGCTTGCGCAAGACGGCGGTCGCATCGCGTTCTTCCATGAAACGTTTTTCGACTACGCCTTCGCACGTCTGTGGGTGTCACGCGGGGAGTCACTCGTTGACTTCCTTCTCCGTGACGAGCAGGCACTTTTTCGACGTGCCCAGGTTCGCCAGATCCTGCAACATCTCTACGAGCGAGCGCCGGATCGTTTCCATACCGAGGTCGAATCAGTACTTACCGCTAACGCCATCCGATTTCACATAAAGGAGACAGTCCTTGCCGTCGTAGCTAATCTTCTTGCGCCGACGACTGCCGATGCCGAAGTGATGGTCCGGATCGCCGCGGGACATCCGAGCTTTGAAGACCGGCTCTGGCAGCAGTTGAGTAGACCACAGTGGTTCAGGCGATTCCTTGAGGATGGTCAGATTGCTGCTTGGCTCGATGGCCCGAACGAGGGTATGCGGAATCACGCGTTGAATATGATGGCTAGTGCGGTCAAAGAGCACCCGGTATCGATCGCAAAGCTGTTAGGGGACCGCAAGGCCCAGCCGGAATATCACCGCTGGTTGCGTTGGGTCAGCCGTTTTTCGGATGTCTTTCAGAACCGAGATTTGTTCGATTTGGTGCTCGAAGGAGTTCGCGAAGGCGCCTACGATGGGGCACAGCATGAACTTTGGCTAACGATGCACAACCTGCCTAAGCACGAACCACTTTGGGCGATCGAGTTGTTGCAGGCTCGGCTGATCGATCACGGGGATGCCCTGACGCTTAACGAGGAAGGCAAGGTGACTGTGCTCGGCATGCGAGAGTACAGCGCCGCCGAACTCGTTAGGTATACCGCACATGCTGAACCGTTGGCATTCGTGCTGGTCACGGTGCCGTATCTCCGACGAGTCATGGCGAGGACCGCGATCGAGCCTGGCGTCGACGGCCTGATTCGCGATCTGCACTTCAGCTTTCGCATCAAGGACGATGACCTCGGCAGCTACCGGCTTGATGGCATCCTGCTGGCGGCGTCGGTCCGAGCGCTGGAGAGTGTGGCAAAGAGCGCCCCTGAGGAGATCCGGTTCCTTCTCGAGGAACTGGCTTCCGATCCCTACGACGGATCGCAATTCTTGCTCTACCGAGCATTGTCAGCGGGCGCAGAGCATTTTGCCGGGTGGGCGGCGAGTCTCTTGCTCGAAGGCGGACGTCGTCTCCGTTGCGGCTATATCTCCGATTCCCTATGGGTTGCACGGGAGCTTGTCCTGGCGATTGCACCACACGTGTCCGACGAAATTCACCAGCGGCTCGAGAAGTTGTTTCGAGATTTGCCCTGCGAGTGGGGGAGTAACTGCGGCTCGGGACGCTCGGCTTTCACGTTTCTATCCGCCCTGGAAGAAGCGCGGCTTACTACGGTCGGTCAACGACTCCTCGGGGAATATCGACGGAAGTTTGGGGAGGACGCCCCCGCAGAGCCACAGGGAATTACCGGTGGTTCCATCGGTTCGCCGATCGGACTTGGTGCCGCAAAGAAAATGAGCGATTCACAGTGGCTGAGGGCTATGTCAAAGTATGACACTGACAAGACGAATTGGGCGACCTTCACCGGCGGAGCCCATGAATTGTCCAGCGTGCTGGGCAATCAAGTAGCCGCAAACCCCGAGCGCTTCGCTAGGCTGGCGCTGCGGCTGTCCCCAGAGTTCAATGCGGCTTACTCCGGTGCGATGCTTAGGGGCTTTGGCGAGGCCGATGCGAGCGATAGCACCGCGCCGCTGATCTTCGACGCTGTCCGTCACATTGCTTCGCTGGGACAGGCAGAAAATGATCGGTGGCTCGGGATGGCGCTACAAAAATACTACCGCGAAGTGCCGCTTGAACTGGTCGAACTGATTAGAGACAGCGCTGTGCACGCGCTGGATCCGGCCGATTGTTCTCCTGTGATCGTTCGGGATGGAACGGACGCACCAAGTGCCGTGGATATGCAATTGAACGGCATCAACACGGCACGAGGGAGTTTGGCCGAAGCTCTCGGCGATCTTTTGGTTACCGACAGTGACGGCAAGAGAACTGCACTGGTCGCGCCATATCTCAACGCGATGGCCGGCGATCCGGTACTCAGTGTCCGTTCGTGCGTTGCCTACACCCTCGCCGCCGCGCTACGGCATGCTCGCCCAGAGGTCATGAGGGCGTTCTCAACCCTGATCAATACTGACGATCGTCTCCTCGCCGCCGGATCTGTTCAGCATTTGATGGTCTACATCGGCAACGTGAATCCCGAGGTTATAGATCCGGTAATTCAGCGCATGTTGGCATCGGATGATGCCGAAGCTCGTGAGGCTGGTGGCGCCGTCGCGGCGTTCGCGGCGATGGAATGGGACCGCCCCGATCTTATGAAACAAGCGCTGTCGGGAGACTTTCACGCCCGAAAGGGCATCGCTGAAACCTGTGTTCAGTGTGTCGATCGCACTTCGAATGTCCAACTGGCCACGGCGACCCTAACCCGGCTTATGAACGACGAGGCGGATGGGGTGCGTAAGGAAGCGGCTACTGTGGCGCTTCACCTCCGCGAGCAACCGCTCCAGCCATTCGTTAAACTACTCGCGGCTTTGATCGACTCGCCGGCTTACGAACACGCCACGCCCCAGTTGCTGGTCACGCTACAGTACGCGCCGGATAAGGTCGATGAACTGGTCTTGAGAGCTGCAAAACGGTTCGTCGATGTCTTCGGGCACGATGCCGCGGACATTCGCACCGGCGCAGCTGGAGATGCGCATTACATCAGTGAACTGGTGGTGCGTGGGCTAGCGCAGTGCCGGGATCGTACCCACCGAGCGGAGTTGCTCGACGTTTTGGACTCTCTCTTAGAGCTTGGCGCGTACGGCATCAGTGAGGCCATAACGGATTCAGAGCGGTTATAACCGATAGCGCTCGAAAGGGCCGCGGGTTTCATTGGAGCCAATGTCTCCTGGCGGGAGAGGTTGATCCGATTCGTAACGTGGTCGAGTTCAAGTTCAATGTGTAGCTAGGCCCCGGGGATACTCACGCAGAACTCGTTGCCTTCCGGGTCCTGCATGACAGTCCACACCAATCCCGGCGCCGGGATGGAATCAACCATCACAAAATCGCCGTAATCCGCGGCGATTTCGCAACCGGTTGCGGCGAACCAAAACTCGCCGAGTTTTGAGACACTTGCAATGCCTTGGCGAGCGCATGATTGCTGTATCCCGTAAGCACACCGGGTTTCTTCAAAGATATTCGTGCCTAGTCGAGCAGGGCGCGGTACTGTTTGCGTGCCTTCATGGAGTGAATGATCGTTTCGGTGCCGTCATCCCAGATGAGTACGACGATCTCGAGTAGTCTCATTGAGCCGTCGAACCCGAGGCGCAGTTCCCTTTGAGGGTGTTCCTCATCGAGTGGGGTCTTAAAAACGCAGCCTGAAGTCGCGGCAGTAACGGAGTCGTCTGGCTAGAAGCCGTGTTTCGTGGCGCTTCGGCGTACGTCCATTTCTAAATAGCATTCTTTAGCGCTTCGCGGATTGCCTGAGAGCGTGACCATCCGTTTTCAGCCGCAAACTTGTCGAGGTCCGATATCTCGCCGGGGAAAGCCGAATGGAGATAACCTTCGCAGCATCTTCGTTTCGAGGTTTCCTTCCACGTCGACGAAGTGTCTCTACGTCGTAGCCTTTCTCGGCTTCGGTTACCCACGCATCGATTTGCTCTTCGCTGACTAGCTTCCCGTTGATAGTTTTCATGCACGTAATCGTAATACGGTAAAAGGGCTTGGCGGCTAGGGGGAGGTTATATTCTTTCGACAATCCGTCGAGTTCAAATTTAACGTGTAGCGTTATTGACGCTTCGCGTTATGGGGGATAGGGTGAAGCATGATCCAGTCGTTCGCTGACAAGGACACTGAACGTCTGTGGAATCGAGAGCGAGTTCGCTCGATCGATTCCCGCATTCACTCAGTAGCGCTGCGCAAGCTTCGCCAGCTTGGGTACGCGCAGACTCTTGATGAGTTACGGATTCCCCCGGGGAACCGGCTTGAGGCGTTGAAAGGTGATCGGCGGGGTCAGTTCAGCATTCGAATCGACGACCAGTGGCGGATCTGTTTTCGGTGGTCCGCCGCGGGGCCAGAGGAGGTTGAGATCGTTGACTACCACTGACAAGCTCCCTCCGATTCACCCCGGTGAGATCCTCATGGAGGACTTTCTCAAGGAAATGGGGATCACCCAGCACAAGCTCGCAGTCTCCATCGGCGTTCCGCCCCGCCGGATCAACGAAATTGTTCACGGTAAGCGCGCTGTAACCGCGGACACTGCTCTTCGCTTGGCTAAGTTCTTCGGAATGAGCCCCCAGTTCTGGCTCGGGTTACAGACCCAGTACGACCTGGATGTGGCAGAAGACAAAATCCTCGCCGAGATCGAGAGGATTCTGCCGGTTCACGCTGTCTCGGCGTAGCAGTTACCCGAACCAGGTCCGTCAGCGTGAGGATATGCACGCGGATGGTTCGAACTAGGGAATTTGGGGCCGCCGACGCGTGGACTTGAGTTCCGAGCGCCGCTTTTTCGCTTCGAGACGGCGCCGCACCGAGCCGCGCGTCGGCTTCGTTTTCCGCCGCGGGGGAGGCGGTGGGGCGAGAGCCTCGCGCAACAAGATGGCCATGCGTTCCCGCGCCTCGGCACGGTTGCGGACCTGCGACCGCTGCGTCGATGCGCTCACGGTGAGTACCGTGCCGTCCAGGCGGTGTTCGAGGTTGTGGAGGGCGCGGCGACGCTGGGCGTCGGAAAGCGATGCGCATTCCGCGATGTCGATGGACAGCTGCACCTTACTGTCGGTGGTGTTGACGCCTTGGCCGCCCGGGCCCGATGCCTTCGCGAACCGCTCCGACAGGTCCGCCGCGGCGACGACGAGGCCACCGGGGATCCCCGGGCCAGGCGCGAGGGTCAGGTTCTGCATGCCGCCCACACTACCTTCTTGCGTCCTGCGTCAACCAACCCAGACCGCAGCCCAGTTCCAACGTAAGTCTCAGCGACCGATCTCCCGGTAAATCTCATCCATCGTGAACTTCCTACCGGAGTCGATCTCGACGGCTGAGCGAAGTTCCTGCAGATCCTGAAGATCTTCGATTCTTTCCGCGATGACGGCTCGGGCAAAACTCGGAAACAGTTACGCCCTCAGCGCGCGCAAGCTTCGTTACGAATGATGCTTCCTCGCTGCTCAAACGGATTCTCAGGAACATAACTGCTACCTATCTCGTGGAGAAAACCTCTATGCTTTCTTCTCGTCTCGACGGAAACGTAAACCGCGTCGCGTTGTGCGGGTTTCGGTCGCAGATTGATCTTCGTCGCCGGTCGACTCGAGCGCTTTTTGCTCCTCCCGCTCCCGTCGCGCTTCGATTTCTGCGGCCTTTGCAAGCAGCGGGTCGTCGTTCATGTCGCGAATTTTCTCGGTGGCTTTTGCGCTTGACCCACCGCCGATTGGCGGGCGCGGTTCGCGGCATCGATGGTGTCGCCCGCTAGCGACACCACAGATTGACGCCATCCTTGGACCTGGAGACGCTCTGCGTCCTCCACGCTCATCCACAAATGCTGCGCAAACGCACTAATAATGTCATGAATTTCGTTCGCGTACGCGGTGATATGGCGAGCACGAATCGGGTTCGTCACTCCGCAGTACCCGCCGACGTCTCAGCCTCCCCGCCAGGCTCTGCAACCTCCGTAGACTCCACAACCGCGCCCGAATCCGGGTCCACCCACTGCGTGGAAGTGACCACCACGGTCTCGGCACGCCACCTCCGGCGCAACCCGTAACCACCCCGACAGAACTAGCTACAACAAGCGCGACCGCGCGACGAAAACGTATGCTCCCATTCTAATCGGAGCGCGCAGGAATTCTCGGCTACTTCCCAAGCTCCTTGCGTCGCTCGGCGGCGAGTTTCAACCGCTCGGCACGATCGGAACGTTCCTTCTCTAACAAGTCCTCGAGAATCTCGTCCTCCTCGTCGGAGATGTCGAAGACGGTGTACCAACCGACCGCGAGCATGCCCATCACCGGCCACACCACCCAGGCGTAGTCCAGGTCGAACCCAAGCCGCAGCACAAAAAATACCGCCAAACCGCCGATGAGGGTGGTGTAGATCGCGGTGTCCAGCTTCCGCTTCGCCGAGAGTTTCTCATCTAGCTCTAGCTCGGACGGCGTCCGCTTCTCCAGTGAGGCCGGTTCGGTCGGGAGGTCGTCGAAAAGCATGGAAAGCTCCCCGCGCGTGCGCGCAACTGCAGCCTGACCTGTGCGTTCTTCGAACTCTCCCACGTCCAGGTAACCGTCTGCGAACAGTGTGCCCAGCCGGTCCAGCGCTTCCGAACGCTCGGCGTCGCCCACGCGGATTTCGTCCATTAATGCTCCCAACTTGCACTTGCCCCTGCGGTAAGCTGTTCAATCGTAACCATGGTAGATGGTATCAAATACACGATCGGCGAAGCCGCGGAGGCCCTCGACGTTTCCACCGAGGCGCTGTGTCACTGAGAGGCGCTCGGCCTCATCACACCCGCGCGCACGTGGGCCGATCACCGCGTTTACAGCGAGGCGGACCTAGAGCGCGGCGTGGCCATCGCCCTCTACCGTGGAGTCGACGTGCCGCTTGCGCAGATCGCGCAGCTTCTCGACGCCTCTGGAGCCGCCCGCACCCGCGCCCTCAAACACCACCAAGAAGCACTCGCTTCTCGACGGCGCACGCTCGACGCCCAACTCACATCGGTCCAGCACCTCATTGACAACGCAACGAAAGGATCGATCGACATGGACGCAATGAAGAAGTACCTCGGCGAAGATATGCCCGCCTACCAGGAGGAGGCTGAGCAGCGCTGGGGTGATACCCCGGAGTGGGCGCAGTCCCAGAAAAAGCTCGCTCAAATGGGCGAAGGTGACTTCAAACGCTTGCAGGAAGAACAGGAAGCGCTCGCCGCGGATCTGATCGCCGCACGCGATTCCGGCGTGGATCCCGGCTCTGAGGAAGCCGCAGCACTGGTGGAGCGCCACCGCGCAAGCATCGCCCAGTGGTACGAGGCGTCCCCGGCTCGTCAGCTCATCCTCGCGCGCATGTACGTTGACGACGCATGCTTCCACGAAGCCTACGGCGGCGCGCAGGACTACCTGCTCGAGCTGGTCACCGCCCACGCGGCGGCCGAAGGCGTGGACGTGGGCAACCCGCAGTGGGGTTAGAAACGGAGCAGTGATCCTTCCAACTCTTGCTGGAGCAAAGGTCACGGTTTGGTTAGGTCTAGTGTTGTCGCGCCTATGCGATGACCAGCGAGCACCACGTCTTTTTTGCGTATTTTTACGAAACCGCGCAGCAGACACCACACCGTGCCCTGTTGCTACCTGAGTTGCTAGAGGTTCCCGGAGCGGTAGCGTCATGGCCGCATCCTGCGGTACTTCTCTGGATATACCTACTGTCTTTCGCGGAATGGTTATTTACAAACGACACGTCGTCGAGCTCAAGTTCAACGTGTAACGCGGGGTATTAAGGTGGAGATCGTTGATTACCATTGACAAGCTCCCGCGTTGGTGAACTCGCGGAGACACACCTGGGCGGGCATGAGCCCGATGAGAAACGACACTGAGTGGCGCTTCCGGGAGATTCTGGAGGGATGATCGATTGGCTGAGCATCATACGGCGATCGTCGTCGGTGGTGGCCAGTCCGGCCTAGCCACGTCGTACTACCTGCGACGCTACGAAGTGGACTTCTTGGTCCTAGACAACCAGGAGGAACCTGGTGGAGCGTGGTTGCATACGTGGCCGTCATTGACGCTTTTCTCCGCCGCGGAATTCTCCAATCTGCCCGGCTGGCCCATGCCGCACTACCCGGGGTACCCGCCTGCAAGTCATGTCATCGACTATCTGGAAAGCTACGAAAAACGGTACGACCTCCCGGTGAGGCGCCCAGTGCACGTTCGAAGCGCGTCCCACGAGGGAGGGACGTTCACCCTAGATTCGACCGCCGGTCAATTCACGGCGGAACACGTTGTCGCTGCCACAGGCACGTGGTCCGCGCCCTTCGTGCCCTACTATCCCGGCACTTTTCACGGACGCCAGTGGCATTCGTCGACCTACCCTGGTCCCGAACCATTCCGCGATGCGAAAGTTGCGGTGGTCGGTGGGGCGAACTCGGGTGCTCAGATCGCCGCGGACCTCATCGGGACGTCGGAGGTCACATGGTTCACACGTGAGCAACCGCGCTGGATGCCTGATGATGTCGATGGTCGCGATCTCTTTCTCCGCAGCCGCCGCCGGATTCTCGGTGGCGATGCCGACCCGAACCTCGGGGACATTGTCGCATTGCCTCATCTACGTGAGCTCCGCAACTCCGGTCAGCTCACCGCTACCCCCATCTTCGATAGCTTGAACGAGCTGGACCACGACCACCTGATCTGGTGCACTGGTTTTCGCCCAACCCTCGGTCCATTCCGCCACCTCATGCGCGGCCGCGAAGCCGCGGTGAAGAATCTGCATCTAGTCGGTTATGGCAACTGGACCGGCGACGGCTCGGCAACGCTGATGGGTGTGGGGCCTTTTGCCAAACACACTGCCCAGGTTGTTGCGGGCCGTGTCGATAAAGCTCGGCATCAAAAGTTTTGAGATGACGCTTGGTCCCTGAGCAGAACGATCCTTCTAAGATCCGCGTTGGGGAGCCAGCGCGCTGGACGAAAGTGTGGCTCAGCGCTTCGCTTGTGCAGCCCGCAGGCCGTTCAAGATCACGATGACTTCGGCGACCTCGTGAACCAATACGACGGCGGCCAAGCCCAGCACGCCGCTGATCGCCAGCGGCATCAACACGATGATGATAGCCAGAGACAGCACGATGTTCTGGTTGATGATCCTGCTGCCTCGGCGGGCGTGTTGCAGTGCCTGAGGGATCAGCCGGAGGTCGTGGCCGGTGAAGGCGACGTCAGCGGACTCGATCGCGGCGTCAGAGCCGGTCGCTCCCATCGCTATACCCACCGTTGCGCCCGCCAGTGCCGGAGCATCGTTGATGCCGTCGCCGATCATGGCCGTCGGTGTCTTGGAGGAGAGTTCGGCGACGATGCTTGCCTTGTCCTCTGGGCGTAGCTCGGCGCGCACATCGTCGATCCCGGCGATCTCAGCTAGCGCCCGGGCGGTGCGAGTGTTGTCGCCGGTGAGCATGCTCACCTTCACGTCGTTAGCGTGCAGGGTCTGCACAGCTTCGGGAACCTCGGGACGCAGCTCGTCGCGGACCCCGATCGCTCCGGCGAGGGTGTCATCGACGGTGACCAGGACGCAGGTCTGACCTTCGGACTCCATGCGCTCAACGTCTGCCTTCAGTGGCCCGGCGTCGATCCACCGGGGGCTGCCCACCAGCACCCGTCGACCTTCGACGGTGCCGCCGATGCCATGACCGGCTTCCTCGCTGATGTCCGAGGCGGCGGGTGCTTCGGGCGCCGCTGCCGCGATCGCCGCGGCGAGGGGGTGCGTCGATTGCTGCTCAACTGCCGCTGCGAAGGAAAGCACCTGGGCCCGATCGAATCCGTCCGCCGGGACCACCCCGGTAACCTCGGGCTGGTTGCGGGTAAGGGTTCCGGTCTTGTCCACCGCCAGGTGACGGATGCCGCCGAGCCGCTCGAACGCCGCGCCGGACTTGATGACCACGCCGAACTGGCTGGCCGCGCCGATCGCGGCCACGACCGTCAGCGGCACGGAGATTGCCAACGCGCACGGCGACGCTGCGACCAGAACCACCAACGCACGGGTGATCCACGTCTCGGGGTCGCCCAGCAGCGAGCCAATCACGCCGACCAGCACCGCCAGGATCATCACCCCGGGCACTAGGGGTCGGGCAATCCGGTCGGCGATCCGGGCGCGGTCGCCCTTTTCCGCCTGTGCCTGCTCGACCAGGTCCACGAGTGTGGTCAGCGAGTTGTCAGTTCCAGCTGCGGTCGTCTCGACCTCCAGCACACCGGCGGAGTTGATCGCTCCCGCGGGCACCTCGTCGCCCGGTGCGACCTCCTCCGGAATGGATTCTCCGGTGATCGCTGAGGTGTCAAGGCTGGAGCGTCCGGAACGAATGATGCCGTCCGTGGCGATCCGCTCCCCGGGGCGAACGAGCATCAGCTCGCCAACCACGAGGTCCTTCGCTGCGACTTCGACCGCCGTACCGTCGCGCTGCACCGTCGCGGTCTGTGGTACCAATTTCAACAGTGCTCGCAGTCCACTCTGGGCCCGGTCCATCGCCTTGTCCTCCAGCGCCTCGGCGATCGAGTACAGGAACGCTAGCGCCGCGGCCTCTCCGACGTAACCGAGGATTACCGCGCCGACCGCGCTGATTGTCATCAGCAAGCCAATGCCGAGCTTGCGCTTCGTGACAAGGTTCCGGGTAGCGCCGGGCGCGAACGTATACGCCCCCAACAGTAGGCCGACCCAGAACAGTACTGTCGCGGGTGCCTCTAGCCCGGACCAGCCCAGCGCCAGACCTATGCAGAGGGCTACGCCGGAGAAGATCGGCAGTAGCAACTCGGGGTCCTTCCACCATGGCCGATCGAGATCTTCGATTTCCGTGGTTGGTTCGTGTTCGCATCCACACGCTGAACTCATGCGTCCGTTCCTTTCTCGTCGCAGCCGGGCACCGAGCACTCAGGGTCGATGCACGGGGCATTCTCGTCGACAGCCAACGTCGCGTTCACTAGCGCGTTGAGCGCTGTCGCGAGGTGCGGATCGGCGATTTCGTAGCGTGTCTTGCGACCCTCCGGCTCGGCGACGACGATGCCGCAGTCACGCAAGCAGGTCAGGTGGTTCGAGACGTTCGAGCGGGTCAAGTCCAGGTCGCGCGAAAGCACAGCCGGGTAGCTCGGGCCGTCGAGTAGGGTCATCAGGATTCTGGAGCGCGTCGGATCCGCCATGGCCCGGCCGAGCCGGTTCATGACATCGAGGCGCGAAGCAATAGTCAGCATGTGCTGAACTATACAGTCAATACTGAACTATTTCAAACGCACTGAACTGACATTGAAGCGAAGAGTTTGCCACCTGTTCAATCAATGCATTTTGGGAGGCTTTTGAGAGGTTAGCGCCCCTCTAGCTAAAAATGGGCGCGTACTGCGGAAATGGGAACGGGGGCAGCGGTGGGTAGTTGAAACGTGCTACTTGGTCTCTTGCTCCGGGTAGCGTACTTTCTTATCCTCGCCGACGACAGCTCCGTCGTTAAGCTTCGCTGCACTTAGGGTGGGGCCATGCTGCGTCATTCCCATGATGTGCTGCACGTTGTCGCCGTGGGCCAGGAGGTGGTCGGCGATGATGCGTCGGTGGCAACGCCACCAGACTGCCTCTGAGCACATGATTACTGTTGGGTATGTCCTGGCTTGTTCCCTGAGCGCTTGGAGTGACTGTGCGAATTCGTCGCCAAGGGCGTGGTCCGCGTAGTTGTGAAAGCTTCGGTTGCGCCAGTTGCCGTTCACCTCGAAGGGGACTGTTTTGGACACGTTGCGCCGCCCGGTGAGCCCTTCGTTTCGGGAGTATTCGATGCCGTGCCCAGGTAAGTGTTGGGCAAGTTGATCGTCGTTGAACCAGGGGTACTTCCTGGAGCCGGGAAGCTTGCGCACGTCCACGACTGCACGCACGCCGGAAGCCTCGAGCATGCCCACGAATTGGTCAAACTCGAGGTTTGAATGGCCGACGGTAAAGATCTTCATGCCTCCGACCCTAGGCGCTTTGAGATAGTGGAGCCGTAACGGGAGGTGAGAGGCCTGGCGGATACAAGGCGGGGTCACGCTCTCCGGTCCGTACGCAGTTGCACCTGCCTTTTGCGGCGTAGATTCTGCTGACTGCCGAGTGTTTCGCAGGCACCGATTGGTTGAATTTCATTGGATCGGACGGGTGCTTTCGGTATCCCGCTTTGCCTGTTTGCGGGTCGAAATCCATGTAGCCCTTGTTAAAGGAGCCGTCTCTGTTGTCGTTGTTGTATCTGTGGTGCTCGCGGCAAAGACCAGTGAGGTTTTCGATATCGGTGTGTCCGCCCTTTATCCAGGCGAGGATATGATGTGCCTCACATTCTGACATAGGGGTGGTGCAGCCGAGCCAGGAGCATACTCCTTGGATGGCGAACATTGCGATTCGCTGTTCGACCGATGCGAGCCGGGTGGTTCTCCCCATCCACAGTGGTACTGAGGTGACGCCGTCCACTTGGAGGAGGAAGTCTGTAGTTCCGTCCATGCCGAGGCGTACAAGATCGAAACAGTCGACTTCGATGCCGGTGTTGGTGCCGTAAAGCATGGAAGCATCGCCGTCGGCGAGGTCGTCGAGAGTAAGTGCAATGACCACCGAGGCAGCGCCGCCGTTCGCCTTCTGGTGCGATTGCTCGTGTTGTTTGAAAATGGCGAAGAACTGGTCGAACCGACGTTGCTGCCGGGTGCGGGAGTCCACTTCGTCGTGCATCGCTGCTGGAAGGTTGGAGTTTGGCGCGAGGCCCTTGTCTGTGTGCGCTTTGATCAGGGCGGCATCTCCAGCCGTAGCGTTGATGTAGATGTCTACAGTGCCATCCGATTTGCGACGACCAATGGACATGCCACGATTTTCATACCCGGCATTAGGGTTGGTATGTGGGGCGTGTTTCCGGTTGACGTCGCTGACTGCGCGGCGAACGAACTGCCGGAGGTCTTCGGGGTTGCGACGTAAGCCCTCGGTCATGGCTGCGGAGTAGATGCGGGTGCGTTCGTCCACGCCAGCTTTGAGCAACTTGTCGAGTTCGCGCCGGATGATGTTTTGCTTCTCTGCACTAACCTGGGAAGACGTTCTTCTGGCAGTTGCCTGCTGCTGCTCCACTTCATGGGTGCGAGCGAAAAGCTCCTCGGTGCTTTCCTCGCTGGCCGGGGGAATGCTAGGTGCTGGCGGCTGGCCGAAGAGGAGTCGGCCGCGTTCAAGGCGGTTGTAGGCTTCGCCCTTTGACAGGTCGAGGCACTGCTGGAGGTACGCGTTGGGGTAGTTAGCGCCGACAATTCGGCCAGCTTCTTCGCGCTCGGCGATGAAGGCGAACGCGGCGTCGATAGTTGCCTTCTTTTTGAATTGCTCCTCGAGGCGTTCCATTTCGTGCCGGATATCACTGAATGTGAGGGCGGAGGGGTCGGCGAAAAGCTCACTTAACGTGCGCAGCGCTGCCGAAATATCGTTGACGCATCGGGTGATTGTGCTGGTCATGCCCCCTCTTTTCGTGAGTTGCTCTCACCCTATCAACCCCCGCCGACACAGATCGGCACGATTCGAACAAATGAACGAACTTTCTGGCGGTTTGGTACGTTGAGACGTGGCAGACAATCACTTGAGGGTGGAGGCGCTCGACGAACATGGCAAGCAATGACAGTGATGATCGCTACCGGTACATGGGTCTCGAGATGATTCCGACGCCATGTTGCAAAGCGAAAACCAGTGAGCCTTGCCTAGGGACGGGGTGGATGTGGCGGGTTGGAAACGGTGTCATGGCGCTGAAGCTCAACGATGACAAAGTGCTCACCGGCACTGGATATGGGTTTGATGACTACAAAGATTGGGGCCGAGGAGGCGACCTACAAGACGTGATCTTAAGCGCTGCCGCCGACGGGCTGAGCCTTCCCGATGCCCTCGAGCGTGTCCGCAAGGCGTTCGGCAACCCCGACGTTATCGTGGACCTGAAAGACATCAACGAGTGAGGTCGTATGTCCCCGGAGAACATTTTGCTGCGCTTGCCGAAGACGCAGGAGCAGGAGATTCGCAAGATTTATGAGGAGCTGGCGCAGCGCGGATTTCCCGTTCAGCAGCAGCGCCCGCACGTGTCAGTGACGTTCGCTCCTCAGATGGCTCGAAAGGTGATCGCCCGAGCAGGGGAACTCCTGCCCCAGTTATTGCCTGCGCGTCTGGACAGGGTAGGCACGGTGCTGTTCGGGACGAAGTCGAAGCAGACGGTGGCGTGGCTGCTGCAAGGCTCGGACGAGCTCGAGCGGGCAGCACGGGAACTCAGCGAACTCAATCCCGATGGCCGTGGTGCTCGGTGGATACCGCATCTGACGATGGGTCTACGCCTGCCGAAAGCAATCGTAGGAGACTACATCCAGGCGCTCGCGGAAGTGACATCGCCACACTTCAGGGCTGTTGATGTGGAGTATGCGGCGCTGTACCAGCCGCGGTATGGCTCCGAGTACCGGTTTGAGGTTTAGTGCTTAGGCTTTCGGTGCGGCAACCTTGAAGCGTTGGCGCACCAGGTGCGGATTCGTTTTCGTGTACCCGATGGCGATAATTACGAGCGCTGACGCTGCGCCAAGGATGGTTTCCGCACTGCGCGCAAGGAGCATTGGCGCGACGGGGGCAGGTTCGACGGCTTGGATCATCAATAGGGCGGTCGGGGTGATGAAGCTTGCTGCCAGTGTGTAGTTGCGGGTGACATAGGTTTCTGTCAAGAACTGCAGGATGATGATCCATATCACGAACTGCCATTCCTGCATGTGATGCGACAGGAGGAACCCGGCGACGAGAATGCCGGAAAGGGTACCGAGCATGCGCTGCAGCGCCCGGAAGTACTGCACTCGGTAGCGGTTGTTGACCAGCGGTACTACCGCAGCGACCATCGCCCAGTAGAAGTGCGACAGCGGGTCAATGAGAGCGACTGAGATGATGCCGATCGTTCCAGCGAGCAGGGGAGCGAGGAAGAATCGCGTTGCCTCTCGCTTCAGCGCCTGCTTATCGACGCCCACTTCTTCCCCTCGTGGTTCTCGCACGTTGGGGCCTTCGCCAATGAGGTGCGATACCTTCCCGAGTGCAAAACACAGTCCCGCAGTCGCCGCAGCTACCGTTGTCGCGATCAGCGGGTGTGCGGGGTGGGCGAGGGAACCTACCGCGGCGATTGCGAAGAGTACGAATACGGACCCGGTTGGGCGTGTGCCTGACCACAGTGCGATGGTCGCCCACACGGAGGACGCGATGGCGGAGATCATCATAATGAGCCACTGGTTTGCGTGGGTCCAAGACATTGTCGCGCCGATTGCGATCGCGACCACGATGGCGGTACCTGCAAGGAGCTGGTGGCGTGCCCTATCCTGTCGGGTTTCATGGCGTCCATAAACACCCGTAAACGCGCCGAAGTTGGCGTAGATGGCAAGGTCGAAGCGGCCGATCCAGAGCAGGAGTAGGAGTGGGATGGCTACTCCGGCGGCTGTGCGGAAGGCAGGGATATGGTCCCGGCGTGCGGGTGCCATCGTGAACATGGCGCGAAAATGGTTCAAAGATCAGCCCTTTCTCCCAGACGTGACAAAATGGTTACCTTAGTCCTCTGCTGCGAGCCCCAAAAACGCTCAGTCTGTCCGATGCGGACGCAAACGTTAGTCGCGCCGGGCAAGGCGGCGATCGGAAGTATCGACGAGCATTGTCGCGCCATCTTTCACGGCCACGGTGGGGGCGGTGGTGGCGTCGAAAACTAAGGGGGCGTTGCTCGCGGCGACGATGACGTTGCCGTACTCGTGGCCGTCGAGCATCGCTGGTGGTGCGACAACCGCGGTGTGGGGGAAGACCTCGAGGAGCCCGGCTATTTCGGCTCGGGTGTTGGGAAGCTGCTGCCTATCGCCGATGTTCGCGATGTAGATGCCTCCCGGGCGCAGTGCCACGGTGCACGCGCGGAAAAACTCGACGGTGGTCAGTGGGCGTGGAGTGTCGGGGCCGCTGAAGACGTCACGAATGATGACGTCGAGGCTGCGTGGTTGGCAGGCATGAGTGAACGCGCGTGCTTCTGCGCAGCGAATCGTGACAGGCTCGACGTTTTCGTGAAAGGCCCAACGCACGAGCTGCGCAAGCTTGCGGTCGATCTCCACCGCCGTTTGATGGCTTTCGGGGTAGCGGTGCGCGAAATGCGCAGGCAGGGTGCACGCGGCCCCGCCGAGATGTACTGCCCGGAAGTCTGAGGGCACGGTGTCGCCGGGGCGGATGAATCCCGTGATCCACTGCATGTAGTCGAAGGTGAGCACCTCCGGCGCACCGAGTACAACGTAGGAGCTGGGGACGCGGTTGAGTTCGAGGGTGTAGCCGCCGTCGCGAAGTTTGTCGGCGATGATGGTCGCTCTGCCGGTGTCTACGGGGAATGTTCCCGTAATGGATTTCTTTGGGGTGCGGGGTTTACGTCGCATTTCATGCTCTACCTTTCAGCGTTTATTCTTACCTGTTATGTACACATTGCGTGAAGCCCGCCCTGAGGACCGCCAGGCGGTCGTGGATGTTTGGGACGAATCTGGCATTACCCAGGAATGGAATGACCCGCCGACTGACTTCGATCTTGCGATGGAAAGCCCCGGCAGCACAGTACTCGTAGCGGAGTCGCCCCAAGGTGTCGTCGACGGCGCGACCATCGTAGGTTTCGACGGCCACCGCGGGTGGATTCACATGACAGGAGTGCGCCCTAGCGCTCGGGGAGGCGGCGTGGGGCGCTTGCTTTCCGACGGTTGCGTGCAATGGCTGCGCGAACGTAAAGCCCCAGCAGTGCACCTGATGGTGGCAGAAGGCAACGACGCAGGGCGTGCTTTCTGGGAGCACCTCGGCTACTTCAAGATTGAGCCACCTGTGTACATGATTTCCCTGGAAGATTAATCGTTCCAAGACTGGGTGCGCACAAACCTGGTGGAAACAAGTACGCCAACGATGACGACGCTCAACGGCAGAAGCATAGACGTGGACATCGCCTGCGCGAATGGTTGGTGAAGCACGTCGGGGAGCGCTTGGGCGCTCCCGCCGCCGGAAAAGTCGGCAGCTGCTGGCCCGAGCTGGCGCGTGAGCTGCTGCGACATCATTGCCGCGATCCCCGCCGAGCCAATGACCGCGCCGAGCTGTCGCACGGTGTTATACACGCTGGAACCCGCCCCGGCCAGGCGGGGATCGAGGTTTCGTGTCGCGATCATGGACAATGGCCCCCACACCATGGAGTTGCCAAACCCGTTGATCACGGAGACCACGAGTAACCACATTGGGGAGACACTCGGGTCGGTAATGAAGGCCGCGGCACCAATCGCGACCGCGACGAGCGAGAGCCCTGCGATCGCGAACGGCTTGGGCTGATGCGTGTTGGTGAGCTTGCCGACCCAAGGCGAGAAGCATCCAGAAATCAATCCCGCGGGAAGCAGGAGCAGCGCTGCTTGGGTTGGCGAGTAGTGTTGCACGTTTTGCACGTAGATCATCCACGGAATGACGTAGGTGGAGATTGCAAACCCAACCGTAGAAATTGCTACGCAGGCGAGGGAAAAGTTTCGGTCAGAAAACAGCTCCAACGGCACCAATGGATCCCGGGTGGTTTTCGCTTGCCACCATACGAAGAGCGACAGCAACACGGCGCCGGCGCAAATGAGTGCAACGATGGCGAAGCTCCACGAAAATGTCTGTCCTTCCTGGATGCCGAACACCAGGCAGAACATGCCCGAAGCCGACAGAGCGACGCCAACCCAGTCAAACGTCCGTGCATTTTGCTCGAGCCTCGGCACGAAGACCCACGCCAATGCGATGCCAACAATGCCCACCGGGACGTTGATGATGAAGATCCACGCCCAGCCCCAGGCGTCGACGAGGAGGCCGCCGAGCAGCGGCCCAACGATTGTCGCTACCCCTGCCGTTGCGCCCCAGACGCCCATGGCGCCACCCCGCTGCTGCGGTGCGAACGTGCGCAGCATCACCGACATCGTCTGCGGTGTCACTAGGGCACCGCCAAAGCCCTGCACAGCCCGGGCAAGAATCAGTGCCTCGATTGAGGTTGCCAAGCCGCACGCCAGCGAGGCGACCGTGAACAGGCTCAAGCCACACAGGTACACGGTCCGCGGTCCGATCCTGTCTCCGAGCCGCCCCGTAATCAGCAGCGGCACCGCGTACGCCAGCAAGTACGAACTGTTCACCCAGATAATCTGGCTGTAGGTGGCGTTAAACGCGGTGGAAATCGCAGGAATAGCGACGGCAACGATCGTTGAGTCCACCAGAATCACGAAAAACCCGACCATCATCGACCACAACGCCGCCCAGGGCCCTGTGCTGCGGGGAGTCTCCATCGCACTGACTCTACCGGGTGGTCGCCAGTGGCGAAAGAGCATAGGGCATATGATGGCACCTATGAGCGATATACATTCGACAGAAGTCTCCCAGAACGTCATCCTCCCGCAGTCAAAAGACGCAATCTTTTTGACGCTCACCATCGCACAAGGGCACGAGCGCGACGTAGTAGACATCATCGGTGGCCTTGCAGGGCTCGTCAACGGTGTCGGCTTCCGCTGGCCAGAAGCTCACTTAAGTGCGGTCCTCGGCATTGGCGCCTCGATGTGGGACCGCCTCTTTACCGTGGAAAAGCCCGAAGGCCTCCACGAATTCGTCGAACTGCAAGGGGAGAAGCACCACGCGCCGTCGACACCAGGCGACCTGTTCTTCCACATCCGTGCCGACGAATATGACGTCGCATTCGAGCTTGCTCGCCGCATCACGAAACAGCTCGGTGACGCCATCGAAGACTTTGACGAGACGCACGCTTTCCAGTACCAGGACTTCCGCGACCCTCTCGGGTTTGTCGACGGCACTGAGTCCCCGCGCGGCCAAGACGGCATCGCAACGGCGATTATCCGCGAAGGAAAGTGGGCGGGTGGCAGCCACATCGTGCTGCAAAAGTACGTCCACGATCTGAAAGCCTGGGACGATTTACCCGTCGAGGAGCAGGAGCGTGTCATCGGCCGAACGAAGCACGAAGACATCGAGTTCGACGACGACGCGAAACCGGCCAACAGTCACGTTGCTGTGAACTCGATCGAAGATGAAGACGGCGAATCGTTGGAGATCGTCCGCAACAACCTCACCTTCGGTGACGCAGCCGGCCAGCAGGGCACATTCTTTATGAGCTACGCGAAGGACGTCGCCATCACCGAGCGGATGCTGCGCCGCATGTTCATCGGAGAGCCAGTTGGCAACTATGACAGAATCCTCGACTTTTCCACGGCACTCACCGGGTGCAACTTCTTTGCCCCGCCGAAAACATTCATGGAAAACGTCGGGGATTACGTCAAGGAAGAACTGCGCTAACCCACAAGCTGCTGTAACTGCGGTGGCAGGTACTGGCGGATGGTGGGCCACGTCACCGCAGCGATTAAGCCCAGCCCGGCGAGCACACCAACCGTGATGAGCGCCGCCTTCGTCTTGGAACTGCCCTCCGAGGACATCAGGTTATCTTCGGCGTCCATGTCATCGGTCTGCGGTGGGTTTGGTGTGACGTTGACGTCGACATCGTTTTGGTCGTGCGGGCGCATCGCTTCAGGGTCAATACCGAAGAACGTGTCCAGGCCCTTGACGTTGAACTGCGTCGACATGTAGCGTTCGTTGGTGTTCGTGTTCCACTGCGAAATGACGACGTCGAGGTTCGCGATCGTGGAACCCGGTACGATGTACCCACCGTAAGGTTGGGAGAAATTCATCGGCGTCTGCTGAAAGTCCCAGTAGCCATTCTTGGCGATTGTCGCGACAGGCACGTCGTTCCAGCTTTGTGGCAGCGTATCCGAAATGCGGACCTCGACGGCGAGCGTGGCCTCGTTGAACATCACGAACACCCAGTGGTTGTCGATGTATCGCAGGTTCATCTCGCCGGCCTTGATCTTGTTACCGTGCAGGATCGCGCCAGCTTCGTTGCCCCACTCGTCGGTGTTGGGATTATATAGCTCCCAACTCTCTTGACTGCCAATCTGCTCCTCGGTAAAGCGAGCCAGGTACACCGGGTGCTCGCGCTGGAAGCCGGACATCACTGCGTAGATGTAGCCGTCTGGCCCTTTTTCCCAAGAGATGAGCTGGCCAAGGCCATTGAGGTAGTAGTTAGGGGTGCGCCCGATGCTCTTCCAGGTTTTCCCCTCGTCTGTGGACTTCCATGTCTGTGTCTCGAGCACATTGCCGATGCCACGGTTCCACATGCCCTGCATGTACAGCGTTCCGTTGATGTTGATCACATCGGACGGGATGAGGGTCAGGTTGTCGCCTTCTTTCCGGTAGTAGTTGATCAGGCCGTATGCGTCACGGTGCCCCTTGAGCGGGCGAAGGATTTCGATCTGTCCGTTATTCATTCGCGCAACCACGCCAATGGGGCTGATCCAGTCGCCTTCCCCAAACTTTTTGCCGCGGAATGAGTCGCCGAAGATCATCGCGAATTCGTCACCGTTGAGCGGTGTCATGGCGCCCAAGTCGCCGGCCCCAATGCCGACATGTGCAGCCCACGGGCCGAGCACATCACCCATGATTTGGACGACGGTGCCATCTGGCATCTTCATCGGTTTTTGCTTTGGCTTCGTCGGAAGATCTTCAGGGCCATGCGGCCGGATCGTAGGCCAGGCAGGCAAAATCGAGTTCGCTTGTGCGTGTGCGACAGGAATCGAAAGACCGGTCGCAGCAAGAGCAAGAGTAGTGGCACAGGCGATAATTCGGGTCAAAGGCGGCAAAGGCATGGGGCTCCTGGGATGAAACGTCGTGAGGCAAAATATTCGACGTCCCCTTTCACCGCAGCAGGCTGTGGGGAAGTGGACGTCGATAATTATTGGGCGAATATTGGGTTAGTTCGAAGAATCGTTGCGCTGACCAAGACCCGAGTCCAGGCGCAGCAGTCCAGAACCATCATTGCCGACAAGTGTCAGCTGGTCAACAATCTCGGAAACCGTTGCCTCTTCGCTGATCTGCTCGTCGAGGAACCACGTGATGAGGGAGCGGGAATCGAAGTCCTTGACCTCATCGGCGATGCCAGCGATGTTTCGAATCATCGCGGAGACCTTGCGCTCGTGCTCAAGCGCCGCCTGGAACGCCGCCAGTGGGGAATCGATCGAAGGTGCGTCGAGTGCGACGGTGTGCAAGGTGACGTCGTGACCCCGGTCGATGAGGTGCGTTGCGAACTTCTCTGCGTGGTCGCACTCTTCCTGCGCCTGCTCAGCAAACCAGGATGCGAAGCCCGGGAAAGACTGTGCCTCCATGGTGTAGGCGAGCTGGCGGTACAGCAGTGCCGCCTGGTATTCCGCAGTGACCTGCTCGTTCATTGCATCTTGCAATTTCTTGTCCATAGTCAAGCTCCTTTGAAGGTGTAGTTGAAAACTGATGTTACGGCGCTATTTTACGCCTGCGAGGCAAAAATGCATCAAAAGTAAGGGTATCCTAATCAATGACCTGGGGGTATGTCGATGGGGAACCTTCGCAAAATGGGCTATCCTTGCCGGTATGTCTCGTTTTAGTCCCTTAAATTGGCCGGTTGTGCGCCAGATACGCGGTGGTGACGCCTTCGCCCGAGGCGAAAACACCGAATCTGCGCGCAGCCAAGAAATGGAAGGCCGCATTGTAGAAGCGGACCGCGTTGTCAAGAGCGTGTGTCCGTACTGCGCTGTTGGCTGTGGCCAGCGCGTATATGTAAAAGACAATAAGGTCATTCAAATTGAAGGCGACCCGGATTCTCCGCACTCACGCGGACGCCTGTGCCCGAAGGGTGCAGCTTCCGAGCAGCTCGTCAACGCGGAAAACCGCGTGACCGACATTCTGTACCGAGCACCGCGCTCCAAGGAATGGGTCAAGCTTGACCGCGAAACCGCCATGGAAATGGTCGTCGACAGGTTCCTCGAAGCCCGTGAAAACGGCTGGCAGGACTTCGACGACAAGGGGCGCCCTGTGCGTCGAACCATGGGCATCGCAGGCCTGGGCGGCGCCGCGATGGATAACGAGGAAAACTACCTGATCAAGAAGCTGTGGACTGCAGCGGGCGCGGTGCAGGTAGAAAACCAAGCTCGTATATGACACTCTTCCACGGTTCCCAGTTTGGGATCCTCGTTTGGACGCGGTGGAGCGACCCAGCCACTGCAGGACATGGCGAATGCGGACTGCATTGTCATCCAAGGGTCTAACATGGCCGAAGCGCACCCAGTTGGGTTCCAGTGGGTCATGGAGGCGAAGGCGCGTGGTGCACGAATCATCCACGTTGACCCTCGATTCACGCGTACGTCGGCGATGGCGCATAAGCACATCCCGATTCGTGGTGGTACCGACATTATTCTGTTGGGTGCTGTCATCAACTACGTGCTGGAAAACAACCTGTACTTCGAGGAGTACGTCAAGGCATTCACCAACGCTTCGACGTTGATCAGTGAGGAGTTCCAGGACACCGAGGACCTCGAAGGTCTGTTCTCTGGATACGACCCTGAAACGGGCGGCTACTCCAACGAGTCGTGGCAGGCGCGCAAGAAATGGGATGCGCAGACTTCGTGGGACGTTGAGAAGGATGAAACCCTTCAGGATCCGCGAACAGTCTTCCAGATTTTGAAGCGCCACTACTCCCGCTACACCCCGCAGGTTGTTGCTGAGTCGTGTGGTATTTCCGAGGAGGACTTCTACTTCCTCGCGAACTCGATTGCGGAGAACTCTGGCCGCGATCGCACTACCTGCTTCGCGTACGCGCTTGGCTGGACTCAGCACACGTTGGGCGCACAGTTCATCCGTACGTGTGCGATCCTGCAGACGCTGATGGGCAACATCGGCCGTCCGGGTTCGGGCATCATGGCGCTGCGTGGCCACGCATCGATTCAGGGCTCCACGGACGTGCCGACGCTGTTCCACATCCTGCCTGGCTACCTGCCGATGCCGCAGTCCACGCACCAGACGTGGGACGAGTACTTGGCAGCAGTGTCGAAGCGTGATCAGAAGGGCTTCTGGCAGACCGGCGACACCTTCGCTGTGTCGTTGATGAAGGCCTACTGGGGTGACGCCGCAACCGAGGAGAACAACTGGGGCATGGACCTCATGCCAAGGTTGACTGGTGCGCACTCGACGTACCACACGCTGCAGCTGATGAACCAGGGGCTTGTCGACGGCTACTTCGTCTTCGGCCAGAACCCTGCGGTTGCGCAGTCGAACGGTCGCATTCAGCGCATGGCGCTGACCAAGCTGAAGTGGCTCGTCGTACGTGATTTCTCTGAAATCGAAACGGCAACGTTCTGGAAGGACTCTCCAGAGGTGCAGTCCGGTGAGATTTCGCCGGAGGAGATCGACACTGAGGTGTTCCTCTTCCCAGCTGCGAACCACGTTGAGAAGGCAGGTACGTTTACCCAGACCTCGCGCGTGCTGCAGTGGCGCTACAAGGCCAAGGATGCGCCGGGCGATGCCGAGAGTGACCTCGAGTTCTTCTACGACTTGGGACTTCGCTTGAAGGAGCGAGTCAAGGACTCGACCGACCCGCGCGACGTGCCGTTGCAGAAGATCACCTGGGACTACGAGTGCGATGAGCACGGTGAGATTCTGCCGGAGTCGGTGCTGAAGGAGATCAACGGCTACTACCTCGACGGTCCTCGCAAGGGACAACTCGTAGACAAGTTTGCGGATCTCAAGGCTGACGGCTCAACCTCCTCCGGCTGCTGGATTTACTGTGGTGTGTACGCCGACGACGTCAACCGTTCGGCGAACAAGCGCCCAGGCCAGGAGCAGAACGCGATGGCGTTGGAGTGGGGCTGGGCATGGCCAATGAACCGCCGCGTGCTCTACAACCGTGCTTCTGCGGATCCGGATGGCAAGCCATGGTCGGAGCGCAAGAAGCTGGTCTGGTGGAACGAGGACAAGGAGCTGTGGGAGTCCGACGATGTTGTGGACTTCCCGGTCAACCGCGCACCTGGGTTTAAGCCAGAGCGCGACGCGGTTGGTCCTGCGGCGCTTGCCGGTGATGATGCGTTCATCATGCAGCCTGACGGCAAGGCTTGGCTGTTCGCGCCAACCGGAATGGTTGACGGCCCGATGCCGACGCACTACGAACCGCAGGAGTCCCCGTTTGCGAACCCGCTGTACAAGCAGCAGCAGTCGCCGTCGCGAATTGTGATGCGTGGGGAGGACAACCTCTCGGCGCCGAACTTTGGCGAGCCGGGTGTTGGCGTGTACCCGTACATGCTGAACACCTACCGTCTGACGGAGGCGTACACCTCTGGTTCGATGACGAGAAGCTTGCCGTTCTTGGCGGAGTTGCAGCCGGAGCTGTTCTGTGAGGTCTCGCATAAGCTGGCCGAAGCGGTCGGTCTCAAGAATGGTGACTGGGCGACGATCATCTCGCCGCGCAACGCCATCGAGGCGCGAGTGCTGGTCACGGAGCGCATGAAGACTCTGGTCATTGACGGTCACGAGTTCCAGCAGATTGGTATGCCGTACCACTTCGGCGCAGGTTCTTACGCCGAGGTCGAAGGCGATGGACCGAACGACCTTTTGGGCATCATGCTGGACCCGAACGTCAACATCCAGGCGTCGAAGGTTTCCGCGGTTGATATCCGGCCGGGCCGACGCCCGCGCGGCGAGGACCGCATGAAGCTGGTGCGTGAGTACCAGCGCCGTGCGCGCCTGACGGAGGACACCGGTACCAAGCTGACCGACGAGTCGAAAGACGTCATCGTTGGTGAGCAGCTCGGTGACACCGAGGCGGCGAAGTACGACTCGACGAAGAAGAATATGGCGAACGGGGAAGGATAGGTTTTGACGATGAAAACGAAGAATCAGATCACCGAATCCCCAGCCAACATCGGGTACGAGAAGGAGGCTCGCAAGGCTTTCTTCACGGATACGTCGATTTGTATTGGCTGCAAGGCGTGTGAGGTTGCATGTAAAGAATGGAACCGAAACCCGCAGGACGGCTACAAGTTGTCTGGTAACTCCTACGACAACACCGGTTCGCTGAACGCGGACACGTGGCGCCACGTGGCGTTCATTGAGCAGGGCGAGGACCGGATTCTGCAGGCTCGTGAAGAGGGTGCAAAGCTCGTCGGGCTTGGAATGCCGAGCGTCAAGCCTGCCGAAGAGGCTTCCACCCGCGCGGTATTGCCGGATACTCCGGATTTCCGCTGGCTGATGTCCTCCGACGTGTGCAAGCACTGCACGAACGCTGGTTGCTTGGACGTGTGCCCGACGGGTGCGTTGTTCCGCACCGAGCACGGCACCGTCGTCGTACAGGATGACGTCTGCAATGGCTGCGGTACCTGCGTTGCTGGCTGCCCGTTCGGCGTCATTGAGCGTCGTAGCGATGGTGGCGTTCGCAAGCGCAACGAGCGTTCCGGCAAGGGTGAGGACTTCACACCTGGTGAGAGCGCGCCGATTAAGAACATCGGGGTGGCTCAGAAGTGCACCATGTGCTTCGACCGCCTTCAGGTGGGCGAGCAGCCGGCGTGTGCCAAGACCTGCCCGACGACGTCAATCAAGTACGGCACCTACGATGAAATGCTCGCGCTTGCGAAGGCGCGCGTGAAGGAACTGCACGCGCAGGGTATGACGGAAGCTCGCCTGTATGGCGCAAACCAGAACGACGGCGTAGGCGGTACAGGATCAATCTTCCTGCTGCTGGATGCGCCAGAGGTCTACGGGCTTCCACCAGACCCAGTGGTTCCAACGGCGAACTTGCCGGAGCTGGCGAAGCGCGGCGTCATTGCCGCAGCCGGAATGGTTGGCACTATTGCAGCCGCGGTCCTGATCGGAGGTAGGAAGTAAATGGCTGAGTTTGATAGCTACCGTCCACCGCAGGAGCCGCGTCGTCCGCGGCGACGTGATCAAGCGGAAGGCGAGCGCCCACGGGGCCCGAAGAAGCGTCGTGGCGAAGAGCTGATGGTGCCGGAGGCAAGCTTCGAGCACTTTGACTCCTACTACGGCAAGCCGATTGTGAAGTTCCCGCCGTGGGAGTGGCCGATTGGTGTCTACTTCTTCCTCGGCGGCCTCGCCGGAGGTTCCTCCTTGTTGGCCGTGGGAGCTGACGCGACAGGCAACAAGGAGCTGCGTCGCAACATGCGGATTAGTTCGATGGCTGCCGCCGCGGTGGGCTCCGGTTGCCTGGTGCTCGACCTTGGTCGCCCGGAGCGCTTGCTGAACATGTTCCGCGTGTTCAAGTTGTCATCTCCGATGAGTGTCGGTTCGTGGCTGCTGGGCTCGTTCTCCGCGTTGCAGGGGCTTGCTATGCTTCCGGAACTCGACGAGCTGACTGGCAAGAAGCTGCCGCTGCCAAGCCCGCTGCGCTCGTTTATTGAGTTCGCAGCGACCCCGGCTGGTATTGCTGGCGGTGTGCTTGCCTCGCCGCTCGCGGCGTACACCGCGGTGCTGATCGGCAACACGTCGGTGCCTGCATGGCAGGAGGCGGGCAAGAACCTACCGTTCGTGTTCGTATCATCTGCGACCGCAGCGACGGGTGGCATGGGCTTGCTCACCACTTCGACGGAGAATGCTGCTGTGCCGCGAGCACTCGGTGTCGTGGGCGCAGCCGCCGATGTCGCAGCGACGTCCTACATGACGAGCCAACTGGACGACGTCTCTAAGGAAGCGTTTTCCACGGGCAAGGCAGGCAAGCTTTTCAAGGCTTCCGAGGTTTGCCTCGCGGTTGGTGGCGTTGGCGCGCTGTTCAGTAAAAAGAGTCGAGTACTCGCAGGTATTTCGGGTGTCGCGTTGATGGCGGGGTCCTGCCTGACTCGTTTCGCGGTGCTCGAGGCCGGTAAGCAGTCCACCGAGGACCCGAAGTACGTCGTTGAACCGCAGCGGGAGCGCCTGCGCAAGCGCCGTGAAGCGGGCAAGGTTGATGACGGCATCACTACCGCCTAGCTGCTACTGGAGCTAAGACGCAACACTGCCCCTCTCACACACCGTGTTGGAGGGGCAGTGTTGTATTTCTAGTTTGGTATTTCGGCTACTTCACCTGAACGCGGCCAGTGCCGGCGACGGTTTCGCCGATGACGGGGTAGCCGGGGATCTCGCCGATGACGAGCAGCCCGCCGGAAGTCTGGGCGTCCGCAAGGAGCAGCAGCTCGTCGCCGTCCAGATCAGAGTCGATGTTGGGGCGTACCCAGTCAAGGTTGCGCTTCGAGCCACCAGGGATGTAGCCGGCCTCGAGCGTTTCACGGGCGCCGTCGATAAATGGGACCTTCGTGTGGTCGATGACGGCGTCGATCCCGGAAGCGCGTGCCATCTTGAACAAGTGGCCGAGGAGTCCGAAACCAGTGACGTCGGTGGCGGCTTTCACACCGGCGGCGACTGCCTTTTCGGAGGCTTCCTTGTTCAGCGTGGTCATTACTTCGATGGCCTGCGGGAAGACATCGCCGGTTGCCTTGTGGCGGTTGTTCAGTAGGCCAGAGCCGATCGGCTTGGTCAAGGTGATGGGCAGGCCGGCCTCTGCGGCGTCGTTGCGCATGAGCTTGGCCGGGTCCACGATGCCGGTGGCAGCCATGCCGTAGATCGGCTCGGGTGCGGTGATCGAGTGCCCGCCGGTCACGCTGATGCCGGCTGCGGTGGCAGCGTCCAGGCCACCGTGCAGTACGTCGCGGATGAGCTCTGAGGGGAGGACATCCCGTGGCCAGGCGAGCAGGTTGATGGCGGTGATTGGGGTGCCGCCCATCGCGTAGACGTCTGAGAGCGCGTTGACGGCCGCGATCTTGCCCCAGGTGTAGGCGTCATCGAAGACCGGGGTGAAGAAGTCGGCTGTGGAGATGACGGCGAGGTCGTCGCGGACGTGAATCGCGGAGGCGTCGTCGCCGTCGTCGAGGCCAACGATCACGTTGGGGTCAGCGAATCCAACCAGTCCCTGGACGGCTTCTTCGAGCTCACCGGGTGGAATCTTGCACGCACACCCGCCACCGGATGCGTACTGGGTCAAACGAATCTTAGAATTATCAGCAGTCATACCTACATGGTAGCGTTGCTTTTCGGAGGCGTACGTGTCCTGGTGGCCACCCCAGTCTTCAAAACTGGTGAGGTCGAGCATCTCGGCCTGGCAGGTTCGATTCCTGTCCGTCTCCGCCAAAACGTTGTGTTGTTGTAAGGGGAAGCACATGAATGATCCTCGCCGTCGAATCCCTCGCACAGACGCACTGCTTGCGCTTGCAGCGCAGGAGCACACCGCGTTGGCGCCACACGCGCTTAAGGCGCTCGCAGGGAAGCTGCAACAGCGCGCCCGCGACGGCGAGATCACCCCTGAAGAGGTCACCCCGGAGTTTCTCCACGCTTGTCGACGCCACCCCGGGTCCCTGACGCCAGTCCTCAACGCAACAGGCGTGGTTGTGCACACCAACATCGGTAGAGCACCGCTTGCCCCGCAGGCAATAGACGCGATGGTGGATGCCGCGCAATATGTGGATGTAGAGATGGATCTCGCAGCAGGCGTTCGATCCCGCGATAGAGGCAGGGCCGCCACGGATGCAATCCTGGCTGCATGTCCAGCGGCGGAGGACGCGCTGGTAGTAAATAATGGCGCAGCGGCGTTACTCCTTGCCGTGGCTACGTTCGCCGAGGGGCGCGACGTCGTTATCTCGCGCGGCGAACTCATCGAGATTGGGGCGGGGTTCCGCCTGCCTGAGCTCATTGAGAGCGCACGAGTGTCTTTGGCTGAAGTCGGCGCGACAAACCGTACGCATCCCTTCGACTATGAGCGGGCGCTCGACAACGCGGGAGCGGTGCTGAAGGTGCATCCCTCGAACTACAGGGTGCACGGGTTTACCGCGGAGACCACTATTGCGCAGCTTCGCGAGCTTGTCCGGCCCCGCGGCTGCGCCCTGATCGCTGACATCGGCTCGGGCCTGCTTCACCCTGATCCGCTGCTGCCGGACGAGCCAGATGCCACTACAGCTTTGCGCGATGGCGCGGACGTGGTGCTGTTTTCCGGTGACAAACTACTTGGTGGGCCGCAGGCGGGCGTTATGGTCGGAACGAAGGACGCCATTGCGAAGCTGAAGCGGCACCCGCTGGCGCGCGCAGTGCGCATCGACAAACTGCGCCTCGCGGCGTTGGAGGCAAGCCTGAACATCGCCAGCACACCAGTCCACGACTACCTGCACGCAAACTCCGACCAGCTCAAAGCCCGCGCAGAAGCGCTCGCAGCGGAGGTTGGAGGCAGTGTGGTTCCGCACGACGGCCGCGTTGGAGGAGGCGGCGCGCCGGGCTTCCCACTGCCCGGTTGGGCTGTTGCGCTTGATGAGTCGTTGGCAGCCCCGCTACGGGCAGGTACCCCGGTTGTGCTCGGACGTGTCCACGAGAATGAGTTGTTGATTGACCTGCGCTGTGTGCCACCCGAGCGCGACCATGAGATCGCAGCCGCGATTCGAGCGGCCCAAGGAAAGGACTGAGTGTTACGTGTTTGTAGTTGCGACAGCTGGCCACGTCGACCATGGAAAGTCCACCCTGGTCAAAGCGCTTACCGGAATGGAACCGGACCGCTGGGATGAAGAGAAAGACCGGGGGCTCACGATCGACCTCGGGTTTGTGTGGACCAACGTCGATGGCGAAGACATCGCGTTCGTGGACGTCCCTGGGCACGAGCGCTTCATCGCGAACATGCTCGCGGGTGTTGGGCCCGTCACGGATGTCTTGTTTGTCGTCGCTGCGGACGAGGGCTGGATGCAGCAAACATTGGACCACCGGGACGCTATCAATGCGTTCGGCGTCCAGCACGGTGTGATCGCGATGACACGGGTGGATAAGGCGGATGCTGGGCGTCGACAAGCTGTGGCTGAAGAAACTCGCCGGAATGTCGCTGGTACCAGTATGGAGCGTTGGCCCGTCGTCGAAGTTTCTGCCAAGACGGGCGAGGGGGTTGAAGAGCTCAGGAGTGCGCTTGTGGCGATGCTGCGGCAACAGTCGACGGCGGACCCCGCCGGGCGAATCCGGATGTGGGTCGACAGGGCGTTTCACATCAAAGGCGCCGGCACCGTTGTTACGGGGACGCTCACCAACGGAACAATTCAACCTGGGCAGACGCTGACGCTACAGACCGATGCAGGTCAACGCGAAGTCACCGTGCGTGGTATCCAGTCGGAGGACACCGCAGTTGAAGAAGCCAAGCCGACGATGCGCGTCGCGCTCAACCTTCGCGGAGTGAGCGTCGACGAAGTTTCGCGTGGCGCGGCGCTGTGCACGCCAGAGAAGTGGCACATGACCTCTGTGGTGGATGTGCGCCATACCCACGGGGCTGCACTGAACGACGTGCCGCAGGAGGTTGTGGTGCACGTCGGTACGGCAGGAGTCAGCGCGAAAGTGCGACCGTTCGGTGCAAAGCACGCCAGGCTCATCCTCGAGCACGACCTGGTGCTGAGCATCGGGGACCGGTTGGTGCTGCGAGGCTCCGGTGCGCAGCAAATTCTCGGCGGGGTAGAGGCTATCGACGTGGACCCGCCCGCCCTTCCCCGGCGCGGCGACGGGCGGAAGCGCTCGGCGCAGCTTGAGACGCTGCCGGATATCAACGTGGAGATCGCCAGACGGGTGGCCGTGCGGCCAGAACTATTGGTAAGCCTTGGATTTGAGGTCGGCGATAAGCCCCCGCAAGGTACCGTGGCGTTTGCCGGGTACTGGATCCGCGCGCAGCAGGTAATGGAGTGGAAAGACACGTTGCTGCAGGCATTGCAAGCACACCTTGCGGCGCATCCGCTGTCGGCTGGGTTAGCTACTGGTGCGGCCGTTGAAGCTCTGCATCTGCCAGACGCGAAGCTGTTGCCGCTTGCTGTCGCCGCTGCGAAACTCAACACTCGCGACGGGTACGTCTGCAACACGGCCGAGGTCGATCTCGGGGAGGCGGAGCCAGGGGTCCAGAAACTCGAGGCGCAGCTTCGTGCCCATCCATTCAAGGCCCCCGAGGCGCGCGATCTCGAGCAGCTCGGTCTGGGGGCGAAAGAGCTTGCGGCAGCGGAGCGGGCCGGAAGGATTCTACGGCTCGGCGATGGCGTAGTCGTTGCCGCGGATGCGATCACGCTTGCAACCGCGAGGCTGCGGGACTTACCTCAGCCTTTCCGCACGACGGACGCGCGCCAGGCGCTCGAGACGACCCGCCGCGTTGCCATCCCGTTGCTCGAGCTTCTAGACGCACGCGGAATCACCCGCCAGATAGAGGCGGGTGTTCGAGTACTGACGTAGCAGCCTCGTTCGGCTGTTCTAGTGTTCGTGTTCGTCAGCGTCCGCATCAGCCTTCGTCTCGTGGACAGTGCCAGGCTTATGCTCTGGAGCGGCGTAGATTGAGTACACCTTCGCCGGGGCGTCGGACTCGTTCACGAAGTTGTGCCACTGGCCAGCAGGAACGAACGCTGCGTCATCGTCGCCGATGACCTTATCAACAGTCAGATTGTCTTCGGATGGGCCGATCATCGCGCGCAGCTCGCCGGATTCTACGCGAATGAACTGGTCGTGATCGTCGTGAATCTCTGCGCCAATCTCGCCGCCTGCGGGGATGCTCATCACCGTCAGCTGAAGGTGCTTTCCGGTCCACAGGGTGTCACGAAATGCATCGTTATCAAGCGTTGCCTGCTCAATGTCGAACGTAACTGGGTTCGGCCCGTGGTCAGTACGCAAGATCTTGGACATGATTCCTCCTCGCAAATAGGTTCGGTTTCACTCCACAGCATAGCGCGCTTTAGGGCTTGCGGTGTCGGCCTACGTCTTGGCTGCGGCGTCGCCGTGCTTTTTGAACTTCGGTCAGGTAATCGCCGTCGTCGCTGCTAGGTGGCTCAGCCGTAGCTGGCTCAGCAAGTATCGACGCCCCTTCGTCCTCCACGACGTCCATGTCCACCAGCGGTGCAGGCTCAGCACCCTGACTGTTCGTTCTCGGCCGGGTAGGAACTGCGGCACGGGAACGGTCAACGGTGACAGCCCACGAGCCGTCGGGGAACTGAACCGTCTCGAATTGTTTCCCACCGTCCGGGCCAGAGTGCGTGAGGTCAGGCACGTGCAGCCACATCGGGTCTGCTGCGTCTGAATAATCAGCAATGTCGAGGGCCGCCATGCCATCCAAGAAAAATGCGCGGGCGACTATACATCCGTTGTCGGGCGAAGGGGCGTCGAGAAGCATTGCACGAACATCGTCAAGGTCAGCTGCCGAGACGCAGCCGAGCACGCGCTCGCCCAGCGTAACTACGACGTCGGTGTCGCCCGCGGTTTGTAGTCCAACAAACCATTGGCCTGGCGCCAGGCTTGCGAGTTGCTCCGCGCTGAACTCGCCTCGCTCCGTATCAATGATCGCCATGTCACCGCTTGGTAGCACAAGGCAATCAGGACCCGCATTGTTGCGGGGGACAGCGAGCTGAGGCGGTGGCAAAATCACATCGACGGCGAACTTGCCGTGCTCAGCATCGAACTTCACCGCAGCCAACGTCATCGGTAGCAGCTGCGACTGATGGATTCGCTCCAAGTCGACGTAACGGGCTCTGTCGAATTGAGCAATCTCTCCAAGAACACCGGCGCCGAGCCTTCGTACCCGCCAGTTTTCCTCGACCGCGTTTGGCTCGAGCACTACCGGCACGTATGACGTGTGGCGCGTGCCGCCGAATTCAGCAAACAAAGGCGACTGCACGACGTCAACGACAGTCACCTCCTCGCCAGCGCCCCACGTCGATGGCGCAAGCGGGTACACGGGGAGAGAGAGTTCCACAGCGTCATACTCCTATCTGCATCCAAAAAGTCACAATCTCATTGCTGTGGCCAGCGCCGCGGGGCCTGTTCAACAGGAGGTGGGGGAGCAGCGCCAAACCATGCGATTACAACACCCGCGACCGTGACACACAAGATACCTAACACCAGATGGGTAGTGAGCACGTCACCGCGAAACACCACGCCGAGAACCGTGCCCAGCACCGGCTCCATCGCGAACAACGTGCCGACAATCTGCGCCGATGTAAACCGCGCAGCCAGCGTGTCCGCCATATAGGGGATGACGACGCCAACGAAGCCCGCCAACGTCAGGAGCATCCAGCTATGCGCATCGAGCTTGACTGCATCATGGATTGAAAAAGGCAGCGTAAGCAGAGCTGCGATCGTGATTGCGATTGCAAGCTCTTCCATTCCACCCGAGGACTTGCCCACCTTTTCCGCAAAGATTGTGTAGAGCGCGCAGAACGCGGCGCCGCACAACGCGAACATCACCCCCAGAGGATTGAGCCCCGACGAAGGCCCGGCAATCAATGCAACCCCGGCGAGAGCAACCAGCGCCCACAGCCGAATCCACCACTGCCGAATACCAAAAAATGTCACGCAGCACGGGCCCAAGAAATCGATAGTGATTGCAGCACCCAGGGGGATACGCGCGATAGCTGCGTACAAAAACTGATTCATCAGCGCGATCGACGCGCCGAAGATGAATGCCTGCTTCCACTGCTCTTTCGACATCTCACGGGGGTTCGGCCGAAAAAGTACGAGAAGAATAACGGCGCCCAGTAAGAAGCGCAGTGTTGAAATACTGACGGTACTAGCGACGACGAACAGGGAAGCAGCTAGCAATGCGGAGACCTGATTGCCCAGGGATCCGACGAAGATAAGGCCGATGGGGCGAACCAACGTACGGGTCGAGCGCGCTGCCATGGAATCTTCCCCTTACCGGACGCGCCGAATCGCGGACACCACACCGACCACGATCAGGCCAACTACCAGGCCCGCGGTCAGAGAAATCCCAGTCTCCACGAACCAACCAAGGACACCGTTATGCACGGCGTTCACAGCGCGTTCGATTACCTCATGGATCACATGCAGTCCAAAGACCTCGTCGAGGCCCCGAAGGATGAGGTGGCCTCCGACCCACAACATCGCCACGGTGCCGATCACACCGATCGCCGAAAGCACAACGGGCATTGACTTCACCATCGCGTGGCCCAGTCTCGCTGCACGATCGCGCTGAATCATTGCACGGCCAATGTCATCGATCTTGACCAGGAGTGCCACTGCACCGTAGACCGCAAGGGTGATAAAAATGCCCACTGCGATGAGCACCGCAGCTTCCATCCAAATAGATTGATCCGCCACCTCGTCAAGGGAGATGATCATGATCTCCGCACTTAAAATGAGGTCTGTTCGAATTGCGCTTTTCACCAGTGCGTCTTCGTCCTGAGCAGTACGGTGTACGGCCGCCTCTTCGTCAGCCTCAACATCACTGGTCAATTTGTGCACGATCTTCTCGGCGCCCTCGAAACATAAATATGTGCCACCAATCATCAAAATTGGCACCAGTGCCCACGGCGCAAACGCGTTGAGTGCCAACGCGATCGGCAAAATGATGAGCAACTTGTTCCGTAGTGAACCTTTCGTGATCTTCCAGATCATTGGAAGCTCGCGCGCCGGGGTGACGCCGGAAACGTATTGGGGCGTGACGGCGGCGTCGTCGATGACGACGCCTGCAGCTTTGGCGGACGTTTTCGCCGTGAGGGAAGCCACATCGTCCGCAGAAGAAGCTGCGGTTCTGGCAATGAGGGCGACGTCGTCAAAGAGGGCGAGGAGACCTCCGGCCATGTGTATTTCCCTTCCTAGGAATCGTTGCGGTGGGCGACCGAAAGTCTACACGGCGCTCTCTAGATACCTTTGTGCGCTCAAGGGCGAAGGAGCTGTGAAAAGGCTGTCAGTAAGCACCCCCAAAAGTGTAGAACCATGTCAGAAACCTGAATTATTTACCAATGTCGCAGTCTTATGTGGTGGAATAGAATGCATCTCATCAAGTGTGATGTAGTCCACTTGAGTGGAGGTAATTGAAGCTAGCTAACAACAATCTGAAGGAGGCGCTGTGCGTACAGTAAAAGCTGCAGCGATCTTGGCGGTAGGAACCCTCACACTCGGATTGGCTGCGTGTGGTGGATCCGGCAACGACGAGGCCGCAAGCGGTCAGGGTGAGTCGACCGGTGGCGACAACTATGTACTGGCATACGGCACCGAGCCGCAGAACCCGCTGATCCCGGGCAACACGAATGAGGTCGGTGGCGGACGCATCATCGACGAGATCTTCTCTGGCCTCATCTACTACGACACTGAGGGTAAGACCCATAACGACCTTGCAGAGTCCATCGACCTTGAGGGCGACACCCTCTACAAAGTCACGCTGAAGGACGGCGTGAAGTGGCAGGACGGAACTCCAGTTACGGCGAACGACTTTGTTGACGCATGGAACTACATCGTTGCGAATTCGCTGCTCGGCGAGAGCTTCTTTGAATCCATCAAGGGCTACGACCCAGAGGGCGTGCCAACCCTTGAGGGCCTCAACGTCATCGACGACAAGACCTTTACCATCGAGCTGAGCCAGCCTGAGGCAGACTTCCCAACCCGCCTCGGCTACTCCGCGTTCTTCCCAATGCACCCTTCGGCGTTCGAAGACATCGACGCCTACGGTGAGAACCCAATTTCCAACGGCCCGTACAAGCTGGCGGAGTGGAACCACAACCAGGACGCAACCATCGTTCCGAATGAGGAGTACGCCGGCGACAAGAAGCCGCAGAACGACGGCGTGACTTTCGTCTTCTACGCACAGCAGGATGCTGCATACGCTGACCTGCTCGCGGGCAACCTGGACGTCCTCGACGCTATTCCAGATTCCGCATTCGCAAGCTACGAAACGGAGTTGGGTGACCGCGCAGTAAACCAGCCGTCGGCTATCTTCCAGTCCTTCACCATTCCGGAGAACCTGGAGCACTTCAACGGTGAGGAAGGACAGCTGCGTCGTCAAGCCATCTCGATGGCGATCGACCGCGACGAGATCACGAAGACGATCTTCCAGGGCACCCGCACCCCGGCGACCGACTTCACCTCGCCAGTCATCCCTGGCCACTCTGACTCGCTCAACGGGGCAGAGGTACTCGAGTACAACCCAGAGGAAGCAAAGCGCCTGTGGGCTGAAGCAGACAAGATCAAACCATTCACCGGCGAGTTCTCCTTGTCCTACAACGCTGATGGCGGCCACCAGGCATGGGTCGATGCAGTTGCAAACTCCATCCGCAACACCCTTGGCATCGATGCAGTTGGCAACGCATACCCAGACTTCAAGTCCCTGCGTGATGACGTCACGAATAGGACCATCAAGGGCGCATTCCGTACCGGCTGGCAGGCAGACTACCCATCGCTGGGTAACTTCCTGAGCCCGCTGTACGCCTCCAATGGTGGTTCCAACGACGGTGACTACGCTAACCCTGAGGTGGACAACCTGCTGAAGGAAGCCGCTGCTGCAGGCGACGTCGAAGCCGCTACACCTATCTACAACAAGGTGCAGGAGCAGCTCCTGAAGGACTTGCCGGCAGTTCCACTGTGGTACGCGAACGTCAACGGTGGATCCTCGGAGAACGTTGAGAACGTCGCGTTCAACTGGAAGTCCGTTCCGGTGTACACGCAAATCACCAAGAAGTAACAAAACCCCTACGCTCTGACCCATCCCACCCCGCCTGCGTACAAGCATGCGGGGTGTTGGGTTTGGGTGCGTCCATAAGCTCATGTTCAAAACGAAGAATTAAGGAGAGCCTGCAACCATGTTGCGATATATCGGGCGACGGCTCCTTCAGATGATTCCCGTGTTCTTTGGGGCCACGCTGCTGCTCTATGCGCTGGTGTTCCTCATGCCCGGTGATCCTGTCCAGGCCCTCGGCGGCGATCGTGGCTTGACCGAGGCCGCGAGAGCGCGCATTGAAGCCGAATACAACCTCGATAAACCTTTCATCGTCCAGTACCTGCTCTATCTGAAGGGCATTATGGTTGGCGACTTCGGAAAGACTTTCTCTGGCCAGCCCGTCGCCTCTGTGATGGCAAATGCGTTTCCGGTAACCATCAAGCTCGGCCTGATGGCACTCGCGTTTGAGGCGTTCTTCGGCATTCTCTTCGGATTCTTCGCAGGAATCCGCCGCGGTGGAATTTTTGATTCGACCGTGCTGGTTGTGTCCCTGTTCGTAATCGCAGTGCCGTCCTTTGTCATCGGCTTCGTGCTGCAGTACCTCGTGGGCGTGCGGTGGGGCTTGCTCCCCGTGACAGTGGGCAGGAATGAGTCTTTCATTGCCTTGTTGATGCCTGCCGTCGTGTTGGGTGCCTTATCGTGCGCGTACGTGATTCGGTTGACCAGACAATCCATCAGCGATAACCTCCGCGCGGACTATGTGCGCACCGCACGTGCTAAGGGTCTGTCTAAGGGCACAGTGATGTCCCGCCACGTGCTGCGAAACTCCCTCATTCCAGTGGTGACGTTCTTGGGTGCTGACCTCGGCGCGCTCATGGGCGGTGCGATTGTGACAGAAGGCATCTTCGGCATCAACGGTGTCGGTGGCACGATCTACCAGGCCATCATTAAAGGTGAGCCCGCGACAGTCGTGTCCTTTACCACCGTGCTGGTGATCATCTACATCGTTGCCAACCTGATAGTTGACCTGCTCTACGCAGTACTTGACCCAAGGATCCGCTATGCATAACTCTCAAGATCTCACAGCAGCTGCCCGCGCTGGGCAGGAGTATTTCATCGCGGAAACGGACGAAACCGGACTCGGTGCTGTTGACGCAGTACAGGACGAGTCCGCTCCCACAAGTCAGTGGGGAGAGGCCTGGCGCGCGTTGCGACGCCGTCCGCTGTTTTGGGTATCCGCACTCCTGATTTTGTTCGCCATTTTGCTTGCCCTGGTGCCGGGCCTGTTTACTAGCGTGGACCCGCGTGAGTGCATGTTGTCGCGCTCACTTGGCGCGCCGGAGTCCGGTCACCCGTTTGGCTTTGACCGTCAAGGCTGCGACATTTACGCTCGCACAATTTATGGTGCGCGTGCATCGGTCACAGTCGGTGTGCTTACTACGATCGTCGTGACGGTCCTAGGTTCACTGATCGGCGCGATCGCCGGTTTCTACGGTGGTATCTGGGACACCTTGCTGTCTCGCCTGACGGATATCTTCTTCGCTGTACCACTCGTGCTGGCAGCGATCGTGGTGATGTCCATGTTCCAGAACCAGCGCTCCATCTGGATGGTGGTGTTCGCGCTCTCTATGTTCGGATGGACGCAGATCGCGAGAATCGCGCGCGGCGCGGTGATGGGCGTGAAGAACGACGAGTTTGTGACTGCCGCCCGCGCATTGGGGGCGAGTGACGTGCGGATTATCTTCTCGCATATCTTGCCCAACGCGGCAGCACCGATCATTGTGTACGCCACCGTCGCGCTGGGTACGTTCATCGTCGCAGAGGCAACGCTGTCGTTCCTTGGCATCGGTTTGCCGACGACAGTCGTCTCGTGGGGCGGCGACATTTCTGCTGCACAGGCCTCCCTGAGGACCCAGCCCATGGTGCTGTTCTACCCTGCAATTGCTTTGGCACTGACAGTGCTGAGCTTCATCATGATGGGTGACGCCGTACGCGACGCCCTTGACCCTAAATCGAGGAAACGATGAGCGAGTTACAAGATCAACCGCTACTCGAGATAGCGGACCTGAAAGTTACATTCGAGTCGACTACCGGTGTTGTCGAAGCGGTGCGTGACTTTGACTTGACGGTGTACCCAGGTCAGTCGATCGCTATCGTGGGTGAGTCCGGATCGGGAAAGTCCACTGCAGCGATGTCCATCCTGGGATTGTTGCCCGGAACAGGCAAGGTCACCAATGGTTCCATCAAGCTCAACGGTGAAGAGCTCACCGAGCTTGATGAGAAGGGGTGGCAGAAGGTCCGGGGTAACAAAATAGGGCTTGTACCGCAGGACCCGATGAGCAACCTCAACCCAGTGTGGAGGATTGGCACACAGGTAGAGGAGTCCCTTCGCGCAAACCATGTGGTGGAGGGCTCTGAACGCCACGCGCGCGTCGTCCAACTGCTCGAGGAAGCGGGACTTCCAGAGGCCGAACGCCGCGCCAAACAGTACCCGCACGAGTTCTCGGGTGGTATGCGACAGCGTGCGCTCATCGCTATCGGTCTCGCGGCACGCCCAGAGTTGTTGATTGCCGACGAGCCAACATCCGCGTTGGATGTGACGGTGCAGAAGAAGATTCTCGACCACCTGGAGACGCTGACGGAGGAACTCGGCACAGCGCTGCTGTTCATCACGCACGACTTGGGACTGGCCGCCGAGCGCGCGGATCACCTGCTAGTCATGCACCGCGGACGCATCGTTGAGAAGGGGCCGAGCCTGCAGATTCTGCGCAACCCGCAGCACCCGTACACGAAGCGCCTCGTTACTGCCGCACCTTCCTTGGCATCCGCTCGTATCCAGAGCGCGAAAGCTCAGGGCATTGAGTCAAGCGAGGAACTCGCCTCGGGTCACCACGACTCCGAAGAAGTGGTGCTGAGCGTGCAGAACTTGGTGAAAGAGTTCGACGTCCGCGGGCAGAAGGGCAAGCAGAAGGTGCTTCGTGCTGTAGACGACGTCACGTTCGACGTTCGCCGCGGCACGACGCTTGCGCTCGTCGGTGAGTCCGGCTCCGGTAAGTCCACGGTGGCGAACATGGCGCTTCGCCTCTTGGAGCCAACGAGTGGCCGTGTCTTGTTTGAAGGACAAGATATCGCGAAGCTCAAGGGGCGCGAGTTGTTTGAAATGCGCCGCAAGATGCAGGTGGTGTTCCAGAATCCATATGGTTCGCTGGACCCGATGTATTCCATTTACCGCTGCATTGAGGAACCGTTGACGCTGCACAAGGTCGGTAGCCGAAAGGAGCGCGAGGCGCGAGTCGCCGAGTTGCTTGATTTGGTGCAGATGCCGCGATCGGCGATGCGTCGATACCCGAATGAGCTATCCGGTGGCCAGCGCCAGCGCATCGCAATTGCACGCGCGATGGCATTGGGTCCGGAAGTGATTGTCCTCGACGAGGCTGTTTCGGCGTTGGACGTGCTCGTTCAAAACCAGATTCTCCAGTTGCTGACTCAGCTGCAGGAGGAGATGCGCCTTTCATATCTGTTCATCACTCACGACCTAGCGGTGGTTCGCCAGACTGCTGATGACATTGTGGTGATGCGGCAGGGTAAGGCAGTGGAGCAGGGCCGGGCCGATGACATCTTCGATAACCCTCAGGATCCGTACACACAGAACCTGATTAATTCGGTGCCTGGCCTCAGCATTGAATTGGGAGTAGGAGAGTAGGTCCCACCTGCTGATTTGTTACGTGCGCTACGCCACAATCGCAGCGATGAATACTGCGATTGTGGCGTAGCGTTTAGGGAATGTACAGTATTGTCACAACTTCATACACGGGTGTCTTCGTTGGAGAGAAAAGCGAAGGCTGAGATGCACAAGCGAACCGTTGAACCTGATCCGGGTAATGCCGGCGTTTAGGAAGGAATGTAAGCGTATGAATACGCGTGGAAGCCATTCGTGGCGTGTCATTGATATTGTTACTGCAGCCGTTTTGGGGGTGGCATGCGGGCTCATTTTTTGGATGTGGAACAGCGTCGGGTACGCAGGATTTAAGGCCTTTGATGCGCTCACCCCGGGTCTTGGTGGCCTGTTCACCGGTATCTGGTTCCTCGGTGGCACGCTTGGTGGGTTGGTAATTCGCAAGCCTGGCGCTGCGGTGTTCGTGGAAGTGCTGGCGGCGTCTGTGTCCGCGGTCATCGGAAGCCAGTGGGGGATCGAGACGCTGTATTCAGGATTGGCACAGGGTCTCGGTGCAGAGATCGTGTTCCTGATCTTCGCCTACAAGAAGTTTTCGACGACTGTGGCGGTGCTTGCCGGTATGGGCAGCGCAGTGGGCGCGTTCGTGCTTGAGCTGTTCCTGTCTGCCAACTTCGCGATGGGCCTGGCGTTCAACGTGATTTACCTCAGCTGCATGCTGGTATCGGGCGCGTTGCTTGCTGGTATTGTTGCAAAACTCTTGGTTGATGCTCTGGCTAAGACTGGTGCGCTTGACCGCTTCGGTGCAGGACGCGAGCGGTTCCAACAGGAGGTGTAGCCTCGGTGGCTACGGGGGACCAGGTCATCCAGGCACAGGGCCTGGGCTATAAACACGCGACTCGCCCGAAGCCTGCGTTTACCGGGGTGGACTTGACCGTCTCTCGTGGGGAGCGCGTGCTGCTCACGGGAGACTCTGGCGCTGGCAAGTCAACGCTGCTTGCCGTTTTAGCTGGGTTGGCGGCAGATGGTGAGGAAGGCCAAATTCTTGGCTCCGTGAGTGTCAACGGCACGGTTGGCATGGTGATGCAGGACCCAGAGGCACAAACGATTTTGACTCGCGTTGGCGACGACGTTGCGTTTGGTGCCGAGAATATGGGGATTCCGCCAGAGGAAATCTGGCCCCGTGTGCGCGCTGCGCTGGATGCAGTGGGCCTGGATGTGCCGTTGGACCACAACACCGCGCACCTTTCTGGTGGGCAGAAGCAGCGACTCACATTGGCGGGAGTATTGGCCATGGGCGCTGACATCATTCTGCTGGATGAGCCGACGGCAAACCTTGACCCGGAAGGGCGCGACGATGTTGTGCGGGCAGTCGATGCCGTGTGTCGCCGCACAGGGGCGACCTTGATTGTGGTGGAGCACCGACCTGCACACTGGGTAGGCTTCGTGGACACGTTCTACCACCTCACCGCGGATGGGCTACAGCGCAGCGGCCCGGATCAGCTCCCAATGCCACCGCAGTTGCCGCCAGCGTTGAAGGTCCCTGCCAGCGCGGTAAGCGCGCTGCGTACTGAGAATCTCCGGGTTGCATTCGGTTCACCCCGCAACATCGCGGTACCAGAGGGCTTTTCTACCGTGATTACAGGCAAGAACGGTGTTGGAAAGACGACGCTAGTGCAAGCGCTCGCTGGGCTCGTCGCGCCACTCAGTGGCACTTTGGAGTACTCGCCGCGGATTCGAAGCGGGCTGACTACACCGTCGCACCGCTGGAAGTCGAAGGACTTGGCCCAACGGATTGGCTATGTGTTCCAGGAACCGGAGCATCAGTTCGTGACCGCGAATGTGCGCGATGAAGTTGCGTTGTCGGGTGCGTCGGCACACCGCGTCGATGAGCTGTTGCAACGACTGAAGCTTGAACACGTAGTAGCAGCAAATCCCTTTACACTTTCAGGAGGAGAGAAGCGCAGGCTTTCGGTAGCGACTGCGCTAGTGAATGCCCCTGAGCTCCTCATTCTTGATGAGCCGACCTTTGGGCAGGATGACAAAACCTTTGTAGAGGTAGTTTCGTTGATCCGTGAGTTGGCCGACGAGGGGAAAACCATCATCTCAATTACTCACGATGAGGCCTTCGTCAGTTCGTTGGGCGACCATATGGAGGAGCTGCGCAACGAGATGAATGCGGAAGGCGGGGTGCGGGAATGAACGTGCTCAATGGGGTGAATCCGGTAACGCGGATTCTGGGATTGGCGTTGCTGACTACACCGCTTATGGTGACGATCGATTGGGTTTCTGCAGTTGTCGCCATTGCGTTTACGCTGGCAGTCGTGCCGCTGTGCGGGCTGTCATTTAGGACGTTTTTCAAACGCGCGTTACCAATTCTTGTTGTTGCCCCGCTCGCGGGTATCCCGATGGCGCTATACGGCCAGTCAGGTGGGGAAACCTACCTTGAGTGGGGTCTCATCCATGTGACGGAGCTGTCCATTTCGCTCGCATTATCAATGGTGCTTCGCGTGTTTGCCATTGCGCTGCCCGTCATTGTGTTGTCTGCGCACGTGGATCCAACGGATCTTGGCGATGGGCTGTCCCAGGTGTTGAAGCTGCCAGAGCGCTTCGTTCTGGGATCAGTCGCTGCGTTTCGTATGTTGACGCTGCTTCGTGAGGATGTTGAGGCGATGCGAATGGCGCGCCGTGCCCGTGGCATTGCTGATACGGGACGCGTGAAGTATTGGTTTTCGTTGGCCTTCGGCTTGCTGGTGATGTCTCTGCGCAGGGCAGGCAAGCTTGCTACCGCGATGGAGGCTCGCGCATTCGGCGGCCCGCAAAAGCGTACGTGGGCTCGAGAGTCGCGGCTTACCAGGCGCGATTGGGTTGTCATGGTTGTATGCATCGCTGTCGCGTGCGTCGCGCTGGGGCTTTCAGTTGCCACTGGGTACTTCCGGCCAGTGTGGAGCGTCTCGTAGCTCATGGCTTACACACTGCTTATCGACGGCCCCTCCGGCGCCGGCAAAACCACATTGGCTGAACAAATTGGTGCTGCGCTCAGCGTTCGAGTGGTGCATTGCGATGAGTTTTATCCTGGCTGGAGCGGGCTTGAAGAAGGATCCAGAATTGTGGAGCGGGATGTACTTTCGCTCAATGAGCCGGGATACTGGCGTTGGGACTGGGAGTGTCAACGCCGCGGGGAGTGGGTCAGCCTTGACCCAGAAGGCGACCTTATTATTGAGGGCGTTGGTGCAGTGACCGAGGCGTCGATCGCGGCGGCGCGGGCGCGTGGCTGTGTGAACACGCTGTGGGTAGAGGCGGCAGAGTCGCTGCGTCGTTCGCGGGCGTTGCAGCGTGACCCAGGGTATGCGCCGTTTTGGGATATGTGGGCGGCCCAGGAGCAGGAGCACAGAGCTAGGCGAGGTGCCGTTTACTTCGACGTGACTATTGAGCGGCGTTAGTCAGCCGGGGTGAGCGTGACGCGCTCTGCCCAAGTGAGGTCGATGCCGAGGCTGGAGAGCCACCGCATCGCGTCGTCGCCGTGGCGGGTAATTCCCTCGACGGCGTTGAGGGTCACTTCCATGGCGCGTTCAGCTTCTTCTGCAGTGATAAGCCCTGCGGACGTCGCCGCGGCAAGCTCGTCGATGTCAAGGACTTCGATCGGACGTCCGGTCAGGGACACTAGGTCGACGTAGAGGTCGCGCGTCTGCCAGACGCCATCTGTTTCGGTGATATCTGCGACGTCGAAGTAGAAATCTTGTTGTACATCGATGCCTTGGCGGAAGTGGAAGATGTTTGCGCGGAGACCAAGCGATGGAAGCAGCCAGCTTTCCAAGTATCCAAACCGTGGGTGGTTTGCGCCTCGGGCCATGTAGAGGCCGAAGTTGGTCGTCGTGAAGACATCCACCTGGCGCAGGAACCCCTTCGGATCGGTGTTGACCTTCGCGGAGATGTCGAAGGTTTCCTGCTTCACTGGATGAAGATCGACGGTCATAGGCTGGCTACCTTACGTTGAACTGTGCTGCTGCTGGGGCGAAGTGACAGACATTGTTTTCGGTGCGCGCGGCACCATTGATCACTGCGAGGACTTTGCCGGGCCCTGTTTTTGCGGTTGCGGACAGGGTGGTTGGTCCTGTTGGGTTTATCTGATTATTCGCAAGCGGCGTTACACCGGTCTTGCCCGAGTTGAGGTTGATCCAGTACGCGTTCATGAGGCCTTGACGCTCTGCCGCTGGTGGAGTACCGAGGGCGGTAAACACGAATGTGGCTTCCCCAGCTTTGGCGCCTGGGGCTGGTGCGGGTGCGGGTCCAGGTACAACGAGCGCGGAGGCCGTGGAGTGCAGGCCTGGACCGATGCAGTTACTAGAGACCGTCGGCCAGTAGAACTGCGTAAACGCCGGTGCGTCTTTTGGCAGTGGCGGGCCGCCAAGTTCGCCTGTACCGGCGAAGAAGTTTACGGCGGTGCGCAGTGCGTTAGCTACCTGTGGCGGTACGAAGGGTTGATCTGCGAATTGGTTGACACGAGCAACGGTGTTGTTCGTGGGGCGTCCGAGTCCATCAACCGCGGATGAGAGAGATGACGGGATGCTGGGTTGTTGAGCGCTCGCGAGTGGTGCAGTAACGAGGGCGCACGCAGCGCAGAGCGTAGTAAGGCGGATCGCGGCGCGACGCGTGAAGTGGGAGGGGCGCACGTGGTGACCTAACTTTCCTTCGCATGACAGGTAGGGTGGCCGTCGAAAAGCCATAACCCTAGTCACAATAGTCACTTTTGTAACAGGGTCAAGTGAGGAGCGGGCTACAAGGTGCATGTTTTGTGCTTTGCGAGTAGCATTTAACCGTTATTTCCACCTATGCGAAGGAGCACCGGTTTCAGTGTCGCATCCTGAATTTCGAAACGTAGCGATTGTCGCTCACGTTGACCACGGCAAGACTACATTGGTCAACGCAATGCTGGAGCAGTCCGGCGTATTCTCTGACCACGGCGAACACGGTGACCGCGTGATGGATTCCGGCGAGCTCGAGTCCGAGCGTGGCATCACCATTTTGGCGAAGAATACCGCTATCCGCCGCAAGGGGAAGGGCAAGAACGGTACAGACCTTGTTATTAATGTGATCGATACGCCGGGTCACGCCGACTTCGGTGGTGAGGTCGAGCGTGGCCTGTCCATGGTTGACGGCGTTGTCTTGCTTATCGACGCCTCCGAAGGCCCGCTGCCGCAGACTCGTTTCGTGCTGGGCAAGGCGTTGGAAGCGAAGAAGCCGGTCATCATCTGCGTAAATAAGACCGACCGCCCGGATGCCCGCATTGACGAAGTCGTTGAAGAGGCCCAGGACTTGCTGCTTGAGCTTGGTGCGGGGCTGGAGGATCCGGAGGCAGCAGAGGCCGCGGAGAACCTGCTCGAGCTCCCTGTGCTGTACACGTCGGGTCGCGCTGGCCGGGCTTCGCTCGAGAACCCAGGCAACGGTAATCTGCCTGACAATGATGATCTGCTCCCGTTGTTCAACGTCATCTACGACGTGCTGCCGGAGCCTTCCGCTGAGATCGACGCACCGCTGCAGGCGCAGGTCACGAACCTTGACTCCTCTTCGTTCCTGGGCCGTATCGCGCTGATTCGCGTGTACAAGGGCACCGTCAAGAAGGGCGACACTGTTGCTTGGGTGCACTATGACGCCGAGGGTGAGCAGCACGTGAAGAACGTGAAGATTGCCGAGCTGCTGGTCACCGAGGGGCTCGACCGAGTTCCGGCGAAGGACGGCGTCGTCGCGGGTGACATCGCTGCAGTGTCGGGCATCGACGAAATCATGATTGGTGACACGCTGTGCGACGTCGACCACATTGAGCCGCTCGAACGCATCAAGATTGACGATCCCGCAATTTCTATGACGATCGGTGTGAACACCTCGCCGATGGCTGGGCGCAACGGTGGCGATAAGCTGACCGCCCGCATGGTCAAGGCGCGCCTGGACCAGGAGCTCATCGGTAACGTCTCCATCAAGGTGTTGCCGACCGAGCGTCCGGACACCTGGGAAGTGCAAGGTCGCGGCGAGATGGCCCTGACCGTGCTGATTGAAACGATGCGTCGTGAAGGCTTTGAGCTGACCGTTGGTAAGCCGCAGGTCGTGACCAAGGAGATCGACGGCAAGGTGTACGAGCCGTACGACCACATGGTTATCGACGTCCCCTCCGAACACCAGGGCGCTGTTACCCAGCTGATGGCGGCCCGCAAGGGCCAGATGACGGCGATGGGCAACACGGGCTCCGGCGATTGGGTTCGCATGGAGTTCGATGTTCCGGCTCGTGGCCTGATTGGCTTCCGTACGACGTTTCTGACCGAGACCCGTGGCGCTGGCATTGCGAACTCCTACTCGATTGAGCACCGCCCATGGGCGGGCGAGATCAAGGGCCGTCCGACCGGTTCGCTGGTCGCTGACCGCTCTGGCCAGGTCACCGCGTACGCGCTGACGCAACTCGCGGACCGTGGCGATTTCTTCGTGGAGCCTGGTGCAGAGACCTACGAGGGCATGGTCGTTGGTGCGAACAACCGTGATGAGGATATGGACATCAACATCACGAAGGAAAAGAAGCTGACGAACATGCGCTCCGCAACCGCCGACGCGACCGTCACGTTGGCGAAGGCCCGTACGCTGTCCTTGGATGAGGCGATTGAGTTCTGTGACGAGGATGAGTGCGTTGAGGTCGCTCCGGAGGCGATGCGAGTGCGCAAGATCATCCTCGACTCCACGGAGCGTGGCCGTGCCCGTTCACGTGCAAAGCAGCGCAATAAGTAGTTACGCACTGGTGCGGTAGTATCTACTGCGATGAATCCGCACATCTTTTCAGCGCCACGTCGCTCGCGATCACTGCGAGTCGGCGTGGCGCTGTTTGCGTGCTCTGGCGTGGTTGCGCTTTCTGCATGCGCCGCGTCGCCTGGCCCGCCGCCTCTCGTTGATCCGAACGATGTTGCTGCTCGTGAGATGTATGAGCAAGAGGATTCCACGACTACTTCCGCTCGACCGGAGGGCAAGACTCGCGTGCGCTCCCAGGTGGAGGTTGGTGTGGATTCGCTCCGAAACGGGCTGAACCCGCACCTTATCGCTGATGAATCTGCGGTTGTGAAGAGTGTGGCGAATCTGGTGCTTCCCAGCGCATTTCATGATGGGGTGAGAAATTCCGCACTGCTCAATGGGGCGACGGTGCTCTCAGAATCGCCGCGTGCAATGACGGTGCGCTACATCATTCGCGAGACCGCGCAATGGTCTGATGGCACGCCGGTGACCGGTGCGGACTTTGTGTACCTGTGGCGGGGGATGCGGGACACACCAGGGGTGCGAAACCCGGCCGGGTATCGCGCGATCGATGCCGTGCGTGTCAGTGGCGCGACGGGCAAGGTCGTCGACGTTGACTTCGCTGAGCCTGTCGCGGATTGGCGTGGCCTTTTCGACCACTTGCTGCCGGCGCATGTGTTCGCAGCCGACGGCTCTGATTTCGGGGTGGCGCTGCGCGACACGATCCCGGTTTCTGCTGGCCGGTACATGGTACGCGGGGTAGACCGCGGTCGTGGAACGATTACGCTGAACCGCAATGATAGGTTTTGGGCGGCCAATCCTGCCAAGATAGATATCTTGACGCTGCACGCGGTACGCGGGACCACCCAGATTGCAGATCAGCTGCGCACGGGCCAACTCGTGTTTGTGGATCGAGTTCCTAGCGAGACGACCGGGCGCGTGCTCAGCCTGGTACCGGGTGTGCAGACGCGGATGCTCGATACGCCACGGGTGCTAGGCGCTGTGCTTTCTGCGACGTCTGGGATGTCGCCTGAGGTTCGTTCGGAGCTTCGTTCGCTGATCGACGTTCCGCTGCTTGCAAGCATTGCGTTGGACCGCACGGCTGATGTTTCGGTTGCAAAGCACGGTCAAGTGAGCACGCATGAGCCGCACGCGGTGTATCAACACGTTGCGGCTCACGGTGCGATACGCATTGGTGCCGATCTTGCAGATCCTGCAGCGGTAGCAGCGGCTCGATCGATGGCGGACATGCTGCACGATCGTGGAGTGTCGGCACGAGTTGTCGCGACGGATTTCGGTTCGCTGATTCGCTCAGGTCTCGAGGAAAATACCGTCGATGTTTTGGTGGCGTGGCAACACGATCCGGAAAATTTGCCGGATGCTGCGAGTCGCTTGGACTGCGTCGCGGGCGCCCCTCGTGCAGGCAACCTCGCCGGTTTTTGTGAACCTCAGTCGGTGGGGCTTGCGAAAGAAATCTTGGCCGGTTCGTACGGGCTTAAGCAGGCCACCGAGGCGGTCAATGAGGTGCTCGAGCAAGAGGCACTATGGATGCCGATTGCGCGCGAGCGTCGTATTATCGCCCTCGGGGAGGGCATCATCGGGCCGGATGCAGATTTGAATAACTGGAAAGCAGGCTTATCGACGGCCGCTTCGTGGCGCCTGCAACCGAAACGAAACGAAGGAGATCGGATTAATCATGCACAACTCCCGTGACCTACAGGGCTACCGGGTGCTCGCCGTGCACGCGCACCCCGACGACGAGTCCATCACCATGGCCGGAACGCTGTTTGACCTCGCGCGACGCGGCGCAGACGTATTAGTGGTGACCTGCACGTTAGGGGAGGAAGGCGAGGTCATTGGAGAGCCATATCAACTGCTGACGAATGACCATGGTGATCAGCTAGGCGGGTTCCGCATTGCGGAGCTGCACGGCGCGCTCCAGGCGATCGGCGTCCGCGGTGAGTTCCTTGGTGGCGCTGGTTGCTTCCGTGACAGTGGGATGGCGGGGTTGGAGGCCAGCAAGAACCCACGTGCATTTGTCAATAGCGGGCGTCGCGCAGTCGACGCGTTGCTGGAAGTACTGCGCCGGGAGCGTCCACACCTCGTTTTGACCTACGGTCCCGACGGTGGGTACGGGCACCCGGATCATATTCGTGCGCACGAGATTGTGCACGAGGCCGCTGAGGAGTTTGATATCCCGCGCATCCTGTGGGCAGTGCGCAAGAGGGAGGAAACCGACGCACTTTTGCCTGAGGTCGCGCCTGAAGGCTGGCGCTTGCCAAAGCCTGGCGAGCTCGACGGCGTGGACAGCGTCGATGTTTCGGTGCGCCTGGACGTTGAGGCGTACAGCGCCAAAATCGCTGCGATGGCGGCGCATGCGACACAAATCTGGGTTGCGGACGGGCGGACCAGCGCGACGAACCCGCACGCGGTGCTGGGCAAGGGGCCAGTCATGTACTACGCGCTGTCCAACTTGATTGTGCAGCCGATTCAGCCGTGGGAGCATTTCCAACTGGGCGGTGGCGAAGCGGTCGTCGACACGTCGGATGTGCTCAGCGGACTTGAGCGATGACTGAAACCCGTTTCAAGGCGGACATTGCCCGCGGCGAGAAAGCAGCAGGTCTCATCTGGCTTTCTGTCGGCGCGCTCATTTCACTTTTGTTAGAAGCTGTCAACTTGGACACACGTATTGTTGGAATCGCGGTGCCGTTTACGGCAGTCATCGCTGCGCTCTTTAATGCGGTGCTCACGAAGACTGCGGCGCTGTGGTCAGATCATCTGCTGGTCAAGCTCGTTCCACTCATTGTTTGGGTGGTAGGTTTCTTTGTTCTGCTTATCGCTCTCCCGGCGCGGGGAGCGGTCGTGCTCCCCGCGAGCCCGCTGACGCTGCTGCTCCTTTTTGCGGGTTTGGGTGGGGGCGTTTGGCCCCTTTTCGGTCGAAAGTGACATACTGGAACGCATGACTTATGTGATTGCTCAACCATGCGTGGACGTAATGGACCGCAGCTGCGTCGAAGAATGCCCAGTCGACTGCATCTATGAGGGCAAGCGCATGCTCTACATTCACCCAGACGAGTGCGTCGACTGCGGTGCATGTGAGCCAGCTTGCCCGGTAGAGGCCATCTTTTACGAGGATGACACCCCGGAGGAATGGGCCGAGTACTACGACGCAAACGTCGGCTTTTTCGACGAGCTCGGATCGCCAGGCGGGGCGACAAAGCTTGGGCCACAGGATTTCGACCACCCATTCGTGGAGGCGCTACCACCGCAGAACCAGGACGGTTAAACCTGCATGAGCACGCACCATCGCGCCGGCTTAGAGGAGCAGCTACCGGAGTTCCCTTGGGATACCATCCTCGATGTCAAGCAGAAGGCAGCCAGCCATCCCGGCGGACTCATTGACCTCTCGGTCGGGACACCGGTAGATTCAGTCGACCCTTCCATCCAGCTTGCCCTGGCTGAGCATGCCGCTGCGCCTGGCTACCCGCCGACGCAGGGGTCGGCGGAACTACGCCAAGCGATTGCCGACTCGCTGGAGCGCCGATACAACATTCAGGACCTGCACACAGACGCTGTGCTTCCCGTCATCGGCACAAAGGAGGCTGTCGCGTGGCTTCCAACTCTGCTCAACCTGCGCGGTGGCATAGTGGTGATCCCGGAGATCGCGTACCCAACCTACGAGGTGGCCGCGATCATAGCGGGATGCAAGGTCGTGCGATCTGACGTTCCAGTCGATGGTGCGTCCCTAGTATTCTTAAACACCCCGAGCAACCCAACCGGTCGCGTCCTCTCCGCAGAGGAGATGCGCGTATGGGTTGACTACGCGCGGGACACCGGCGCGATCATCGTTTCAGATGAGTGCTATATGGGTCTGGCGTGGGACGAAGAGCGTGCGCCAGTATCTTTGCTTGACCCGGCGGTCAGCGGTGGTGACAACACCAACCTCTTGGTCTTGCATTCGCTGTCAAAGACATCGAATATGGCCTCCTACAGAGTCGGTTTCATCGCTGGTGACGAGAAGCTGGTGCAAGAACTTCTGCTGTTGCGCAAGCACACCGGAATGATGGTGCCAGGACCAATCCAAGCAGCAACGCTGGCTGCACTCCGCGACGATCAGCACGAAACACTCCAGCGGCTTCGCTACGCCAACCGTCGGGTGACACTCTTGCGCGCGCTGCTCGCGGCAGGGTGCAGCGTTGAGCATTCCGAGGCCGGGCTGTACCTGTGGACACGCAGGGAAGGCGCAGATGCCCGCCAGACGCTCGACTGGTTCGCGCAGCGTGGAATCCTCGTTGCGCCAGGGGACTTTTACGGCCCTGGCGGCTCGCAGCATGTTCGAGTTGGCCTCACGGCTTCCGACGAGGCCATCGCTGAGGCCGCACAGCGACTCTCGGAGTAACACGTGACCACTCCAACAGAGCATCGTGGGATGCGTGCGCTTCGAAGCCTGCGCGAGTTTTTGCGCTTCGGCATTGTGGGAGGCTCCGGCGTCCTGGTCAATCTTTTGGTGTTCTACCTCACCAAGAAAGCGATCGAAGTCGGCTTCAATCTGCATGAGGGCGACATCTTCTTCAACCTTTTCGGCACCCGCTTTAACGTCCGCTGGTATCACGTGCTTGCTACCGTGGCGTTTCTCGTGGCGAACACATGGAACTACCAGCTCAACAGGTCGTGGACCTTCCGGGGCCCGCAGCGGCGTTCGTGGATCCGCGGGTTTTTCCCGTTCCTCACCACCGGCGTGATGGCATTCGTTGTTTCGCTGGTGTTCTTGACGTTGTTTATGAACCCGAACTCCCCAATTGGTTTGCCGGACAGCATTTTCGACGACTCCACCGGTCTTCGCACGAAGTCCTACTGGTCGCAGGGCCTGGCGACGCTGATCGCGACACCGGTGAACTACATCATTAATAAAATTTGGACGTTTTCGAAGCCGAAAACAGCTCCGAAAACGTCCGCGTCTTCCTAGTTGTGCTTGCCCGTTAGACGCTTTCCTTGGATGGGCGCACCAGGAAAGATGCGCCGATCAATACCGCGGAGACGATGAGGACCGCGATAATTTGGCCTCTGGTGGAGGCGTCGAAAAGCATGAGGATGGTGAGTCCCACGAGGGCAATCAGCGTTGCCCACGGAACCCAGGTCGCTCCGCGTACCTGCACTGCGGAGTTCTTGATCTGCGGGTGCAGTCGGATGTAGCTCAGCGTGATCATTACCCACGTGACCATGAGGCAGCCACCGACGGCGTTCATGAGGAAGTCGAGCAGCCCTGGTGGGTTCCACCACTGCAAGCCGACTGCGGCGAAGGCGAAGAACATCGACACCAATACGGAGTTCATTGGGACGGCGTTCTTGTTCGTGGCGCGAAGCCAGCGCGGCGCGTCGCCTTCGAGCGCCTGTTGGTAGGCGAGGCGAGACGTGCCGTAAATCTGGGCATTGAACGCGGAGAGCAACGCCAGCACGATGACGGCCTCCATGAACCCGACCACGCCTGGGATGTTTGCCATGCTGAGCACCTGGGTAAATGGTGAATCTGCTGCGGAGTCGGCACCGTCGATTTGAGCATATGGGATCAGCAAGATGATGACGATGATGCTTCCGATGTAGAAGAGCGCGATGCGCCAGATAATGGAGTTGACCGCGCGCTTGACGGCCTGCGCGGGGTTCTCCGACTCTGCCGCCGCGATGGTGACAACCTCGATACCGCCGAAGGCGAACGCCACGGCGAGCAGCCCAGCGGCGACGCCGGCGAAGCCGTTCGGCATGAAGCCCGACTCCCGGACGTTGTCCAGGCCGACGAAGTCGTGGCCGGGGAGGATGCCGAGGAAGAGCGCGGCGCCGATGACCAAAAAGAGGATAATGACGGCGACCTTAATCATGGCGAACCAGTACTCAAACTCGCCAAAGCCTTTCACCTGCGCGAGGTTGATGACAGCGAAGAATACCACTGTGACCAGCGCTGGAACCCATTGGGGGACGCCAAACCAGCCAGACATAATTGCGGCTGCGCCGGTGATCTCGGCGCCACCAACCATGATGAGGAGGAACCAGTAGAGCCAGCCCAACAGGAAGCCGGCCCAGTGGCCGAACGCCTGGCGCCCGTACGTCGCGAACGAGCCGGAAGACGGGCGGGCTGCAGCCATCTCGCCGAGCATGCGCATAACCGAGATAACAATCAGGCCTGCGATCGCGTATGCGACCAAGATGGCGGGGCCTGCGGCCCGGATGCCGACGCCCACTCCGAGAAAGAGACCGGCGCCTACCGCCATGCCCAGACCCATCAGGGTTAGGTGACGCGATTTGAGGCCGGTGCCCAGCGTGGCGTCGTCGGATTCAGTGTTGCGTTGAGTTGTCATCGGATGTTCCTCTCGGCGGCGTCCTTAGCGCGTTGTTGGAAAGTGTCGGTGCGGGTCCAGAGGACACCAGCGATTGAAATGATGCCCACGACGACTGCTACCGCGAACATTTGGAAGCGGCCGTCAGGGTTGGTCAGCATGAGCACCACGATGGCTCCCGCCAGTACAACCGTTGCCCACGGCAAGACTCCTGGAGCCCACATGCGAACGTGCGTGATCTCGTTGCGCTTCACTAGCTGCGGGTGAATGCGCAGGAACGAGAATGTGATGGCGAACCACAACACGATCAGGCAGCCGCCTACCGCGTTGAGCAGGAATGCGAGCAGTCCAGGGGGATTCCAGTACTGTAGTGCGACAGCTACGAAGCCGAAGAACACGGAGAGCACGACGGCGCGCATCGGTACGCCGCGGTGGTCGGTGCGTGCGAAAGCCTCGGGGGCGTCGCCGCGCAGGGCCAGGTTGTGGAGGAACCTGGAAGAACCGTAGATCTGTGTGTTGCACGCGGAGAGCAGCGCGATGACGATGACGGCTTCCATAATGCCTACCGCGCCCGGAATGTTTGCCAAGTGCAGCACGGCGGTAAACGGGGACTCGGAAGCGTCGTTCGCCCCACCGATGTCTTCGTATGGCAGCAGCAAGACGATAAGCAACACTGATCCAATGTAGAAGACGCCGATTCTCCAGATGATGGAGCGGATCGCAGAGTGCACGGCAACTTCGGGGTCTTCGGATTCGGCCGCCGCGATGGTGACCAGCTCAATACCGCCGAATGCGAACGCAACTGCGAGCAGTGCCGTGGCGACGCCACCCCAGCCGTTCGGCATGAACCCGAACTCGGCAATGTTCGTCGTGCCGACGAACGACGTTCCCGGCAGGAGCCCCAGCCACAGCGCCACGCCGAGGGCGAGGAAGAGACAAATCACGGTGACCTTAATCAGGGCAAACCAGAACTCGAATTCGCCGAGGTTTCGCACTGCGGCGAAGTTAATCGCCGTGAAGATAACAATCGCTGTCAGCGCCGGGATCCACGGAGACACCGCGAGCCATGATGCGATGATGGCGGAAGCGCCGGTGATCTCGACGGCCATGATCATGATCATCATGAACCAGTAGAGCCAGCCGATGGCAAAGCCTGCCCACGGACCGAAGGCCTGCTCCGCGTAGGTAGAAAACGTGCCCGAAGAAGGGCGCGCGGCAACCATCTCCGCGAGCATCTGCATGATGCACACGGTGATTGCGCCAGCGATCATGTACGCAATGATGACAGCGGGGCCTGCTGCGGCGATACCCACACCAGTGCCAAGGAAGAGCCCGGCGCCAATTGCTGAGCCGAGGCCCATCATGGTCAGGTGCCGGGTCTTCAGTCCGCGCTGTAACGATGTCGACGCCCGAGTTGGGGCCACAACCGGTGAAGCTTTCAAAGACATGGCAATTACCTTAAACACTCATGTACATTCATGCCTATCATTCGCAGTTGTGTCGCCCCGTGCTCTGCGAATTCGGCCCGTAAAACTAGAGCGTTAGCTGCTTCGCGCGCGCAGTACGGGCGTGGTGCTTGCCGGCTCTTGGTGGATGCTGATATCACTCTGACCAGCAATCTCACTTGCTGGAATATGTGTCTCATTTCTTGTGTCGTAGATAATTGTCGACGGCTCCAGCATCACATTGACACCGATCTCGCAGTTGTCCCCGAGATCCACCCCGATTACACCCGATGCGGGGTGAAGCGTGCAATTGCGTCCGACTCGTAGCGGGATCCGGTTATGTCCGCTGCCGCGCGCAGCCATCAGCACCGCCGACAACGCAACCTCGGTACCTTCACCAACCGTGACAGCGGAGGAGAGTCGCCCCTCAATCTTTGCCGGTCCAAGAGCTCCGGAGTTGTGTGAGACGTAGCCCTCACGGATCACGGACGTTCCCGGAGCCAAGTAGGCCCCGAGGCGGACGCGCTCCGCTTCGGAGATTGAGACCCCAGTCGGCACCACGTAGTCGACCATGCGGGGAAGCCGCTCGATGCCGTAGACGTGGATGTTGCCCCTGCTACGCAGGCGAGTTCGCACGAATTCGAAGTTATCCGCCAAGCATGGACCCTTATTCGTCCATACCACCGGCTCGAGGTGTTCGAGGCAGTCTTCCATGTTGACTTCGAAGGGGCGCACCAGGCGGTGGGAGAGCAGGTGGAGCCGAAGATATACGTCGTGGGCATCCACAGGGGGTTGGGACAGGTCCGCGATTGTGGTGCGCACCGGCACGTGCTCGACGAGCCGGTCCGAGTCCATGCCCACCAGGCTGAGGAATGCGTCCCCAAGTTCGTGCGCGCTGACTCTGCGGGATCCGGAAGTGAGGCCGGAGGGGTCGTCGATAAGTGAAGGGGAAGGGTACCAGGTGTCGAGTACCGTACCGTCCAGCGAAATATTGGCAATACCTGTGGCCTGCGCTCCTTGTAACATGCTTGTCATCTTAAACGCACAGTCACAAAGGGCCGGACTCGGACGACAAGCGGGGGAGGGGTTGGCCTAGCATATAAGTTTTTGGCAGAGTCGAACTCAACGTGTTTTGAGGAAGGAAGGACCCATGGCACCTCACAAGTCACCGCGACCGGACAAGGAGCGAAAACTGCGCGGCCCAATCATGCTGCGAAGCGAGGACACCGAACAGCCGACGACGCACGACCGTCGCCTCCTGGAGTCCTTGGGCTACAGCGACCACGACTGGAAGCACGCGGACCCGTGGCGTGTGATGCGAATCCAGTCTGAGTTTGTCGCAGGCTTCGACGCACTGAGCGACTTGCCGAAGGCGGTCACTGTGTTTGGCTCCGCACGCCTCAACGAAGGCACGGAAGAGTATGCGCTGTCATGCGAGGTAGGCAAGGCGCTCGTCGAGGCGGGATACGCGGTCATCACTGGTGGCGGTCCAGGCTTGATGGAGGGGCCGAACCGCGGTGCCCACGATGCCGACGGCATCTCGGTGGGGCTCGGCATTGAGTTGCCGTTCGAACAAACGCTTAACGATTGGGTCGACCTCGGCCTGAACTTCCGCTACTTCTTCGCGCGCAAGACAATGTTCTTGAAGTACTCGCAGGCGTTCATCGCGCTGCCGGGCGGGTACGGGACCATGGACGAGCTGTTCGAAACGCTCGTGATGGTGCAAACCCAAAAGGTTACCAACTTCCCGATAGTGCTCATGGGCACCGAGTTCTGGTCCGGCCTGGTTGCGTGGATTGAGGAGCAGCTGCTCGGCCGCGGCCTCATCTCGCCGGGCGATGAATCCCTGTTCTACGTCACCGACTCCGTCGACGACGCGATCGCGCACATCGTGCACGCACATAAGGTGATGACAGACGCGCGCCTGCGAGATGCTCACAACGAGGACGTCTAAGAGATGCCTGGCCGCATCGCAGAGGTTATGGCGATCATCAACCGGACGCCAGATTCGTTTTACGACAAAGGAGCAACGTTCGCGATAGAGCAAGCGCTGGATCGAGCCGATACGGTGATCGCGCAGGGAGCGTCGATTGTCGACGTCGGCGGGGTAAAAGCAGGTCCCGGCGACGAAGTCGACCCCGCAGAGGAGATCGAACGCGTCGTCCCTGTCATCCGGGGCATCCGCCTCCGGCACCCGTCAATACGCATCAGCGTGGACACCTGGCGCGCCGACGTCGCACAGACCGCAATCGAGGCGGGTGCGGACCTAATCAACGACACCTGGGCTGGCTACGATCCCGAGCTTGTCGAGGTCGCCGGGGCGCATCGCGTTGGGTACGTCTGCTCCCACACCGGCGGTGCGGTACCTCGCACACGCCCACACCGCGTCCACTACGACGATGTCGTCGCCGACGTCATCCGGGAAACCACAGCGCTCGCCGAGCGCGCCGTTGCTTGCGGCGTGCCCGAAGATCTCGTGATGATCGACCCAACGCACGACTTCGGCAAGAACACCTTCCACGGACTGGAGTTGCTGCGCCGAGTCGACGAGCTCGTCGCAACAGGGTGGCCAGTGCTCATGGCGCTGAGCAACAAAGACTTCGTCGGCGAGACGCTCGACCGTGCAGTTGGCGAGCGAGTCGCAGGGACGCTCGCAGCGACAGCGTGGTCCGCCGCACGCGGTGTCGCAGCCTTTCGCGTCCACGAAGTCGCCGAAACCCTCGACGTGATCCGAATGACCGCCGCCATCCAGGGACATATGCCACCGATCAATACCGTGCGGGGGCTTGCGTAGTGCGCGTCAGTGTGGTCATCCCGGCGCTGAACGAGGCCGCAACCGTCGGACACGTTGTGCGACGCTGCTGCGTTGCAGATGCAGTTCGGCGCGATGGGGAAGTACTGGTCATCGACTCGGATTCACACGACGACACCGCGACGCTTGCCGCCAGGGCGGGGGCTCGTGTGGTGAACTGGCGCGAGGTCAGCGCGATTGAACCGCAGGAAGGCAAGGGCGAAGCACTGTGGCGCGGTGTGAAGGCCGCGCGCGGAGAGTTCGTCGTGTTTATCGACGCCGACGTCACCTCCCTCGAGCCGTGGTGGATTGATGCACTCATCGAGCCCTTCAAGACCCCGGAGATCCACCTTGTGAAAGCTCGTTACAAAAGATCCCTGGACGGGCGGCCTTCTGGCGGCGGGCGTGTCACGGAACTGACTGCAAAGCCTTTGCTACGACGGTTTTTCCCAGCATTGAGTGATATTGGTCAGCCACTGGCCGGCGAATATGCAATACGGCGAGATACAGCGCTGCGCCTGCCGTTCGTGGCGGGATACGGCGTTGAGTCGGGGCTGCTCATCGACACCTTCGCCAGGTATGGACGCAATGCTATTGCGGAAGCGGATCTTGGAACTCGCGTACACCGCAACCGCCCGCTTGAGGAGCTGGGGCCGATGGCGGACGTGGTGGCGTCGACAATTCTCGACAGGGCGTTGGTATCCGGACAGCTAGGTTCCGAACAGAAGACGAGGCAACGGCCGCCCTGGTGCGAAATTCTGAGCGCTGAACGCTAGTATGATGACATGCTTTCTTGGATCATCCTGATTATCGCCATTGCCGTTTTTTGCGTGCTTGGTTTCTTGCTCTTTAGCCAGCTGTTTGGGCGCGGCGAACAGCTGCCACCCATGATGGAGACCGAGGACGTCAAGTCCGCGAACCGGCTCGCAGTTGAGGAGGGCAACATTGGAGACGTGCACCTTGAAGTGGTGCACCGTGGCTACCGGATGGACCAGGTCGATGACCTGCTTACCGCACTCGGTGAAAAGTACGGCTTTGCTCCGACTATCAGTCAGCTAACCGAAAACAGCGTAGTATTGGATACAAACGTTTTGACTGAAGGAGAAGCGACAGATGGCAGCAATGAAGCCGCGCACCGGTAATGGACCAATGGAAGCCGCAGAAGAAAGCCGGAAGATTGTCATGAGAATTCCGTCCGACGGGGGCGGCCGCCTGGTCATCGAGATGAGCAAGGAAGAGGCAACTGAGCTCGGAAATCTGCTGATTGAAGCCGTAGGATAAGAATTCTCTAAACTTAAGGTAATATATCCAGCATGCTCAAAGACATAATTGATGTGCTGGCAGATCCTATAGACCTTACTCCTCTTTGTGGTGAAGAGGAGTTTTCACGCCTCGTTTCCGAAAGTGGCCACTCGTACGATGTGGCGAAGCAGGGCTACGTTACGCTGGCGAGCGGAAAAGGTCTGCAACATGTCGGTGACTCGTTGGAGATGGTCCTCTCCCGCGAGTCATTTTTGTCGCAGGGGCACTTCGCCCCGTTCGTTGAAGCGATGACGGAGCACGTAGAACACGTGCTTGACCTCAGCGCGCCTGAGGAAGACCACCCGGCGATCCTCGAGGTTGGCGCGGGGACCGGCTACTACCTGTCGCACACCCTGGACTCCGTGGTTGGCGCGCGCGGCGTCGGACTTGATATCTCGGTTCCAGCTGCGAAGTATCTTGCAAAGGCACATCCGCGAATCGGCTCGATTGTGGCCGATGTGCGGCAACAGCTTCCAATTGCGACCGGGAGCATCCACGCGATTACCGTGGTGTTTGCCCCGCGTAACCCAGCAGAATTCGCTCGCGTGCTTGCGGATGACGGCCAGGTTGTAGCGCTCATTGCGGATCAAGGCCACCTCGATGAGCTGCGTGAACCCCTCGGTATCTTAGGCGTCGAGCCCGGCAAGCTGGACCGCCTCGTCGAGCAGTCAGAGGGCCACCTGGAGCTGGCCGAAGACCCAAAGGAACTTGTCTTCCCGATGCGTTTGGACCGCGAATCTATCGCGGCCCAGGTCGGAATGAGCCCATCCGCCCGCCACATTGAGCGGGGCGAGTTGGCGCGTCGTCTTGACGCCCTGCCGGATCACATGACCGTAACCGCGCATGCACAGCTCGTGCGCCTGCGCAAGGCGTAAGCCGTTCCGCTCAGGAAGCACCTAGCGACTACGACGCCACTCGTTCAAGATGCTGGCGTCGCCCTTTGCGCGGGAGCGGATGCCGATGCATCCGTTCTCCGGCCAGATGCGCGAGGACATCACTACTGCACCGCCGTCGGCATAGACCTCGAGCGTCGAACCGTCCACGATAACCGTGATGGTATCTTCCTCGTCCTCGCCGATTTCGGCTTCCGCAACTTGGCCATCGAATCGATCGACGGTGAGCTTGTCGCCAGCATGGGTGACCCGAGCTGCGACCTCACCATTACCGTCGACAATCTCAGCGACGACACTGCCACCTGCGGAGATCTCGCATAGCGCAGTCCACAAATGGGCGCCGCGCGTCGTGCTCACCGCCTCGGGGAGCCCTGGCGCAGGTACCTGGTACAGGTGACCATCCTGGAGCGTGACATAGCGTGGCAGTGTGAGCGTATTTGCCCAGCCTTCGGTTTCCCAGTTCGGCTCTTTCGTCGGGGACCCTTGGCGGCCAGAGGGCGTCATAAAGCCAAAGAGATAGGTGCCTTGGTAGCGCTGCGCCGGGTCCATCGCAACCGGGAGGTAGTTGGTGTTGCGGGGGCGAGTGAAATCGTGCCCGAAATCGAGCGCCTGTGCAGGTGTGGTTACCCGGAACGTGTTGTTCTCCAGCTTGCCGATGATGTAGGCCGAACGGTCTTTGCCACCGCGCTCAAGCGTGAAGAAGAAGACGTCGTAGATCTTGGAATCAACTTCATCGCGGAGCCTGCAAATACGTGGCGCTACCAGCGTCTCATCGAGGTCGATTCCGGGGTCGCCATCAAAAGTGAGAGGTCCTTCGAAGCGCCACTCAACGCCATCGATAGAGCGAAGCACGACTGGCTTCGGCGTATCGACGCTGCCCGTGATCGCCAGCATGAGCCAGCCATCGTGCTCCTCGCGCTCGTCATCTTTCCAGTCAGGAACGACGCAGGGCGAGCGGAAGTTGTTGTACTCAGGCGTGTCCTCGACGATATCGCCAAGTCGCTGCACGCCAGGTGTGGCGTTTGTATCTTCGAGGAGTTCATCGCACAGCCCTTCCAGCTCAGGCGCGTGGGCGAGCTGGATGGTGTTGCCAGCAGCAGTTGCTGAAGTGAAGTACAGGTAGATGCCTTCCGGCGCACCAATTACGGCACCTGCTCGAACCGCGGATTCGCCACCGGCGGGGACGATGGCATCGTTGCATTCGACCCAGCTAAACGGGTCGCCGTCGCTGACGTTGTGGCCCCAGCGGCTCGGGGCTTCGGGTGTGGGGCGGTATTGGTAGAAAATATGCCAATTGTTTTCTCCTTCGCGCCCGTCGAAAATGACACCAGCTGGCCCCTCGAGGATGCCACTGTCTGCGGTGACGTGAAGTTCTGGTCGGAAAGTACTCATCGTTAAGTGGTGTTCACCCCTGCGTTATTTCGTGAGTTGTTCGTAGATCTTGACGGTGTCTTGCGCAATTGTCTTCCACGAGAAGTCATTGCGGGCGCGCGTCAGGCCAGCTTGGCCCAGCCTTCGGGAGAGATCCTTGTCACCAGCCACCCGGTTGACTGCCTCGGCGAGATTCCGCTCGAAGGCTTCCGGCTGCGTTTTGTCGTAGTCAACGAGCACACCCGTCTCACCATCCACGACGACCTCCGGGATGCCACCCACGCGAGATGCCACAACAGCGGTTTCGCATGCCATGGCCTCCAAGTTCACGATGCCAAGCGGCTCGTAGATTGACGGGCACACAAAGACGTCGGCTGCGGAGTAGACCTCGCGGATCTTTTCTGCCGGCAACATGTCCTGTACCCAGAACACACCATCGCGCTCAGATTGTAGCTTTTCGACGAGCCCCTTCGTCTCTGCGGCGATCTCCGGTGTATCAGGCGCACCTGCGCACAGCACGAGCTGGACGTCTTCCTCAAAGTGCGACGCCGCCTTGAGGAGGTGCGCGACGCCCTTTTGGCGCGTGATTCGACCGACGAACGCGACGATCGGCTTCGCCGGGTCTACACCGAGGTCTGTCAGGACGGTTCCCTCGGTGGGGTACCACTTTGCCGGATCGATGCCGTTGAGTACGACGTGAATCTTGTCCGCCGGGATGCTCGGGTAGGCACGAAGGATGGCTTCTTTCATACCCGCGGAAACGGCAATGACTGCGTCCGCATTCTCGAAAGCGTTCTTCTCGCTCCACGAGGAAACGTTGTAGCCACCGCCGAGCTGCTCGCGCTTCCAAGGGCGGTCAGGCTCGAGAGAGTGCGCAGTGACAACGTGCGGAATGTCGTAGAGAAGGCCTGTGAGGTGGCCACCGAGCCCGGCGTACCACGTATGGGAGTGAGCCACGTCAACATTGTTGGCGGCGTGGGCGATCCGAAGGCCCGTCGATAAGGTCTTGATGGCACCGTTCGCGTTTTCAAGGGCAGGGTCAACCCCGTGGACGTAAACGTCCTTCATGTCGCGGGGAGTGCCCATGCAGTGAACATCGACGTCAACGATCTCCCGCATAAAGCGAGTGAGCTCTGTGACGTGGACTCCGGCTCCCCCGTAAATCTCGGGAGGATACTCTTTGGTCATCATTCCGACTCTCATACCGCCCGAGCATAGTGACGAATTCACGTCGGTGCAGGAAAGCAAAAACTGAAATGTAGCGCTGCCCACTTTAGGAGGCAAAAGGCTGCAAGGTCACGAAGTTTTCAATAGGCTCGGAAGCGTGAGAAGTCAGCCTAGAGTACTTGCAATTGTCCTTGCCGGTGGCGAAGGGAAGCGCCTGTTTCCGTTGACCGCGGACCGAGCTAAACCGGCCGTTCCTTTTGGAGGCAACTATCGATTAATTGATTTTGTTCTGTCGAACTTGGTCAACGCTGGGTACATGCGAATCGCAGTGTTGACACAGTACAAGTCGCACTCGCTGGACCGGCACGTGGCGACGGCTTGGAACGTATCTGGCCCGACTCCGCAGTACATCGCATCGGTGCCGGCGCAGCAACGTCGTGGCAAGCGCTGGTACAACGGCTCTGCAGACGCGATTGTGCAGTCGCTCAACCTCATTTACGACGATAAGCCGGATTACGTGCTGGTCTTTGGCGCAGACCACGTCTACCGGATGGATCCTTCGCAGATGGTGGAGAACCACATCAAGTCAGGCAAGGCTGCAACGGTGGCCGGTATCCGCGTGCCTCGATCAGAAGCTACGGCGTTCGGCTGCATCCAGTCCGAAGAGGACGGCACCATCACCGAGTTTTTGGAGAAGCCCGCGGATCCACCAGGAACCCCGGACGATCCGGATATGACGTTCGCTTCGATGGGTAACTACGTATTCTCTACGGAACCACTGATTCAAGCGCTGCTCGAGGACGAGCAGAACGAGGACTCTGATCACGATATGGGTGGCGACATCATCCCGTACTTCGTGCGCAAGGGCGAAGCAAATGTGTACGACTTCTCGCAGAACGAAGTGCCCGGCGCGACAAAGCGCGACAAGGGATACTGGCGAGATGTCGGTACGATTGATTCTTTCTACGAGGCGCACATGGACCTCATCTCTTCGTACCCAGTGTTCAACTTGTACAACTCGACGTGGCCGATTCACTCCACAGAGGACGGCAACCTTCCACCAGCGAAGTTTGTCGTGGGAGGTATCGCACAGGAGTCGATGGTGGCGTCGGGATCAATTATCTCGGGCGCTACCGTACGCAATTCAGTGCTTTCCACGGATGTGCGTGTTGAGGAAGGCGCGACCGTTGAAGGTTCTGTGCTGATGCCAGGTGTGCGCATCGGTAAAGGGGCGGTGGTCCGCCACTGCATCCTCGATAAGAACGTCTATGTAGCTGACGGTGAAATTATTGGCGTCGACCTTGAAAAGGACCGCAAACGCTACACTGTTTCGGACAACGGCGTAGTGGTCGTCGGCAAAAATCAGGTGGTTCAGGAATAACTGACACTCATAGGCAAGGCCCGCTCGAAGCTCAGCGAAGTTCGAGCGGGCCTTGTTCGTGCGTACGTAGAGCTAGCGCTTCGTAATGATGGTCAGGCCACCGTCGAGAGGCAGGCGAGCTACGAGCGCTCCGTGGTCGGCGGCGAGGCTGCTCACGTACCTATCTGCCTCTCGTGCTGCCTCGGTTTCGCGGTCCCTGCGTGTCGAATCGCTGACGGTACCGTCCAGCAGAGAGTCGGCGAGAATCAGCGTGCCGCCCTCGCTGAGGAGCGGCCAGGCGGCATCAATAACCGCGGTGAACTCGATCGGCGAGACATCCGCGTAAACGAGGTGGTAGGCGTCGTTCGCAAGCCTGCCCATAACCTCAAGCGGGCGCGCGGTGAGGAAACGTGTGCGGGAGGTTGGGTACTCGGCGGCACGGAATGCCTCCTTTGCGCCGGTTTGTAGCGTGACCTCGGGTTCGATGCAGGTAAGCGATGCGCGCTCTGGAAGACCACGCAGCAGGTGGAGCCCGACGACGCCCGCAGCCGGAGTGATGGCGACTGCGCCTTGCGACTGACCACTTGGGCAGGCTGCAGCGAGCGTCGAAAGTAACGTGCCGACGATGACCGACGGCGCACGGACTCCGTTCTCCTGCGCTTCTACGCTGGCGTACTTCAACGCTTCGCGGAAAGCAGCAGGGAACGGCTGTTGCTCGGCATCAGTGAAAGACTGATGGATGTAATTTGTCAACTGATCAAAAGCGGTCGCACTCACAGCCAACATCATAACCAGAACTGTCCTCACAGCGTGTGTGCTACGCGCATGCAGTAACCTTTACGAATTTTCCTTTGGTGAATGCGATTTCAATCTGCCACAATATGAAGCATGCAACCTGATGATGCTGCCGCCCAACATGATTCCGTCGCGCCCGAAGATTTGCGCGGTACGGCTGCATTTGATGCTGGGGTGGGGGCGATGCCTTCGTGGGCTGAGCTCGTCGCAGAGCACGCCGACAGTGTGTATCGCCTTGCGTACCGTCTTTCAGGTAACCAGCACGACGCGGAAGATCTTACGCAAGAAACCTTCATCCGCGTGTTCCGTAACTTAAAGAGTTACCAACCGGGTGCGTTCGGTGGCTGGCTTCATCGGATTACAACGAATCTGTTCCTTGATATGGTGCGCCACCGGGCGAAGATCCGGATGGAAGCACTCCCGGAAGACTATGAGCGCGTTCCCGGCACTGATATGACTCCGGAGCAGGCGTATAACGTCGCGCACCTCGATCCTGCCCTGCAGCACGCACTCGATGAATTGAGTCCGGACTTCCGCGTTGCCGTGGTGCTTTGCGATGTCGTCGGTATGACGTACGAAGAAATCGCTGAGACGCTTGGAGTCAAGATGGGTACCGTCCGTTCACGCATCCATCGCGGTAGAACTCAGCTGCGTGAATCGCTCGAGGAGCAGGCGCGGCATGACGTCGCCACCGAAGAGTTAATTCGACTACGCTAGGGCGCGAGATAGTGGTTGACTACGGATGCGAAAGGAGCGTTACCGATGCGAGCGTTTTGTTCCACTGAGCATTTGAACCCTGAAGCAATTGCAGCTTTCGCAGACGGTGAACTTTCGCGCTCTGCAAGCCGTCGCGCTATGAAACATATGTTGGAGTGCCCAGAGTGCTTCCAAGATGTTCTTGTGCAGCGGCGAGCGTCCGCACGTGTAAAGGCCTGCAAGGATGACGACCTGCGAGCCCCAGATTCGCTGGTGGCGAAGCTCAGCGGCCTGTGCCACGAGATGCAACCTGCCGAGCCTTGCGGTGAAGATGCTCATCACAAGGAACGATCACCGATTGTGGCCGCCGTTGACGCCACGCTTCGGGCGCTGCGGCACCGAGAGTAGGATGTGATCCGTGTTTTCCAGTATTGGCTGGGGTGAAGTCTTTTTCATCCTGATCATCGGCCTCATTGTGATTGGTCCGGAGCGGCTCCCAAGCGTTATCGAGGATGTCCGCGCAGCCATTTACGCTGCGCGCAAGGCGATCAACAACGCGAAGCGGGAGCTCAACGGTGAGCTCGAGGAGTTTGAGGAGCTACGCAAGCCACTGGATACGGTGTCGCAGTATGCGTCGATGGGGCCAAAGCGCGCGATGGCGAAGTTTTTCTTCGAAGATGACGAGGAATTTCTCGAAAGTTTTGATCCGCGCAAAATGATGGAAGACGATGCGCCTCTGGCTCGCCAACCATCAAAGCCACAGTCCCGGGCAAAGAAAGGGCCGGAGGACGGGGGACAGCCCAGTGGAGGGGGATTCTCCTGGACTGACGTTACCTAGTTCCCACCGATCTATTCGTCAGTGTGCTTCACACCAAGGTTGAGGGACTTGCCAGCAAGTGAGTTACGGCGAATCTTCAGCTTGGTGACGATCTCCTGGATCGCCGCAGCGGCAGGGGAGTCTGGTTCTGCTGTGACGACAGGGGTTCCGGTGTCACCGTTTTCTCGTAGCTTCGGATCCAACGGGATGGAACCTAGCAGCGGCACGTCACTATCTGTGAGCGCGGTCAGGCGCTCCGCAACCTGCTGGCCACCACCTTCACCAAAGATATTCATGACGGAGCCGTCAGGCATGACCATCCCGGCCATGTTCTCGATGACGCCAGCAATTCGCTGCTCAGTCTGCTGAGAAATTGTGCCGGCACGCTCAGCGACCTCAGCTGCGGCTGCTTGCGGAGTGGTAACAATGAGCAGTTCGGCATTTGGAATCAGCTGCGCCACTGTGATCGCCACATCGCCGGTCCCCGGTGGAAGGTCAAGGAAGAGTACGTCAAGATCGCCCCAGTACACATCAGACAGGAACTGTTGGATTGCGCGGGTGAGCATCGGTCCACGCCAAACCACAGGGGCATTGCCCTCCACAAATTGCCCCACAGAGATGTGGCGCACGCCGTGTGCGATCGGTGGCATGATCATTTCTTCGACCACAGTCGGCCCCATGTCGGAAGAGCCGAGGAGACCAGGGACGGAGTGCCCGTAAATGTCGGCGTCGACAATTCCGACGCTGAGGCCCTGTGCTGCCATTGCAGTGGCCAAGTTCACTGTCATCGAGGACTTGCCGACGCCACCTTTGCCTGAAGCTACCGCGAACACCCGGGTGCGCGACGACGGGTCAGCGAAAGGGATGTCGGGCCCGGGCTGCTGTGCACGCAGCTTCGAGGCCATTTCGCGACGCTGCTCCGCGCTCATAGTGTGAAGCGTGACTGTCACGTTCTCCACGCCGTCGATTTCCTCTACGACTGCGCGGACGTTGCCCTCGATGGTGTCACGCATCGGGCAGCCCGCGATGGTGAGGTAAATGCCGACGGTGACGTTGGGGCCGTCGATACGTACGGACTCCACCATCCCGAGTTCGGTAATGGGTTTTCCAATTTCGGGATCGTCAACGCGAGCAAGCGCTTCGCGGACCTGGAATTCTGAAATGAGTTCTGCGTTTGCCATAACGGGCTTCAGTATAGTCAGAGAAGCTGGATGTTCATACGAGCAGAGGAGTGACAACGAATGGCCCAACTCAACAACAACCGCCTGGTAGCGCGCGAAGTGCCAACAGGGTGGCCGGTAGGCAGTTTTAATACCTACCAGGAGGCACAAGAAGCAGTTGACACGCTGTCGGACAAGGAATTTCCGGTAGAGAAGCTCACAATTGTCGGTGTGGACTTGATGCAGGTTGAGAGTATTACGGGCCGCCTCACGTGGGGCAAGGTACTTGGTGGCGGCGCACTATCGGGCCTGTGGATGGGCATGTTCATCGGCATCATTTTCTCGCTGTTCGCGGAAGAAGGTGGGTGGGGCATCTTCGCCTCGTGCGTCGCGATGGGTGGCGTGTTCGGAGCAATTTTCGCAGCTATCGCTTACGCGTTTACAGGTGGAAAGCGTGACTTCGCCTCAGCGACAAGCATCGTCGCACGCCGATACGATGTGCTTTGCGCACCTGACGCTGCGCGTCGAGCCCGCGACATGATCGCCGCAATGCACCCACAGCGCGTCACTGGACGGCCAACTGAGCCGTCGGCCACCGATAGCGACGCCTCCGAAGACAACGCAGCGCGCTAGACTAACTCTGTTTTCCAGGCTCGTCTGAGCACACTACGAAGAAGGTATTTATGGTGTCCCTGCGTCCTCTCCGTACACTGATTGCTGCGGCACTGGCAACGAGCCTTGTCGGCGGGTTGACTGGCTGCACAGATGACTCGCTTTCACCGGTGAAGTTTGTCAACGGCGAATCCCGCGGCAACATCGTCAAAATCGGAATTGATACCTCAGAACCTGAACAGGTAGTGCTGGGGGAGATCTACTACGAGATCATTACAGCGATGGGACATCCTGCCGGGGTAGTCCCGTTCAATGACGTGTACTCCCGAAATGCAGCCGAACTGCTGCAAGAAGAAGACGTCGATATGGTCGTTGCGTGCTCTGGTGTTCTGTTGCAAGCGCTAGACGCACACGGAGCGAAGGAGCTCGACAACGATATAGCGCACGATCGTCTCGACGGTGCGGATCCGTCAGAAGCGACGTTCGCTCTTCTTGCGGGTGCGCTGCCCGGCAACATCCAATCGGTTGACCCTTCCCCTGCGCAGGGCTGTGCGTCGCACGTGGAGCTCGAGCACCTTCCTAACAGCGTCATCCCGCTGTTCTACAAATCAAAGTTTGCTCGCAAGGAAGTCAGGCGCATCAACGCGATGACGCGCGTGCTCAGCACAGCGCAGTTGGAAGAGATGAGCGAGGAAGTCGCGCAGGGCAAAGAACCGCGCGTTGTTACTGCGGATTGGCTCCGTGAATACGCCAGCATCAACGTTGAAAACCCAGATGCCAACGGCGGGGAAGCCGAGGCGACAGCTACTCCCTAGGCGCAAGCCAAATGAGTGAATCCTCAACAGGGAAGCGCCCCAACCGCAGTAAGCGGTTGGGGCGCCATTGCGTGTAAGCGCTACTTACTTCGCAAACGCCTCATCCAGCAGAGTCTTCTCCTCTTCCTGGTGGACCTTCGCCACGCCGGTTGCAGTGGTCGACTGCGCACGGCGAGAGACGCGGACCATTTCAGGCATATCCGGAATCAGTGTGCGCAGGTGCTCGTTGTAGAACGGCCATGCGCCTTGGTTAGCGGGCTCATCCTGAACCCAGCGAATTTCCTTCGCGTTCGGGTAGTTCTCGAACGCATCCCGGATGCGGTTGAATGGAATCGGGTGCAGCATCTCGATACGGATGATGGCGACATCGTCGCGCTTATCCTTCTTACGACGCTTCTCCAGTTCGTAGTAGATCTTGCCGGAACACAGCAAGATCGTGGTGACCTTGTCGTGATCTGCGCCGTCAACCTTGACGTTGCCACGCTGTACGAACTCGGGGTCGTCGATAACTGACTGGAACTTGTCCACCTCGATGAAGTCTGCAGGCTGCGAGACCGCCGCCTTGTTACGCAGCATCGACTTCGGGGTGAAGACGACGAGCGGGCGCTTCATCTCACCGAGCGCCTGACGGCGCAGCAGGTGGAAGTGGTTTGCCGGGGTAGAAGGCTGGGCAATCGTCATCGAGCCCTCGGCGACCAGCTGGAGGAAGCGCTCGATACGGGCGGAGGAGTGGTCCGGGCCCTGGCCTTCGTAGCCGTGCGGCAGGAGGGCAATCATGCTGGAAAGCTCGCCCCACTTAGTCTCGCTGGAGGACAAGTACTCGTCGATGATGGTCTGTGCACCATTGGCGAAGTCGCCGAACTGCGCCTCCCATGCGACGACAGCGTCCTTGTTGCCAAGGGTGTAGCCGTACTCGAAGCCCATACCTGCGTATTCGGTCAGTGCAGAGTTGAACACCTCGAAGCGTCCGCCGTTGTCCTGCTCTTCCGCGTTTGCGTCGAGTGGGTTGTACGGAGTGCCGTTATTCGGGTCGTAGAGCACCGCGTGGCGCTGCGTGAACGTACCGCGCTGTGAGTCCTCACCTGCAAGGCGGACAAACTTGCCCTGCTCTGCAAGGGAACCGAAAGCGAGCAGCTCGCCCCAGCCCCAGTCGATGTCGCCGTTTTCGAAGGAACCACCGCGCTTCTTGAGCACGTTGTTCAGGCGCTTGTTCGGCTCGAATTCCTCAGGCAGCTTGCCGTACGAATCCGCAAGGCGCTTGAACGTATCCTCGCTGATCGAGGTGTCCAGGCCACGAGTGAGCTTCTGCGAGTCCGTGATGCCGGTCTGCTCGCTTGGCTTGCCCTCAGCGGACTTGACGTCGGAGAAGACTGCGTCAAGCTGATCGTGGAAGTCCTGTGCCGCGATCTTGGCTTCTTCCTGCGTGAGGTCGCCACGGCCGATGAGGTCCTTGGTGTAGCGGGTACGCACCGAGTCGTGGGAGTGGATGCGGTCGTACATCACTGGCTGCGTCACGGTCGGGTCGTCTGCCTCGTTGTGGCCGCGCAGACGGTAGCAGATGAGGTCGATGAAGACGTCCTTGCCGAAGGCGCGGCGGTATTCGGTTGCCAGGTGAGCAACCCAGGCGGCTGCCTCCGGGTCGTCGCCGTTGACGTGGAACACTGGGCAGTTGAAGCCCTTGGCCAGGTCGGTGGCGTAGTAGGAGGAGCGGCCAGAGTCAGGGGTAGTGGTGAAACCAATCTGGTTGTTCACAACGATGTGGACGGTGCCACCAACGGAGTAGCCAGGGAGGCGAGACAGGTTCAGCGTCTCCTGTACGATGCCGAGGCCAGCGAATGCGGCGTCGCCGTGCAGCATAATCGGAACTACTGGATTGTCGTCGCGAACACCGTTTTCACGCAGCGTGTCCGCCTTTGCGCGGGCAATACCGACGAGCACTGGGTCAACAGCCTCGAGGTGTGACGGGTTCGCGGCCAGCGAGACCTTGATCTCGCCGTCGCCGAACATCTGGATGTGCTTGCCCTCGAAGCCGAGGTGGTACTTCACGTCGCCGGAGCCACCCTGCTGTGCGGACTGCATGTTGCCCTCGAACTCGTTGAAGATCGTTGCGACAGGCTTGCCCACGATGTTAAACAGCACGTTCAGGCGACCACGGTGCGGCATGCCGATGACAGCTTCGTCGAGGCCTTGGCCAGCGGCGGTATCAATCACCGCGTCCATCAATGGGATGAGTGTTTCGGCACCCTCGAGGGAGAAGCGCTTCTGGCCGAGGTACTTCGTCTGGAGGAAGTTCTCAAATGCTTCAGCAGCATTGAGCTTCTGCAGGATGTACTTTTGCTCAGCATTCGTCGGCTTCGGCATGCCAGCCTCGATGCGCTCGAGCAGCCACTCACGCTCATCGCGGTCGAGAATATGGGTGTATTCAGCACCGACGTGCAGGGTGTAGGCAGCACGTAGGCGACTAAGCACCTCGCGCAACGTCATTGTTTCCTTGCCCCCGAAACCACCTACGTGGAACGTGCGGTCGAGGTCCCACAGCGTCAGGCCGTGGGTTTCCATCAGCAGGTCACGGGAGTCCGGTTGCTGCAGGCCCGGCTGGCGCCAACGAAGCGGGTTCGTGTCAGCAATGAGGTGGCCGCGGGAGCGGTACGCCTCGATGAGCTGCATGACACGGGTGTCCTTGTTCACGCCGGAATTCGGCAGGTCCTTCGCCCAGCGCATCGGGAGGAACGGGATCTCGAGGGACTCGAAGATGGAATCCCAGAACTTATCGTCGACGAGGAGCTGCGAAATATCGCGCAGGAACTCGCCAGACTCTGCACCCTGGATGACGCGGTGGTCATAGGTGGAGGTCAGTGTCACAAGCTTGCCGACGCCCAGCTCCGCCAAACGGTCCTCGCTGGCACCTGCAAACTCTGCAGGGTAGTCCATTGCGCCGACACCAACGATGGTGCCCTGGCCCTTTGTCAGACGCGGAATCGAGTGGCGGGTACCGATGCCACCCGGGTTGGTCAGCTGAATGGTTACGCCAGAGAAGTCGTCCATCGTGAGCTTGCCGTCGCGCGCGCGACGCACAATGTCTTCGTAGCTTTCGACGAACTCCGCAAACGACTTGTTCTCGCACTCCTTAATCGCAGCGACGACCAGGGAGCGGGACCCGTCCTTCTGCGGCAGGTCGATTGCTAGACCCAGGTTGATGTGCTCAGGCTGAACTGCGAAGGACTTCTTGCCGTCCTCCTTGTAGTTCTTATTCATGTCCGGGTGGAGCTTGGTGGACTGAATGATTGCGTAGCCAAGGATATGCGTGAACGAAACCTTGCCGCCGCGAGTGCGCTTGAGGTGCTCATTGATCAACGTGCGGTTTTCAAACATGAGCTTGACCGGCATATCGCGCACGGTGGTGGCGGTTGGCACCTCGAGCGATTCGTTCATGTTCTTCGCGATAGTGCGGAACGCACCCTTGAGCTGTTCCTCGCCTGGAGTGACCTTGACACTATCGAGCTTGTCCAACGGGGAAGCGGTCGGCTTCTTGGTGCGCTTTGGAGCTGCTTCGGCGGCTGCGCGGTCTACCTGGGTTTGACGGCCGTCCTGGGTAGGAGCGCTCGTGGAGCTGGTGACGCTCGTCGCAGTCTTCGAGGAACCTTTTGGTGCCGGGGTGTTTGTCACCGTCGGCGGGGTGCCCTTCTTCTCGAAAAGATCGCGCCACTCCGCGTCAACGGAGTTGGGATCCTGTTTGTACTGCTGGAACATCTCCTCAACCAGCCAGTCGTTCTGGCCGAACGTATCTTCGCTGCTCACGGCAGGTGCTCGCCTCTCTTCTTGGGTTGTATGTAACTTTTCAACGACTTTAATTGTCTGGGATTAGGTAGTGCTACCTTACATTCCCGAAAAGCCCTCGTACTTGTGAGATCTACCCCCTTTAGCGGTTGATACACCACAAATGGGCATATCTTCCGTTTTGAGTGAGAAGGGTCTCATGAGAACCGTTATCAATGATACGTCCTCATTCGACAACAAGTATTTGAACGGTTGCTTGCTCGTGATTGATTGATTTCGAACTCTTGAAGAGGTGAGGCGGGCCCGTCGACTTTGGCCTGGCGTGCGGGGAAGTACAGAGTGGGCGTCGAGCAGCATTCACGGTGGCAGCTGTCGAGAAGCGCTCGTGTGCAGTCTCGGGGGGACCAAGAAGGTGGGGCCAAAGCAGGCTCGCGTATTTGAGGGGGCGCTGTGCTTCGGCGGTGGCGCAGGGTGTGGTTCTCCAACTAAAGCAGAGGTGCTACCGGGGGTAGGCGAAAGATGGAAGTGCGTGATTCCCGCCTCAGTTTTGGGGGAGGCGGGAATGAACTTCGGAGCCGAAGCTATTTGGTAATTTCTTGCTGATTGGTGTCGCGTACTTTGTCGTCGTCACCAAAGAGTCGGAGTACCCAGCGCAGAAGGTTCTTTGGATTCGCGCTGAGGCCGGCCGCCTCCTGGTCAGGCTTTTCCGGAAGAGGGCTCAAGAATTGGGAGGGAGGAGTGCCGAGGGCGACGGCGATGTTATCCATCAGGTGGTCGGCAAGCTTGCGGTTGGCGGCGGTGCCCGCGATCGCGCCGAGCCCCAGAGGCAGCATCTTGCCAATCCATGCGCGGCGGAACCGCTTCGTAAACGACTTCATGGCCACACGAGACAGGATGCCATTGACTTCGGCGAGGCCCGGGCCAGCAAAGCGCGTCAGGACATTTTTCGACGCCAACTCCCTCGGCCGAGCTCGGTCCGCGCCGAGCAACGTGTCAACAATCGCAACGCCCTGGGCGCCCATCATGACCGTGAGCACGCCTGCGCGTCGGCGCTCTTTGTCTTCGATATTAACGTCGCGCAAGTACATGGAGGAGAGGGTGTAAAACGCGGCAAGGTCTAAGAAGACTACCGATTCGCCAGCAACGGCTGCTGCGCCGGTGACGAGCCCTACGCCAGGCACCGCGGCTGCTGCGCCCACGCCTGCACCTGTTGCGGAGACTACGTTTTTAAAATGCTTGTCCATCGTGTGCTGGATTTCCGCAGGACTTTGCTCCGGGTGTTGACGGCGAAGCCAGTTCACGTAAGCCCGAATGGCACCGGACTGAAGATGGACAGCCTTATCTACTGCTGCGATAAACGCTCGGCCTGCTGGGCCTGCTTCCTCCTCGAGGGAGCTTAAGTCTTCAGCACGGGCGTCTTCAATAGTTTCGACTACAGTTTCGTCGTCTTCGTGCTTGTCTTTGCGGAACTTTTCTAACATGCTGTGTGTTTTTCTCCTTATTAATTATTGGTACGAGCGTTCATCGTACCCGCCTTAGAAACTCCACGAGAATAGACAGAATTCCGGGCTAGGCTAAAAGGCATGCATCTCAACAGCAACAATCCGCAGGAGCACCTCCAGGTGCAGACCACCTCGGGAATCGTTGCTGGCACTATTGATCCACAAACCGGGGTTCGCACTTGGCGCGGGGTACCCTACGGTGCAGATATGGGCGGTGAGAACCGATTTCGGGCCCCACAGCCTGCGCCTTCGTGGTCAGGTGTGCGCACCACAACCAACTATCGGCCACCTGCGATGCAGACGGATTTCGGGTGGAAAGACACAGTAATCGGCACCGAGGACTGCCTACACGCAGACATCGTTCGGCCTGATACGGACGACGTACTCCCCGTCGTCATCTATTTTCATGGTGGATCGTTCGTAAGCGGATCGAGTCATGAGAAAGTACTCCAGGGGCACTTTCTGGCTAATGCCACCGATATCGTCTATGTCTCCTTAAACTTTCGCCTCGGGGTGCTTGGGTACTTGGATCTGCGCAGTATCGGCGAGGACTGCGCTGCCAACCCCGCCATTTTGGACCAGATCCTCGCGCTGCAGTGGGTGCACGAAAACATCGCGGCCTTCGGAGGGGATCCGAATAACGTAACCATCATGGGCGAGTCAGCCGGGGCAGCTTCAGTAATCCATATGATGTGCGCCCCGGCGGCTCGGGGGTTGTTCCACCGGGCAATCGCCCAGTCCACTCCGCTTTCTTCCGTTCATACGAAGGCACAGGCCGCGATGTGGACGTCGACACTTCTTGACGGCATGGGGCTATCGCGACTATCTACCCTCGAGCACCTCCGGGAGGTACCGGCCGAGGAACTGGTTAGAGTGGGGCAGTCCATGCTGTTTACTGGCCGCGAGCTGCGCGAACTGAATTTGAGCTTCATGCCGACGGTCGATGGCACCACGCTGCCAGCTCACCCGCTGGACATGTTCCGCGCCGGGCAACAGGCGTCGGTGCCGTTGATCATCGGGACCAATGCGGATGAGGCCAGCTTTGCAAAGGCTCTGTATCAGCGGACGAAAGCCCGTCAGCGTGCAGCACGCCGCTTGCTCGAGGCATATGACGCGCAGAACGCGACAGCGGTCATCCAGGCGTATAGCGACGTGAGCCAGCGTACGGACTTCGCCGAGTTTCTCGCAGACGCCGTGTTCTGGGGACCGTCGGTGATCGCTGCAGGGGAGCACCGTAAGGTGGCTCCGACTTGGATGTACCGCTTTGAATATGCATCGGCGACAATGCGGCGGCTCGGGTTGGGGGCAATGCACACAGCCGACCTGATGGCGGTGTTTGGCGATCGGGAAGGTACACGCTCATCGAAGATCGACCGATTTGGCTCCACCGTTGCGTTTGAAGCAGTAGTTGAAGTGATGCAGCGCAACTGGGGGTCGTTCTTTCATACCGGCGAACCAGGGCCGAACTGGCCCCGCTACGATTTTCGTGGCGACGACCACCCCGGGCGCGCGACCGCAATCATCAACGAACATCCGTCAATCGTGTACGACCCAAAACGTCACAAACGCCGGGCATGGGAGGCTTTTGACATGCGTAGCTGGCAGGGCCGCGAAGCGTGGATGCGCATCATGGGGCCAGAACAGTAGGCTTGGCATCGTCCGCCGGTGACAACCACGATGAGGAAGAGTAGAGGATTCTTCGTGAGCTTTTTAGAAGACATTGCCGCGGCTCTAGACCGTGAAGGTATTGAGTCTCGTGTGCACGACGACACGATGTTTGTTCCTATCACCCCCGAGATTGAGATCCAGTTCGTTGTTATCGACGAGCAACTGCCAGCGGCGAACGTGTATATCGCGGCTGCTGACGTTGATGAAGACGATGAGGACTTTGAAGCAGCATTGGTCGCAGTTATATTTTCTGCCGAAGATGCTGTGTCCGCTGTCGCTGAGCATATAGCCACTGACGAGGTGGTTACCGTGTTCCGCAGCCTGCTCGAGGCTGCAGATGAACGTATCGCCGGGCTTGAATTCTTTCCGGACGCCGAAAACCATCAACTCGTCTTCGCAGAAGTTGGTACAGAGGCTGAAGTCCACGTGGAGGTCGAAGTTATCGACGCCACAGCCACTGCCCACGTGCAGTTTGTGGTTCCTGGAGACGATGAGGAAGCAGATCCCGAAGAACTTAACTTGGGTAGCTTCACCGACATCGACAGGCTTTTTGATGTCTTGAATCTGGTTGCTGACCAGGCTGAAGACTGGGAGAGCCAGATGCTTCCGCTTGACGACGAACCGGGGCAGTAGCCAGCCGGTTACGCTACGTTCAGTCCGGCGAACAGGGATGAAGGAGAGCGGACGGGATCGAAGTGGCCGTCGACTAGCCAGACATACGTTGCCGCGTATGGGTGTGGCAGAAGATGAAGCATGTCCTCCGTCGCGTCGGGGTAGAGCGCGCGCATCCAGCCCTCAGCTACCGCGGGGTTGACCGGCGCACCCGACTGGACGGTGAATCGTGCTTCGATGATGTACGCGGGCCGCGCAGACGCTCCGTAACCTTGCACCATCGCCTGAGCCCGCGGGCCGACTCTCCGCCGCGTAAGCGCAAGGTTGATGTGTTGCTTGTCTATGACTCGCGGCAATGCGATGACCGGCGGGCGCCACGAGCCAGTCGGTCGTGCAAGAGAGCGAGGGTGCTTGACTGTGGCGCTGAGGGCTTGGACGGTGTCGTCAAAGCGATGAATAATTTCTTGAGCAATCGTTGATTCGTAGAACATGCTTCGAAGCGTACGAGAGCAGCTAGACATGGAGTGGCCAAATCACCCATGGATTCGAACAACCGTGCTAATGTTATTGCGTAATGGGACGCGAACGCGAAGAAAGACTAGTGTTGTCGCTGGTATGACGGAACAAACATATAAGGGCGGCGCGTCACCAAAGCTGCCATCAGTGATATGGGTGCTGTGCACCGCAGCGTTTATCATTGCGCTCGGCTACGGGTTCATCGCCCCGGTGTTGCCACAATTCGCCGCCAGCTTCAACGTGTCCATGGCGGCCGCTGCAGCGGTGATCTCCGTGTTTGCAGCAGCTCGCTTGCTTGGCGCGCCAGGCGCGGGCGCGCTGGTGGATAAGCTCGGATCACGGCCGGTGTACCTCACCGGGTTGAGCATTGTTGCGACTGCAACGTTTGCCGTGGCGTTTGCTCAGGCGTACTGGCATATTTTGGCGTTGCGCTTTATCGCCGGCTTCGGATCCACGATGTTTACGCTCTCCGCACAGGCCTTCATCGTTCGCGTGATTCCTCCCAGCATTCGTGGGCGAGCGAATGCACTTTATGCATCGTCATTCTTGCTTGGCAACATCTTCGGGCCAATCATCGGCGCTGGACTCAGTTTCCTTGGATACCGAATTCCGTTCGCAGTCTACGGTGTTGGTGTCGGTCTTGCGGCAACTATCGTGTGGGTTGCTACGTCTCGGCAACACAAGCCAGAGACACCGAGAATACAGCGGCCGCCAATGCCACTGCGCCGAGCCTGGAAGCAACCCACGTACCGTGCGTTGCTCGCCGTCGCCTTTACAAATGGTTTTGTGAACTTCGGTGCGCGCGTTTCGGTCCTTCCGCTGTTCGCTGCGGCGATATTTGCAAATGGTGGCGCGGCATCCGGACTTGCGTTGACTGCGTTCGCGCTGGGCACGGGCGTCACGCTGCAGTTTTCTGGTCGGCTGGCTGACCGAATCGGACGTCGTCCTTGCATTCTCGCAGGTCTTGCGGTCTCGGCAATATTCACGGGCACACTCGGACTCGCCACGACAGTGTGGGTGCTGTTGCTGGTCTCAGTGTGTGCGGGTGTTGGCGGTGGGTTGATGAGTCCTGCCTCGCAGGCGACGTTAGCTGACATCATCGGCAATGACCGCTCGGGTGGCAAGGTAATTTCTACCTATCAGATGGTGCAGGACTCCGGCCAGATTGCGGCACCGATTGTGATCGGCTTTCTGGCGGAGGTGTTCGGCTTTGCTATCGCGTTTGGCGCCTGCGGAGTAGTTGCTCTGGTCGCTCTATTGCTCTGGGCAATGTACGGTAAGGAATCTCTGCACAGGTCCACTGCGTAAAGGAGCACGGTGCGAATTATTATTGACTGCGTCCCAGGGGTCGAGGACACGCTTGCGTTGGCATATGTCGTTGCTGCGCACCATCGTGGGCAGGCTGAATTGGAGTGCGTGACAACCTCAAGCGGTAGCGCCTCAGCTGCGCAATGTGCCCAGCATGCTGCGTGGGTGTTGGCACGCTGCGGCCTGCCCGCTGTTGCGGTCGCAGCAGGTTGCGACGCGCCAAAACATCAACCGACGCGCGATGCTGGACTGGGTGACGCCCGAGTCCCAGAACGCTACGTCGCGAATGACTGGGACCTGTTGTGGGCCGACGCGTGCGCGCGAGGTACACGGGACCTGTGTTTGATTTGCACGGGCCCGTTGACAAACCTCGCCGAGTTTTCACGGCGCTACCCCGAGTACTTCGACGCACTTGAGCACATCGTTGTGTCTGAATCCAGCCTTCTACTCGACCGAGAAGCCTCCGATGTGGTGCTGCAGGACACCCCGGTGGCGATCACCGTCTGTGCAGCACCGGAAACGTTGGGGCAGGTAGATGTGCAACGGTGCGCACCGCTGGCAGAAGTCGGGGCCACCGCGGTTACTGGCGTTTCGCTTCTCGCGGCCCAGGTCGCGCTAGGTGATATCCAGACTGGTGGGCAGTGTGTGACGCTCGCGCCTGCCGAGGAAGATGATGACCCGAACGCGCTGGTGCTCGACACCGCGGATGTAGACGAAGAGGACGTCGTCAAGCTTTTCGACGCCTGCTGCGCCACGTTTGACGCTCTTGCACGCGGCGATGATGCTCTGGACGTAACGAGGCACCTCCGGGCGGAGGACTAACGCAGACAAAACGCCCGCCGGGGTGTGTCCGGCGGGCGCAATCGAAGGGTATGGGAAAGGCTTATGCCTCGGTGAGGCCAGCTTCGACCATCACGCCACGAAGGGTGTTGGCGGAGTGATCGAACTTTTCCTTCTCGCTATCTTCAAGGTGCAGCTCGACAACCTCGCGGACACCGTTGCGGTTGATAACAGCCGGGGTGCCGATGTAGATGTCTTCCTGACCGTACTGGCCTTCAAGGAGAGCAGAGACTGGCAGTACGACGTCCTCGTTCATCAGGATTGCGCGGGTGATGCGGGCAAGGCCAGCACCGATACCGAAGGACGTGGAGCCCTTGGCTTCGATGATCTTGTAGGCGGCATCGCGGGTTGCGACGAACATCGCGTCGATGCGCTCGTAGATCTTCGGATCGGTTTCTGCTTCCTTCTCCAGACGACGACGTAGCGAAACGCCAGCGACGGAGCCGGATGCCACGACAGGCAGCTCGGTGTCGCCGTGCTCACCGATGATGTAGGAGTGGACAGAGCTTGCGGAAACACCGAAGTACTTGCCGAGGTTGCAGCGCCAGCGTGCGGTGTCCAGGATGGTGCCGGAACCCACGACCTGTGCGGAGGAAAGACCGGTCTGCTTCCACGTGGCGTAGGTCAGGACATCGACAGGGTTGGTTGCAACCAGGTAGATGCCGTTGAAGCCGTTGGCCATCACTTCCTTGTTGATGGACTCGAAGATCTTCACATTGCGGCCCACGAGCTCAAGGCGGGTTTCGCCGTCGCGCTGTGCAACACCTGCACAGTTGACGATGAGCGCCGCGTCGCGGCAGTCCTCGTAGGTGCCGACCGTGATCTTGGTGTTGTGGCCTGAGTACGGCATTGCGTGGTTGAGGTCCTCGACCTCACCCCACGTCTTCTTCTCGTTCAGGTCGATAATTGCGAGGTGGTCGCAAATACCCTGGTTGAGGATTGCGTATGCGAACGCGACGCCGACATCACCAGCACCAATCAAGACAATCTTGTTGCCTGGCGTGATGTTGTTCGACGGGGTGGACGGATTGGTGATAGTCATATGATCTCTCCTGAATCCAGTAAAACTATGTTCCGCTACCCATCATTGCAGATTTTCCGCCACAATGGGAATACCAATCGAAATATGTAACCAAGATAACGGAAATAGGCGGGCACAACCGGGCATTGATGGCTTTGGGGTATTAAAAGGGGAGGCGTGGCGCACGATGGAGTGGGTCGGCGCCCGTGGCGATTCGCCAAGTTTGACCTTCGATATCTACTGCAGGACCAACAAAATGCGGTTCAGCTGGAGTTACTCGTACGGCGAGGCTATCGCCATTCTTGCAAATCGGAAGGCAGAGGGCCTCTGCGATAGCTTGGTGGCGCCGGTAGTCCCCAAGGATCAAGATGCCTTCCTCCTGGAGGCGTGACCTTGATCCGCCGTTGTATCGAATGCGCTTCATTGGGTCTTTCTGCTGAGCGACAGTGTAAATGATGCCGCGCGGAATGAGCACCTGCTGGATTGAGCGAAACAACATGTCGAGGCGCTGTTGCCCAGAAGGCAATTCCATAATTTTGGCGACAGTTTCCTCATCCGCATGGAGGAGCACGTTATTCGGGTACGGGTGATCGAACCAGGCCCACGCAATTTTGTTGCGTGCTGCTGCCATGATGGTTCGCTTGCGGTCACGGTTTCCACCTGCGGTGAGGATGTCGTCGGTGATTTTGACGAAGCCTACTCGGAAAGTGGAAGTAACCTCACTTGCGTGGCAGAGCATGGCGTGGTGGCCAACTGCTTCCATCGGGATCATCCAGCCGTAGGGGTTCTTGGAGTATTTACAGTCAACTTCATGGCCGAGGATCTTGAAGTCCATCTTGTCGCCGTCCGTGATAGTGCCGTCAAACCCTCGGCGAATGTTAATTTCAACCAACGATCCAATGTGGGCAAGTTCTGTCTTGCTTAGCTGCGCTGGGTCGAACCGGCCCGTGTGCTGGCCGTCATAGGCCTGGTCGAAAGTTTGTCGAAATATTCTTCCCATTGCTTCGCCGTCGGGAAACTCGTTACGGAAGAGCTCGGCGAGTTGATGAGAAAAATCGCCATCAAGGTTGTGTGTCATGAGCAGATCCTATGCGTGCGTTTGAAGCGCCAGTTGTGGGGCCACCTCGGGAGCTTTCGTTACGGCATTGCAGGAAAGTAGTGCGTCCTTGATTGCGGTTCCGATTGCAGCCGCAACCGGTGGCGGAAATGCATTGCCGACTTGGCGCCATTGGGCGGTCTTGCCACCTTGCCAATCCCAATCTTCAGGGAACCCTTGGATAACGCCGCCCATCCGCACGGTAAGGCGGGGAAGGTTGTCCGGGTCATCGACAGGGAAGTCGGGGCCTGGTGCGCTGTCTGCGATCGAAGTTCCTCGGACGCCGAGCTTCTTCCATGCTGCCTTTGCTCGAGTCGGGCCAACGTCTGGTCCACCGTGCTTCTTTGATCCGCCAACGAGCGTCGGTGCTACCGTATCGGCTCGATCTGCCCATGCGTCCGCTCCCGGCCAGCCATTTTCTCCCATTAGGTGGCGAAGTGCGCTACCAACGGATGTGTGATGCATATTCGGGGTCGGCCATTCGAAGTACTCGGCAAACTCGTGTTTCAGGGCTACCAAAATAAACCGTGGGCGCAGTTGGGGGACACCGAAGTCTGCCGATTGAAACAGTGACCAGTAGGTGGTGTAACCCATCCGATCGAGCTCACTGACAATTTCATTGCGGTAGGAATCAAACCGCTTTTGGCCAAGGCCTCGGACGTTCTCCAGCATGACGGCTTTTGGATTGATTTCTCCTACCAGTCGTAGGGCTTGCGGGAACAGATCACGCTCGTCGTCTGCGCCGAGCTGTTTTCCCGCGATGGAAAAGGGCGGACACGGAACGCCACCTGCAAAGAGATCGACCTGATCGCGCCATACGGTGCCGTCGAAGTCATGTACATCCATTTCGTGTACTGGCCACGGATGGGGATGGTCGCAGCCGCGATTGGCTCGCAGTGTCTCTGCTGCCCAGTTGTCGATTTCCACCACGGCTAGATGCTGGAAACCTGCTTGCTCGAGCCCAAGTGCTTGGCCTCCAGCGCCAGCGCAGATCTCGATAGAGGTCAACGTGGGCTCGGAAGTAACCGTAGACAGGCGCATCGCGTCTCCTTCTGGCTAAAACTTGGAATATGTAGGCATAGGATAGCGTGCACAGCAGACAATGGATACTTTTATTCGAAATTATGTGCTACTTCATCTCGTAAGTGACGTGCGCTGCCGCAACTGCCTTTGGGCGCCCGGTGACAAAGTAGAGCACAGTCATGATTACCACGAATGCGACGCCTACGGCGAGCGCCATGTGATACTGCGGCAGCCACACCATGATGCCGAATGTGAACAAGATGAAAATGATCGCGAACCACTGCCCGTAGGGCCAGAACGGTACAGGGAAGCTCAAGGTCTCGCGCTCTGCCGCGGACATGTTGCGGCGAGATGCGACGTGTGCCAGCAGGATCATCAGCCACACAAACACGGTTGCGAAGGTGGCCAGCGCTGCGATGGTCTCGAAGATGTTCGGATAGAGCGCGTTGAGCACCACGCCGATGATGAGTACGAGCAACAGGGTAATGGTCGTCATTACTGGGATGTCGCGGATGGTGCGCTTCATGATCTTCGGGGCTAGGCCTTCCTTCGCCAGGCCAGTAAGAACGCGCCCAGTGCCGAACAGGTCTGCATTAATTGCAGAAAGGGCAGCAGTGATGACCACCAAGTTGAGCAGTGCAGCGGCCCAGTTCACGCCAAGTGTGTCAAAGATCTGAACGAAGGGGCTTTCTTCACCAGTCATTGCACGCCACGGGTTGAGCATCAAGATAACCAGGATGGCGAGGACATAGAACAGAAGGATGCGCAGCGGTACGGTGTTGACGGCCTTCGGGATCGAGCGGTCCGGATCGTCTGCTTCGGTGCCGGCGACGCCGATGATCTCAGTTCCGCCGAAGGCGAAGAGTACGAGGATGAACGCTGCGATCATGCCTTCGATGCCGTTCGGGAAGAAGCCACCGTCGTTCCAGAGGTTAGAGATTCCGGTCGTCTCTGGGTCGGTACCCAAACCAAATGCGAGGATGGCAGCACCGCCGACGATCATCGCCATTACGGCGACGACCTTAATGAGCGTGAATGCGAACTCCAGCTCGCCGAACCAGCGCACGGATGCGAGGTTCGCCGCACCAATGACCAGCAGGGTAGTGGTAATCCATACCCATGCTGGGGTGTCCGGGAACCAGAACTTCATATAAATGCCGATGGCAGTCAAGTCCGCAAGGCAGACGATCATCATCTCGAATGCGAACATCCACCCGGTAATGTACCCGCCCAGGCCACCAAGGTGCTCCCTGGTGTACACCGCGAACGACCCACGAACCGGGTGCTGCACACTCATCTCGCCCAGGGCGCGCAACATAAAGTAGACGACGGCCCCTCCGAGTAAGTATACGAGGAGCACCGAGGGGCCGGCGGCCTGAATCGCGCCGGCGGAGCCGTAGAAGAGCCCGGTGCCGATCGCCGAGCCGAGGGCGATGAAGTGGATATGGCGGTGTGTAAGCCCCTTGGGCTTCGACGAGCGGGAAGTCATGGCAGACATCATAACGTTTAATTACGCTGCTCTGTAAATTATTCACAGGTAATTCTGTGAGTTCGGTCGCGTTTTCAGGCAGCGCTACTGTGCAGTATCAGCATCACGCTTCCGTGAGCGTGCAACTGCGGCAACTACCAGTGCGATAACGACGGCGGCACCGGCAGTGATGAGCATCCACGTCGGCGTACCGCCGTCATTTTCTGTGGGGGTCGTTTCGGCCGAGTCTTCCTTGGCGGAGATTTGCTCACGGATCCAGTCCGCCTGCGAAGCAACTGGCGCAAACGCAACCTTCGGGCTCACTCCTTCCTCAGCGGAGTCCGGGTTGTCTGGATCCATAAACAGTGATGCGGACGCGATGGCTGCGACCTTGCCCTCACTGAAGAGCGCGCCGCCGGAATCACCGGGCTGGGTTGCTGCCCCACCTTTCATGGTGGCTTCGACGCCGTCGGTGCCGTCAAACAGAATCATCGGGGTTGGGCCGTCGACGGTAGCGTCTGCGTACGGAAGGGTGCGTCCGGCACCAGAGCCATCAGAGGACCAGCCGTAGAAAGTAGCGTCGCTGCCTGCAGCTGGGATATCGCTAGCAAGCTCAGGATAAGCATCGAGTCCGAGGTCCTCAGAGGTGTGCAGCAGCGCGATATCGCCTTTCGGGGTGGTCATCCACTTATCGACGTCATAAAACTTCTGGTTATCACCCTGGCCAGTACGCACGGACCCACCAGCTTGTGGCAGGTGGTCCATACAATGGCGCGCAGTAATAACCCAGTGGGACGCAATGGCGGTACCTGTGCACACGCCGGTGTCTGGGTCATCGTCCGCGGTGCGGACGGAGACTACTGCGTTGGACTCTGCCGAAGGCTCAGCGAACGTATCGGACTGCATTGCCAATGCAGGTGCTGCCGGGAGTGCTACGAGCGCGGCAGCGACGCAGGAGCTAAGAATACGAGTGGAAGTGTGCAGTTTCATGAGTTTTCCTTTTCTTTAGTGTTGGAGCGGAGGAAGATCGGTCCGGGTTGCGCGAGCCACGATCATGCGCATCGCGGCCTCGAGTGGTCCACGGGCGTAGAAGCTGCGCCACAGCACAGCGAAGGCGAAAGCAACTGCCAGCGTGAGTACTGCGTATACCACCCCGCTGTGGCCGTTGGCCGTGACAACGTGTGCGCAGTACACCGTCAGAGGCATCCGGCCCATGTCACAACCAAACGGAACAAACTGTGCGAGGATGAGACACAGCGCAGTGATACCAGTCGCGACGGCGCACTCGCTGATCACTGAAATGAGTCCCCCGGTGTGCCCATTCGGATCGATCGCGGCGATGAATAGGCCAGCACCTGCCGTGTTGAGGTGCAGCCGAGCTGCAATCACCGCAGGCAGCACCGCCGCCGCGATAATGACTGTGACCCAACGACGCCATGGGTGGTGGAGGATGACACGCCACGACACCATGCCCGCAACCATGAGTGCCGCCCACGAAAAGACAGGGTAGGGGGCACCGAAGACTGCGGCCGGTAGTGCAACAACTGTCCCGAGCGCCGTCGTTGCAGCCGAAGCAAAGAGCAACCCCGCAAGCAGTAAGCCCAAACGCGCAGTTGGCCAGTGGGGAAGCGTCGCTAAGCAGAGGTAGCAGATGCCAAAGACAAGGAGCACAACCTCGATGTCGCCAGCGAACGGCACGAGGAGCACATGCAGCACAATCAGTAGCGTCCCACGAACATAAAAGCCATGGCGACAGCGCGCGACAGCCTCGCCGCCTACCGCTTGGGCGCGCCGGGCCATCAGCTCCATCGAGATGCCAGCCAGGAACGCGAACGTTGCCGCGGGGAAGCCGTAGAGCAACTGACCCGTGACGCCAGCAGGATGGGTGAGGTGCGCGAAGATCATGGCTGCGAGTGCTACGGCTCGCGCGTAATCAATACCGTGAACTCGCAGATCCGGTGTGGAAGTCTTTGACATGCTCCTCACGCTATGCAGGGCGATGTTGCGAGAGCGTTAACATTGCGACCCCGTAAGAAGCCCCAATTAGAATCACAGCAGAATACAAGAACTCCAACGTGGAAGGGGCTGTTGTGGCTGCACCGCCGAAGATTTTGATCGTTGAGGACGAGACGCTGCTCGCCGATGCGTTAGGCAAAGCACTGCGCCGTGAGGACATGCTCGTTGATGTGCGTTACGACGGCCGCTCCGCGCTCGACCGCCTGGAATCACAACCGATAGATGTGATCGTGCTCGACCGAGATATCCCCGAGGTTCACGGCGACGACGTCTGTGCAACCGTCCGTGAGCTGTACCCAAACACGCGGGTGCTGATGCTCACGGCGTCCGCAACGCTCGAGGATCGTCTCCAAGGCTTCGAGATTGGGGCGGACGACTATCTGACCAAGCCGTTCGAGCTGCCCGAGTTGCTGGCTCGCGTCAAAGCCTTGTTGCGACGAGCCGCACCTGAAACAACCTCGACGCTCACGTGCGGCGACGTCATCCTCGACAGAGGCACTCACCAAGTCCACCGAAGCGGCGCGTCGATTGCGTTGTCGCCGAAAGAGTTCGCGGTGCTTGAAACGCTGATGCGAGCACAGGGGCACGTTATTTCCGCGGAGCAGCTCTTAGAAGAGGCATGGGACGCGAACGCGGACCCGTTCTCCAATTCGATTCGCGTCACTATCTCGCACTTGCGGCGCAAGCTGGGGCAGCCTTGGATTGTGCAAACAATGCCCGGCGCTGGCTACTACGTTGCGGAGGAGCCGTACCAATGAGGCTTTCACTTCGCGCGCGTACGTCGTGGTTGTTCGTGGCAACGGTTTTTACCGCAGGGCTGAGTTTGACTGCGGTGGTGTACCTCTACCTGCGCCTGACTCCGGTACCTGTGCAAGCTGTCATCGAGGGCGTCGGGGGCGTTCCCGGCAGTGACGGAGCATTTATTGATGGCTCCGTGCCCATCTCACACGAGGTGCTCAACGTGATGCTCGGCGCCTCGCTCGTCGCGCTGTGCGTGCTGACGGCGCTCGCCGGCGCCATCGGTTGGTTCGTCGCGGGTGTGTTGCTCAAACCCGTACGTACCATCGCGGCGACTGCACGTCTGGTCTCTGCTGGCGATCTTGATCAGCGGTTCGACTACGAAGGCCCCGCTGACGATGTCGCTGACCTCGCGCACGCACTCGACTCGATGCTGGAGTCCCTCGCGCACTCCATCGCGGCACGGCAACGCTTTGCATCAAACGCGTCCCATGAGCTGAAAACCCCGATCGCTACCATTCAGACCATCGCAGATGTCGCGCTACTAGACCCGAATGCACCTGCAGAGGAGCTACGCGACGCCATCCGCGACATCCGCACCGTGAATGCGTCGTCTGCGGAGATGGTCACGTCGCTGCTGAACTTCAGCCAGGCCGAGGCCAAAGTACTCGAGGCGCGCGACATTGACATCTCAGAGCTCATTACCACTGTCGCCTCGAGCGCCGAAGGTATCGACGCCACCATCGAGCCAGACATTCACGTCCTCGGCGACGTTGTACTATTGCGCCACGCGATCCAAAACCTCATCGAGAATGCTCGTATCCACGGCGTGGACGGGACTGTGCTGGTGCGTGTTTGCCGGACTGGATCCGGTGATGGGGTCGAAGTGGGCGTCGTCAATGATGGGGACGTGTTGAACCCTGCCACAGTCAGCCAGCTCGTAGAGCCATTTAGCAGGGCGAATGCGCGCGTTGCTGGTGCGCGTCCGGGGCACGGACTAGGGCTGGCGCTGGTTGATACGATTGCGCGAGCGCACCACGGGGAGCTGGCGCTCGAGGCGCGAAGCGCTGAAGTTGGTGGCGGACTCGTGGCGCGGATGACATTGCCAGTGGCGAATAGGAAAATCACTGCAGGGTGGCGTACTGTGGGGAAACAATGATCACTTCCGAAAACGCCACCGGCGGCGAGAAAGAGCCGGATATGAATGTGTCGGAAAATCAGGAAAACCCGCAGGATGTCGCAGCGGATGCTGCACGTGAGGACACCAGGGATGCGGGAGTTTCTGAGGAAACCGGCGCTGCGCAAGACGCAGCCAATGCCGAAACTAATGAGACTGAGCAGATTTTGAGCCTTGCCGACGTCGTCGGTGGCGACGTGGCGGACCTCGCTGGGAGCGAGGCGGACGAGGCCACAGAGGCAGACGAGACCGCTGAAGAGCCAGTGAACGGGTTCGAGAACCTGAATCTGCCTGAAGAAGTCGTGGATGCCGTGAAGAAGGTTGGCTTTGAGCAGCCATCCGCGATTCAGGCTGAAACCATTCCACTGTTGATGGAAGGCCGCGACGTTGTCGGCCTCGCGCAAACGGGTACCGGTAAGACGGCCGCGTTCGCGCTGCCGATCCTTTCGCGGATCAACCGCAAGGAGCGCTACCCGCAGGCACTGATCCTCGCGCCAACACGTGAGCTTGCGCTGCAGGTATCAGACTCCTTCCAGTCGTTTGCAGACCACCTTGGCGGGATCTCCGTGCTTCCGATTTACGGTGGCCAGGCATACGGTATCCAGTTGTCCGGTCTGCGCCGCGGTGCCCAGATCATCGTGGGTACTCCGGGCCGCGTCATCGATCACTTGGAGAAGGGTTCGTTGGACATTTCCAACCTGCGCTTCCTTGTCCTCGATGAGGCAGACGAGATGCTGAACATGGGCTTCCAGGAAGACGTGGAACGCATCTTGGAGGACACACCGGAAGAGAAGCAGGTTGCGCTGTTCTCTGCGACGATGCCGAACGCTATTCGCCGTATCTCGAAGCAGTACCTCGATAACCCGACCGAAGTCACGGTGAAGTCGAAGACGCGCACCAATACGAACATCACCCAGCGTTACCTGTTCACGGCGCACCGCAACAAGCTCGATGCGATCACCCGAATCCTTGAAGTCACTGAGTTTGAGGCAATGATTGTCTTCGTGCGTACGAAGCAGGAGACTGAGGAGCTGGCTGAGAAGCTGCGTGCCCGCGGGTTCTCCGCAGCTGCGATCAACGGTGACATCGCTCAGCAGCAGCGTGAGCGCACCGTCGATCAGCTTCGCGACGGCCGCCTTGACATCCTGGTCGCTACCGATGTCGCTGCTCGTGGCCTGGACGTTGAGCGCATCAGCCACGTGCTGAACTACGACATCCCGAATGACACCGAGTCATACGTGCACCGCATCGGCCGCACCGGGCGTGCAGGCCGTACCGGTGAGGCGATCCTCTTTGTCACTCCGCGTGAGCGTCGCATGCTGCGCTCCATTGAGCGCGTAACCAACGCGACCATCGAAGAGATGGATCTGCCGACGGTCGACGAAGTCAACGAGAGCCGCAAGACGAAGTTTATGGACTCCATCACCGAGTCGCTCGAGGCGAGCGAGGTGCAGGTGTTTAGGTCCATGGTTCGCGAATACTCCGCTGCCAACAACGTGCCGATGGACGACATCGCCGCTGCTTTGGCAACGCAGGCTTTGGCGGGTGACGAGTTCCTGATGAAGGAGCCACCGAAGGACCGTCGCGATCGGCGGGACCGTGATCGGTGGGATCGCGACGACCGCCGTGGCCGCGGGCGGGACCGTGATGACCGTCGTGGAGGCCGCAGCCGCTTCGACCACGATTCGGAGAACTTCGACACCTACCGCCTGGATGTTGGCAAGCGCCAGCATGTTCGCCCGGGTGCAATCGTTGGCGCGCTCGCCAACGAGGGGGGCTTGAGCTCCAAGGACTTTGGTCGCATCACAATCGGCGGGGACTTCACCCTGGTTGAGCTGCCGAAGAACCTGGACAGCGCGGTCCTTGATCGCCTGACGGATACCCGTATTTCCGGTCAGCTGATCAATATTCAGCGTGATCACGGTGCACCTCCGCGCGGACGCGGTGGGCGCGGGCGTGGTGGATACGACCGCGATGATCGCCGCGGTGGACGCGGGCGCGGGCGTGGCGGTTACGACCGCGATGATCGCCGCGGTGGACGCGGCCGGGGACGTGGCGGTTACGACCGTGACGATCGCCGCGGTGGACGCGGGCATGACCGCAACTGGGACTAATCGCCCTTGATCCTGAGCGCACCTGCTGAGTAATGACTACTCGACGGGTGCGTTTTTCATTGCTTGGTTGTGCAGTAGACTGCACAGGCATGAAGTTGAATCGCCGTTTGCTCACGCTGGGGTGGGCGCTTGCGCTCGGAGTGGGCGTCGTAACGAACTTGCCAACTGCGCAGGCACAGAACCTGCAGCGAGTAGAGCAGGGCGGAGCCGTGATGGTTGAAGGCGGCGGTTACTGCACCGTCGGATTTAATGAACCGTCTCGCAGGCGAAGCCTGGTTGCGGCGCACTGCGGACCGGACGGTGCGCGTGTGCGCATCGTGGACCACAACGCGAGGGTTGCTTCGCCACAGCTCGGCACCCTGTATCGCTCGAAGGCGTACGACGGCCGCCTTGGCAATGACTGGGCCGCTATCCAGTGGGACGCGCCGGTGCAGATCGGCGGCAACCGGTTCTCCGGTGACGCGTGGGTAAACCCAAACACAATCGCCGTCGGTGAGCGCGTGTGCTACTTCGGGCAAACCTCGAACCGGCCGACGGGCGCCCCCACGTGCGGTCGCTTCGGCGGAGCAGAAGGAAATACGTTCTTCGTTGAAGCGCCCATGACCCGTCCCGGCGACTCCGGTGGCCCGCTGTGGATTCCGGGCCGCGGATTTGTTGGCGTTGTTTCTTCGCAGTGGGTTGCACAAAAGGTACCGCTGCTGGGCTCGCGCGACCTGGTCGTTGGCGTGCACGCTACTGATGGGCCTCGCGTCGCTGAGTCACGCTTGTTGGGCCTGTATGCGCAGAACCTCATGATGCCGGCTTCGGGCTCGGCCGTTGGCCCGGCTGCTGATGCGGTTCGTGGCGCTGTGACTGACGGGTTCAGTGCACTCGCAGGGTTCCTACCAGGCGTAGTGAATTACAGCTAGCTCATTAGCATTCCTGCAGAACTGTGCCAGTATAGAAGTATGTTGACAAAGAAATTCATATCTTCGCTGGCCGTCGCAGCATTCTCGACTGCAGTCCTCGTGCCAAGCGCTACCGCGGCACCAATCCAGCCGACCCAGGGTGATGCTATCTATACCGGTAGTGGTCTGTGCACGCTGGGATTTAACGATCATGAAGCTGGTGTCAGTTACACCGCTGCGCACTGTGGACACGATGGGGCTCGTATCGCGTTATACGACAGGAAAACTGATCGTCCCACTACGGAGAGCATCGGGACGCTGCATCTCTCGCCTGGATACGATCATTCATTTTCGAACGACTTTGCCTGGATCGAGTGGGACCGGGGCGTGTCGATGGGCGAAAACATCTACTCCGGTGACGCAAAGGCCGACATCACTTCGATCAAGCGTGGCGTGAAAACGTGCTTCCATGGGGAAACATCTCACATGGGCACGAACGACGTTACGTGTGGGAAGTTCCATCGCGCTGCGCGTGGTGGGGGAGGGTTTTCTGCGACGGTGGGCTCACCCCAGTCAGGCGACTCCGGTGGACCGATTTGGGTCGAGGAACAGGACGGGACAAAGAAGTTTGCAGGGGTGCTGTCAGCCGGCCCAGCATTCGGCAATGCAGGTTTCGCCAGCATAAATGGCATCAAGATTAACGGAAAGGATTGGCTGTGGGCCGCCCCGATTGTTGAGGGGAAGAGGGTGAGTCAGTCCGAGGCGTCGGACCTGGTTTTTGGAGCTGCTGGCATAAATGAAGCCGGTCTCTACGACCGGCTGCTGTCCTCTGATAAGAGCTCGGAGCGGGACTCCTCGTCGAAGTCCGAAAGCTCCAGCGATATGACACCGGGTGAGATTGCCGCGATCGTTGTTCCGATCGTGTTGGCGTTGCTTAGCCTGGCGTCGTCGATAAAGTTCTAGTAACTACACAGTTGGTGCTGGCAAGAACATCAGCACCAACACGATGAACCACAAAAGGTTAAAGACACCAGCGAACGCGGAAGCCTTAGCCTTCGACTTTTCAAAGTTCGCGGTGACATCGGCTGGGTCGGCCTCGGCGGGCTCCAGCTCGCCGAGTGTACCGACCATCTTGCGCTGGGTCGGGATGACCACGAAAAGCAGCAGTGCCCAGGCGATGACTGCCAACACGATAGAGGTGTGCAGGAAGTAGTTCGTATTGTACGCAGCCCAGTCGCCGAAGAGGATGGCGACACCGAGCAGCGGAACGAGTGAGGACGCGATGCCGTAAGTGCGCGAGATGCGGTACAGGATCGACGCGCGACCGGCAGCGGCCGCATCGCCCGCCTGTGCCTCGGCGGCCTGGCGCGGGAACATCGAGGTGGATACGACGATCGGGCCCAGCAGCAAGATGGCGGCTGCGACGTGAAGGAAAGTTAACAGAGTAGTCATAGGCAACCACTGTACTTGATACGTCCACCATCACCTAGGCGAATTGGTGGTAGGGAACATACCAATTCCAATGAGGTGGGCGGCGACGCCTCGCCATCCCTTGCATGCACGGCGCATTGTGCGAAGGTCATTGGTGGTTACGCGCAGGTCGTACATGTTTGCAACGCGTGCTAGCTGCCGTGCGTATGCGCACTGCTGCGGGATCGATGGAGGCATCCACTCGCTCGGTAGCATGTCTGATTTTTGTTGGTTCGCCTTGCTCGAGGTCACGATGAGGTTGTGGGGGTCATTCGCGAACCGGAGTCGCTGCTCGTCGCTCCAGGCGAAAGCACCCATGTCCCATGCTGCGGAGAGGGGGAAGAGGTGGTCGAGCTCCACATCCTTAGGTCTGATGCGTTCGCGGGTGTACGGATCGATAACGTCAACCGGTTCCCACTGCCGGTGCGGAACGTTGCAATTAGGCTGCTCAAACGCGTACGCCATGGCGTGCTCGCGGGTCGTGCATCCGGTGGCGTGGCGCTGCCAGCCTGGTCCGAAGTTGTCCCGCTCGTAGCCGATGATAGTAACGCGTTGGCGAGTCGTGGGGGCGTCGATACGCGAAAACCCCGTTGGAAACGGGGCGTACGCGATGGTCAGGATAAGTAGCAGAGTGAGGTAAACACGCACGTCTAGTTAGACGCGTGGGAGGCCCCTTCGGTTCCCGCAGTCGCCTTGAGCGCGTCAGCGAACGTTGCGTCCGGAGTGGTGAGCGCAAAGTTTGTCACTGCAAGAGCATGGTCAAACTCGTCTTCGACGCCCTGCTTCGGCTTGGTCAGCAAGGAGACAGCGACAAGCGCGATCGTCGCGAATGCGATACCCGGAACGATTTCGTAGATGATGCCGGACAGCGTGTCGGAGGAGCCCCACACGAATACCGTGATTGCACCGGCGATCATGCCAGCGATGGCGCCCGGGGCAGTGAGACGACGCCAGTACAACGATGCAATTACAACGGGACCGAAGCTTGCGCCGAAGCCTGCCCACGCGAACGCGACCAGGCCCAGGATCGTGTCCGATGGGTTGATTGCCAGCACCATCGCGACCGCTGCAACCAAGACCACCATCGTGCGCGAGAGCACGAGCAGCACGGTCTGACTTGGACGCTGCTTCGCCACGGCCCGATAGATGTCTTCAATAAGCGCGGAGGAGGTGATCAATAGTTGGGAGGACATTGTGGACATAATCGCCGCGAGCACCGCTGTAAGGACGATACCTGCAATGAGTGGGTGGAAGAGGATGCGGGCTAGGTCCAAGAAGATGGTTTCGAAGCCGCTTTGGTCAGTGACACTGTGCGGTGTTTCAGCGAAGAAGACCGTCGATACGAGCGCGGTGAACACCGCACCCGCAAAGCAGATGGTGACCCAGCTGATTCCGGTCCGGCGTGCGCTGGCTGCCTCAGCCGGGGAGCGCAGCGCCATGAATCGGGTAACAATATGTGGCTGTCCCAGGTAGCCGAAGCCCCACGCCAAGTTGCCGATGATGGTTGCCAACGAGACACCGGCGATCATGTTGAAGTAGTCCGGATTGCCGGCCTCCCACGGGCCGTAGGCGTTGTGGGAAGCGAACGAGAAGATATCAGAGGGGGTATCGAGCGAGAGCAGTGCCATCAGTGGCACCGTGACCAGCGCCAAGAACATCAAGACCCCTTGGACAACGTCGGTATAGCTCACAGCGAGGAAGCCGCCGATGAACGTGTACAGCACAGTAATCGAACCGACGATGAGCACGCCTGTGAGGTAGTCACCATGGAAAGTGGATTCGAAGTAACGGCCACCCGAGACCATGCCTGACGAAACGTAGAACGTGAAGAAGAAAATAATGATCACGGCGGCGACGAACCGCAGGACGTGTGAGGAGTCACGGGTGCGGTTCTCGAAGAAGGACGGCAAGGTAATCGAGTTATTTGATACTTCCGTATAAGCGCGGAGGCGTGGTGCGACAAACTTCCAGTTCGCCCACGACCCGGCCAAGAGTCCAATAACGATCCACAGCTCGCTCATGCCGGAAACGAACAATGCGCCCGGCAGCCCCATCAGCAGCCAGCCCGACATATCTGATGCGCCCGCGGATAGGCCTGCTACGAATGGGTGCAGTCCACGGTCGCCAAGAACGTAGTCGTCATACTTGCTCGTCTGGATCCACGAATAAAACCCGATGGCAACCATGACACCGAAATACAACACAATGGCAAGGACAAGCCAGAAGCTATCGGCCATGTTTGCCTCCCTAAAGCAATAGAAAAAATAAGCGAGTAGAGTTTTAAAGATTACCGTTAGAACCGTAGTCGATGTAGCGAAATCAAGGATGGTATAAGGGTGGGCTTGCCAAAATTCCTTCTTCACGGGCTGTGGCTGCCAGATTCTGGCTTGCAGGTCTGGGTCGAGCAGGTGGCTGGCCATAAAATCATCACACTCGACGAAGTGCCGAAGGGGACCTTCCCCAAACCGGTCCACACACTGCTCGAAGGGGTCAAGTTCCGCCACCGCGGCAAGGTCATGTTGCGCACGCCGAAAGGCAAACTATTGCGGCTCCGGGTGCCGACGGCAGCATTCGCCCCCGATGAGGCAGTACAGTTTCTACGAGCAATGTCCTTCCTCCTGGACCCAGACGTTCCGGCACCGGAAGGTTTCACGGAGCAGCAGCGGGCGTCGGTAGCTCCGGATCTTTTGTGGCTCATCCAGATGTTTCTCGGGCTGGAGCGGTTTGTGCAGGCTGGGAGGGTGTCGATTCACGTGCCGTCTCAGGACTTTCAGTGGTTCGCGCAGTGGCAGCTCGGCACCGGGGTGGAGGAACGCGGTTGGCTCGCGGACATGATTGCGGCTGCGCCAGGCGTACTTACGGAGAACAACCGACGGCTCGACGAAGACTGCTCGCGCACATTTGTGCACTGGATCGCGTCTGCCCAGCTGCGTAACTCCCCTATGCTGCGCGGTGAGCGCCCGTTTCCGTGGCACGATTTTGTACAGTCGTTGCTTCACGGGACGCCGTTACGGCGAGGCTCTAGCGCGTTTTCGCGACAGATGAGCCAGTGGAACGGCTCAATCACTGCGACGAATTTCCAACTGGTCTTCATCGTGGAGCAGCCCGCAGACACAGAAGATGGGGGCGATGAAGCGCTCACGCAGTGGCCGATTCGGGTGAACGTGCGCTCCGGGGACGAGTCGCCGCGGCCCATCCGGCTGTCGGAGTATGACGCCTATACGGTGCAGCAGCTCCACTCCGTGCTTCGCGACGCCATCAGGGTCTCCGACCTGATTGATCCATCGACGCACCGACGTGCCGCGACAACGCCGGGCTCTGCGCTCGATGGCGACTGGGACGTGTACCTGTCAGCGGAAGAGATTGTGCAGTTCGTGGAGACTGAGGTGAGCAAGCTTCGGCTTGCGAACTACGCGGTGATGCTGCCACGCGCCTGGACAACTGCGGAGACAACATCGAAGCTGCATCTTTCGGAAGCGAAGAACCCGTACGACGCAACCGCGGTGACCCGGCTTGGCTTCGGCCAGCTGGTCAATTACGACTGGCGCGTCAGCATCGGCGGAACTGAACTGACGGATGACGAAATGCAGCGGCTCGTCGAGTCGAAGTCTGGGCTGATCAAACTGCGCGGCGAGTGGGTGCTCGCCGATACACGACACCTCGAGCGCACGAAGCGGTACATGGAGAAGCTCCACGGGACGGCGCTTGCGCGGGCCAAGCGTGAAGCAGAAGAAGCCCGGACAACTGCGCAGCTTGCAACTGATGCGGGAGCAGATGACGCCGAAGCGCTCGCAGCCCGCGCCGACCAGCTCGAGGAGGAGTACCAGAAACTCGAAGCGTCAGAGGAGCACGGCGCGGTAACCGCGGAGGAGCTGCGTCAGCTTGCGCTGGAGAGTGGGCCAGACTCGCCACTCGAATTCACCGGTTCACGGTGGTTTACGTCCCTGGTCGGCGGAATGGACCGCCCGGCGCCGGAGCGAGTCGACATCCCAAGAACCGTGCATGCTGAGCTCCGCGAGTACCAGCGTCGTGGCGTGGATTGGCTCTACTACATGTCCCGAAACCACCTAGGTGCCGTGCTTGCCGATGACATGGGACTCGGCAAGACGCTTCAGCTGCTCACCCTGCTTGCCGTCGAAGAGGAACGCGGGCAGCGCACCGGACCAACCCTCGTTGTTGCGCCGACCTCCGTGGTGGGCAACTGGGCACGCGAAGCCGCGAAGTTCGTGCCGCACCTTTCTATATATGTCCACCACGGCAGTGCCCGATACAAGGGGGAGGAACTGCGCGAGGCTCTCAAGAAGCATGACGTCACCATCACTTCCTATGGGATCGCATCGCGCGATGTGATCGACTTGTCTTCGATCGAATGGGACCATGTGGTGCTCGACGAAGCTCAGGCGATTAAGAATGCGGGGACGAGGGCGTCGAAAAGCGTGCGAGCGCTGCCAGCTCGCCACCGTATCGCGCTGACAGGCACTCCAATTGAAAACAAGCTCTCCGAGCTGCGCAGTCTCCTCGACTTTGTGAACCCCGGCATCCTCGGCTCGCAGTCCTTCTTCCGCAACCACTTCGCTCGGGCAATTGAGTCGCGCCGGGACGAGGGCCTCGCCGACGAGATGGGGGAGCGCCTGCAGCGCCTCACCGCGCCGTTTATCCTGCGCAGGCTGAAGACGGACACCGCGATCATCGACGACCTGCCGGACAAGGCAGAGCATGTACTGACAGTGGACATGACTACAGAGCAAGCGGCGCTCTACACAGCACTCGTTGACCGCATGCAGCGCGAACTGCAGGAACGCAAGGGTATGGCGCGTAAAGGTCTCGTGCTTGCCACGATCACTCGCATCAAGCAGATCTGCAACCACCCGGCTCACTTCCTGGGCGATGGATCACCAGTACTTGCCGACGGCCACCACAGGTCCGGCAAGGTCGCCCGCCTTGTGGAGCTGCTCAATGAGGCAGTGCGTACCGACCAACGAGTGTTGATCTTTACCCAGTACAAAGCGTTTGGTGACATTCTGCGGCCATACCTGAGCGACTACCTCGGTGAGCTCATCCCGTTCCTCCACGGCGGGGTAGGAAAGAGCGCGCGCGATGCTATGGTTGCGCACTTCCAGGAGCCGAACGGGCCGCGCGCGATGCTGCTGAGCCTCAAAGCAGGCGGTACCGGACTCAACCTGACTGCTGCATCGATGGTGATCCACCTTGACCGCTGGTGGAATCCCGCCGTGGAAAACCAGGCGACGGACCGTGCGTTCCGCATTGGCCAGAAGAAAGACGTCACGGTGTACAAGATGATTACGCGCGGAACCATGGAGGAATCGATCCAGGACATCTTGGATGGCAAGATGCACCTGGCAGGTGCAGTGATTGGCGAGGGCGAAGGCTGGATTACGGAACTCGACGCTGACGATCTGGCACAGCTGATGAGCTACCGAGGAAACGGAGGCGAGCGCAACCTATGAGCACTCAGCGACCACGCGAAGACAACGTTATTTATGCAAACTTCGGCGCACGTCGGCGCTCCCCGGAACAGAAGCAGGCGAAGCAAGCTTCTGAGACTCGATCGCGGTACAAAGACGTTCCTGCGACGTGGAATGCCGCAGGCCGCAGGATCTGGGAAGCAGTCGTGCGATACAGCGATGCTGGTCGCATCAAGCGGGGCATTGCGTACGCCAACGGCGGTCACGTCGCCGAGCTCTATCCACGGTTGGGTGGGATCGATGCGGTTGTGACCGGCTCACAAATCGAGCCGTTTCACACCGTCATTGAGCTACCACGGCGCACCGCTGCTGACATCGGTGGCCTGCTGTCCGACATTGCGCACGACTCCGCGGCATTAATGAAAGCGCGCAATGGCGTCTACACCGATGAGGCGTTGGACACCTTGATCGCCAACGGTCCTGAGGAGTTTCGGCTGCACTGTAGCTGCCCCGACCCCGCCGTAGCCTGCAAACACATCGTCGCAGTGGGGTATCAGGCGGCACAGCGCATGAGCGAACACCACGAATTCATTCTCCAACTCCGGGATAGCTCGATTGCGCGACTGACCGGCATGGCGCCACCGACTGTGCAGCACGAGGCAGCGCAGCCTGACGCGCCGGGCGAAGTCACGGCGTCTACACCGCGCCCGCAGCCGGACTTTTGGGAAGGCGGCGCGTTACCTGATTTGCCTACCCCGAAAGTCGCTCCGATGATCGAAGATTCTGACATCACGATGTTGCACAAGGCGATGCAGACGATTTCCTTTACCAACATCGACCAGCTGCGGGCTGTCTCCGATATCGAAGATCTGTTCTACGCTCTGACTGAAACCGAAGACTAATGTCCGAGCCGTTTGGTAGTAGTGAGTATGTGAACACGTTTCGATTTATCCACTCCTCTGACCTGCAGCTTGGCATGACTCGGAAGTTTCTGCGCTCCGAAGCCCAATCGAGGTTTGACGACGCCCGCTTGCGCGCCGTTGAACGTCTCGGCCAAGTAGCCACGGAGCATGATGCAGCCTGTATTGTGATCGCCGGCGATGTGTTTGAGCACAACGCGCTCGAACGGGAGACGCTTGGTCGAGCACTCGAGGTGCTGAAGCGCCTGCCAGTGCCGGTGTACTTGCTCCCGGGCAACCACGACCCGCTGGTGGCGGACTCCATTTTCCACGCCACCGATGACCTTGAGAATGTGCACGTGCTCGATTCCTTCGATCCCGTAGAGGTCGTCCCTGGCGTTGAGCTTGTCGGCGCGCCTCTCAAAGCCCGATACTCCTCTGAGGACCTCTGTGCCCGTGCCGTACGTGACTTGGAGCCGACGGATACGATTCGAGTCCTCGTTGGCCACGGCCAAGTAGACGGCTACGGCAAAGAACAGGCCGAAGCGCTCATCGATCTGGATTTGCTGGAGGAGAAGCTGGCCTCGGGGGTGATCGATTACGTCGCGTTGGGGGATACGCACTCCACGCAGTCACTCGGCACGAGTGGGCGCGTGTGGTTCTCGGGCAGCCCGGAAACAACCGATTTCCACGACTTTGCTATCGGTGGTCCTGGTGGTGGCGGCGAGGTTGATTCCGGTAACGCGCTCGTCGTCGAGATTACGAAGTCCTCCGCGGAAGACTGCACTGTGAACGTCGAGCCGGTTGCGACGGGAGCGTGGACATTTGAGGCACTGGACTGGGAGGTCAGTGAGGAAGGGGACGTCGAAAAGATAGTGGAGCAGCTTGAACGCTACGAGCACAAGGACCGCACTGTGGTGAAGTATTCCGTCCGCGGCACGCTTGGCCTTGCGGCGATGGCGACCTTTGAGCAGGCGATCGGGCGGCTTGAGCCGGTGTTCGCTGCGTTGTACGAGCGTGACCGGCTCATGAGCCTGCACTTGGCGCCCAGCGATGAAGAGCTCGAAAACCTTCCGCTGAGCGGGTACGCGGCCGAGGCGATGCGGGACCTGATTTCCCAGGCATCCGCGCATGATGATGCTAAAGGCTCTGCGACAGCACGTGACGCTGTGAACCTTCTGTTCCGATTCTCCAAGGAAGTGAACTAAATGCGCATCCATTCGATCACCATTGAAAACTTCCGTGGTATTCAGGGGCTAGAGCTTCGTGACCTGCCAGATACCGGTGTAATCGTGATCCATGGCAATAACGAAGCAGGCAAATCCACCATCCTTGACGCGCTGACGACAGTGCTCAACGAACGCCACACTGCCGGAGGCAAGAAGATTGGTGTGCTCACTCCGATCGGGAGGGACGTTTCGCCTGCGGTAAAGCTTGAGGCGACGGTTGGCGATTACAGCTTCACCATTGCCAAACAGTGGGGGAAGGGGAAGTACTCGGAGCTCAACATCACCAGACCGCAGCTGCGCCAGTACACCGGCCGCGAGGCTGACGACGAGCTTGCGCGGATCCTCGCGGAAAACCTTGACCAGGAGCTCGCCTCGACGCTCTTCCTGCGCCAGGGGCAGTTCGCGGCAGGGATCAGCGCAGCGGGCATCCCAAGTGTTGTGCGGACCCTTGACGGGGATGCCGGACTCAGCGCCGAGGAGGCTGCTTACGATGACACCGCGCTCATGCAGCGTGTCAGCGACGAATATGCAGCGTTCTTCACACCCACGGGTCGCCCGCGAGGCGAATACGACAAGCTTCAGAAAGCAGTCGAAGACGCACGCCAGCAGCATGAGGAACTGGTGAATCAGAAGCGAAAGTTTGATGATGAAGTCGTAGAAGTAGAGCGACTGCAGCAACAGATGCAGCAGATTCAGGACGAGCTGCCTCAAGCGCAGCAGGACCTCCAAGCCCGACAAGTCGACGCAAAACATGCCGAAGAGGTCGTCGCTCAGCGTCAGGCTGCGCAAGAAGCCGTGAAATACGCGGAGCTTACAGCACAACGCGCCGCACAAGACGTGGAGAACAGGAAAAAGCTTGAGCAGCGCCTTGCGCAGTTACGTGAGCAACACGTCGCGCTCGAGAAGAAGAGAGCTCTCGCGCAGCAAGCCAACGATGAGGAAGTAGTAACCATTGCCTCACTCACCGATGCCTTAAAGCGGCGCCAAACCGAGTTGGCGAAAGCGCGTGAGAACGCACGTCGTACCCGTGCCATGCGGGAGTACGCGCTGTGCCAGCAGGAGCTTTCAGAATTGCAAGCAGTGCTTGACCAGATCGAGGCCGCACAGACTGAATATCAAAAGCTTGTTTCCGAATCACCCGTCCGACCTATCACCGACGCGGACGTGACTCGTGCTGAGGAAGCTGCAAGCGAGGTGAAAATCCAACGCACCATCCGAGCCGCGGCGACCGCAAAGCTGACCGTGCGTGCCGAAGACGCCACGTTCGTCCACGATGACGCTCCCACACACGTCGATGGGGAGCGCACCATCGAGCTTTTCGACGCCACCACCCTCCAATTCGGCGAATTCCACCTCACGTACCGCGCGGGTGCCAACAGTGTGGGTGAACACGGCGCGGTGGAGGCAGCCGAGCGTGCGCTTGAAGAGGTGCTCGCGGAGCTCGGTTGCGAAGACGTTGCGGAAGTGCGTGCGAAGCGTGACGAGCACCGAGCCTTTGCTCAGGACGTGGAGGATGCGAAGCGGCGTCGAGAAGATATTCTCGCAGGCAGAGACCTGTCTGCGCTCCAGGAGCGCCACGTGCGACTGCAGAAGTTGCGCGCGGAACACGCAGCGACCCTAGGCGACAACCCCACGGTGTTGGAACGCGAAGCAGCGGAGCGCGAGTTCGAAGCGGCGGAGGCAGCCTTGCAAGCGGCACAGCATGACGCAGAAGTAGCTGCCGCCACGCTGGAACCTCACCAAGACCGCAAAGCGCAACAAGCGCTGCTGGTACTGGAGACGAAGCTTTCTGCGTACGATGAAGCTGTGCATAACGCAGATGAAGAGCTGCGCGTGGAACAGGAACGCATCACATCCGAAGAGTTGGATCAGGCACAGCAAACCGCTGCAGAAAGCCTTAGCACCGCGCGTGCCACGCTGGATGAAGTGACGGCGGCGGCTAAGGACGCGAATGTTGATATGGCACAGGCACTCCTCGAGAGTGCACAGACCCGTTTAGTGAACCTGCAGGATCGCTACACAGCGGCCGACAAGCGCATCGCGGAGCTGAAAAGCTATTTCGAGATGGCCTCTGGCATCGCAGAAAAAGTCGACCGCGCTGAAGCAACCCTCGATGCTGCCGAATCTGAATACCACCGCACGAAGCGTCGCGCCGAGGCAACCAAACTCTTATACGACACACTGCAGCGCTACCGCGAAGAAGCGAATGCGCGCTATGCGGCACCGTTCGCCGCGGCGCTCGAAGGGTACGCGGGGGCGTTGTTCGGCCGAGATGTTGAATTTGAGCTAGACGACCAGCTACAAATCACTCGACGAAACGTTGCGGGTGTGTCACTACCGATCGAGGAGCTATCCGGTGGTGCGCAAGAGCAATTGGCACTGCTGACCCGCTTCGCGATAGCGGAGCTTGTTGCCCGCGACGGCACCTCGCCGGTTCCTGTGGTCATTGACGACGCCCTCGGGGCAACAGACCCGCACCGCCTGCAACTGATGAATGCACTGTTTAATAGGGTGGGCAAGCATGCTCAGGTCATTGTGCTGACTTGCTATCCCAACCGTTACGACGGCGTGGCCAGCGACAACCGTTACGAAATTGAGCAGCTGAAGACTAGTTGATGGATGCTATGAACATGATTGGGGAGCACTGAGATTTCTACTACAGTGAGAGGTATGTCTGACGCACCACACTGGCTCAGCGACGCCGAACAGGACCTCTGGCGGCTCATGCTTGCCACTTCGCGGAAGATTTCCCGCGCTCTCGACGACACCCTCCAGGCAGATTCTAATCTTTCTTCGCCAGAGTTCTCGGTGCTTGTCAGTCTGTCAGAAGCCGAGGAACACACGATGCGGTTGCGTGATCTGTGCTGGGTTCTGGAGTGGGACCGTTCCCGCACATCACATCAGGTCACTCGCATGGCGAAGCGCGGGTTGGTGTCGAAGCAGAAGAGTCCAGGTGATGCCCGGGGTGTTCTGGTCACCTTGACTGACGACGGCTTGCATCGCTTGGAGGCTGCAGTACCGGGCCACGTGGAAAGTGTTCGGCGTCTCGTCTTTGACCATCTTGACCCCGACGATGTTCCTGCGCTGACCAAGTTCTTCCAAGGGATACTTGGTGCTCAAATCAATTCCGAACTCCATAGATAACCAAAAGGAAAGCGAGGCGCCATGTCCTTCCCGACAAACCAACCCCAGTACCAGTCAAACCCTAGCCCAAAGCGACTGCAGCGCTCCATGGTGGACAAATATATCGCCGGGGTCTGCGGGGGAATCGCGGAGTATGCTGGCCTCGACCCTGCACTTGTTCGAATCGGTATCGTGCTTATCGGACTCGTTACGGCGTTTGTACCTTTGATCATTCTTTACGTAGTGGCCTGGATTGTGATTCCGCCAGAGTTCTAACGCGTGAACGCTCTCTGAGGATGCTGGAGTGCTACACTCACCCCGTACTGTACCGAGCTGTCTATTTCTCGTAAGGGAGTTGTTCGCGATGCCAGAAACTAAGGATGAGATGCGTAATCGCCGACCAGCCTCGGCCCGTCCAATGGCGTTCGTAAAAGTCGACCCCGATGAGATTGATTCGAGTGATGACTTTCAGCGGATCGTGGATCTGGTAAAAAAGAGTGCCGAGAAGGAAAGCGGGCAGTAGTTGCTGCTTTGTGGTGAACCAAACAAAACCTCCGCTACCAAGCAAAACGCTGGGTAGTGGGGGTGAACGGGGGTTCAGAAAACTCCTCCACCTGCTTTAGCCAAACCCCTCGCGCCTAGTGTCCACAGCCCCTAACAAAATGTTCCACGTCTCCATGCTTACCAGGTGACCCGCGCCGCTTCGCCACCCGCTCCGCGTGCCCGTTTCGTTAATCGGCAGGGCCCACGCTCAAGCTCAAAACCGCACCGTTTCGGGAAGGTGCGCAACCGTTGGCAACAAACAGAGACACTGCATCCAGAAGTTGGGCAAGCCAGCTAGGAATCGGACGTTGTATCCATCGCTCACGTACAAGTTGCGCCGGGGATCTTCGCGTTTTTGAACTAAAAACGAAAACCCCATTCATGCCGAACTCAATCAACATGAATGGGGTCTCCTAGCCAGCCAACTCCGTCAGGAGCCGGTCTCTTGGGCTAAACCCGCTGGCGGATAGTTCCGCCGGGGTTCTCGTCGCCCCATCGTGTGGTGACGAAGCGGCCTGTTGTTGCGGATCGGGTCACGGTGCGATTGTTGCTAGTTCCCTTTCCGACTCGCTCGGTCGTGGTCTTGTTGGGCCACCGACCCCTTGCTGCGTTGGAAACGAACTTGCCGGTCTTTGCAGACCGGTTCACACTGCGTCGAGCCATACTCGACAACCTCCTTCGGAGTTTGACGAGAGTGAGCGCGTTTCGTGCTTGTAACGCTGTCAACTCAGTTAGACTCTGTGTATCACGTCCAAGTGATGACCGAGACTAACCTCTCATCTCAACGGGGTCGAGCTGCAACTCGGCCCCGTTACTCAGTCTTAGGCGGCTAACGTGAGTATTTCCCCTTTTGGCTGGTAGAAGCACGTTTTTCGGCAAGTTTCCTCGCCATTGTAGCTGTCTGCTTATTCGACACCTTGGCTCGCATTTGGCGTACCTCTTGGGTACCGAACGACGAGCGTCCCAAAGCATCCTTGTAACGGTTAGTCATGCGACGCCTCCTTCGTTCCTATGCTTTCGTGCTTTCGCTCGTACCCTTTCCAACGCCTTGTTTACACTGCGAGGAAGCGTCCCGAGTCTGTCCGCAATTTCCTTCGCTGAAAGTCCTTCGGCACGCAGGCGCGCTACTTCTAACTCCTTGTCCGAGAGTAACCCGGCTACACGGCGCAGTTCGTCATCGAGTTCAAACTGAGTCTCCAACGGCATGTCTCGCGAGGGCAGTTCAAGCCAGTCATCTTCCTCAACCTTTTGAATATAGCGTGCAGCCCTCTTGAGTGCTCTGGCGCGTTGCTTAAGCACCTTGCACGCCTCAATTAGACACCTGCCGACGAAGAAGGTCTTCAGACTTGCTCCGCCAGTCGGTGACCACTTTCCTCCAACAAGTGCGTCTTCCCGAAACCCGAGGACGGATTCCACGACGATGTCTTGAGCAATTTCCTCTGCTTCATCTGAGGTAAGTAGGTCTAAACGGACGTCCTCTTCTTTGGGGACGAAGTTCAATTTCTCATCGCACTTGGCTAGCAGTTCTTTTGTGAGAATCCACTTCTTGATACAGGCGAACCCGTACCCCATGAGTTCGATTTCGAAATCGTCGTAGTCCTTGCCTTGGTAGCCTTGCTCTCGCAGAATTTCATAGAGCTCGCGGTCACCCGCAAGGCGTTCTGACTCTTCGCTCGGCTTAGTGGACTTCACCCATGCAGCGGTGGTCTTGCGCTTGTGCCGACCTCCGTTGCGAAACCTGTCTAAGTCGCTCACGATCCTCCCTAACGTTCTTGGAGCAGAGTTTATCTGCTGGATAGCCCCCTGGTTAGGACTACGTCGCGGATCTACAGTGTCCCGTGCAGATGGGGTTCTTCGGGGCGTACAGCGTGTAGAACTGTCCAATACGAGAAAGAGAAGCCATGTGTATAGGCATCATTTCGGGCATAATCTTCGGTCTTATCGTGGCGGGCGTCCTGTGGGCGTGGAATGTCCGTCGGTGTCGGATTGTCGGATTCGTTAGAGATGGTATTCGTCGCGCTGGACAGAGCCGGTTTATTGGTGATGTGATTCCAGCAGGTAACTAGGCATTTTGTGTAGCGAGAGTTATTTTGACCCCTAGGGCTTTCATGATTTTCGTAATAGCCGCAAAGGACGGGTTACCGTCTCTTGATAGTGATTTGTATAGGGATTCACGGTTGAGTTGAGTTTCTTTAGCGAGCTGGCTCATGCCGTGTGCCCTTGCAATGTCACGCAACACCACCTGTACGGTTTTCGTATCGCCGTCTTCGAGGGCGATAGCCAGGTAATCGTTTATTGCTTCTTGGCTATCGAGATATTTGCTTGCGTCGAACGCTGAAAACGTTACTTCCTTCACGACTGTTCCTCCCTTACCTGTTGTGCGAGCTTTTGAGCGGTTCGAATATCTTTAGCCTGGCTGGATTTATCTCCTCCGGCCAGCAGGAAAACCGTCACTGCGCCTAGTTGGGGTGTAGTACACCCGATAGCCGGGCCCGAAATGAAATCTCATCTCGCTCACTTTCTCGCCAACGGGTTTGATGTCTCCAATCATTGTTCCGTGTGCTTCGCATCGGGCTATTGCATACAAAATGCGCCGCTGAGCACATTTGTCTTTCAGCTCACCTAATCAGGCGTCAAACAAGCTACTGGAAATAATCTGCACACACCCAAATGTAGCCTACAAGCTACAACGGTCAAGAGGGAAACCCCTCTCATAGCTGACTCCTCTTTCGGTTTGAGGGTTGGTTTGGAGGGTGAGTGGGAGTTTAAGCGAGCTATCACCGACATCAACCGCGAGATGCGAGAATGCGGGTCTGAGATGAAACTGGTCGCCTCCCAATTCGACAAAGCGACTCTTCCACCGCAGCATTGACGTCGTGTAGCTAGGTGTTGGGCAAAGAGGTCGAGGTACAACGCTCCAAGGTGGACGCTTCATAATGGCAGATCGCCTACCAACAGCGGGACTGGTAGCAGCCTCTTACGTGCACAATCCTGGCTAGGACTGTCTTAATAGCATCGGCATAAATTGGGTCATCTTGGCCGTGATCAGCGCGGCCTGCGCAGGAACTGCTGGAACAGCATGCATTATGTTCATTATCGGGCACACTGGGTGGACTGGTGGATCCATCGGCGCTTGCGTGAAGAACGCTTGGCAGTAGTGCCAACGCAGTTATCGTCTCTCGATTAATAACAAAAGGAATCCGCTCGTCGAGCAGACGACCGACCGATGACGGTCAGATCGGCGTCCCTTTTATGCATGTTGAGCACGTGAAACGGGAAGCCGAGTTGGCTGACAAAATTCTTGCTTGTGGTGTTCCCTCGAACAAAGCAGTAGAACAAGCGATTCGCGCCCATCTTGTGTGTGGCGGTTCCAAATCAAAATGTCCGTATCTAGAGTCGATGAGGAGAGACGTTATCGAGCTGCCTGTATTGGTGGCACCCCTTATTCTCGCCAAGGGCTTCACCGTTCCGGAGCCCAACGCTGGAACCACCTTTCGCATTGCGCCGCACGCCTGCAAATCGTGTGGTGGAAGTTGAAAATGCGGAAATCTCGCCTCTGTATTCGGAAGGACCGGTTCCGTAGACAGGATTTTTCTATAATCGGACATCAAGTCGGCGGCGATCGTCACATGTCGGCTCGGAGGGGGTCGAAAAGTAATTTTCGGAATCAGTGAAGGGAGGATTCTCAAGAATGCTCGTGAAGGGGCTTTCAATAAACTCCCCAACCTCTAGACTCGCCGCCACTGAAGTAGCGGCTTACACATTTTCCACTGCTTCCTTACACACCCCGCAACGACCCTCGCCCCCCGAGTCTCGAAGCGAAACCCGTACCGACCCTCGCGTCGCCTATCGCCTCGACAACCGAACCGAACCCCGCCCCGGAAACCCCGGCACGCACCCCGCCACGAAAACCCGTACCGCCAAGCGTTGCGACTGGTTCGCAGTAGCTTCGCAGACGTTCTACTCACCGCTTTTACCGCAGACTCCCGCCCCGACACCCCGTCTCGGTTGTCGGGTCGGGCGGGCGTGTCGTGGCCGGGTGCGCCGCGTTTGCCGCCCCGAGGTTCGTCTCGGTGTTCGGTGGGGTTCGCTTCGGGGGTCGTTGCGGTATTCGACCTGTTTGCCGGAGCGTCTGCCGACACGGAAGCGGGGTACAGGTCGGAAACCGGAGCGGGGTGCGTTGTGGGGTTCGGGGCGGGGCGAGGAGAAGTTGAACGTCCTGCGTGACCGTTGCTGTGAGATAGAACCATCGAAACTTCTTCTACAATGGCACCTATGTTCACCGCTTTGCACTCCGCCCTTGGAATAGCGCCCACCGACGAGTTCACAAACGAGATGCTCGACCGACTGGTCGAGGAGCGCACTGCGGAGCGGCAAGACCTCGACTTCAAAGAGAAGATCGACAGCAAGCCGACTCGGCCTGAGAGCGACGTGAAGAAAGACTTGTGCGCTATGGCGAATAGTGGCGGCGGGGTCATTGTCTACGGCGTGGGCGAGCTGCCCGACATGAAAGACCACGCCGGTAAAAGGGTCAGTGCCGGTGAGTACTCCTCTGGACTGGAACAGTCGTATTTGACCGTTGCCACCGCCTACATTTCGCCGCCGCTGCGGGACGTGGAGTTCCACCGGGTCGAGCACCCTGAACACGAAGCATTCGTCGTCGTGGTGCCAGCCAGTCAGCAAGTGCCGCATATGTACTTCACCGAAAAGAAAAACGCCACGGCACTCGCTGCGCCTACTCGTAACGGGAGTCACTCAGAGTGGTTGAGTGAGCCTGAGATTGCGAACCTGTACAGGCTGCGGTTTCAACGGGAAGAAGCCTCGTCCCGTGAAGTAGACGAGGTGTATAGCAAGGTGGCCGCGAAGCGGTCTAGTGACGGCTTTTGGGGTGTCGGTGTTGCGGTGCCGACGTATCCGGCAAGAAAGGACGACGTTACTGAGCGTGACGCGATTATGGCAAGGTTTGCCGCTTATGACGACCCGCTGCGCCTGGAATACAACGGGGCGGTGTCTCCGGCGACTGCCTCGAATTGCCGCAGGGGTTTGAAGTGTTGGACGTTTTCGGGAAAGCAGTACGACACGCAAGAATTGCTCGCGTATGTCGAGCTGCACGAAAACGGGGTTGTCACCGTCCTGTCGCGGCTGGACAGGGTGGCGTTCTCGACGGGGGACCAGATTGTGCCCACGCATGCGTTTGCGTGTTTGGTGGGCGACCTCTTGGCACTTATTCGCCACTACGGAGGTGTCACCGGCAACGCCGACTACACCGTGCGTTGCAACGTTGAGTGGGACCAAGACAAGTCGCTGGTGTTGTGGCAGCCGAAAGACATGAGGTACTTCTCCGAAGACCCGCTGCCGTTAGAGTCGTTTAGCCCGGTCGAGGCGGAGGTAAGTGCCACCGCGAACGCTCCGCTCATTGACACCGCAAGGTCGCTGGTTCGGGACTGCTTGAACCAGGCAGGCGTGGAGCAGCTTCCGGTGTGGAGAAAGTAGTAAGGCTTAAGCGCCTGGCCGTGGCGTCCTGCTAGAACTGCGGGTTCTTCTTCCGCTGGTAGGCGGCGGTGTCCACCGTTTCGAGCACCGAGCCGTCTGCCGTCACGACGCGCAATTCGGTGACCATTTCGCGCAGGTAGACGGACTGCTTATTCGTCCAACCGAGCTCCGTGGCGTAGAAGTCGCCGAGCGAGTCGGAGTAGCCCTCGTTCAGCGAGTTCCAGGCGCTCAAGTCAACGAACTTCTCCGGCTCGATTGTCACCGTCAGCACCCCGTCGCTGTAGGCGACGTCGGTGACGACCTTGGCGCGGACAACGCCTGCTTCGGCACGCTCGTTCAGCCAGTCTCGAATAATGGTGTCGGGGGCGGGGAAAGACATTGTGTGCTCCTTGACTGTGGTGTTTTGGAGAGGGGACAACACCGAGGGTAGCGACGGGCTCGACGCGGGTACGGAAGTATCGACTACATGTTCTAATCGCTGGCGGTCACCGACAGGGTCGGTCTGTCGAAACCCGCCACGGTGACCCTTCGCTCACCGTGGCGGGTTTCTCTCTGTATTTCTACACAGGGTAGACCGTACGAATTGTCCTACTCAACTGCGCCGGCACCCTCTCGTCCCGGAACGACTGGGTAATGCGACGAGCCTCCTCAAAGTCGTTACAGCGGGCGAGGAAGTCAATGCCTTCTGCCGTCCAGACTTCCCAGGTGTCCTGGCTAAACATTACGCCCAGGAGCTTGCGGGGCGCGTCCTCCTTTGGTGCGTCGGCGGCCGCCAGCTCTTTCGGGTCGAACTGGTCGGCGGCCACGAGGGTGTCCCGCTCGTAGTACGTCAGATGACGCAGGTTCGTATCGGCCTCCAGTGTGAGCATGCCGCTGTCCTGGTCGGAGTACTTGACCAGCGTGGTCAAAAACTTCATGCCTGGAACACGTCGAGGTGAACGTGCTCACCGTCAGCGCCGACAACACGGACGCTGTCGGCGTGGCGGCGGAGGAACCTGTTCATTGTGACGAGCTCGTCGCGGTTGAAGAACACGTCGAACGAGAGCAACACGTCCTTGGGCGTGCGTGGGGTCGTGGGTTTCTTTTCTTCGGTGCAGCGGTGTGGTGTCGCTGCGCTCGAGTTGTGGTGGGTCATGGAAAGTAGCCTGCCTAACCTCGCCCGTCGTGCGCTAGGCCAGGGGCAGGCAGTTCGGTGCAAGTTAGAACGTCTCCTTCAGCCGTGGGTCGCTGTCCGACTCAATGCGGTCCCAGCGGACGAGGTACGCCGCGGCCTGCTCACCGCGGGCAAGACGCTCGCCCACCTCCTTGAGCGCGAGCGCCACCGGCCAGTGGGCGGACAGAAGCCGAAAGTCCCCGTCTCGCACCTCGACTCGGATCGCGGTGTATGGGGACGGGTCGGAAAGAGAGCGCATTTTCTTGGCGTAGAACGTGTCCGGGGCGGCCTCCTGCGACCACGCCGAGCCAGGCACACCACCGTCACTGTCGTGTCGTTGTTCAGTCATGGACGGGCATTGTGTCGTCGTACGAGACGAACCGCTACAGCGGGGGTTCGCACCTTGTCCTAACTCGGGACTCTGCTGCCACTATTGACACACCCCTCCAGGCCAAAGCCCCGCTTCCTTCCAACCCCTGACACCCTCCCGCACCGGCCCTCGCCACGACTCCCGAAACGACTGCCGCCCCGGAACCCAGCCTTGCGACAGCCGCGTCTCACCACTGGCTCTCGTCCTCCGGCAACCGCTGCTCGAACGCCGCAATGAGCCCCCGGTTCTCGTGCTCGTCAAAGGGGACGGCCATAGGCAAGTCGGTTTCGCCCAGAGCGCTGGTCTTGGTCAGCCTCTCCTTGCACCAATTGAACCATTCTTCGGCCTCTGGAACGCCTTCGAGCGCGTCGAGGTACTCCTCAATTGCCCGACGCTCTTTCCAAGCCTCAACGCGCTTAAGAAGCACTTTGTGACGCTCACCTTCCCGGTGGTGGACACGGGCGAGCTCCGTTGCCTTGTCGAGTCGGCGCTGTCGGCGTTCGGCCTCAATTCGGTCGCGTTCTTCCACCACTGCGTACCACTGCTCCCTGCGGTGGACGTCGGCAAAGAAGTCTCCGAGCACCGAATTCAGCCGCGTCGGCTTCGCAGGGGTGTCGTTACGCGTGGTGAAACCGACAGTGAGAGACACCAGGCCTGTGCCTTCTTTGACGTAGTACTTTGGCATTTCTTTGCCTTTGTTGTACGACCAGCGCAGCGAGTCCTTGTAGGCTTTGACTTCCTTCTTCGTCGGCGGCCGCTCGACGTTGTTTTCGCGCTCGCTGGCCCACACTTCATATGAGCGGTAGTCGGTGTCGAGTGTGACTTTCTCCAGCACCTTCTTGCCCTTGTAGTCCTCGGAGTCGTGTTCCGTCACGCTCCACCCGCGGGCTTGTGCCTCGGTGATAACGACGTGCAAAAGCAACTTTGCGCGCTGTTTGGTCTCTGCGCTGTACCACTTAGAGGTTCGCAGAAGCCGGTTGATGGCCGGGTGGAATTTGCGGACCTCAACTTCGCCCCGCAGGACAGGCCCTGGGTCTGGTGACACCCACTCGTCCGCGTCGAGCAACGCAGCGGTCACCGTCACGGGGGAGTTGAAGTGCCACGAGTCGGAGCGCCACTCGAGCCTGAACTCTTTGCCGTCCGGGACAAGGTCTTTCCGCGGTCCTTTGACCCACTTTTCTACGGGGTCCCAGTCTGCTCTTGCCACGTCGCGGTTTTCTACGCGCCTGACAACCCACCCGCGCGGAGAGGCGACCAAGTCTTCGAGCAAGTCGGTCACCCGCGCGTCGAGTGCTACTTCGCTCGCAGGTGGTGGCTCCGGAGGGGCATAGGCCGGCCGGGCGTACACCGTCTCGGGTGCCGTACCGCGCTTGCGTTTCGGTCTCCGGAGCGGTTCTTTACCTGCCAGCACCCGCTTGCCGCGCTCAGTGACCGTTGCTTGCCAGGTCTTGCCGTGGCCTTTAACCTTGACGAGCTCGTGGCCTTCGAGCGTGCGGGCGGTGGTTTTGTACGTCGAAGGCACTTCAGGGTCGGTGGGGCACCCGTCAACGACCCATTGCAGGACGGTGCGTTGGCGCGGGGTGAGTTCTTTCGCGGCTGGCATGGGTTTATTGTCGCCGGTCGGAACGGGTTGCGCAGCGGTTAGCTTGGGTAATTGCCAGACGTGCGCGGAATTGTGCTGCGGGGAGAACTTTCACCTGCCTGGTCGGTTTCGTTCTCGTTCTCCGCTTTGGCCGCGCTCGGGTATTCAAACGACAGCAGGAGAACCTGCTCGGTGAACTTTATGGCCTTATCCGCGGTCGATTCTTTGGCTGATTGGATCTCGTGAGTGGCTGCATTGCCCCAGGTTCTGATGCTGTCAGCCCAGTTGTTCTTGATGTGCGTCGTGATGATTCCCTTGTCAACGAGGTAGTTCACGCACTCCTCGAATTTCGGTGCGCGACCCTTTTCGTTCTTCGCTGGCAGGCCGCACTTCACCGCGGTCGCGAAAATGATCTTCCGGCACATCAGGACTGCACTCGTGTAGGCCCCCACCGAGTACGTTAGATTCGCCTCTTCCCACATCTGCATCACGGCGGTTGGCAGGTTTTCGATCTGCCGACCGCTTGGGCGAGGTGGGTATATCGTCGCCGATTCATCATCGTATGCGATGGCTATTGACGCGCCGCAGCAGTCTTGACAGACCATCCAGCGGTATCCAGTTTCAGCGAACAGGCGTTTGTCCTTGGCCAGGGCAATATTCACGGTTTTGCCCTCACCACAAACGGGGCAGGTGATAGAACCGCTTTGCGCCAGGCTCTCATCAAACCTGAACGACACATGCCCGTTGTAGTTATCCAGCGACAGCAGGGCGAATCCGTTGTAGTCGAGCGTTTCTCTCCTCCGAATCGTAAACCGATACGCCTAGTGTAATGACTATCGCGATACAGCCGTGCCCAATTCGAACGCATGGCCTGATCGGCAGTTGTAAAAGATGGGAGGGGCCAGGCTTCCAATGACCAAACGCCAGCTCGCTTCTGATTCTCCTCAGCATTCTGTGTCGTCGCATATGCTGGGGGCATGGCTGAATATGAAGAACTTGATGTTCGATACGAAGATCCATTCGAAGTTGAACCAATGGATACAAACTTCAAGACCGACTACGTAGGCACTGGGCGTCTCTACAAGGACGACACCGGGCAGGCCATAAGCATCTACGACCTGGCTGAACTCGACCCAAACCAGTGGATGGTCGTGGGGATTGACCTCGCGCATCCGGGATGTCGCGACTATTCGGAGGACTCCGTTCATCTGTGGGCGGTCAACAAACTCGATGCAGAGGCCGAAGGTAGGCATCCACTGAAGCCGCATGCTGATGGAAAGCTCCCGGTTGTCAACATTAAATGCCACAACCTGACAGTTGAACAGGTGCTGAGAAATTTCGTGGACGCGGAGATGTCGTTCCGTCTCAAGGCGATAGCGGACATGCCGTTCCAGCTCATCGGTTATGCGGATCGTCCAAACATGGAAGACGGCGACGCTCGTCCAGATTCCGAGCCCTCATTTTGAGCTGAATAGGGGGCGCCTCAGCCTCATAGGAATAGCCGGCCCGAAGAATTAACTCCGATCCGGCTATTCATTTGCCCGTTCTTAGGGGGTCGGCATCCGCTCCGTCACCGAACCGGCAACCAAGTCGGCCCACGAGTCGGAAGAGGCGATGTCGTCCTCGTAGGCGATGAGGTAGCCCCAGGTCTGGTCCTCATACTCCGGCATGCCCACGAGCTGGCGCACCACGCGCTCAGCGGCTGCTCGCTTGGCTTGGACGCGCTCGTCGTCGCGGCCGCGGTTCTCCTTGGCTTCGACAATCCAGTGGGTGCCGTCTTTGTCGTAAACCACGAAGTCTGGGACGTATGAGTTGTGCGGAGTGTAGGCCACCCGTGCGCCCTCGTGGGCGTAGATCCGCTTCCACCACACCACGTTCGGGTCGAGGTCGAGCAAAGCTGCCAGGCGGTACTCGCCGGTGAACGAGTCGAAGCGTGCGGCCTCAAAAAGTCCCTTCTTCCAGGTGCCGTAGTACTCCGTGGTGCTAAAACCTGCCTTACCCGCGGACTTTTCTTGCCGGTCGAGCAGGCCCAGCACCTTCTTGTCGAGGTCGAGCACGAACGAGTCGTCAATCGGGAGGATAACCGGGTGGATGGACACCGTGGTTCTAGTCTGGGCGTTCGCCTTTCTGGACTCCTCTACAACGAGCTCACGCAAGTGTCGGGCCGCGGACTCCTTGGCCTTCTCCGTCCACTGCTCGATCTTCGTCGCTTCCATGAACGTCGGCACGATGCGGCGCTTGAGTTGGCTCGTGTTCTCTGTCGTTGCGGCAACCGCACCGGAACCCATGACGCGGCGGATGAGTTCCGCGGCGACTTGGGAAGGAGTCTGTTTGAAACTCGGTACGGCGGAGCGATCGTCGTTGTCGAGTTCGATTTTGTTACCCTCGTCTGCCACACCGATCTTCGTACGAGCCAAGTACTCGTCAGTGTCGGTGACCTTGTCTGCCCGTTCAGCAATAACGGAGTTCGGGATGTCAACCAGCTCGAACTGCTTCTTCGTCTTCGTCATAGCCGAAGATGGGAAGTCGAAGGTGGTGCCAGCGAACTTCTCGTTGACGTGAACAACGACTGGCGTGAATATCTCAACGCCCTTTGCAACGTCATCTTCGTCGGTGAGAGCTCGTGTGCCCACAGTGCGGTCAACTGCTGAGGTGTCAGGACCGTTACCAGGGGTGCGAGGGTCTTCGCCTGGCTGCACCGTGGTGCCAGTCTCTCCGGTGTCAGCAAAGGAGCCACCCGTAACACCGGTGCCGTGTCCACTACCAGAGCCAACCCGCGGCGGGTTGGTCGTGCCAGGAGGGGTGATGATCTCCTTGTCGTCGCCTTCTCGCACTGCGTTCTCGATGCCGAACTGCTTGAGTACGTCCTCGCTTTCCAACAGCTTGACGAAGGACTCGTGCGACAGAATGTCTAATTCGTCGATGGCAGGCACCTTAGTCAACGCCCCGAACGGCAGGCGAAGGCCTCGGCCCATGACCTGCTGGGTGAGCACCTCAGAGCCCATTGTGCGAAGCGTACACATCACCGCAATGCGCTTCGTGTCCCAGCCTTCACGCAGCTTGTTGACCGAGACGATCACTCGAACCGGGGAGTTATCCGTGTCGAGGTAGCGCAAGAACGACTGGGTGGTATTGTCGTTGTGCTTGTTGTCCACCTGAAGCACCGCGAGCGGGTCATTTACGAAGCCGGGGCCGCGCAGGCGCTCGGCAATCTCGGTGGCGTGAGGCACGCCGGAGCAGACCACGAACAGCAACGGCTTGGTCTGTTTTCCATTTGGGTGTGCTGCTCGGTAGTTCGCGTACGCCTCTTCCTTGATAGCCAACAGTGACAATGCGTCTTGGAGCTGACGGTCCTCCGAGGCGTAGCCCGACTCTCGGTAGACCAGCACCGGTTGTTTGACGTAACCGTCCTGGATAGCCCGCCACAGCGGGTAGCGGTAAACAACGTCATCTCCCTTGTCCGGCGAAGCCGTAAGCCCCACGGTCACGGCGGGTTTCAGAGAAGTCAGCGACTTGCGGAATGTCTTCGCAGTAGAGCCGAACAGGTGAGACTCGTCGGCGATAATGACTAAGTCTTCCGTGTCGATCAACCGTTGCGCTAGCGCGCCGGAGTCCTCCTGGAACTTCCATGTCTTGCGGCGCGCCGCTTCGTCTCCCGTTGCGACGTTCTTGCCGCCGTTCTTCGGCGGAAACAATTGCTGGACATTGAAAACGTACAGCGTAGAGGCACCTTCGCCCACAAAAAGGTCAGATGCGACGTTATCGACTCGCAGGTTCGACACGTCACCCGGAGTGACAAGCCGGGGCGGGACGTCGAAGCCACCGATGTAGCGGTGCGAGCCTTCTGAGAAGTCGAGGACAGTCTTGTCCTGTACGACCTTCGTCGGGGTGACCACCATGGCGTTGCGATGGCCTTGACGGCGCAGGTACTCGATAAACGCTGCCATGACGTAGGTCTTGCCCGCGCCCGTTGCGAGGTTGAGCACCAGCGGTTCTAGAGCGTCGTAGTTGCCCTTTTCGATTCGTTTCACCAAATCGGCAAGCGCTTCGGCGTTCGGTGCGCGGAGGTCGAACTTGTTCGAGAGTTCTGCAACCAGGTTTTCATCAAAGGAGAGGTTCAATTTCTGTGCCATGGTTACTTCTCCTCCTCGGCAGCGTCGGAATACGGGAAGACCTCAAGCGGGACGTGAACGACTCGCGAGCCGTTCTTGAACGTCCGGACATGCTCTCGGGCGAAGTCATCGACCACGGTCGCCGCGAACAGAACAGAGTGACCTTCTGGGAGGTGGGACATAACCTCGTCAATCTTCTCCTCGTCCAAAACACCTTCGACTACAACGAGGTGCTCGCGGCCGCGCTTGCCGTCGAAGTGCAAGTCGTTCGGGGTGAGCGCAAAGCGGAGCTGCGCTGCCACAGAGCGCACGAGCAGGTCGCCGGTGGCGTGCTCGGTCAGGGTAGTCAGAGCCACCTCGGGGTCGTAGTCGAAACAGGCCGGCTCAAGGTGGGCAACTTGAAAGCCACCACCGCCTCGCCAGTTGACCACGCCCTTGACCGGCTTGGTCTTGGTCATGGCCTTGAGTTGCTTGACCGCGGGGTTCTTTTTGAGCTCGTCGGCGTTCTTGATGGTTTTATTCAGCAGCGAGGTGAACTTCTGCGCCTCCTCCGGGGTAAGACCCTCTGGCAAACCGTCCTCGGTGGCGTCGGCGCGCTCTTCCTTCTGGAGCGTGATACCGCCCTGGTCCTCGCCGCCTACGACCTTCTCCAGTCGCGGACGGGTAAAGCGGTTGAAGGTGTCCTCCACGAGTTCGCAGGTCACCCAGCGGCGACCCATTTTCTGGGCTACCGCTGCGGTTGTTCCCGAACCGGCGAACACGTCGAGGACGACGTCTCCGGGGTTCGTTGCGATGTGGATGATGCGCTCTAGTAGGCGCTCAGGTTTGGGGGTGGAGAAGGGTGTGACAGATGGGAACAACGCTTTAATCTCTTTTTTGCATTGTCAGAATGTCCTACATCCTGATGAGTCCAGAGTGTTGTAGGTGGTCGTTTGTCAGCCATATCAATGAGGTATCGCTTTAAATTGAATCCTCCCATTCCATTCTTTGTCGGATAGTAGAGAGGCCAACCGCCTTCCTGATACCTCGCGACCCCCTTTTCGGCAGTCCAGCCGTTCCATAAAATATCCTCGGCCGGCTGTTCGATGGCGAGCTCCTTGCCTATGAGTCGGCAGCGAGTTTCTTGACTTTCAGGGGACTGACCCGAGAATTGGTAATCGCCCCATTCTCGCATGATTTCGAGCATTTTTTGAGCCCCGTAAACCCAATGGGAGTTAGATCGAGGATAAACCAGCTCGCCGGTTACGGGGTGTTGAATCCCGTAGACCATTCCCGGGTGGGTGGACGCCCCGGGAGCAAAGGCGTTGTCACCCTTCCATAAACCGCGGGCGTCAGAATCTGGATTGGAGTAACGTGCATTCATCTCGTCGGTTCTGGGCAACCCATTCAGAGAGAAGCTGGGCCCGGCATAGACCAGAACCACATCAGTATTGTGAATGAATTTAGATGAATCGTTCTTTCCACCGTACGTTTTCTCCCACGTAACCTCCGCAACGAAGCTCCCGCTTCCAAACACCTCGTCCATAAGTGACCGCATCCGGTGGTTCTCTACATCGTCAAGGTGGACCCAAATCGAACCGTCATTGCTGAGCAGGTCGCGCATGTGCAGCAGCCGGTCTCGCATCATGGTGAGCCAAACCGAGTGCTCCAAGTTGTCCTCGTAGTTGGCGAAGGTCTGCGCCGTGTTAAACGGCGGGTCAATGTAGATGCACTTGACCTTGCCGACGTACTTCTCGGACCACTCCGGTACGCGGGTGAGCGCTTCGAGCACGTCGCCAGACTCGCCCAGAATGAGCAGGTTGTCCGCCTGCAGTTCGAGGTCGGCGCGCTGGGAGTAGGTGGTGCCCTCTTCCTTTTCCGACCTCGTTCCGGTCACCGTTTCGTCAACCGTTAAGACTCTCGTTTCGCAGTACCGCGGGTCTCGTGGGTCAACCCAGGTGTAGCCGTAGCGGCCTTGCTCGGTGGGAATAAGTGCCTTGTCCTTATTCGTCCAGGTCAGCTCAAGGCGTTGTTGTCTGCCCAACTGTGTCTCCTTAGCGTGATTCGCGTGAGTTTTCGTCGTGTATCACAGTAGTCGGCGACACGACATGGGCTCGACAAAACGGCCTATACGGCGAACTTGTTTTCGACTCCAAAAAGTTCATGCCTCTGTCACATCGGCAAAGTTGCAAACCGCCCCTGAAATAGGTCAATCAAATACCCTCGTATGGGGTCACCCGTGCGTGCAAACATGTACATACCTTCGCCGTTCCCGTCGAAGTCGCACCGCCCCTTCGAGTAGACACATCGAATCGGACCGACTTGTGCTTGCCAGGGGTGTACTTTTGCGAGCGTTTTACGCATGCGAAACAACGAAACGTTTACCCGCACACACCCGCACGACTTACGAGTAGTCGTACCCGCCCTTGGACTTCAGACCCTTTCGCGACGGAGCCTTCTGGTACGGCCGCATCGGCATGTGAACCGCGGCCTCGACGGCGGCGACGGTGTCGGCAGACGGCCACACGTCGCCTGAAACCCAGCGCGACAGCACCGAGGGGTGCAGCCCGCATCTGCGGGCGAAGTCCGACCTGTTTTTGCCCAACCCTCTTTGACGTAGTATTCGACCGTTTTAACGAGGTTGTCCCGCAGTGCCCAAGCCTTGCGGTAGATCTCCGGCACCGTCTCGACGTCCACGTCGGGCCACGTTTCGTATGCGCGTCGCGGTGGAGGGAACTGGGCCATGCTTGCCACGCTACAGCTCGTCAGTGGCGAACCGTAGTGCAAACATGCAACGGGAGTACCGACTTTGTCTTTGCGCTTGGTTTCGCCGCGTAACCCGTCTCGTCCACCCGTGGAGAGGACCGTCCCGAGACCCGAGGCGGTGCAGCATGATAAAGACCAACCACCAGCGCGAAGAAGTCTTGCGCCCAATTGAAAATTACGTCCCCAACGGCACCGACGACCTGGAAGGAGTTTCCTGAAATGAATAGAAAAGTTCCCCGAAACCCCATGGAATATTGTGTCCCCGACAGGATTCGAACCTGCGACCTTCGGTACCGGAAACCGATGCTCTCATCCGCTGAGCTACGGAGACGCATTGCTTGTACGCAAGCAATGACGCAATCTTAGCACCAGAAATGCCTGGCACATAACTGGCCTAAGACTGCGGAAAGTAGCTGCTATTGGGCCTCCCAGTAGCCTGGTGCATCAGTGCGATCGGCCTTGCCGGTGCGCAGGTAGTTGATGACGGTGGCGTCGACAACTTTATTGCCGGTGCCGAAGTGTGCGTGGCCTGGGCCGTGAATCGTGACTACCTGGGTGCCCATTCTGCGGGCGAGTTGTCCGTGGCCTGAGTACGGCGTCTGGGGGTCGCGGGTCGCAGATAGCTGCAGCGGGCGAGTCTTTAATGCCGCCCCGTTCAGGGGTGCCATTCCGGTGACTGCGCCGGCCCCGTTGCAGTACCACCCTGAGCCGCGTGAAGCGTTGAAGAAAGTAAACGGGTCTCCCGTGAGCTGTGACCATGCAAACGAGGGGAGCAGCGTCGGGTCGCCGGGGACAACGTTCTCATTGCACCACTGGGCAGCTTGCAGCTGCTCGACCGCCATCATTTGATCTACCGCCTGCTGAATCTCTTCCTTGGACGGCTGCTTCGATTCTTCAGCGGTCAGGGTGCCGTTTGTGGACCTTGCCAGGTAGTCCCACATCTTTGGGGTTGGAAGCATGGCGCGTGTTTCCTGCAGCAGCGGTGACTTTGCTTGCACAGCACCAGGGTTCAGCATGCGGCTGATGACGCCTTCACCTTCGACACGGGTTTTCCCGACTGCCGTCATGGCGTCCGCGCCAGCCTGTCCGGCGAACTCGAGGCCCGCTGGCAGATCACCAACGCGTGCAGGCGGGGGAGTGACAGTTGGGTTGGTGCCAGCTTGTGCACTGACCTTGCGCGACCAGTACTGGTATGCCTTCAGCGGGGTGTTGCCCATGTGATACTTGGCGTCATTGAGTGCTACCCAGGCGAAGTATTCGTTGAGTGCTTTCTCGTATGCTGCCTGTTGGTCGCTCGCGATGCCGTTCCAGGAGCGGGTGGGGTCCATGGCAGAGTCAAGCACTACTTTGTCGGTGTGCTGTGGAAATAGGGTCGCGTACACGGAGCCAAGATAGGTGCCGTAGGAGACACCGAGGATAGAAACCTGCTGGTAGCCCAGAGCGCGTCGAACTTCTTCCCAGTCGCGTGCGGTGTTCTCCGTGGTGATGGTTTCGGGGTAGCCAGGCTTGTTACCCTGGCAAGCCGAGCGGTTGAAACCTCCCGCGTTGAACAGGCTGTCAGCAGTGAGCTTGGCTATCTGGCCAGGATCGCTCACATCGGGAATTGCGCACTCGAGTGCCGTGGAGCCGGGCAGGCCACGGGGTTGCACACCGATGATGTCCCACTCGTTGTTGAGCTCTTTCGGAAACTCGAGGATATTGCCGGCGGCGTAAGCGTAGGCGTCGCCACCTGGGCCACCGGGGTTGGTAAACAGTGCACCACGACGAGCTTGGGTTTTGGCAGGCACGCGTACGAACCCGACCTGGATCTTCGCGCCATTCGGCTGGTTGTAGCGCATTGGGACGTCGACTTGCCCACATTGCGCTGTCGGATCTTTCACTTCTTTCGGGCACTTGGTCCACTGCACAGCCGGTGCTGGCTGCGCGGCGGCAGGCGTGGCGACGGCCATGCCAAGCAAACTGAGCGCTGCAATTACTGAAGCTGAGATGCGCACTGCATTCCTTCCGTTCATGGGCGAAAATGACTAACCCTACCGATGCGCTGACCGGTAGGGCAAAGTCGATGGTGTGCTGTTACTGCACAACCATCACGATCAGGTCGCGGGGTCCGTGGACGCCTTCGACACGAACGAGTTCGATATCGGAGGTCGCGGAACCACCAGAAATCATGGTAGCGGGTTTCTCCGGATCGATGCGGGCGATCATTTCGGGCACGCCGTAGACCACTGACTCTGGGCGGACGATCACCACGTGGCGGTCGGGGACGAGCGACAGCGCACGGCGTCCGCACAGCTCGCCAGCTTCAAGCACGATCGAGCCGGTCTGAGCTGACGTGACGTGCGAGTCGGTCACCGCGGCACCGATGGGACCGAGTTCCCGCGGGTCACTTGACGGATCGTCAGGGCGGGCACTCCCGTCGAACTTCTCGAACAGCGCGGCGTCAAGACCTGGTGCGTAGACAATGTCGGTTGCCTCGCGCTTCGCAAGAATGTCGGCGATGTCTGCGGCAAGGGTCTCCTCGGTTGTCTCTACAACCGTCGCTTTGTAGTCCAGGAGACGATCGATGAGAATCTCGCGCAACTGCTCGGGAGTGTGGTCGCTGGTGGTGCGGTACTCGCGCACTGGTTCGACGTGCTCTGGGGTATGGGAGAGCTTCTGTGCAGTGCGGATGCGGTCAAGAATCTCGCGCTTCGCGCTTTCATTTCGGGTGCTTGACATTGTTAGCCATCCTTCCTGACATTAGCTGGGATCCCTTCGCGACGAGCCTCAGCGAGGAGGTCCTTCGCCTCGTCCGTATTCCACCACTGGCGGAACGACTTCTTCGGTGGCACTGCCACGTCGCGGTAGTCAGTCCAGCCCGCAACGAAGCCTGGCATTGAAGAAATCTCACCCTTGAAACCGCCGAGTACGCGACCTAGTGAAACAACATGCATAGCAGCGTTCCACAGCGCAGGCTTGCCCCACAGTAGGGAAATAGCGCCGAAGGCCGTGGATTCCAGGAACGGCTTGTGCTCCTTTACCTTTTGGTGGCGAAGCTCAAGCAGGATGTCTGTGATCGGGATCTTCACTGGGCACACTTCGTTGCAGCGCCCACACAGGGAAGATGCGAACGGTAGCGACGCGTTCGGGTCCTCGGCGGACTCCATGCCGGTCAGCTGCGGCGTGATAATCGCGCCGATTGGGCCAGGGTATGTCGAGCCGTAGGAGTGACCACCAGCACGCTCGTAGACCGGGCACACGTTGAGGCATGCGGAGCAGCGAATGCACTTCAGTGCTTCGCGGCCGATCTCGTTCGACATCGCGTGGGTACGACCGTTGTCCAGGAGAACGATGTGGAAGTTCTGCGGGCCATCGCCCTCCGTCACACCTGACCACAGTGAGGTGTACGGGTTCATACGCTCGCCGGTGGAGGAGCGCGGGAGCAACTGCAAGAACGCGCCCAAGTCCTCGAACTTCGGCAGCAACTTCTCGATACCCATGACGGAGATCAGTGTCTCCGGCAGCGTCAGACACATGCGCCCGTTGCCCTCGGATTCGACGATGGAGACCGTGCCGGTCTCAGCGATACCGAAGTTGACACCGGAGATAGCCACCTTGGCCTTCATGAACTGCTCGCGGAGGAAAATGCGAGAGGCTTCGGCCAACTCTGCCGGATTGTTCGTCAGCGAGTCGTCGGTGTTGGGCATCTTGTCCACGAAGATGTTTCGGATCTCTTCGCGGTTGCGGTGGATCGCTGGCACCAGGATGTGTGATGGGAAGTCTTCGCCGAGCTGAACGATGAGCTCCGCAAGGTCGGTTTCCTGTGCATGGATGCCGCGCTTTTCTAGCTCCTCGTTGAGCGCGATTTCCTGCGTCGCCATCGACTTAATCTTGACGACTTCAGTCTCGCCTGTCTCCTCAATGAGCGAAGCGATGATGTCGTTGGCTTCCTGGGCGTCGCGTGCCCAGTGAACGTGGCCACCGCGAGCGGTGACGTTGCGCTCGAACTCCTCGAGCAGCTCAGGCATGCGGGCCGCAACATCCTGCTTGATGGTGGAGCCAGCGGTGCGCAGTTCCTGCCAGTCATCGAGTTCGTCCACAACGTTTTGGCGCTTTACACGAATAGCAGTGGTTGCGTAGTTGAGGTTTCGACGCTTCGTAACGTTGTCGAGTTCGTGGTGTGCAGCCTGTGCGAAGCGCTCCGAGCCACGCAGGTGGTTCGGTCCTTGCGCCACTGGGGGGCATCGTTGGTTTGCCGAGTGCAACTTTCACAGCATTTTCTCCTTCGAGTACGCAGCGGTCGTTGGCGTCCACGGGTGTTCCTTCGTGGAGGCGAGAATCTCTGCAATATGCAGCGCGCGGATGCCGTTGTGCTGGCGGCTCATCGCGCCAGCGATGTTCATCAAGCACGAGGAGTCACCGGCGGTGACAAACTCCGCCTTTGATTCCTTGATGTGGCGCACCTTGTCGGAAACCATCGCTGCGGAAACCTCGGGCAGCTTCACCGAGAAGGTGCCACCGAATCCGCAGCACTCTTCGACGTTCGGCAGGTCCACGAGCTCGATGCCTTCGACGGCTTCAAGCAACTTGTAAGGGCGGTCGCCGACCTTCAGGAAGCGGCGAGAGTGACAAGACTCGTGGTAGGTCACCCTGTGTGGGAAGAACGCGCCGAGGTTGGTCACGCCAGCGACGTCCACGATGAACTCCGTGAGCTCGTAGGTTTTCTTCGCTGCCTGCGTAGCGCCGTCGACAAGCGCCTTGTTTCCGTAGCGTTCGGCGAGGCGCACGTGCTGTTCGCGAACTGCACCAGCGCACGAGCCGGAAGGGGCCACAACATAGTCGATGGATGGGTCAGCAAACGCATCGGCATATGTCTGAATGATTGGCACAGCTTGTTCCTGGTAGCCCGTGTTGACGTGCATCTGGCCACAGCAGGTTTGTCCCTCAGGGAAGACTACGTCGTAGCCCAGACGAGATAGGACAAGTGCTGAGGCCTTGTGGGCGTCAGGAAACAGGGCGTCACCGATACAAGTAGAAAACAGTGCTACTCGCAATGTGGACTCCTTTGATGGTCGTGAACGATACAGATAATGGTAATACGTCTACGCTACAACAGTTGGAGCTAGAAAACTCAGTAGGTTGGTTTGTAGGAAGACAATCAGGCACACTGCAACCAAGAAGACCACGGAAAATCCTGCAACTTTCTTAAAGAGTTCGGACTCTTTGCCCTCCAAATTCACAGCTGTCGCGGCAATAGCGAGGGATTGTGGAGAAATCATCTTTCCGACGACACCGCCGGTTGTATTTGCCGCCAACATCAGGTCTGGGTTGAGGCCCAACTTATTTGCAGCGGTGACTTGAAGGTTAGCGAACAGCGCGTTGGCGGAGGTGTCGGAGCCTGTTACTGCCACGCCGACCCAACCAAGCGCTGGGGCAGCGAATGCGAATACGCCGCCCATGTTGGCGAAAAATTCGCCGATCGAAACGGTCTGGCCCGAGTAGTTCATGACGTAGGCCAACGCGAGCACCAACATGATAGTGGTGGATGACCAACGCATGCGCCAGAAAGTATCGACGAACTCACGTCCCACCTGTGCCCAGTTGAGCTGGTAGAGACCGTTGCCGTCAAAGATTATGTAGGCGATAGCGACGATGAGGCCAGAAATGACCAGGAGCGTGCCGGGGTTGTTGATGTAGGCGAAGGTGTAGTCGGTGTTGATTGGCTCACCCAGCTGGTTGAAGAGCAGTCCGCGCTCGATAACAGGCCATGTCAGGCTGATCTTGAACGAGCTCAGCCACTGCGGGATGGTTGTGCCCAGGTTCGCTAGACCGAAGACGACAACCACGACTGCGTACGGCATCAGCGCCATCCAGACTCGGGTGCCAGGCAGCTCAGTATTGTCCTCGTACTCAGGCAAGCCGAGGCGTTCCCGGAGAGCGGCAGTAGTCGAAGGTTTCCAGAAGCGAAGCGCCACGAAGGCAGCTCCAAGGGCGACGATGCAGGCAACGACATCCGTGAGTTGGTAGGCGAAGTGGTTCGACGTCCACCACTGGGCAATACCGAAGCTCAGTCCGATCGTCACCGCGATAGGCGCGGTTTCTTTGACGCCTCGCCAGCCGTCGATAATTGCTGCGATGATAAAAGGAACAAAGAATGCGAGCAGAGGGGTCTGGTGGCCAACGATCGCGGCGATGTTCTGCGTTTGCTCGAGGGTGCGACCGCCGACCTCGCCCGCGGTGGTGATGGGGATGGCGACGGCGCCGAATGCCACAGGCGCTGTATTTGCAATCAGGACTACCGTTGCGGCTTTCAAAGGCGGGATGCCGAGCGCCAGGATCATCGTCGCGGTAATCGCGACGGGTGCGCCGAATCCAGCGAGGGCCTCGAGTAGGCCACCGAAGCAGAACGCGATCAGCATTGCTTGGATGCGGACGTCGCCGCTGCCCATCTTGTCAAAGACCAGGCGAAGATCTTCAAAGCGACGGGATGCAACCGTAATTTGGTAAAACCAGATCGCGGTCAAGATCACCCACACGATTGGGAAGAGTCCGAACAATCCGCCGCGTAGTGCAGTCGCAAGCGCCATCTCGGTTGGCATGTTGAACCCGAGTATCGCGACTGCGATAGCTGCGACCAGCGCTACTGCGCCGGACGTGTGCGCACGAGCTTTGACCGCGAGCAGCATGAAGAAAAACGTCAGAAGGGGAATCGTGGAAACGAGCGCAGAAAGCCCGAGGCTTCCCCCTACTGCGTCGGTAATAATTTGAAACTTGTCCACTGAGACACTCCTTGGAGTCAGAGGGCTACACAAAATACCTCCCCAAAGTACTGTGGTGACATCTGCAATGAGAAACCTAAAAAGTATGCTAGGTCACACAAATGGATGAGGTCTGTAGAAGTTCAAGCTAGTAGCGTTTTCAGTACCTATGGTGGGGGTAGTCAAATGGGGGTCGCGCGGCATTTATGGGGGAATAGGGAGAATGTCCGGAGTGTGAATTAGACTGTTTGCCCATGACTCCAGCTGATCTCGCTACAACAGTTCATGAAGCGACCGTCAAGGTGCTTTCCGACCACAATCTCGACGCATCCGTCGTGCCCGATGCAGTGACCGTCGAGCGTCCGCGCAACCCTGAGCACGGCGATTACGCGACGAACATCGCACTGCAGGTGGCGAAGAAAGCCGGTACGAACCCGCGCGAGCTTGCCCAGTGGCTTGCCGACGCCCTCCTGGAAAACTCAGCAATCGCAGAAGCTGACGTCGCAGGCCCAGGGTTCTTGAACCTGCGCCTCGCCACGGACGCGCAGGGGCAGCTGGTTGCGGACATCTTGGCGGCAGGCGAGACCTTCGGCAATTCATCTCTTCTTGACGGCCAGCGCATCAACCTCGAATTCGTCTCGGCGAACCCAACCGGCCCGATCCACCTTGGCGGGACCCGCTGGGCAGCTGTGGGCGACTCGCTTGGCCGCGTGCTAGAGGTGAGCGGTGCCGAGGTGACCCGCGAGTACTACTTCAACGATCACGGTGGCCAAATTGACCGCTTCGCACGTTCACTAGTAGCAGCGGCAAAGGGGGAGCCGACTCCAGAGGACGGCTACGGCGGCTCCTACATCAATGACATTGCCGCCGACATTGTGGCGAAGCAGCCGAATGCGCTTGATGGCAGCCCCGAAGACGTGCAGGAAACGTTCCGTGCCGCAGGCGTGGAAATGATGTTTGCTCAGATCAAGGAGTCCCTACACGAGTTCGGCGTGGACTTCGACGTGTTCTTCCACGAAAATTCGCTGTTTGAGAGTGGGGCCGTCGATAAGGCGATTGCAACGCTCAAAGACAACGGCAACCTGTACGAAAACGAGGGCGCCTGGTGGTTGCGCTCTTCCCAGTTTGGCGACGACAAGGACCGTGTCGTGCTGAAGTCCGATGGCGACGCCGCCTACATCGCGGGCGACATCGCGTACGTGGCAGACAAGTTTGACCGCGGTCACACACTGGCGATCTACATGCTTGGCGCGGACCACCACGGCTACATTGCGCGCCTCCGCGCGGCAGCGCAGGCTCTTGGCTATGACCCTGAGGCTGTCGAGGTGCTCATTGGTCAGATGGTCAACCTTGTGCGTGATGGCCAGCCAGTCAAGATGTCGAAGCGCGCCGGGACGATCATTACTCTCAACGATCTCGTGGACGCTATCGGCGTTGACGGGGCTCGCTACTCGCTCGTGCGCTCCTCTGTGGATTCCACGTTGGACATTGACCTTGACCTGTGGACTAAGCAGTCCTCCGACAATCCCGTGTACTACGTGCAGTACGGTCACGCGCGTCTGTGCTCCATCGCTCGCAAGGCGAAGGAAGCTGGCGTCACTACCGACGGCGCGGACGTTGCGTTGCTTGAGCATGAAAAGGAGGGCGACCTCATTCGTACCCTGGGTGAGTTCCCAGAGGTAGTGAGCACCGCCGCGCAGCTGCGCGAACCGCACCGAATCGCGCGCTACGCGGAGGAACTAGCTAGCTCCTTCCACAAGTTTTACGACGCCTGCCAGATCCTGCCGAAGCCTGGCGAAGAAGTTGAGCCGTTGCATACCGCCCGCTTCGCACTGGCGATGGCGGCGCGCCAGGTACTTGCAAACGCACTCGGCATGATCGGCGTGAGCACGCCGGAACGGATGTAGGAGGAAGTACATGACCGCAGCGTTTGATGCGCTTCCCGCGCACGTATGGCCACGCAACACCAAACGAGAAGAAGACGGGGTCGTGACTATCGCTGGCGTGCCCCTTCCAGAGATTGCCGAAGAGTACGGTACGCCCGTCATGGTGGTGGATGAGGACGACTTCCGCTCGCGGTGTCGCGATATGGCAAAGGCGTTCGGTGACCCAGCACATGTGCACTACGCGTCGAAGGCGTTCTTGACCACGCACATTGCCCGCTGGGTTGACGAGGAAGGCCTCGCGCTTGATGTTGCGAGCGAAAATGAGCTTCGCATCGCGCTTGCTGCAAACTTTCCGCCAGAGCGGATTACGGTGCACGGGAATAACAAGTCGCGCAGCTTTCTGCAGCTGTGCATCGATTCTGGGGTAGCGCACGTCGTCCTTGATTCGCACCAGGAGCTTCGAGAGCTCAATGAGCTTGCCGGGGAAATGGGGACCACCCAAGAGGTCTTTATCCGCGTGAAGCCAGGCGTAGACGCGCACACACACGAATTCATCGCGACGAGCCACGAGGACCAAAAGTTTGGTATTTCCTTGGCGTCTGGCTCTGCCTATCAGGCGGCGTGTGCCGCGATCGATGCGGAGCATCTGCGCCTGACCGGCCTGCACTGCCACGTAGGCTCCCAGGTCTTTGATGCAGAGGGGTTCAAGCTCGCCGCGGAACGTGTGCTTGCGCTGTATGCGCAGATTTGGGCCGAGCGCGGCGTTGCGCTTGAGTACTTGGACCTTGGCGGCGGATATGGCATCGCGCAGCTTGAGGAAGAAGCGCCATTGGACGTTGCTGCGGTTGCGAAAGATCTGTTGGCTGCCGTCGACGAGGTTGCCGGTGAGCTCGGTATCTCGTCGCCGACCGTGGTTGTCGAGCCTGGCCGTGCGATCGCCGGGCCATCCGCCATTACGCTATACAGCGCGGGCGTGGTCAAAGACGTCGAGATTTCGTACACCAAGACGCGTCGCTACATTTCCGTTGACGGTGGCATGAGCGACAACATTCGTCCAGCGCTTTACGACGCCGTCTACGAGGGCCGGGTGGTCAACAGGTTTACAGGCGGCCAGCCGGTGGCAACTCGAGTGGTGGGTTCCCACTGTGAGTCCGGCGATATTCTCATCGAGGATGCTCAGTGGCCGGACGACATTGTCAGCGGCGACCTGATCGCGATGCCTGCGACAGGAGCATATTGCTACCCGATGAGCTCGAATTACAACTCATTTGGGCGCCCTGCCGTGGTCGCGGTCCGGGCTGGAAAGATCAAGCCGATGGTGCGGCGAGAAACTGTTGAAGACATTCTCTCGCGTGAATATAAATAAGAATGTATTCTGTGCGAAATAGACAAAGCGGTACACTGCGCCGTAGCTGAACGTACCAGTATCGAAGTAGGAGAGAATCTAGAGATGTCGGTCGAATCTGCAGAGAGCCGTAACGGTAATTACCCAGGTAAGGGAATTGGTCAGCCGGTCGGTGTCGCTATTTTGGGGAAAGGCACTGTGGGCAGTGAGGTGCTTCGCCTCATTCGGGAGTTTTCTGACAATCTTGAGCAGCGTATCGGTGGCCCACTTGAGGTGCGCGGTGTTGCGGTCTCCAACGTGGAAAAGCACAAGGATGCGCCTGAGGTGCAAGGCATTGAGCTGACTGATGACGCTCGCTCGCTGATCACTCGCGATGACGTTGATGTTGTAGTCGAGGTCATCGGCGGCATCGACTACCCGCGTGAACTGGTGTTGTCTGCTCTGAAGGCAGGTAAGTCCGTTGTTACGGCGAACAAGGCGCTGGTTGCAGCGCACGGTTCCGAGCTTGCCGATGCCGCGAATGAAGTAGGCGTCGATCTCTATTATGAGGCAGCGGTTGCTGCGGCGATTCCAGTTGTTGGTATGTTGCGTCGCTCGTTGGCCGGTGACCAGGTTCAGCGCATTTCCGGCATTGTGAACGGTACGACTAACTTCATCTTGGACGCGATGGCTTCGACTGGAGCGACCTACGAGGAGGCACTCGCTGAGGCGACCCGTTTGGGGTACGCAGAGGCTGATCCGACTGCCGATGTTGAGGGCCATGACGCGGCTTCCAAGGCAGCGATCCTTGCCTCGATGGGCTTCCACACACGAGTCACGTTCGACGATGTGTCCTGCGAGGGCATCACGAAGATTACCGCTGAGGATATTGCTGCGGCGAAGCAGTCGAACCAGACGATTAAGTTGCTGGCGATCTGTGAGCGCCTCTACGACGAAAACGGCAAGACCACTGCTGTTAATGCTCGCGTTCACCCGACGCTCATCCCGAACGAGCACCCGCTGGCGAGCGTTGATAAGTCGTACAACGCCATCTTCGTCGAGGCTGAGGCCGCTGGCCGCCTGATGTTCTACGGCAACGGTGCTGGTGGCGCTCCTACCGCGTCTGCAGTGCTGGGCGACCTGGTCGGTGCAGCCCGCAACAAGGTGCACGGCGGCCGTGCACCAGCGGAGAACCCGTACGCGAACTACCCAGTGGTCGGCTTCGACGAGGTGGCGACTCGCTACCACGTGAACATGACCGTCAACGACCGCGTTGGTGTGCTGGCGGAGCTGACCCGAAAGTTTGCGGAGGCAAACGTGTCGCTCTCCGCAGTGCGCCAGGAGGAGTCCGGCGATGAGGCGCACCTGATCGTGGTGACACACAAGGCGCTGGAGAAGGACTTGCGTGACATCGTGGAGCGCCTCTCGCAGCACCCGGATGTGCAGCAAATCAACTCGGTGATCCGCCTAGACGCCTAAGCTGAGATACCTACAGACAAGGAGCACATCATGGCGACAGACATTGAAGTAGGCCTAAAGGCGACTGTGACGGTGCCGGGTTCGTCGGCGAACTTAGGACCGGGCTTCGATACGTTGGGGCTCGCTCTCTCCATTTACGACACTGTCGAGGTTGAGGTCATCGAGTCCGGGCTTGAGGTGGAGATCTTCGGCGAAGGCGCCGAGGACCTGCCGCGCGACGGCTCCCACCTCGTAGTCAAAGCGATTCGTTCTGGCCTCAAGGCCGCTGATGTTTCTGTTCCAGGCCTTCGCGTGGTGTGCACGAACAACATCCCGCAGTCTCGTGGGCTTGGTTCGTCGGCCTCTGCGGCTGTCGCAGGCGTTGTGGCGGCAAACACACTAGCTGGTAATCCGCTTCCCACAGAGGAAGTTGTGCAGCTTTCCTCGGCGTTCGAGGGGCATCCTGATAATGCTGCCGCATCTGTGCTCGGCGGGGCGGTTGTCTCCTGGACCGAGATTCCTGTCGATGGTGTATCGCATCCGGTCTACTGGGCTGTCGGGGTCCCCGTGGATCCCTCGATTCGTGCGGTGGCACTGGTGCCGAACTTCCACGCCTCGACCAACGCGGTGCGGCAGGTGTTGCCGAGCCACGTCACGCACACGGACGCGCGTTTCAACGTGTCGCGTACCGCGGTGATGACGGTTGCCATCCAGTCCCACCCCGAGCTGCTCTGGGAGGGCACCCGCGACCGCCTGCACCAGCCGTACCGTGCTGACGTGCTGCCGGTCACCGCTGAGTGGGTCAACCGCTTGCGCAACCGCGGCTACGCAGCCTTCGTCTCTGGTGCGGGCCCGACCGCCCTGGTTCTGACCACGACGGACGTTGACGAGGAGTTGCTTGACGACGCCCGCGAGGCCGGACTACGCGTCATCGAGCTCGAGGTAGCGGGTCCGGTACGCGGCGAGCTGACCCGCGCTTAATCCGTCCTGGTTGTTACAGGCCTGCGCGGGGGGCGGAACTGTTCGACGCCCCCGCGCAGGCTCGCTGTGCCGGTCACGCCGCGCGCATCGAGCGCTGCAACAGCTTGCGCTGAGCGCGCCCCTCGGGCGCACACCACAATGGTGCCGGGCTGCGCTTCTGGCGGTGTGTAGCCATCGATAATGGTGCCGAGCGGCATGTTGATGGCGCCGTCAAGGTGGAAGTCAGCGAACTCTTCGGGCTCGCGGACGTCGAGAATCGTGGCGCCTTCCGGAATGGTGGTGACTTCCGCCGGTCCTTGTGGAGGTGCGCTCGTACGCACGCGCTCAGTGAGCTCTGGGTCTGCGACAAGCGGCATGTACTCCCACATACCTGTGAGTGAGTCGAAGTAGCCAATCTGGCCAATTAGTGGCGAACCGAGTCCGGTGATGAGCTTGATGGTTTCCATTGCCATCGCGGACCCGACAACGCCCACAAGTGGCCCGACCACGCCTGCCTGGGAACAAGAGGGCACGCTGCCTGGTGCTGGTGGAGCGGGGAAGAGGTCCTCGTAGATTGGCCCGTGGCCTGCCCAAAACACCGTGAGCTGTGCTTCAAACCCGAGGATTGACCCCCACACGTGCGGCACACCCAAGCGCGTGGCCGCGTGCGATGCGATGTGGCGAGTCTGGAAGTTGTCGGTGCCGTCGACGATGATGTCAGCGTCACTGAACAGCTGCAGTGCGTTATCCCACGTGAGGCGGTCAGATACAGTGCGGACGTTGATATCCGGGTTCAACGCCAGCATCTGTGTCTTTGCCGACGCCGTCTTTGCGGTACCGATGGCAGCGGTGGTATGGATGACCTGCCGGTGCAGATTGGACAGATCCACCCGGTCGTCGTCGATGACAGTGATCGTGCCGACGCCGGCACCAGCTAAGTACAGCAGGGTCGGAGACCCCAAGCCTCCGGCGCCAAGAACAACGACGTGGGCGTCGAAAAGTTGTTGCTGCTTCCTCTCGCCGATGAGTGTGGTTTGCCGTAGGTAGCGCTCATCGAGCGTCATCGATACCAACCCACTGCGTTGCGCCGTCCGCCATGGACTGCTCTTTCCATATTGGGACCTGTGATTTCACTCTGTTGGTGACCTCTTCACAGGCGGCGAATGCCTCGGCGCGGTGCGCACTGGCCACGAGGACCAGGAACGCCATCTCGCCGATCGGCACGGAGCCGACTCGGTGGGCGGCCCAGATTCGCACCGGGTGTTGCTGGGCGATGTCTTCGACAATCGCGCGGAGCTCGTCTTGGGCGCTGGGGTGTGATTCGTACGTCAGCGAACGCACTGCCTGCCCGCCGTCATGGTCGCGGACAACGCCCTCAAAGCGGACGAGCGCACCCATGGAGCGCGTCATTGTAGCCGTGGCCGCATCCGCAGCGAACTGCTCAAGCGGCGTTTCGGTAATGCGTGCGCCGATGACGGTATTGACCTGCTCGGCGACGAACTGTGGGTCCGATGTAGAGCTTGGTTGTGAACTAGTGCTCATGTGATCCTTCTATGAGTGCAGTGATGTGGTCGAGCAGGGGAGCGAGCACGGCACACCCGTCCTTCACCCCGCCGCGTGAACCTGGCAGTGTCATGACAAACGTGCGACCCGCCACTCCGGCGACAGCACGCGACAGCACTGCCGTCGCGACTTGCTGCTGACCATAGGCCCAGAACGCGTGCACGATACCTGGCAGCTGCCGGTCCAACAGAGGCTCCACAATATCAACCGTTTGGTCATCCGGTGTAATGCCGGTTCCGCCCGAGGTCAGCAGTACCGACGGGGAAGCGGCGAGTGCCTCATGGACTGCATCCGAAAGGTCGGCATCGGCCACGACGGTGGCGTCGGGGGTGTCGAACCCCGCTTCCCGCAGGAACCCGACCGCGATCGGACCTGACTTGTCCTCGTAGACACCAGCGGCAGCTCGCGTAGAAGCCACGATAACCCGTGCAGTACGTTGATTGGTATTCATAGGCACAATCTACAGAGGATAGACCATGACTGGTGTACCCGCGGGAACCGTAGCCGCGGCGGGAATGCGGATCAGACAGGTCGCGGTGGCACCCTGGGTAAGCAGGTGCGAGCTTGTACCGTGGTACGGATGCGCAAGGCTCTCTCGAATTTCACCGCGCAGGAACTGATCCTTGCTGGCGATTCCAACGACATCTGTATCTAAAGCAACGCGTACGGGAGCCGGCGCGTGACCCAACACTGGTGCGACGTACAGGACGAATGACACGATGGTGGAAATCGGGTTGCCTGGCAGGCTCAGCACAGGCACACCGTGAAACGCAGAGATGCCTTGTGGCCCGCCGGGCTGTTGAGCGACATGTCCGTACCAGCCATCCGTAAACACCTGACGGATGACCTCGAACTTGCCGTGGCTGATCCCGCCTGAGGTCACAATCGCATCCGGTTGGTACTCCTCGACCGCTGCTGCGACCTCTCGCTCGAGCGCCTCAGGATCGTCGTTGGTCAGCAGGCGCGCTACAACCTCGATGCCATGACGCGCGGCTAGCGCCTCAAGCATCGGACCGTTCGAGTCCGGAATTGTCGCGGGGCCTGTGGCCTGGTCGCTCGGGGAGACCTCAGCGCCACCCGTGATCACTAAGATGCGCGCAGTGCGCTCGACCTCAACGGTCTCGATTCCCTGGCTGATCGCGGCGCCAACAAGCGCCGGTGTCACTCCATCACCGCGATGCGCAATGCAAGCCCCGGGCTGGATATCGCTGCCCGCAAGGCGCATGAACTGACCACGCTTGACCTCAGGGATCTTGACAGGTTCACCAGTTGCCCCGAACGTCGGCGGGGTGCAACGCTCAACTGGGACGACTGCTACCGTGCCACGAGGAAGCTTCGCGCCGGTCATGATCGGCGCCACAACGCCCTGCAGGCCTTCTGGATACAGTTCGTCGGGGTCAGCGCCTGCGGCAATCGTCGGGCCGATCGTCGCCGTGTGCGCTTCCACCTGTGTCAACGCGTACCCGTCCATTTGCGAGTTATCGAAGGTCGGTTGCTCGCGCACGGCAACAACATCGGCCGCGAGCACACGCTGCTGCTTGCCAGCTTCAACGACGCTGATGCGCTCCGAAAGCCGAGGGCCGACGGCCTCGCGCACCGCACTCAGGTGCTCCTCAGTAGTTCGTGTCATGGCGCCTACTCTACGCGCCACCACCAGTTCGCTACCATGGACGACATGCAAATTCACTACTTTGCCGCCGCACGCGCGGCCACAGGCGTCGCACAGGAAGAAGTTGGGAACTTTGCCACACTGCAGGAACTGCTTACCGACGCCGCTTCGCGCCACAACGGCACCACCGACGCAGGCCAAACGCTCGCAGACATCCTGGCGCGCTGCACCTTCCTGATCGACGGAAAACGTGCCCAGCAGACTGACTCGCTCGAGTCCGCTGAGCGCGTTGATGTGTTGCCACCGTTCGCCGGGGGCTAATCCGTCGGCTTTGGGTAGATGGCGATGTCATCCGTTTTGACGTAGCACGTTACAGATGCGCCGGGCTCAATGCCCGCATCGAGTGCCTCCTGACGCTGGACCGGGAGCGCCACAACCGCACCGTGGACGTCGAGCTCCACAGTGAGGCCACCTGAGGTACTGACATCGACTGTGGCCACGGTGGCCTCCAGCGAGTTGTAATCTCCCGGCGCTGCTCCGGCTGGGACGTGCAGCGAGACGTCCTGCGGCGCGAAGACTGCGACGGCATGCTCATGCTGCTCGCACTGCTCTGAGGCGACACCGGTGAGCTCACCGACTGTGGTTGCCACGCGCGCAACGGAACCTTGGTGCGCGGCACCCACCATGTGCGCTGGAATCCAGTTCACGCTAGCGGGCAACCAGTTCACACCAGCGAGCCGTGCAGAAAACTGTGTCGCCGGAACTTTGAGCTCCTCGGCCGTCGGCCGCAGGCTGATGATGTTGCCTCGGTCCATTACCGCGACGTATTCCGCAAGGTTGGCCACGTCCAATGGGTTGTGCGTAATCACGATCGTGGTGCGGTCGTGCGCCGTAGCCCGCAGTACCTGGCGCCAGTGATGCGCAGAGTTCACGTCGATCGCAGCGAGTGGTTCGTCAAGAATTAGCACGCGGGGGCGCGGGGCAAGCGCTCGTACTAGCGACACCTGCGATGCTTGACCGCCAGAGAGAGCACGGACGGGGACGTCGGCAAGGTCGCACAGGCCCGCTGAGGTCAGCAGCTCAAGTGCGCGCTGTTTGCTGCCAGTGACCATCGCGACAGCCTTCAGTGGGGTCGACGTAGGTGGCAGACCGGGGTTCTGGGTAAGCAACACAACTCCGCGTTTGTGCGCCGGGACAAGCTTGCTCGACGACGTGCCCGCATCAACCACGCGGTCGCCGATCAAGGTGCGCAAACCGCCGAGGCGCCCTGCAATTCTGTCTACCAGAGTGGTCTTCCCCGAGCCGTTCAAGCCTATGAGCGCCGTCGTGGCGTTCGCAGGGAACGTTGTTTCACCGATGACGACGGGTACGCCCCCGTCCTCGGGGCTTGTCAGTAGGCGCAGCCGTTCCGTGTCCACCTCGTGGGTGGCGCGAGCGACTTCACGGGAGCGCGTACGCGACAGAAATACCGTCGGCAGCGTCGATGCGGCAAGTGTGAGCACCGCCAGTGCGATGAGGATGGCTGATAGCCCATACGCGACGTCTTGATCCACTTCGCGGGCAATATAGATACCCAACGGCATGGTGCGCGTTGTGCCAGGCATAGAGCCGGCGAAGGTCAACGTGGTGCCGAACTCGCCGAGCGAGCGCGCAAACGCCAGCCCGGCCGCAGAGACGAGTGAGGGCGCGATTGCAGGCAGGATTATCTTGCGAGTAATCGTCGAGGGGCTCAGCCCCACGCCTGCGGCCGAGTATGTAATCTCCGGATCGAGTTGCCGCAGCGCCGCGTCAAGTGTGATGACAACGAACGGCAGCGCAACGAACACATGTGCAGCGACGACACCCGGAAACGCGAACGCGAACTGAATATGCAGCGCGTCCAACAGCGGCGCAGCCAAGCCTCGGCGTCCGAGAAACGCGCTGAGCGCTAAACCACCGACGACCGGCGGCATCGCTAGCGGAAGTAGCACGAGTACTCGCGCAAGGCCTGCACCTCGTCGCAAGTGTTGCATCCATAGCGCAAGCGGTGTGCCCAGCAGGAGTGTGATGACGCACGCCAGGACAGCGGAGCGCAGCGTGACGCGGAGCAACTGCTGTGTCGATGCGGAGGCAAGGATCTCACCGAGCTGGTCCCATGGCACACGTGCACCAAGCGCCAGGATCGGCAGCACAATGGCGGCGAGTGCAAGAAGCGCCAGGCCCCACACCAACATTGGTGTCTGGCGTGTGGCCTGGCGAAGCGTTGATTGCTGCATGAATACGGACTCTACCCGGTGGTTACTGTTGCGCAGCAGGGGTGAAGCCGTACTTCTCCCACACCACGGCCATTTCTGGGCTTGCAAGCAGTTCGAAGAGATTCTGCGCGGCAGCCTCGTCGGTGGTGTTGGTGGTTACAGCGGCGACGAGGGAGTTCGGCTTCTCATTAGCGTGAGGGATATTGAGAACCTCAACGCCATCACCAGCTGCAGCAGCGTCGGTGCGGTACACGAAGCCAGCGTCGGCCTCGCCGGAGACAACCTTGCCCAGGGTGTCGGAGACGCTGTGTTCCAGAGATACAGGGTTGATGGTGAGATTGTTCGCCGCGACAAGCTCGTTGGTCACCGAGCCACATGGGACCTGCGCATCACACACAACCAGGTTCACATCCTCTTTTTGGACATCCTCGACGCTCTTGATGCCCGCTGGGTTGCCTTTCGGCACCACGAGCACCATCGAGTTCGTCGCCACGACTTTCGGATCCTTTGCGACGCCCGCCTCGACAGCTTTGTCCATATTCTTCTGGTCAGCTGTGATCAACACGTCACCAGGTGCGCCCTCCTTCAGTTGCTGCACCAGGTCAGAGGAGCCGGCGTTGACGAACTCGAGGTTGTTCTCCGACATTTCCGAAAGGTCCTCGTTGAGTACGCGCGTGGAAGCCGCGCCCATCACGATGAGGTCGCTGGGTGCCTCAGCGGTCGGTGCTTTTGAGGCGGCGCTTTCGGAATCGGTGCCACCGGCGCAGGCGGTCAGACCGGTCGCGGCCAGGGCAGCCACGAACAATGTGGCAAGGCGAGTAGAGCGCATGAGAACTCCTTCGAGTAGTGGTTTGAATATGAATATAAATTATCTTAAAAAAGGGGTAGACACGAAGAATGCCCCCGGAAGAAGAGCTCCGGGGGCAGCACTGGCGAGCGGGTTGAAGCACTAGCGCTTCAATTGACGTCCGTTCGAGCGGATCGGCTCCCACTGGGCCTCAGAGCGGCGGCCCTGGACCTCTTCACCGCGCGAGCGGTAGACCACGTACGGCCTAGTGGAGTAACCCACCGGTGCAGAAAATGCGTGGACGAGGCGGGTGAATGGCCAACATGCAATCAATGTGAAGCCAGCAAGCACGTGGACCTTAAACTGCCACGGAGCCTGCACCATCAGGTCCGGCATCGGGTTGAAAATCAGCAGCTGGCGCAGCCACGGCGAAATCGTTTCGCGGTAATCGTATCCGCCGGGCACACCGAAGACCTGCGTCGAGACAGTCGCGATAAAGCCGGAGCAGATCGCGATTGTCAAGAACACATACATGAACTTGTCGGAGGTGGCCGTCGATAAGAACACCGAACGGTTGACCACACGACGGTAGAGCAAGCCGAGCAACCCCAACACCACGGCGATACCCGCAATCGTGCCAGGAATCGTTGCGATGAGGTGGTAGGCATGGTCGCTGATACCCATGCCTCGGGTCCAAGTCTTCGGAATCGCTAGGCCCATGAGGTGGCCAATGACCACGAAGACCATGCCCCAGTGGAACAGTGGCGAGGAAAGCCGCAGCAACTTCGATTCGTAAATCTGTGACGAGTGGGTAGTCCAGCCCATCTGGTCATAACGCCAGCGCCAGATAATGCCGATGACAAACGCAGCGATGGCCAACCAGGGAAAGGCCACCCACAGGAATTCTTCAATACCAGTCATAGTGAGTTCAGTCCTTTAACTGTGGTTGGGAGATGCCGTTGGAAACGGCAGGGGAGTAGTTTCAATACCGACCATCTCCGCAGGAGGGCCCTGGCGAATCAGGTTGATGTAGCGAGCGATAGTTTCCTCGTCGATGCTGGGCAGCAACATGCACACAGCCGTGAGCAAGTGAGCGTACGGGCTACCCAGTCCGACCAGAGCGTGACGCAGCACCTCGAGGCCGTCTCGGTGCGCGGCAATCATCTCTAACGCGTGCTGTTGGGAGTCGGAGTCAGCGAACGCAAGCGCTTCCAGGACGACGCAAAGGTGGTCCGGCAGCTCCTCCGAGATCTCTTCCATCCCTAGACCTGCCAACTGTTGGCGAAACGCCAAGATCGCGGCACCGCGCTGGCGGGTATCACCAACCGAGTAGTAGGAGAGGTGCAGCGCGCAGCGACGCCGCTGGTCGAAGGTCTCGACGTAGTGCTCCTGGAGTGGCAGAAGTCCGAGGCTACGTGCCCTGCCGATGAACTCCGCGATTTCTGCAGCAATAGGGCCTGGAAGCAGCCCGAGCTGCTCCTCGACGGTCTCCAGCGTGGAGAAGAACTCCTCCTCTGGGTACCGCAACGTGAGGCTGAGCGCCATCGCTGCGATCTGACGCTGCAGCGTATCGCACGCCACTGGTGCCACTAGTTCCTCGGGTACAACCCCGATTTGGGTTCGGGTGCTCATTACTGCTCACCCTCGCGTCGCGCGACGTTGCCGTCAGCACTCGGTCCTTCCTCAACCGGGTTCGGCGTTGGAGTCGATGCTTCCGGAGCAGCAGGGCGGTAGTTCTCGCTTGCAGTCTTCGGCTCGCGAGTCTTCAACGCGGTGGGGAACATCGCGTCAGGACGGTCGCCGGTCCACGACATGAGGGACACCTTGCCAGGCTGCGCGTTGTCGGCCTCTTCGTGGCAGGCGCTCGGCGCACCCATGCCCAGGTTGGCCATCAGGTCGCCACTGGCAGGGTCGACGCCACCAAACGGATCCAGCGAGGAAACACCACGCGGGGTCTCCGGCGAGGTGGTCGGGATGACATAGCGGTCGTCGTACTTGGCGATCGCCAGCAGGCGATACATCGCTTCCAGGTCTTTGCCAGTCATACCGACTGCGCTCGCAATCGCCTCGTTCGTCGGCTGGCCTAGGTTGATGTCGCGCATGTAGGAACGCATCGCGGCGAGCCTACGCAGCGAAAGCTCGACTGGGACGGTGTCACCTGCAGTGAACAGGCCAGCCTGGTACTCGAGTGGGATACGCATGTTGGAGATCGCGCTGAGCAGTACCTTGTGGTCTTCGCCGTCAGCGCCAGTCTTGGTCACCTGATCGACGATCGGCGACAGCGACGGGATGTACCACACCATCGGCAGTGTGCGGAACTCTGGGTGTAGCGGCAGCGCCACACCGTACGTGAAGATCAGATCGTAGATCGGGGAGTTCTGCGCAGCCTCGATCCAAGAGTGAGGGATGCCCTCTTCGGTCGCAGCCCGGACGACCTCAGGGTCGCGAGGGTCGAGGAAGAGCGACTTCTGCGCCTCAAACAGATCCTTCTCATCGGGTGTCGACGCCGCTTCGGCAACACGGTCCGCGTCGTAGAGCAGCACACCAAGGTAGCGCAGGCGGCCCACGCAGGTTTCCGAGCACACCGTCGGCTGGCCAACCTCAATACGCGGGTAGCACAACGTACACTTTTCGGCCTTGCCTGTCTTGTGGTTGAAGTACACCTTCTTGTAAGGGCAGCCCGAGACGCACATGCGCCAGCCACGGCAGCTGTCCTGGTCGACCAGGACGATGCCGTCCTCCGTGCGCTTGTACATCGCGCCCGACGGGCAGGAAGACACACACGTTGGGTTCAGGCAGTGCTCGCAGATGCGCGGAAGGTAGAACATGAAGGACTCTTCAATTTCCTTCTTGACCTCCAGGTTCATCTTCTCCAGGACGCGGTCCTCGTCCATGGTCGCAGTCGAGCCACCAAGGTTGTCATCCCAGTTCGAAGACCAGGAGATTGTGTCGATTGGCTTGCCGGTGATCTGCGACTTCGGACGCGCAGTCGGCTGCGTCTTCTGCCCAGCCGGGGCGCTAATGAGCTTCTCGTACTCATAGGTCCACGGCTCGTAGTAGTCCTCGATCGTCGGCATGTTCGGGTTGTGGAAAATAGTGGCCAGACGCTTGATACGCCCACCCTGGCGTGGCTTGAGCTTGCCGCTGCCGTCAAGCTTCCAGCCGCCCTTCCACTTGTCCTGGTCCTCCCACGAGCGCGGGTAGCCCACGCCGGGACGGGTTTCAACGTTGTTGAACCAGATGTACTCCGTGCCTTCACGGTTGGTCCATGCCTGCTTACAGGTCACCGAACACGTATGGCATCCGATGCACTTATCCAGGTTCATGACCATGGCAATTTGCGCCATTACTCGCATTAGTACTGCACCTCCTGGGAGCGACGACGGATGCGGGTAACCTCGTCGCGGTTGTTGCCGGTTGGGCCAATGTAGTTGAATCCGTAAGTCAAGTGACCGTAGCCACCAGCCACATGCAGTGGCTTAATGGTGATGCGGGTCAGCGAGTTGTGCGTGCCGCCACGTCGGCCGGAGCGCTCGTTCAGCGGTGTGCCCACTGTGCGTTCCTGCGCGTGGTTCATGATGACCGTCCCCTCCGGAATACGGTGGGTGACCACAGCACGCGCCGAGACAACGCCGTTGCGGTTGTAGAGCTCAACCCACTCATTGTCCTTGACACCGATCTTCTGTGCATCCGTGTCAGACATCCACACAACCTGCCCACCGCGGGAGATGGAGAGGACGTGGAGGTTGTCGAAGTACTGGGAGTGGATCGACCACTTGTTGTGTGGGGTGAGGTAGCGCACCGTGATCTCCGGGTTGCCGTCCTCACCCTTGAGGACCTCGCCTGGGCGAGTCTCGCCGTTGAGACGCATGCGGTCAAGCGGTGGCTTGAACACAGGAAGCTGCTCGCCGTAGTCGATGAACCAGTCGTGGTCGATGAAGTAGTGCATACGACCGGAGAGCGTGTTCCAAGGCTTATCCATCGCCAGGTTCAGGGAGAACGCGGTGTAGCGGCGTCCATCACGCTTGTCGCCGGACCACTCAGGAGAGGTAATGACTTCTTGCGGGCGTTCCTTGACCTTGTCCCAGACGATCTGGGCGTCCTCGGTGCCTTCCCAGAACTCGCTTGTGTCCGAGCCGAGCATCTTGCCCAGATTCTCGAAGCCGTTGCGCGCAACCTCACCGTTGGACACACCCGAAAGGTGAAGGATCGCCTGTGCTGCCTTCACGGCGGAGTTCAGTGCAGGCCGGTCACCCGCAGAGGCAGTTTCAGCGACGCCGTTCATGCCGAAGAGCTCACCAACCTGCTTTTCGACGTTAAACGGCGTGCCGTGTACATTCGTGCCAGCCTTCTCGGTCAGTGGGCCGAAAGACATCCACTTCTCGAAGATCTTGGTGTAATCACGCTCAACTGGAACCAACTTTGCCATCGTTTGGCCCGGAACCATGCCGACTTCCTTGACATCGGGCACCACGCCGTTTGCCATGTTCGGGTTGATCTCATCCGGAGCGTCGTGAGAGATAGGCGCAGTGACGACGTCCGTCTGCACTCCCAGCCACTTGCCGGCCATGCGGGAAACAGCGTCGGACATATCGCGGAAGATCTCCCAGTCGCTTCGAGCTTCCCACGGCGGGTTGATCGCAGCGTTAAAGGTGTGGATGAACGGGTGCATGTCCGTCGTGGACAAGTCGTTCTTCTCGTACCAGGTAGCCGCAGGGAAGACGATGTCTGACACCAGGGTGGTTGAGGTGTTACGGAAGTCCGTAGTCATCATCAGATCGAGCTTGCCCATCGGTGCCTCTTCGCGCCAGCGAATCGACTTCGGGCGCTCACCCTCGGCCAGCTCCTCCGCGGAGACATCCGAATCAACGCCCAACATGTGGCGCAGGAAGTACTCGGTGCCCTTCGCCGACGATCCCATCAGGTTCGTGCGCCAGTTCAGCAGGATGCGAGGCCAGTTCTCCGGAGCATCCGGATCCTCCGCAGCGAACTCCATCTGGCCCGACTCCAACTGGTCGACGACGTAGTCCTTCACGTCCATGCCCGCTTCCTTCGCCTGCTCAGCAAGCAGCAGTGGGTTGCGGTTGAACTGCGGGTACGACGGCATCCAACCACGTTTCATGGCCTCGACCAGTGTCTCCGACAGGTACTTATCTTCCGACGCGCCCTTACGTGCCAGCGGCGAGGCCATCCTTGAGGCCTTCGAGTTGTCGTAACGCCACTGGGACGTAGTCAGGTAGTAGAAACCGGTGGTGATCATGTGCCGTGGTGGACGGTTCCAGTCATTCGCGAACGCGTACTGGCTCCAACCCGACTGAGGACGCAGCTTCTCCTGGCCCACGTAGTGCGCCCAACCGCCGCCGTTGACACCCTGGGTGCCACACATGGAAGTCAGCGCAAGGAAAGTGCGGTAGATAGAGTCCGCGTGGACGTAGTGGTTCACGCCCGCGCCCATGATGATTTGGGAACGGCCCTTCGAGTCCAACGCGTTTTGTGCAAACTCGGTGGCGATTCGTTCGATCTGCGCAACAGGAACATTGGACAGCTCTTCTGCCCATGCGGGCGTGCCGACCTCGGAGGCGTCGTTAAAGTCGGCCGGCCAGGAGCCTGGCAGCTGCAGCGACGGACGGTTCACGCCGTAGTGTGCCAGCATGATGTCGTACACGGTGGTAACGGTGCGGCCTCCGACCTCGCGGACTGGGACACCGCGGCGGTAGACACCAGCGCCGATCGGGCCGTCCGAGTCCAAAGCCTCGCGAGAAGCGTCCATATCGAAGCGTGGGAAGCACACTTCGGCGGTGCCGTAGGAGTCGGTGTCCGCCATCGACATCACAGGGTTGGCGTTGTCATGGCGGAGATTCCACTTACCGGGATCGGTCTTGTAGTGGTCTGCGATGGTACCGCCAGGGTCGACAACGGTGCCGTCGGCTTCAATGTTGAGCAGGCGGTACTGGGCGTTATCGCTATTGGCCAGGGTGGCGTCCTCAAGCTTGTCTGCAGTAAGGAACTTTCCGGGAGCGAACGTGCCGTCCTCGAGCTGATCGAGCTCCACCAGGAACGGTGCATCCGTGTACTTGAGCATGTAGTCCATGAAGTACTGCGGTTGCTGAGCAACGTGGAACTTGCTCAAAATGACGTGGCCCATTGCGAAGGCGAGTGCGCCGTCGGTACCGGGCGACATACGCATCCACTCGTCGGCGAACTTCGCGGCATCGTTGTAGTCCGGGGAGACCACGACGATCTTGGTGCCCTTGTAGCGCACTTCGGTCATGAAGTGGGAGTCCGGGGTGCGGGTCACCGGGATGTTCGAGCCCCACATCATCAGGTAAGAAGAGTTGAACCAGTCACCGGACTCTGGCACGTCAGTCTGATCGCCGAATGTCTGCGGGGAGGCAGGGGGAAGGTCTGCATACCAGTCGTAGAAGGACAGCATCGCGCCGCCAATCAGCCCCAAGAAACGGGTACCAGCAGAGTACGAGACCTGGCTCATCGCAGGAATCACTGTGAAACCTGCAATGCGGTCCGGGCCCCACTGCTTGATGGTGTAGACGTGTGCTGCAGCGGCGATCTCGACGGCTTCTTCGTAAGCAACGCGCACCAGGCCACCCTTGCCGCGGGCACCGACGTAGGCGCGACGCTTGACTGGGTCTTCCTGGATCGCACGCCAGGCGAGTACCGGGTCGCCGTCGTGCTGCTTCTTTTCGTGGCGGTACATCTCCAGCAATGCGCCGCGCACGTACGGGTAGCGGATGCGCGTAGGCGAGTAGGTGTACCAGGAAAAGGATGCGCCACGTGGGCACCCTCGAGGTTCGTACTCTGGGAAGTCAGGGCCAGTGGTGGGGTAGTCAACGGCCTGGGATTCCCAGGTGATGACGCCATCTTTGACGTAGACCTTCCAGGAACAGGAACCGGTGCAGTTCACACCGTGTGTGGAGCGCACCATCTTGTCGAAGGACCAACGGTTGCGGTAGAACACGTCGGCTTGGCGGCCACCTTCGAGGAAAATTTGCTGGCCGGAAGGCGTGACGTCGCCTTTGCGAACGAACCCACCAAGTTTAAACAGCGGGTTGGACTGTGTCGCATCAGTCATGGTTCACAATCTCCTTGAATGAAAGTGAGAAAACGGGGTCGTGAATGAAATGGCTGTTAGCCAGGGAACGGTGCGTTCGGGCGGGCGTAGTAGATCCATGCGAGTGCCGTAGCGAAGGTGAAGAAAACTACGCAGCCCCAGAAGAACGTGGGCGCACTCATCAGCGTGAGCAGCACACCAACGATGAACGGCCCGAATGCTCCGATCGCGCCGGTAAACCCGATAACACCGCCTGCCTGGCGCTTCGGCAGAATCATTGGCATCTGCTTGAAAGTGCCAGCGTTGCCGATGCCAGCGAAGACAGACATGGCCAGCATGGTGTAGAAGAACGGTGCCGCGGCGTCACCACCACGGGCAAGGAAAATTGCGGCAATTGCAGTGGTGACCGTCATGCCAACACCAGCAACGAACGTCCAGATTGCACCGCCGTACTTGTCGCACAGTGGGCCCCACAGAGCGCGAACCAGGGCCCCGAGCAGGGCGTACATGAATGCCCAACCGAGCAGCTTCGTCGCGTTGTCGCCGAAGGAGTTCTTCATCAACAGTGCGAGCTGAGCGCCGAATCCGGCGATGGCGCCGAACGTCATCACGTAAATGATGGTGAGGATCCAAGTGTTCTTGTTTCCGAAAATATCGATCTGCTGGCGGAAGTTTGCCTTCACCGGAACGTCCTTCAGCATCAGCCAGGACACGATGACCATGATGATGACCCAAGGGACGAAGAAGGCCGGAACGTTATGCACGTTGATCGCGGTACCTGAACCATCCGAAGCCTCGATCGTGCCGATCATCGTGGTGCCGATGAGCCAAGGTGCCAGCAACAGCACGAACGACATGCCGAGGTTGCCCAGGCCTGCCTGGAGGCCGAGCGCCGTACCGGACTTTGCCTTCGGGAAGAAGTACCCCGTCGACGGCATAAAGCCTGAGAAGATACCGCTGCCGATACCTGTCATAAAGGACAGGATCATGAGCGTCGCGAATGAAGTCTCAGGACTCTGGACCGCAAAATACCAGCCGACCAGTGGGATGAGGAAGAGTGCTGTCGAAAGCGTAATGAGCTTTCGGGTACCAAGAACTGGTGGCAAGAACATCCAAATCAGGCGGAAGATACCAGCCGCCAGTCCTGGGACTGCAGTAAGCCAGTAAAGCTGTGCAGCAGTGAGGTCGAACCCGATCTCATTGAGGCGCGGCGCGACCGCCGCAACGATGTACCAGGTGACGAACCCGAAGAACATCGAAATTGTGGTGATCCAAAGTGTGCGCCATGCGATTCCGGCGTCCCACTTTTCTGGATCTTCAGTGTCCCAACCGGTGAGTACCCGTTGGGAGGTGTCGAGCTTGGACATGGGGTGAAATCCTCTTCAAAAAATGCGATAAAGGTCTATGTGCTCCGGGTGAATAAAAATGTCAGAAAAACCCGCAACTACTTTTAAGAATAGTTGCAGTGAACTGCTACTATCAACTTATCCACGAGAAAAGTCGTGCATAATTACGCAACACGCATGTGTCCTAATTCAAGGATTTGTACATATGCCGGTGTTTGCCCAGGGAAGGAACACTTCATGGAAAAAACAACGGACCCTACAGCGGTAATAATCGTCGTTTCGGACCGAGTTTTCGGCGGCGAGCGAAAGGATAAAGCTTCCCCCGCCGCTATCCAGCTGCTCACCGAAGCTGGATTTCAGGTCGCACCTCCCGTAGTCATTCCAGAGGGTGACGAAGCGCTCCGGGGCGCAATGGCACAGGCGGTGAAGGGCGGGAACTCGCTCATCCTCACCTGTGGTGGTACCGGACTGGGGCCCCGAAACCTCACCCCTGAAGTAAGCGAAGAGTTCATCTCCACACGGCTCCACGGCATCGAAACCCAAGTACTGATCGACGGGCTGGAGCATTCACCGCGCGCCGGACTTTGCCGAGGCCTCATTGGTCTCACTTCCCGGGAGCCTGGTGCAAGCCTCATCGTCAACGCCCCGAGTTCGCACGGTGGCGTGCGAGACACCCTCGGTGTCATCCTTGCGCTGTGGCCTAGTCTGACAGAGTGGGTTCGCTAACCAGACGCTACTCGGTAGCGGGAAACTCGACGTCCCCAAGCTCGTCGAGTTCCAACCGCGTATCGTAGTCGCGCTCAGCGCCAGTGCCCTGGACTCGTACTACGTGCTCAACCGCGTCGAAGAGGCGCTTCGCGGGAATGTCGCGTGAGCCCGCAGCGTCGAGTGCAGCTACTAAGGAGGCCCGGTTCCACACCGCACATAACGGTTGCAGATACCCATCCGCAGCTTCAACGACCGCAACGTCCGCACCGTCGCGAGCGGCTCGAGAGAGTACCGGGATCAGTTCAGGGGATCGTGGTGCGTCGACGGAGACGATAGCGACGAAGGGGGCGTCGATACGCGAGAGCCCTGCAGCAATCCCTGCGACGGGACCCCCGAACGGCGGATCCTCACTCACCGTAGGCATTCCCAGCGGTTTCGGACTGACGACGATGCGCGGCACATCATCAGGAATGCGGGCGCACACCGCATCAACGAGGCGGGTGCCATTCACTTTCACCTGGGCTTTATCGGCGCCCATTCGTGTCGAGCGTCCCCCAGCGAGAACAATGATGCCGACATCCTCCCACTCGTCTCGCACGCTATGCCTCGGGAAGCTCGCGCGACCAGTCGCCAGATCGACCACCAGACTTGGCCACGATTCCCATCCGGCGCACAAATGCCGAGCGGTCGACACCCTTGACCATGTCCACGATGGCAAGTGCCGCAACGCTGACAGCGGTCAGCGCCTCCATCTCGACACCGGTGCGGTCCGCCGTGCGAACGGTGGCCTCGATGAAAACGTGGTCTTCGCGCAACTCCACGTCTACCGCGCAACCGTGTACGCCAATCGTGTGGGCGAGTGGCAGCAAGTCCGGCACGCGCTTCGCAGCCGAAATGCCTGCGACGCGTGCAACGGCTAACACGTCGCCTTTCGGCACGGTGCCTTCACGCAGTGCCTTCATCACCTCAGGCGAGCAAGCGACTTCACCTTGCGCGGTTGCATTCCGAACGGTTGGCTGCTTCTCCGTAACGTCAACCATGTAGGCCTGGCCAGCAGCATTGAGATGGGTAAATTTCATGTTGAGTCTTTCTTTCTTTAAAACAGCATCACTGGGATGCGAGTGGGGGCGTCGGTTCCAGGGGCAAGGACCGCGATTCCGTCCACTGCAGGTAGGGAAGCAACGAATCCGGAGCCGCCATGTCCGCCGGCAAAGGCTTCAGCGCGGACAGCACCGTGTTCGGTGTGCAGGCGCACAGGTACGAATACATGACGATCAGCACGCGGGGCGGGGAAGTGCGTATCGACGTCCGCTTCCACCATTGTTCGCTCGTCCATGCTGCAACGCGTGTGGTTTCCTGCACTCGCACGCAGTAACGGGATCGCGTACAGCGCGCACGAGACGAACGCCGCAACTGGATTTCCGGGCAGGCAAATAAATGCAGCTTCAGACCAACGTCCAACGCCCTGCGGACTTCCCGGGCGCTGGGCGACATGGCCGAACCACATATCTGGTGAGGAGGCTGTGACAGTGCGGACCACGTCGTACGCTCCAGCGCTGACTCCGCCGGTGGTGACCACGATGTCTGCCTGCTGCGCGGCCTGCTGGAGTAAAACCTCGGTCGATCGCGTATCGTCATCAGCGTGCATCGTGAATACCTTGGCGTAGCCGCTTTCGCGCAGAAGCGTCGCCACCATTGGCAGGTTTGAATCGGGAATTTGCGCGCCGCGAATGTCGCCGGGCCAGGCAACGAGCTCGTCGCCAGTAGAGACGACTGCGACGGTCGGGCGTTCGAAAACGTCCACAGCGCGGACACCAGTGGCGACAAGTGCGGCGAGTGTGCCAGCATCAATCCGTGTTCCCTCTCGCGCAACGACTTCACCGACGCCGACATTCTCACCAGCATGTCGGATGTGGGAACGGCCAAGGTCAACAGAAGTAATCTGGACCTCGTCAGGGAGAGGATAAGGGCCTCGAGGGATATTCGTCTGCTCGACGGGGACGACATGAAGACCGTCCTGTTGCGGCATCGGTGCGCCAGTCATGATTCGGACTGCGTGGCCAGCTGGACAATCGATTGCGTCATGTCCGGCCGGGATCTCACCAGCTACAGGCAGTACCCACGGCCCGTCACCGAATAGATCCGACTCGTGGGCTATGAAGCCGTCGACCGCCGAGTTTGAAAAAGGTGGCACTGGGAACCGTGCCACGACGTCGGCTGCGAGTACCTGGCCTACGCAGTCACCTAATGGGACGTCGCGCTTAATACGGGGCCGCGCCGCAGCCAGGACACGGGCCAAATGTTCGTTGACCGAAGGGAGAGTGTTCATTAGTTCTTAACCACCGATTTCGCTCATGAGGCGCTCCGGCTGCAGGAAGCCCTCGTCATCAATGCCGTGTCCGGGCTTCTTCAGCCACATGGCTTTCGACCAGAGGTCCGCGAGCTCCGCGTCGGAGGCACCCCCACGCATGACGTCGCGAAGCGAGACCTCGTCGGCCGCTTTCGAGAACAGGCAGGACCGGATGGAGCCGTCAGTCGTGAGGCGGGTTCGGTCGCAGGCGCCACAGAAAGGGTGTGTCACAGACGCGATAATCCCAAGCTTGCCGCTGCGAGTACCGTCTGTGACATCCCATAGGGCAGCGGGTGCAGAACCCCGTGGCTCGACGGCAGGTGTAAGCGTGAAATCGTGGCGGAGGCGCTCAACCAAGTCATGCGCCGTCACCATGTCGGTGCGCTTCCACTGCTCGCGTGGGCCCAGCGGCATTTGTTCGATAAAGCGCAGCTGCAGCCCGCGTTCTAGCGCAAAGCGCACGAGGTCTGTGACACCGTCTTCGTTGATGTCCGGCATCACTACCGCGTTGACCTTCACCGGCTGAAGGCCTGCTTCCACTGCGGCGTCGATGCCCGCAAACACGTCGTCAATGCGGTCTCTGCGGGTGAGCTGTGCGTAGAGCTCCCGATCCGTGGTATCGAGCGACACATTCACTCTGTCGAGGCCGGCGTCGGCAAGCCCCTGCGCCCGGCGCGCAAGGCCCAGGGCATTCGTGGTGACCGCAGTTGAGGGTGCGACGCCCTCGTCGGTGCGCATGGTCTTCGTCTCACTGATGATGCGTTCCAACGAGCGCCGCAGGAGTGGCTCGCCCCCTGTGAAACGCACCTGGCGGATGCCGAGGTGCTCCACAGCCAGGCGGATCAGCCGGATAGTCTCCTCGTCGGTGAGTGCCTCTTCAGTTGGCATCCATTCAAGGCCCTCTGCAGGCATGCAGTACGTGCAGCGCAGGTTGCAGCGGTCGGTAAGGCTGACCCGGAGGTCTCGTGCCGTACGCCCAAAACGATCGTCGAGCGTGCGCGGGGCGGGCTGCTCACCTGGGTCCAAGCTGGCGTTTGGTGCGAGTGGACCGTCGGAAGCTGCGCGGGACGCTAACGGCGATGCAAGAGGAAGGTGAATGGGCATAGTGCTGTCAATAATAAGTACGAAATACGCCAGGTCAAGAATTAGCAGTGAAAAACCCGTATTTATTGCTCGGGTGTTTGTGCCTTCCTTCCGCGGTTACCCGGGCCAGGCAGCGCGATAATCTCATAGTCGCCCTTGGCGAGGTGTTTCCTTAGGTCCTTCTTGTCAAACTTGCCCACCGAAGTCTTGTCGATCACATCGACGAACGTCCAATACTCAGGTGCCATCCATGTTGGTAACACATCGGCGAGGTTCTTTCGCAGCCGCTCCGCTGTTTCCGCGGTGCGCGGGATATCGTCCAAAAGCACGGTAATAGCCAGTGGGCGCTCGCCCCACTGGCGGTCGGGGAAGCCAATCACAGCGCACTCGATGACATCTTCGGCTTCCATGATGAGGTTTTCCACCTGCGCGGAATAGATCCATTCGCCACCAGATCGGATAACGTCGCGTGCACGGTCGTACAACGTCATGTAGCCATCGGCGGTGACTGTTCCGACATCACCAGTGCGCAGCCAGCCGTCTTCAGTGAAGTGGTGGCGGGCGTCATTAATCTCTTTGCCCCGGAACGTCGAGGCCAACTCGCCCTTTTCTTGGGTTGGCGAGTGGTAGTAGCCGTTGGCAACCAAATTTCCTCGCACCTGCATCTCGCCTTGTGAAAGGTCAGTTGATGCCATCACCTCTCCATCGTTGACCACGCGGTATTCCAGCCATGGCACAAACCGTCCCTGGGACACACGATACGCCTGGCGAGCTTCGCCTGAAGCGCCTGATGGCGGGCGTGCCACCGTGCCGACAGTAGACGTTTCCGTCATGCCCCACACGTGGACGACGTCGACACCGTAGCGTTCCTCCCACACCTTGATCAGTGCAGGCGGGGCAGGAGAGCCTCCGACGAAGATCTCCTGCAAACTCATGCGCTCAGGCGGCGTATGCAGATAGTGCACCATTAGCTGGATCCACAGCGTCGGTACGCCGTGCGCTACGCGTGGGTGCGTCGAGGCAATAATCGTTGCAAGCGTCGGTGCGGAAACGTCGGCACCTGGTAGTACCATCGGTGCGCCGGTGACGTACGCTGCGAACGGTACGCCCCAGCTCAACACGTGATAGATGGGGATGCAGCACAGGAAAGACTCGCCGTGCGTAATCGCTAGTGAATCCGTTGAGCGAAGCGTCATCGCCTCGAGCCAAAGAGAGCGGTGCGAATACGCCACGCCTTTTGGCGCGCCAGTCGTTGCTGTCGAATACACCAGTGCGGCTGCAGTGTTTTCTGGCAGTTCCGGCCACGAGTACCGTGTTGCTTGGCCGTCGAGAAGCTGCTCGTAGCTATGCACCTTGGCAGCTCCGAACGACAACCCAAGGACGTCGTCGCTGAGCAGAGCGCCAATAAAGACAATGTGCTCAACCAGCGGGCACATCTCCATCACTCGGCCAAGCTTTTCAGCTAGCCGCGGATCAGCCACAATGACCTTCGCCTCTGAATGGTTCACCACATAGGCAATCTGATCCGGCATCAACTGAATATTCAGTGGGGTGAAGACGGCGCCTTTCGCGGCGGTACCAAACATCACCTCAATATGCTCGGAGCAGTTAAACATGAACGTAGCCACGCGCTGGTCCCCGTCAATGCCCAGCAAGTTTTCCGCAGCGTTGGCAAAAGCGCTGGCCCGCGCGCCAATGTCCGCAAACGTGCACTCTTCGGCGCCCGTGGGCCCCCACGTCGTACACTTCGTCGAGGCGTGAGCGGTGCGCCCATACTCCAAAATGCGACCGACGGAAAACGGCACTTCCTGCATCGTTGAAAGCATGGGCACCACTTTAGCGCGAATGAAGCACGCGCAATTCAATCATGCGATACAATACGAGGCGGATCATGCGCATCGCACGAACTTTGCTGCGCAGCCAACCTCATCGATCCGCTTCCCCTTTTTGCAATCTACGTGCAGTGGCGTAGTTTTATTACATGGTTTTCACTGACCATGGGGGAGCGCGCAGGCAATTCAGTTACTGCTAACGAAGTTGCAGCGCACAGTGAACGAAACGACACAATGCACACGAAAGCTTCGAATCAGTGTTCACTCTCTTTGCTGGCGAAGTGACGAAAGGACATCCGTGACAGATACGGGAAACGCAGCAGGAACTGACCTTCAAGCGCTGAAGATTCCTGAACTGCGCAAACTTGCTGCAGAAAAAGGCCTCAAAGGTGTCTCCGGTCTGCGGAAGGGCGAGCTTATCCAAGCAATTACTACTGGCACCGTGCCTGGAAAGGCTCCTGCGAAGGCAGTAGAACCTGCGAAGGCAGTAGAAGAGGAAACTCACAGCGACAACCGTCGCCGCGCCACCCGCAAGGCCGCAGATCCCGCTGAAAATAGTGAGGAACAAGGCGACAAGACGGGCAAAGAGGAAAAGGGCAAAGAGCAGCAGTCCGGGCAGCACGAGGGGCGCTATGAGTCCCGATCTGCGGCACGCCGTGCTCGCCGAAACCGTGCGCGACACAATCATGAGTCCCACGATGCCGACGCAGAACAGAAGCACTCGAACGACGAGAAGAACGATAAGCCCGAAAAGCACGATAACGGCTCGGCCGACGAGAAGTCTGAAAACAACAACGACGGCAACGGCGGCCGCGGCCGCAACCAACGCAATGACCGCGGCGGTCGTAACAACCGCGACCATGACGAAGACGGGGGAGGCCGTCGTGGACGCCGTGGCCGTCGTGGACGCCGCGGCCGTGACAACAACCGTGACCAGCAGGATAACCAGAACATCCCACCAGAAGAGCTGCAGGAAGTAGCCGGCATCGTCGACGTCATTGACAACAATGCTGCATTTATCCGCACCACTGGTTACCGTCAGAGCAGCGCAGATGTGTACGTGAACAACCGCCTCGTTCGGGCGAATGGGTTGCGCTCCGGCGATGCGGTCATCGGTCAGGTGCGCGCGAACGGGCAGGGTCACCAGCATGGCTCTGGCCGCAACCGCCAGCGCTACAACCAGTTGGTCCGTGTCGATTCCGTGAACGGCATGACGCCAGAGGACGCTAAGCAGCGCAAGCAATTCCACAAGCTGACCCCGCTGTATCCGAATAAGCGTCTGCGCCTGGAGACAGAGCCAAACATCCTGACCACGCGAGTGATCGACCTGGTCATGCCGATTGGTAAGGGTCAGCGTGCACTGATCGTCTCCCCTCCAAAGGCTGGTAAGACGACAATTCTGCAGAACATCGCGAACGCAATCGCGAAGAACAACCCAGAGTGCTACCTGATGGTCGTTCTCGTTGACGAGCGTCCTGAGGAAGTCACGGACATGCAGCGCAGTGTGAAGGGTGAGGTTATCGCCTCCACCTTCGACCGCCCGCCGTCAGAGCACACCGCTGTCGCGGAGCTCGCGATTGAACGCGCCAAGCGCCTCGTTGAGATGGGGCAAGACGTTGTTGTCCTCCTCGACTCGATCACGCGTCTGGGTCGCGCGTACAACAACTCTTCGCCGGCATCGGGCCGTATCCTGTCCGGTGGTGTTGATTCCAACGCACTGTACCCGCCGAAGCGTTTCTTGGGTGCTGCGCGCAACATCGAGGAGGGTGGCTCGCTTACGATCATCGCTACGGCGATGGTGGAGACGGGCTCCGCTGGTGACACCGTCATCTTTGAGGAGTTCAAGGGCACCGGTAACGCCGAGCTGAAGCTTGATCGTAAGATCGCGGAACGCCGGGTCTTCCCAGCTGTCGACGTCAACCCGTCTGGTACCCGCAAGGATGACCTGCTTATGGGGCCGGATGAAGCGCGCGTGATGCACAAGTTGCGTCGAATCCTGTCGGCACTTGACCCGCAGCAGTCCATCGACATGCTGATCAAGCAGTTGAAGAAGACGAAGAGCAACGGCGAGTTCCTGATGGGCGTTGCCAACTCGGCACCAATGGTGGCCGATCAAGACGCAGAGGAGTACATCTAATGGCTGGCGAAGTTTCGCTCGTCGACGACTACGTCGCCGAATACGAGGGCATTCAGGCCCAGATGGGCGACCCAGATATTGCGGGCGACCAGGATAAATTCCGGAAGCTTTCAAAGCGCTACGCCGAACTGCAGCCGATCATCAAGGTCAACGACGCGCTGAACCAGGCGAGGGAAGATCACGAAGCTGCGGCTGAGATGGCGTACGAAGACAAAGAGTTCGCCGAAGAAGCTGAACGCCTTGCGAAAGAGATCGTCGCGCTTGAGGAGGAACTCGCGGACCTGCTCGCACCTCGCGACGAGCACGATGGTGATGACATCATCATGGAGCTCAAGGCCGGTGCTGGCGGTGAAGAGGCGGCCCTCTTTGCTGGTGACCTCGCCCGCATGTACCAAAAGTATTGCGAGAAGCACGGCTTGACCTGGGAAGTACTCGACTTGTCTGAGTCGGACCTTGGCGGCGTAAAGGATATGACCGTCGCGGTGAAGGCGAAGACGCCGTCACGTGACGGTGCATGGTCCAAGCTGAAATTTGAGGGTGGCGTACACCGTGTGCAGCGCGTGCCAGTCACCGAGTCGCAGGGCCGCATTCAGACGTCGGCCGCGGGTGTATATGTGTTCCCGGAGCCGGACGAAGTGGCGTCGGTAAATATTGATGAGAAAGACATTCGCGTTGATGTCTACCGATCCTCCGGCAAGGGCGGCCAGGGTGTGAACACCACTGACTCCGCCGTGCGTATTACCCACCTGCCGACGAATATCGTGGTGACCTGTCAGAACGAGCGCTCGCAGATTCAGAACCGCGCCCGCGCAATGCAGGTGTTGCAAGCTCGCCTTGACCAGCTCGAGCGCGAGAAGGCCGAGGCCGAAGCCGCCGAGGGACGCGCTTCCCAGGTGCGGACTATGGACCGCTCCGAGCGCATTCGGACCTATAACTGGCCCGAAAACCGTATTTCGGATCACCGCATCAACTACAAGGCGAACAACCTTGACACGGTGCTCGATGGCAACATGGACGATCTGATTACGGCGTTGCAGACACACGAGCGGCAGGAACGACTTGAAGCCGAGTAAACAACCCGCTCAACAGGTCATCGCCCGTGGCGCGCAGATGCTTGCGGCCGCGGGCGTTGCCACGCCAGCAGTCGACGCGAGGTTGATCGCTGCCTGGCTTCTCGACGACACCCCGATGAACGTACTGTTCCTCGACGTTGACCAGGAGTTTGAAACAGCGTTTGAAGCAGCGATTCAACGCCGGGCATCGCGCGAACCACTCCAGCACATCGTTGGAGCCGCGCCGTTTGGGCCTTTGACGCTGCGTGTCGGACCGGGTGTGTTTATCCCGCGGCCGGAGACCGAGGTCCTAGCCGATTGGGCAGTGAAGACATTGCAGCAGTCCGCCACTTCGCAGGCGCCCACTGTCGTGGATCTGGGCACTGGTTCGGGTGCGCTCGCGCTCTACATCGCGCATGCGGCACCGTGCGCCGAGGTGATCGCGGTGGAGCGGTCCGAAGCTGCTCGCGAGTATGCCCAACGAAATCGCGATGAACTCGGCTTGAACGTCCGGATCGTCGAAGGGGACATGACTGATCACAACTTGTTGTCTACGCTGCATGGCACCGTAGACATGGTGGTAAGCAACCCGCCGTACGTTCCCAATACCGACAGTCTGGACCCAGAGGTCTACGTAGACCCACCGGAGGCAGTCTTTTCCGGGGACGACGGTATGGATGCGATACGTGGCCTGGTGCCGGTGGCTGCGGCGCTACTGAAACCGGGCGGAGTATTTGCAGTTGAACATGATGACGCAACTTCTGACCTGACTGTCGACGCCGTTACAGCATCCGGCACGTTCGAACGAGTGGAGCGGTTAGCGGACCTCACCGGAAAGCAACGCTTTGTCTGTGCCCGGAAGCGGAGCGAGTAAGCTAGTCCGGTACTGAACAAAGGAGACGAGGAGCATTATGGCGAGTAGGGTTTTCCAGTGCCTCGAACCAGAAGAACGCGAACAAGGACTGCAGGCAGCAGAAGCCGCAGTGAAAGAGGGGCGTTGCATCGTCCTTCCTACTGACACCGTCTACGGCATCGGCGCCGACGCATTTAATAACCAGGCGGTGGCGACACTGCTGGCAACGAAGCGGCGGGGCCCCGATATGCCGGTGCCAGTGTTGGTAGGGTCTTGGACTACTATCCAGGGGCTCGTGCGGGAGTTCACGGACACCGCTAAAACTCTTGTTGAAGCATTTTGGCCGGGAGGGCTTTCGATCGTCGTTCCGGAAGCCCCGAGCCTTCCCTGGAATCTCGGCGACACTCGTGGCACCGTGTTGTTGCGGATGCCGAATCAACCCCTGGCGCTTGAACTTCTGCAGCGAACTGGCCCGATGGCGGTCTCGTCGGCGAACCTGACGGGCAATCCACCAGCGCTCAACGCGGCTGCTGCACGCCAGCAGTTCGGGGAGGCAGTCGGCGTGTATCTCGAGGGTGGGCCCGCCGAAGTTGGCACCCCGTCAACGATTATCGATATTTCTGGCCCTAGCCCAGTCATCCTGCGAGAGGGAGCTATCAGCACGGAACGCATTGCTCAAGTCCTAAAACTTGACCCAGAGCAGTTGCGGAGGAAGTAGATGGGCGGCGCCGGAGTCCCGCTGCGTGAATTGGGCTTGGTTCTGCTTGTTGCCGCAGCGATCACCTACCTGCTCACAGGCGTGGTGCGCACAGCGCTCGTTCGGACGGGCAGGGTGGCAGAGATCCGCAAACGCGATGTGCATACCCAGCCGACGCCTTCTGTCGGTGGCCTTGCCATGTTTACAGGGCTCGTATGCGCCCTTTTTCTTGCGCAGCAGCTCCCAGCGCTCACACGTGGGTTCGCACCGGTGACGCCCGAAATGACGGCAGTCTTCGCTGGTGCGAGCGGCATCGTGATTCTTGGAATTATCGACGACCTCTACGAGCTTGGGGCCGTCGTAAAGCTGTGCGGACAACTCTTGGTAGCTGGCCTCATGAGCTTTCTTGGACTGGTCTTTACCGTCTTTTACGTCCCGTTTGGGGAGGGGACCACGCTAATCCTCGATCAAGTGCAGGGTATGTTGTTGTCCGCGTTCTTCACTGTGTTGATTATCAACGCTGTGAACTTTGTTGATGGCATTGACGGACTCGCTGCTGGCCTGGGGATGATCGCCGGGGGAGCTATCCTTCTCTTCTCCCTCACTGTGCTCCACGACCAGGGTGGTGCTGTTTCGGCCTACCCGCCGGCGATCATTTGCTCGATTCTCGTCGGAATTTGTGCCGGGTTCTTGCCGCATAATTTCGAGCCTGCCCGAATTTTCATGGGGGACTCAGGCGCGATGCTTATTGGATTGCTGCTGGCAGCCGCGTCGACGTCAGCGTCGGGCAAGATCAACATGTCACTCTATGGGGCTGCGGACATGGTGGCATTAGTGAGCCCAATCATCGTTGTGCTTGCTGCAATTGCCTTGCCGTTGCTTGACCTGGTTTGGGCGGTCATCCGACGTGTGATCCGTGGCCAGCGACCGTGGGAGGCAGACGCCGGACATATTCACCACCGACTGCTTCGCCTCGGGCATACACACAGACGCACTGTTTTGGTCCTCTATATGTGGATTTCCGCAGTAGCCCTCGGTGCGGTGAGCTTTTCGATCGTCCCCACCCGATTTGCCGTAGCTTTTACCGTCCTTTCGTTGGTGGTGGCCTTTGTTGCGACGCTCATTCCATGGCTGAAAGGCAAGATCGGCCCGGTATCTGTGTAGGATGTCCAATCGTGGATACTCCAAAGAACCCTGTGACGCCGAACCTGGAAGTGTCAGACACTGAGCAGTATGAGGACCAACGGCGACCGCTACTGCGCGCGCTGCGCTTCGGAACGTTGGCATTGCTGGCGCTGCTTATCATTTCGCTGATGGCATGGGGAGCCGTGAGCGGCGCGCCAGGTCTTTGGGCTGTATTGATGGGGGTCGGTATTGGTGGTGGCTTTGTGCTGTTGACCGCTATCAGTGTTCTTGTGACGTCAAATTCCACCCCTACAACCACGATGGCTGTCGTACTCGGCGGTTGGCTCATCAAGATGGTCGTCATCGTGCTTATCTTGCTTGGGCTTCGGAACGCGACGTTTTACGACTCGACAGCATTCGGCGTAACTACGATCGCGGCACTTGTTGTTGCGTTAGGCGCCGAAGCCATGGGGGTACTGAGCGTACGAACGGCATATATTCAGAAGCCTTAAGGCGTACAGACATTTGCGTTGCTACCCCCTCGCCTTGGGGTGGCAACGCTTTTCTATGTCGGAATGTAGGGGAATTACTACCGAATTTGTGGGTGTCTACCCCTTTTTGGAACGGGTGTGGGGGAAGTAACATTTTAGGTGAAAACGCCAGTACCAGCCATATTTAATGGCGTGGTACCGAAAAATGCTCAGAAGAAGCTTTGGAAGACCCCCTAAAGCGTGAAAATACGCTGTGACCTGTTAAAGTATCGGGCGGGTTAGTTAAGGTTTGCTGCTTCCTTATTTTTCGCTGGAAGAAGCACGAAAATACATCCCCTGTCCCGTGGTAGAAGATGTGCGACGGAGTCCGCCACGGAGACAGCTTGTTGGAGACGTCCATCGCACCGCACATTAAGTGCGGCCCGAGAACGGGAGAGAACGCTGAGCGTTACAACTTTGGCCATGAAGGGTACATTCCACGCACCCCAATTGGGTCCAGAATTTTTCCCGGGGCACACGTTCGACCAGTTTATTGGTGAAGATTTCGCCAATGGCTGGTTCGCGCTGGACCGTATCATGCTGGTTCGCCTGTTCATGGCGGCAGTACTGGTGGTCCTCTTTGTTATTGCTTTTAGGAAGCCAAAACTGGTTCCTAAGGGTCTGCAGAATATCGGTGAGTTGGGCGTGGATTTCGTCCGCATCCACATCGCCGAAGACACGCTGGGGAAGAAAGAGGGCCGGCGCTTCTTGCCGGTAATCGCGACAATCTTCTTCACGATCCTGTTCATGAATGTCGCCACGATCATCCCTGGCCTCAACATCTCGCCAAACGCACGTATCGGTATGCCGATTGTGTTGGCCGTTGTCGCCTACATTGCGATGATCTACGCGGGCGTGCAGCGCTACGGCGTTGCCTTCTTCAAGCACTCGACCGTGATTCCTGGGTTGCCGTTCGCTCTGCACTTCCTTGTTGTGCCGATCGAGTTCTTCTCGACGTTCATTCTGCGTCCGGTCACGCTGGCACTTCGTCTTATGGCGAACTTCCTGGCTGGCCACATCATTCTCGTTCTGCTGTACTCTGCTACGAACTTCTTCTTCTGGCAGATCTCGGCCTGGACGAGTGTGTCAGGGCTGACCCTGATCGCGGCGTTGCTGTTCACCCTGTATGAGTTAATCATTATCTTCCTGCAGGCGTACATCTTCGCTCTGTTGACTGCGGTGTACATCGAACTGTCGCTGCATGCAGACGCGCACTAACAAAGCGCAACCTACTGGTCAAACTGAATAAACCCCATACAAATTGTCACTCGTTTGTTTGCAGGAAGCGTTGCAAGCAAACACCAAGAAAGGGAACGACTTTCACATGAACGACATCATTCTTGCTCAGGCAGCAGCCGCTACCGAATACACCGGTCTCGGCACCATCGGCTACGGCCTCGCTACCATCGGCCCTGGCATCGGCATCGGCATGCTGGTCGGTAAGACCGTTGAGGGGATGGCACGTCAGCCAGAGATGGCCGGCCAGCTGCGTACCACCATGTTCCTGGGTATCGCCTTCGTTGAGGCACTTGCCCTGATTGGCCTCGTTGCAGGCTTCCTGTTCTAAAAAGAACTCACGAATTCCACGTACACTTTTTAGATCAGGAGCAACCAATGACTAACGTCAACGATATTTTCGTGTTGGCAGAGGGAGAGAAGCTTCCGCTCGAGACGGAGCCGTCGATTCTCCTGCCTGCCATGTACGACGTGGTTTGGTCGACCGTTGTCTTCGTCATCGTGTTCTTGCTCTTCTGGAAGTTTGTCCTTCCGAAGTTCCAGGAAGTACTGGCGGAGCGCGAAGACCGAATCAAGGGCGGCATTGAGCGTGCTCAGGTTGCCCAGGCCGAGGCTAAGGCTGCTCTAGAAAAGAACAACGCTGAACTCGCTGAGGCACGTGCCGAAGCTGCTGAGATCCGTGAAGCTGCCCGGGCAAAGGGCAAGGAGATTCAGGCAGAACTTCGTGAGCGCGCTGAGGATGAGTCTCGTCGAATTGTTGAAGCAGGCGAAAAGCAGCTTCTGGCTTCCCGCGAGCAGGTCGTCGCTGAACTGCGCAACGAGATGGGTCAGAACTCCATCAGTCTGGCAGAGCGTCTGCTGGGTACCGAGCTTTCGGATGATACCCGCCGCTCGAACACGATTGATGCTTTCCTCGCCGAACTCGACAACGTTTCTACGAGGAAGTAGGCGAAATGAAGGCAGCTAGTCGCGAAGCACAAACAAAAGTTTCTGAGCAGCTTGATCAGCTGATTCAAGGGGCAGGGGACACCATTGCTGTTGCATTGCAGCTTGGTACGGAACTGTTCCTGACCGTGGATCAGCTGGACGCCGAGCGTGCACTGCGCATCGCTGTCGCTGATAACTCGCTTGATGCCGCGCAGCGTCGCGGGATCATCAACGATGTTTTCGGTGCCAAGGTGGCAGAGCCTACGGCACAGATCCTTGCTGCAGCAGCTTCCGAGGAGTGGTCAAACCCGCGCGAGTTCCGCGCAGGCCTGATCAACCTAGGTCGACGCGCCCTGATGAAGGGCGCGGAGGCTCAAGGGCAGTTGGAGCAGGTCGAAAACGAGCTGTACCAACTCTCCACCTTGCTTGAGAAGGAGCGGAAGCTTACTCAGCTTCTCTCCGACCGAACCGCTACAGCCGCACAGAAGCGCGGTCTGCTTGCGAATGTCATTTATGGCAAGGTCACCACGGTTACTGAAGCGCTAGCTTTGCAGGTCATTGGCCGTCCAGAACACCACCCGGTGGACGATCTCGCTGCTCTGGCAGCTGACGTCGCCGCGTTGCGTGGGAAGGCCGTGGCACGTGTGGTCACCGCACAGGCGCTCTCTGATGCGCAGCGCGATGCACTGGCACAGAAACTTGAGAACATTTACGGTCGTGAGATGGCGATCCATTCTGAGGTTGACCCCAGCCTCCTCGGTGGACTGACCATCCGAGTCGGCGATGAACTGATTGACGGGTCGACGCGCGGTAAGTTGAACCGCATGCGCACCGACCTTCTCGCCAACGCGACCCTTTAGTAAGAGATAATGCTGGAACAAACTACCGAGAGCAGGAAGAACATGGCGGAGCTGACGATCTCCTCCGATGAGATCCGTAGCGCGATAGCGAACTACACCTCGAGCTACTCCGCGGAGGCCTCCCGTGAGGAGGTCGGCGTGGTGACTTCGGCTGCAGATGGTATTGCCCAGGTTTCCGGGCTGCCAGGATGCATGACGAATGAGCTGCTCGAGTTTCCGAACGGCGTCATTGGCGTCGCACAGAACCTTGAGACCGATTCGATCGGTGTCGTGGTTCTGGGTAATTTCGAGACCCTCACCGAGGGCGACCAAGTAAAGCGGACAGGCGAAGTTCTGTCCATCCCGGTTGGGGAGGAATTCCTCGGCCGCGTTATTAACCCACTGGGCCAGCCAATTGACGGCCTTGGTCCAATTGAATCCAACGAAGAGCGCGCGCTTGAGCTGCAGGCTGCAGGCGTTCTCGACCGCCAGCCGGTTGAGGAACCAATGCAGACCGGTATCAAGGCTATTGACGCCATGACCCCAATCGGTCGTGGTCAGCGTCAGCTCGTCATTGGTGACCGTAAGACTGGTAAGACTGCAGTCTGCATCGACACGATCCTGAACCAGAAGCACTTCTGGGAGACCGGAGATCCGTCGAAGCAGGTTCGTTGCATCTACGTCGCGGTGGGCCAGAAGGGCTCCACGATCGCTGGCGTTCGTGCAACCCTCGAGCAGCACGGCGCGCTTGAGTACACCACGATTGTGGCTGCACCTGCATCCGACTCCGCAGGCTTCAAGTGGCTCGCACCATTCTCTGGTGCAGCGCTGGGCCAGCACTGGATGTACCAGGGCAAGCACGTGCTGGTGATTTACGATGACCTGACCAAGCAGGCAGAGGCATACCGTGCCATCTCGTTGCTGCTGCGTCGTCCACCAGGCCGCGAGGCATACCCAGGTGACGTGTTCTACCTGCACTCTCGTCTGCTGGAGCGTGCTGCGAAGCTCAACGATGAGCTGGGTGCAGGCTCGTTGACCGCACTGCCGATCATCGAGACGAAGGCTAACGACGTGGGTGCGTTCATTCCTACCAACGTCATCTCGATTACAGACGGCCAGGTCTTCCTCCAGTCCGACCTCTTCAACCAGGGTGTTCGCCCGGCTATTGACGTGGGCATCTCCGTGTCCCGTGTCGGTGGCGCTGCGCAGACTAAGGGTATGAAGAAGGTTGCAGGTAACCTGCGTCTCGACCTTGCTGCATACCGTGACCTGGAAGCGTTCGCTGCGTTCGCGTCCGACCTCGATGCAGCTTCGAAGCGCCAGCTCGAGCGCGGTCAGCGTCTCGTAGAGCTCCTCAAGCAGTCGGAGAACGCTCCGCAGCCTGTTGAGTTCCAGATCGTATCTATCTGGCTTGCAAACGAAGGCGCCTTTGACGTCGTTCCCGTCGAAGACGTGCGTCGCTACGAGTTCGAGCTGCAGGAGCACATTCGCTCCGTCGCTCCGGAAGTCTACGAACAGATCTCCGGTGGCGCTGCGCTCGACGATACGAGCAAGCAGACGCTGCTGCGCGTCAATGATGACTTCGCTCGCTCGTTCCAGTCCTCCACCGGTGAGCACATCGTGCGCGAGCCAGAGGCGGATCCGCTGGACAAGCGTGAGGTCAAGAAAAATACCCTTAACGTCGGCCGTCCCAAGAAGTAATTCTTGGAACAAGACGTAAACGTCTACATATAGGAAGGGAGGAGAGTAAACCATGGCAACACTTCGCGAACTACGTGACCGTATTAGGTCCGTAAACTCCACGAAGAAAATCACTAAAGCCCAGGAGCTGATCGCGACTTCGCAGATCACCAAGGCACAGCAGCGCGTCGAAGCGGCAAAGCCGTATGCCGACGAGTTGAAAGACGTCATGGAACGCCTCGCAGCTGCGAGCTCCCTCGATCACCCCATGCTCCGTGAGCGTGAGAATGGTCGAGTCGCAGCAGTCCTCGTGGTCACATCAGACCGCGGTATGGCCGGCGGGTATAACCACAACGTGTTGAAGAAGGCAGCAGAGCTCGAGCGCATGCTTGAGGAAGCTGGCTACGAAGTCGTCCGCTACATCACGGGCGGTAAGGGCGTAACCCACTACCGTTTCCGCGATATGGAGGTCGAAGGCTCTTGGACCGGTTGGTCCCAGAAGCCTTCGTGGGAAGCGACCCACGACGTTCGTCGCCACCTGATCGACGGCTTCATGGCGAGCTCTGAAGGGACCGCTAAGTGGCGCGAGGGCCTGCACGGCCCTGAGGGTCAGGAGGTTCGTGGCTTCGACCAGGTACACGTGGTGTACACAGAATTTGTGTCGATGTTGACACAAGAAGCCAGGGTGCACCAGTTGCTCCCAATTGAGCCGGTGCTTGAGGATTACGAGTACGAGCAGGAAGACATGCTCACCACAAGCGGGGATGTGCAACCGGACATGGATTTCGAACCTGATGCGGATACGCTGATGGACGAACTGCTTCCGGCGTATGTTTCTCGCTCGCTGTACTCGATTTTCTTGGAGGCATCTGCAGCGGAGTCCGCTTCACGTCGTACGGCGATGAAGAACGCTACGGACAATGCGACCGAATTGGCGAACAACTTGTCCCGTGAGGCTAACCAAGCCCGTCAGGCAAAAATTACCCAGGAAATCACCGAGATTATCGGCGGCGCTGGCGCGCTGTCTGGTAGTGGAGAAAGTGACTAAATCATGACTACTGCTCACTCTTACGACGAGCTCGGCGAGGAGCCAACGGGTCAGGCTCAGAATGAGTCCGATTTCGCTCAGAACCCGGCAGGGTCTGAGAATGGCCGCGTCGTGCGCGTCATCGGCGCAGTCGTCGACGTGGAGTTCCCGCGTGGCGAGCTGCCCGCTTTGTACAACGCGCTTGAGGTTGACATCGACCTCGGCGAAATGTCCCGCACCATCGTGCTTGAGGTGGCCCAGTTCTTGGGTGACAGCCTCGTCCGCACGATCGCCATGGCACCAACCGACGGTCTGGTTCGTGGCGCACAGGTACGCGACTCCGGCAATCCGATCTCCGTTCCGGTTGGCGACCAGGTCAAGGGCCACGTGTTTAACGCGCTTGGTCAGTGCTTGGACGACCCATCGGTCGGCGTCGGTGGTGAGCGATGGGGCATCCACCGCGAGCCACCAGCGTTCAAGGACTTGGAAGGTAAGACCGAGATCCTTGAGACCGGCATTAAGGTCATCGACCTGCTTACCCCTTACGTGAAGGGTGGCAAGATTGGCCTCTTCGGTGGTGCTGGTGTCGGTAAGACAGTTCTCATCCAGGAGATGATTACGCGTATTGCACGCGAGTTCTCCGGTACCTCCGTGTTCGCCGGCGTCGGCGAACGTACCCGTGAGGGTACGGACCTCTTCCTCGAGATGGAGGACATGGGCGTTCTTCCAGATACGGCCCTTGTTTTCGGCCAGATGGATGAGCCGCCAGGGGTTCGTATGCGTGTCGCGCTGTCCGGCCTGACCATGGCGGAGTACTTCCGCGATGTTCAGAACCAGGACGTGCTCCTGTTCATCGATAACATCTTCCGTTTCACCCAGGCTGGTTCTGAGGTTTCGACCCTGCTGGGTCGTATGCCATCGGCCGTGGGCTACCAGCCAACGCTGGCAGACGAGATGGGTGTTCTCCAGGAACGCATTACCTCGACCAAGGGCCGTTCGATTACGTCGCTGCAGGCAGTTTATGTTCCGGCTGACGACTACACCGACCCGGCTCCGGCCACGACCTTCGCTCACCTGGACGCGACGACCGAGCTTTCGCGTTCCATTGCTTCCAAGGGTATTTACCCAGCAGTGGATCCGCTGACCTCGACCTCGCGCATCCTTGAGCCAGGTATCGTTGGCGAGCGTCACTACGAGGTTGCACAGCGAGTTATCGGTATTCTGCAGAAGAACAAGGAACTGCAGGACATCATCGCAATTCTCGGTATGGACGAGCTTTCCGAAGAGGATAAGGTCACGGTTATGCGTGCTCGTAAGATCGAGCGCTTCCTGGGCCAGAACTTCTTCGTCGCTAAGAAGTTCACCGGCGACGAGGGCTCCTACGTACCTCTCGAGGAGACCATCGATGCCTTCGAGAAGCTATGCAACGGTGAATTCGATGCATACCCAGAGCAGGCATTCAACGGCCTGGGTGGCTTGGATGACGTTGAGGCTGCCTACAAGAAGCTGCAGGGCTAGGAGGCAATAATGGCTGAACTTACCGCTCAATTAGTCTCGGTAGACCGTTTGCTCTGGAAGGGTCCAGCAAGCATCGTGACTGCTCAGACTACCGAAGGTGAGATCGGCATTCTGCCTGGCCACGAACCCATCCTTGGTCAGCTCAAGGACAATGGTGTCGTGACCATCCGCCCAATCGACGGCGAGCGCATCGTCGCCGCCGTCCAGGGTGGGTTCCTTTCCGTGCAAGGTGACAAAGTGACCATTCTTGCGGATTACGCCATCTTCGCCCACGAAGTGAATCGTGATGAAGCTCAGGCAGAGCTTCAGAACATTGATGACGCACTCGCGAAGTCTCGTGCAGAGGCCGAGCTTGCTGCCGTCCGTCGCAGTGAATCTCGCTAACGCGGTCACCGCGTAGGAGGAAGGTAGAGCGCCACGCTCAACCTTGTAAAGCCCCGCTGTTTTAGCAGCGGGGCTTTCCGTTTCTTCGTTGCTTGCACTGGCAGCGAAGGTCGCTAAAATGAAGCGCATACTTTCATCAAGGTCGGTTTGAACGAAGCAGAGGTGCAATGTGATCGTTTTACTGTACGTGGCATTGTTCTTTGTGTTCTTTGTTATTACTGTGTGCGTGTGGCGCTTTTTAATGTTCCGCAACTCCGGCGCGATAGGCCTGTTCCGACAACTCCCGGCCACCGGGGTCCACGGTTGGCGCCACGGTGTGCTGATCTATCACGCGGAGGAGCTCCGTTTTTATAAACTGCGGTCCTTGTCATTCCAGTACGACATGTGCATTGAGCGCACCCAGACCAGCTTCGAGGGAATGCGAGCGCTGAGTCAAGAAGAGCAGTCGTTCATGCCAGGGATTAAGGAAGCCGTGCTACTGCACGGTGCCGATGGCAATATTGAATTCGCGGGCCAGAAGCGCGCGCAGATGGCGTTGATTTCATGGATTGAGTCTGCACCTGATGAGCGGCAGGAAAAGGTTGATTACGAGGCGCTGCGTCGGCGTGCGCTGCGTGACCGCGGCCGCGATCAGCGCAACTAGCGGGATAATTCCGTACAGAATGACACGACCGGTAGCCTAGTATCCATGCGTCTTGTCATTGCTCGCTGTTCAGTAGATTATGTTGGTCGTCTTGATGCGCATTTGCCGTCTGCGCTTCGCCTTATTTTGATGAAAGCTGACGGGTCTGTGTCGATCCACGCAGACGACCGTGCTTATAAACCACTGAACTGGATGACACCGCCGTGCACGATACGTGAACAAGCCGTCGTGGATATTGATGGGGAAGACACGGGGGACGAGTTGTGGATCGTGGAGAACCCAAAAGGCGAGCAGCTTCGCATTACAGTCGAGGAGATCGTGTCCGATACCAACGTGGAGCTCGGTGAAGATCCAGGTCTTGTGAAGGACGGGGTGGAAGCGCACCTACAGGAGCTGTTGGCTGAGCATATTTCTACGCTCGGCGATGGGTTTACGCTCGTCCGCCGTGAGTATCCGACGGCGATTGGCCCAGTTGACCTGCTCGCCAAGGATGCAGACGGCAAGACAGTTGCCGTTGAGGTGAAACGCCGGGGAGGGATCGACGGCGTCGAGCAGCTCAGCAGGTATGTTGAACTGCTCAACCGCGATAGCGTACTTCGTCCAGTACAGGGTGTGTTCGCTGCGCAGGAGATTAAGCCACAGGCCCGCACGCTCGCGGAAGATCGTGGTTTTCGCTGTATTGTGCTGGACTATGACGACCTGCGTGGAATCGAATCAGACGAGCTGCGCCTGTTTTAGAGGAGCGATGTAGCAGTGCCGCGAAGAAATCGGCGTCAAAACATCCAGCCGAGCTATATACTCCCGCGGGATGGGTCCACGTTTATCGGCACCCAAGAAATGGAAGGGCCGCGGTGGACGCATGGTGAGATCTACAAAGTGCGTCAGATTGGTTCTTCCGCAGCGCGGAAGTTCTACGTGTGCCCGGGATGTAATCAGAACATTCCTCCAGGAGTAGCCCATGTCGTTGCGTGGCCGAAGGAAGTGGGGCGCGGGGCGGATGATCGCCGTCACTGGCATAAACATTGTTGGTCGAGGCGGTAGGGTATGAGGCATGATTGCAGCATTTTCAGTAGCACCAGCCGTCACTGACACGCCGAACGCGGAGATGTCGCAGGCCGTGGCACGCGCCGTGAAAGTAGTTCGTGAATCGGGGCTGCCGAATGAGACGACAGCCATGTTCACCACGGTTGAGGGTGAATGGGACGAAGTCATGGACGTTATTAAGCGTGCGACGCAGGCGGTGGAGGAAGTGTCTCCACGTGTTTCGCTGGTGATTAAGGCGGATATCCGCCGTGGGTTTACAGATATGCTCCACCAGAAGATGGAGTCTTTGAACAAGCATCTTGAGGAGAACTAGGACGTGACAGGACCACAATTTACGGCAGGGGCCGTTGATTTAGCTCAGGTAGCGAAGCAAGCGGAGGCCCGCGAGGAAATGAAGCGCGAGGGGTTTGTCCCAGTATTTACGGTTACTGAGGCAGATTTGGAAGCCAAGGTACTGCAGCGCTCAATGCAGATTCCGGTTGTCGTTCACGTCGGTAGTGCGCGTTCAGCTGATTCCGAGTCGCTACGGGCGACGTTGACCAAGTTGGCTACCGGTCAGCGAGGATTCGCGTACGCATACGTTGATGCTGATGCCACTCCGCAGATCGCGCAGGCGCTTGGCGTACGGATGGTTCCGACCACGCTCGCGCTCGCTGCTGGGCGCCCACTGACGAGCTTCGAGGGGGATCAGTCGGAGGAAGAATTGAAGCCTTGGCTCGAGGCATTGGTGAGCAACGTTGGCAGGCAGTTGCAGGGCCTAGACGAGGAGCCCGTTGAGGATGCTGCCCCAGCAGAGGACCCGCGTTTGGAAGAGGCAGCTCGTGCGATGCAGGCAGGTGATTTCGATCAGGCTACGGCTATCTACGATGCGATGCTGAGCGAGGAGCCTGGTAACAAGGAGGTTGCGCAGGCGAAGGCGACGGTGGCCGTCGTCAAGCGGCTTGACCCTGCGAACTTGTCGGTTGATCCTATTGCTGATGCTGCGGAGCACCCTGACGATGTCGCGAAACAGATGGTGGCTGCTGATGCTGAGCTCGTGTCCGGTGCGCCTGAGAAAGCATTCGACCGTCTGTTGGGCTTGATCAAGCAGTCTCCAGAGGCGAAGGAGCGACTGCTCGAGCTCTTCGGGCTTTTCGACGCCGGCGACCCGCGTGTGCTCGCCGCTCGTACGAAGCTTGCGAGTGCGCTGTTCTAGCGTGACATGCAAAAGCCCGGACCTGCAGGAACTCCTGAGGCCCGGGCTCTAGCGTTCTAGCGGCTCAGCTTGTACAGCTGTGCGCTCATTGCTGGTACGTGCAGCTCGATCGAGTGAGGGAAGTGATCCCACTGAACATCGTCGCTGTGCACAGTGTGTGGCAGGTCGTTGTTGGCACCGCCGTAGACGCCTGCGTCCGTGTTGATGAGTAGCTCCCACTCACCGGCGACCGGCAGGCCGATCCGGTAATTTGGCTGGGAAGTTCCGGACATGTTGATGACGGCCAGCACAGGGTTGCCCTCGGTATCCCACCGGAGGTAGGCGAGGATGTTGTGCTGTGAGTCGTCGCCCTTGACCCACTGGAATCCGGCAGGCACGTTGTCCTGCGCGTACAACGCAGGGGTGTCGACGTACACTCGGTTGAGGTCGCGAACTAGTTGCTGGATACCGCGGTGGTACTCGTGGCCCCAGCCGTCAGAAATATTGTCCCAGTTGATTGAGTTCGCTTCGTCCCACTCGGTGGTCTGGCCCCAGTCACAGCCCATGAAGAGGAGCTGCTTGCCTGGGTGGGAGAACATATAGCCGAAGAGCGTGCGAAGGCCGGCGGCCTTGTTCCAGTCGTCGCCTGGCATGCGCTGCCAAAGCGAGCCCTTGCCGTGGACTACTTCGTCGTGGCTAAACGGCAGGACATATTGCTCGGAAAACGCGTACACGAGGGAGAACGTGATTTCGTTGTGGTGGTATGAGCGGTGAATCGGGTCGAGGGAGAAGTACTCGAGTGTGTCATTCATCCAGCCCATGTTCCACTTCAGGGAGAAACCGAGGCCGTCGTTTTCCGTCATAGCGGTCACGCCTGGCCAAGCAGTAGACTCCTCCGCGATGGTCACGATGCCTGGGTGGTTGCGGTGAACCGTTGCGTTCATCTCTTGCAGGAACTGGACAGCGTCCCAGTTCTCGCGCCCACCGAACTGATTTGGAAGCCATTCGCCGGGTTGGCGGGAGTAGTCAAGGTAGAGCATTGACGCGACGGCGTCGACGCGGAGGCCATCAATGTGGAACTCTTCGCACCAGTACAGAGCGTTTGCGACCAAGAAGTTGCGAACTTCGTTGCGTCCGAAGTCAAAGACGTAGGTGCCCCAGTCTTTTTGCTCGCCACGGCGCCAGTCGGGGTGCTCGTACAACGCGGTGCCGTCGAAGCGGGCGAGCGCCCAGTCATCCTTTGGGAAGTGTGCGGGGACCCAGTCGACGATGACCCCGATGCCTGCTGCGTGTAGGTCGTTGACGAGTGCGCGGAAGTCATCTGGAGTCCCCCAACGGGCGGTTGGGGCGTAGTACCCCGTGACCTGGTAGCCCCAAGAGCCACCGAATGGATGCTCGGCTACCGGGAGGAACTCGACATGGGTGAAGCCGTTTTCCATGAGGTACGGTACGAGCTCGTCGCGCATCGTCTGGAAGGTTGCGCCCTTCTTCCATGAGCCGACGTGGCACTCGTAGACGCTCATTGGGGAGTTGGTCGGGTCTGCTTCGCTGCGCTTTTGCGCCCAATCCTCATCTGTCCACTTGAACTCGGAAGGGGCGGCAACCACGGAGACGGTCTCTGGAGGTGTCAGCGTTTGCTTCGCCAGAGGGTCGGCCTTGTCGATGCGACGGCCGTCGGACGTCTGTACTGCAAATTTGTACGTGGTGCCTGCCTCAATGCCCGGGATGAAGATCTCCCACACTCCAGTCGAACCGAGGACGCGCATCGGGTACTGGTTTGGGTTCCATGCACAGAAGTCACCGACGACGGCCACGCCCTGTGCATTCGGTGCCCACACAGCGAACGAGGTACCAGTGACGGTGCCGAGCGTCGTCTCGTAGGTACGGACGTTGGCGCCGAGCACCTCCCAGAGACGCTCGTGGCGGCCTTCGCTAATCAGGTGCAGGTCGAGCGTGCCGAGTGTAGGCAGAAAGTGATATGCGTCGGCGACGGTCACCGGGTCGCCCTCGGGATAGTGAACCTTGAAGCGATAGTCGGGCGCAGTGGTGTCGGTCAAGCCGATCGCCCAAATATCGTCGCCAAGGGACTGCATTTGCCGGATCTCATCGTGGATGAGTAACTCGACGTTCGTTGCGCCGAGGAATCGGGTGCGAATGAGGGAGCCCTCGGGTGCCGCGTGCCATCCGTAGAAGTCGTGCGGTGCGTGGTGCTTGCATTCGAGGAGGCGGTGCCGGTCGTGAGCCGGGATCAGCAGTGCTGGGTTGACTGAATTTGCAGACATAATGATCTTTCTAGCGTCTGTTTGGTCGCGGTTGTTATGGGCGGTAGTCGTGATCTGAAATTTGCCGGAAAGCGAGCGCTTCTCTCTTCTGTGGCGCAACATCAGGCAGCTTGAGAATGTGAGCGACGTTGACTTCCGGTGCGAGGCGCACGTAGTTTTCTGATCCCCAGTCGTAGTACGCGTCAGTTACCAAGTCATGGACGGCAAACTGCGCACCATATTCGAGACCAACTGCCGGCGCGTCGAGGTACAGCGTGCCTTCCTGCGCGTTCCAAGGGTCGAGATTAACGACGACGAGGACCGCGTTGCCAGAGATCGCATCGACCTTCGAGTACGCGAGGATCTGGTCGTTGTCCACGTGATGGAAGCGAATTTGACGTAGCTGCTGCAGCGCAGGCTGCGCCTTGCGGAAGCGGTTCAGCGAAGTGATGTAAGGCTCTAGAGACTGCCCGTTATCGAGGGCTGTCTGGAAGTCGCGTGGGCGCAGTTCATACTTCTCGGAGTGGTTGTACTCTTCGCTACCTTCTGCGACGGCTTCGCCTTCGAAGAGCTCAAAGCCGGAATATACGCCCCACAATGGGCTCATTGTGGCGGCAAGCGTGGCGCGAATTGCGAACGCGGCTGGACCTCCGTACTGCAGCGAGGCGTGCAAGATGTCAGGCGTGTTCACGAAGAGGTTCGGGCGCGAGACATCCGCGACGTCGACCATGTGCTCAGCGAAGTCGATGAGGTCACTCTTAGATACTTTCCAGGTGAAGTGAGTGTAGGACTGGGAGAACCCTGCCTTCGACAGCCCGTACATCACTGGTGGGCGGGTAAACGCTTCGGCCAAGAAGATGACGTCGGGGTGCGTCTCGTGGACGCGGGTGATCAACCAGTGCCAGAAGTTCACCGGCTTCGTGTGCGGATTGTCCACACGGAACGTTCGGATGCCCAGGTCTACCCAGTACATGACAACCCGGTAAATCTCCTCGTAGACCTTCTCCGGGTTGTTATCGAAGTTGATCGGGTAGATATCCTGGTACTTCTTCGGCGGGTTCTCGGCGTAAGCAATCGTGCCGTCTTCCAAGATGGTGAAGAAGTCGGGGTGCTCGCTCGCCCAAGGGTGATCCGGCGCAGCCTGCAAGGCCAAATCCAGCGCTACCTCCAATCCGAGTTCGTGCGCATGGTCAAGCATCGCGCAAAACTCTTTCTCACCACCGAGCTGCGGGTGGAAGGCATCGTGCCCACCGTCTCGTGAACCGATCGCCCACGGGGAGCCGACATCACCCTCCTCGGCGACAAGTGTGTTGTCTTTGCCCTTCCGGTTGATCTCACCGATTGGGTGGATAGGAGGGAAGTAGACCGTGTCAAAGCCCATTGCAGCAACGCGATCGAGCGCCTTCGCAGTGGTAGCCCAGGTACCGTGAACCGGGTTGCCTTCATCGTCCCAACCGCCGGTGGAACGCGGGAAGAGCTCGTACCACGAGTTCACCAGCGCATCGCGTCGTTCTACGTAGATATCGCAAATAGGCCCATGGGTGACGAGCTCCCGAAGCGGAAAAGCATTGAGTACTTCGAGTACTTCGTCAGAAATGCCGGCGAGAATTCGTTCAGCCAGTGGCAGCGCGGGATTATCAAGCGCCGCAGCGGCCCGTTCGAGCACCTCGCGGTCTGGGGCCGGAGTCTGCGCAATTGCGGCTTCAAAAAGGTGGATGCCGTGGGCGATGTCGTTCGCCATTTCTTCGGTAGTCTGCCCGGCCTCCAGCTTCTTTGTGACGGCGTTGCGCCACGTCGCCATGACGTCACTCCACGCATCAACGCGGTAGCGCCACAGCCCCTGAGCATCGGGGACAAACACCGCATGGGTGTAGTCCGGGCGGTACGGTTCTTGCTGCATGTGAATGGAGTACTGTTCTCCATTCGGATCCGTAATAACCAAGCTTGCAGCGATAGCGTCGTGGCCTTCTCTCCACACCAGGGCAGAGACTGGCACAACCTCACCTACCACCGCCTTTGCCGGAAGAGTTCGCCCGGAAACTTGAGGGCGTACGTCGTCGATACCAAAGCGTGCAACCATGTCGTTTTTGTCCTCACATGTGGCCGATGGAAGTCGGACACACCTATAGGTGTGCTCTTTCTTCTCTCAGACTAGCTAACTCTCGCGTTAAATATCGACATAAGGGTTCGCTTTCATCCGTGGCGATTCTCATACAACGATATGGTTACACTGAGAACTCAGTCGCTTGTTTTTCTATCCACCAAGACGCCGAAGTAGAAAGAAGCCAGAATGGTAGCCGTGAACGAACCAACCACTGATCCAGATCTGCTTATCGACTTCCGAGGAGTCGAGTTTATTCGCGGAGGCAACACGCTTGTTGGCCCTATCGACTGGCAGGTGGAGCTCGACGAACGTTGGGTCATCGTCGGCCCAAATGGCGCCGGCAAGACCACACTGATCCGAATGGCGGCTGCCCAAGAGTTCCCATCGCGCGGCGTCGCATTCGTACTCGGAGAGCGCATCGGTAAAACAGATATGCGTGACCTTCGCGCGGCAATCGGATTGACGTCCTCAGCGATTGCTTCGATGATTCCGCCAAGTGAAAAAGTTGGCGACGTCGTCGTCTCCGCAGGCTACGCGGTCGTCGGGCGTTGGCGCGAGCAGTACGAGGACGTCGACTACGAGCAAGCACTCGAAGTCCTGGAACAGGTCGGGGCTATGCACCTTATCGACCGCACGTGGGGAACGCTCTCAGATGGAGAAAAGAAGCGCGTCCTCATCGCCCGCGCGGTCATGATCGACCCAGAACTGCTCATCATGGACGAACCGGCGGCAGGTATGGATCTCGGCGGACGCGAGGACCTCATCGCATACCTCGGCGACCTCGCACTCGACCCCGATGCGCCAGCTATGGTGATGATCACCCACCATCTGGAAGAAATCCCATATGGTTTTACACATGCCTTGCTGCTCGACGAAGGAACAGTGATCGCCCAAGGTCTTATCGAAGACGTATTGACCAGTGAAAACGTCTCTAAGGCGTATCATCAGCCAATCGAAGTGCAGCACGACGACGGCCGGTTCTATGCACGCCGTGCACGAAGCGCACGAAGTGGTGCGCACCGCGCATAACACCACGCGAGGAGGTGGAGCACCGTGTACCGCAAAACCGGCGCATTTTCTGTCGACGCAACAGACGCCGTCGACGCAACAGAAACCAGTGGGTTCAACGGGTCACGCCTGTCTGCCACCGTCATCCTCATCCGCGACACTCCCGACGGAATCAAGGTGTGGATGCAAGAACGAGTCATGAGCATGAAAAACTACCCAGGCATGACAGTTTTTCCCGGAGGTGGCGTCGATAGTCGCGACTTCCCACCCCGCGCCTGGAATGATGGAGACCTGTGGATTGGCAAGTCGGCAGTCTCTGTTGCACGAAGGCTCGGCGTCACCAAATACAAGGCACATGCCCTGCTGTTTGCCGCTGTTCGCGAATTGTTCGAAGAAACCGGAACACTGCTCGCCGTTGACGACGAAGGAACCCTACTCGGCGACGCACGTCCTTTCCACGACCAACGGCTCAAACTCGTCTCGCACGAGATCTCGCTTACGGACATGCTGCAGGCCAATGAACTCAACGTCTGCAGCGACCTCCTCATCCCATTTGCACGCTGGGTAGGTTGCTCGCACCGAGGTAACTGGTTCGACACCTTCAGCTTCCTCGCAAAAGCACCCATCGGACAAGAACCAGACGCGGAAACCGGCGAGGCAGACGACGCAAACTGGTTCTCCCCGAAGCTACTCATGGAAGGATGGCGCGCCGGGCTCGTTCGCTTCGTGCCATCAACATGGGGGCAACTCCAACAGCTGTGCTCCTGCGACACCTTCGAGGATGCGGTCAAACTTGCACGCAACGCCGACATGCGCCCGATCATCGGAGACCCCGCCGATGATCCGCGCTACCACGAGTTTTTCCACCAGCACCCGACAGATAGGATCGGGACGCCCAAATGAGTTTTACTTTGGACGAGGTTGGGTTCCTACGGGACAACCTGCAAAAGATTCTGGCGCTTGGACCGGACCTCGAACTCATTCCAAGTACGCTAATTCGCGACAGAGCCGTACTGGAAAAGGAATTCGGCGATCATGCCCGTGTCGTTTCGGAGTTACTCGCTGCGCAGCGCAGCGCCCGTGGGAAGATGCCCGAACATTGGCTTACCGATAGCGACGCCGCGCAACAAGCAACGCCACAGCTCGTTGCCGAATACAGAGCGCAGCTGATCAAGGATTTCGGAGCAGCCACGGTCCACGACGTGACCTGTTCAGTGGGAAGCGAAGGGGCGTCGATAAGAAAACAACAGCTCTCTTGGATAGGCTCCGATCTCGATCGCGTACGGCTTGCGATGGCTCAAGCAAACCTTGCCGACGCCAACGTGCTCCTCTGCCAAGCCGATGCACTGCAACCCATTAGCCGCGCCGATGTCATCGTGGCTGACCCAGCACGACGCGCCAACGGCCGACGAATCACCGACCCAGCAAAACTCCTACCACCCCTGCCAGACCTCGTGGAAGCACATCGTGGCAGAGAACTCGCAGTAAAGTGTGCACCCGGAATCGACTACAGCGAGTGGAGCGGGCTCGTCAGCGTCGTCTCTCTCGATGGCGGCGTCAAAGAAACCTGCCTGTACACAGAAGGTTTCGGATCCGGCATTCGCGAAGCGGTGGTGCTGCGCGCGGACGGTTCGCGAGAGATAGTGAGGTCGGACGAGCCTGACGACACCACTGTCGCCGAACCAGGTACTTGGATGATCGAGCCCGACGGAGCGATCATCCGCGCCGGGCTAGTTCGCCACTGGGCGCACCGGCACAGCTTGTGGATGGTGGACCCGCACATTGCATTTCTTACGGGTGATGAGCTTCCCTCAGCAACGAGTGGCTTCCGTTTCTTAGAGGCTGTGCCGTTCAAGCGTCTTAAGGCAGCACTGGCCAACTATCAAGCGGGGGCGCTTGAGATCCTCGTACGCGGGGTAGACGTCAACCCGGACCAGCTTCGGAAGAAGATGAAGCTGAAAGGGCACCGACAGATGGCGGTACTTATTGCGCGAACAGGCAACAGCCCGACTGCATACATTTGCGAGGCAAGGGAGCATCAGCGCGTAGGGTAGTGCGCATGAAGTATCTCGATCACGCTGCAACTACTCTGATGCGTCAGGTAGCAATCGATGCCTGGGTTGAACACGCAGGTGCGTTGAATCCCGGTGCGCAACACGCAGCGGGACGCCAAGCCAACGCGGTGCTTGCCGATGCAAGAGAACAAGTCGCGGAGTTGCTTGGCGCGGACCCGGTTGAAGTGATTTTCACAGGCTCGGGCACCGAGGCAGACAACATCGCGGTCCGCGGTCTCTACGAAGCCATGCGTGGCAAGCAAGGGGACCGGGTGGTGTGTTCACCGGTTGAGCACTCGGCAGTGCTCGAGACTGTCAAGGCACTAGGAGCACAGCACGTGGATTGGCTCCCGGTAGGCGACGACGGCCACCTGTCGGACCTCGAGGCGCTTGACACTCCGGCAGCTGTGGCCGCAGTGATGTGGGCAAACAATGAGACTGGCGCACTCCAGCCAGTGAAGGAGGTTGTTCGCAGAGCTGCGCTTCAGAACACTCCTGTTCATGTGGATGCTGTGCAGGCCGTTGGAAAGGTCCCCGTTCACTTCCACGACCTCGGTGCTACCACATTGGCAGCGAGCGCACATAAGTTTGGTGGGCCACGCGGAACCGGCCTACTGCTAGCGAAACGCTCGCCGGCGCCGACCGCATCGATTCACGGTGGCGGCCAGGAACGTGGACTGCGACCAGGGACGGTAGACGTGGCCTCTGCCGCTGCAACAGCTGTAGCACTGGCGGAAGCATGCTCTGAGATGGATCGTGAACGCGAACGCGTGAAGGAACTTCGCGATGCACTCGTGGCAGGTGTACAGCGTGAGGTCCCGGACGTGGTGGTAACAACCCAGGAGCCAGCTGTGGAGGGGCATGCCCACTTCATGTTCCGCGGTGCCCACGGGGACGCGATGCTGATGCTGCTCGACTCGTTGGGCATCGCTGTATCAACTGGGTCTACATGCGCAAGTGGTGTGACCCGAATGAGTCATGTGCTTGAGGCGATGGGCGTGGAGGAAGCGCTCGGCTTGGGCGCGCTACGAATTTCGCTGGGGCGAACGAACACACGTGAGGACGTCGACTACTTTGTCCAGAACATCGCTGATGTAGTTGCGAAGGCGCGAGCGGCGGGGAACATGTAGATCTCACGCGATAGTGGGCGAGTTAACGTCGATGTGTTGGCGTTGTTTGCCGGGCCCGAACCAGTACAAGCATCATGCTGGTTCGGGCCTTTCATACTTTCGACCCAACCCAACGGGGGTAAAACACGGGGGTACCAACTGTTCAACGATCGCGAAAAGGTCTGCCTAACGCATCCATAGGGCCTAAGTTTGGCTACACCAGACCACGAAAGGTTTTTAGCATAAAAAGGTTGTGCATTAATAGTGTCGACGACACGTGTCGAATGACACATGTCGCGCCTGGTAATCCCGATTTGCTAAGTATTCTCTTACCCACTGTTGCACTAGAGCGCATAATATACGGGTGGGTTGATTGTTGAACACCCGTCGACAGGTGTCGGTGGGTTTGTTGAACATGTTGGGTTGCCTGTGGTGAAACCTGAGTGTTTTTTAAGCTATGTGTGCAGGTTGTAGGGCTAGATGTGTTGAACAATCCGAGTTTTGTAGGCGTGTTTTTGCCTGTTTTGTTGTCGTGTTTTGGGTGGATTGGCCATGTATAGTTGCGGTGCATAAACTTGGGGTCAGAACAACGAAGGGTTTCATGTTCCACCGGTTGGGTGGTGCGTGATGGAAGGTATAAGGATTGTGACAACGATGATGAACAGCATTGCGCGGAAGGTATGTGTAGCAGCGTGTGTGTTGGCCGTTGCGGCTAATGGTGCACAGGTTGCTCACGCGGAGATGGCTGTTGCTGACTCGTCGGTCACAGTGACCGCTGACGGGCCGGGTGCGGTCTTTCACAACTCGGTAACACAGCCGGGGCGTATTTCGACGTTGAAGTTTACGGATGCCCGCTCCATTGCTGGCAGCCAGGAGTCCTCACTGTATGTGGACCTGCGTGCCGATGGTGCGCTAGTGGATTTAGAGTCTGACCTTAACGTGGATACCTACCGTGATGGGGACACCCAGGTGGTCATCTACCGCGGTGAAGACCAGGGCGCTGGTGTGTCGGTGGAGCGTGAATACCGCTTTGCAGGCAACCGTGTCGATGTCATTGTGCGGGTGACCAACAACAAGGATTCCTCGGCGTTTGTGCAGGCGGATCTGACGAACCAGATTAACTCCCAGGTCGGGCTTTCCGGCTCCTATGATGATGGGAAGTTTGTTGTTGCCCCGGCACAGCTTGGCTATGAGACCTCGGTGTCGTTCGATAATGCAACCTCGTCTGGTGTAGCCGATGCGTTCCAGCGCACCACGGCTTCCGGTGAGGTTGGGTTTGTGGATCCAGCAGGGGCCAGCTTCCAGCGTGGGCGTTGGTTTGAGCGCATTGATGCAGGCAACACGTTGACTGCTGCCATGCACATGGAGGTTGCAACCCAGGACAGTGCTGTTGATTCTGATGGTGACGGTCTGCCGGATATGTGGGAACGCGAAGGCGTTACCCTAAGCGACGGTACGGCCATGCCACTGAATCAGTGGGGTGCTGATCCTGAGCGCCCGGATTTGTTCCTGCAGCTTAATTGGATGAACTCGCAGTGGCAGCAGGCTGGCTGCGACACACCTGGTGCGGATGCTGCCATGTGTGCGCAGATGTCGGTGGCAAGCTACCGCCCACACCGCGATATTTTGCAGCAACTGGTGGATCGCTTCGACCAGTACGGGGTCAACCTGCACATCGATGCGGGCGATACCTACACCAACATTGCAAACTATCCGACGCGTCATGGTGGGCAGACTGAAGCCTATGCCCCGTACTACTTTGAGGGCACCATCCCGGGCATGAAGCTGGTCGATAATATCGATACCATTTTGGGTGCACGTGCGGCAGTCTTCCGCGTTGGTGTCATTGGGGACCAGATGCAGCGTGGCCACTGGGGTACCGGGTTGGCCCTGGTTGCGGATAACTCGTTTTATGTTGCCAAGCATGAACGCATGCGCACCGATGATCAGCTGCGCAACACGATCATGCACGAGCTCGGCCACACGCTGGGGCTCAACCACAATGGTTCGATGAAGTTCGCCAACGAGGTCCCGCAGTCGGATTACCTGCCGAACTACTACTCGGTGATGAACTACCTCTACCAGTTCACCCACTTTAACTACTCGGATGAAGAATCCGTCTCCGGTGGGCCACTGCCAGAGGTATGCAACCAGCCAGGCATGGACTGCTACAAAGGTGACTACCGTGTGCCAGCCGACTGGGACAACCTGATGATCAACACCGGCAAGATTGGTAAGGACTACAACTCCACCATCGGTGCCGCCGATGTGAAGGTTGATGGTAAAGCGCTTGCCGCGCAGCAGGAAGCGATGCAGCAAGCTGAGGCCGCGCAGGGCAGTGCGAAGGTTGCTGTTGTAGGTGACCCTGAGCTTCACCGTGGTGAGAATACGGTGAGCTTGAAGGTTGCAAATCCTGGGTTGGATGCGGCCCGGATGCGTGTTGAGGTTGTCTACCCGTCGGGGAAGGCCGAGCAGGTTGTTACGGTTGCAGGCCAAGGCGAGGCGACGGTTGCGCTGCCAATCAGTGTTGGTGTGGTGAAGACGTCGTCGTTGCCGTTGGATGTGCGTGTGGTCAATGAGGATGGCTCCCAAGCCTTTGCTGGCCGGTTTGATGTTGCCGCGGTCATGGATGCGGATGTTGATGGTGATGCGATGGCTGGTGCGCCTCGTAAACCGCAGCAGAATACGCAGACTGCCCCGACGACGGCGAAGGCTGGTAAGCATGAGTCTTCGCAGCAGTTGACGACGGCGCAGCGCCCAGCGGCGAGTGTGCAGGATGATCGTCAGGATGCGGCAAGCAAGGATCGTATCCAGGCGGAGGGTGAGACGAATATTGCGGCGATTGTTGCTCCGATTGTGGTGCTGCTGCTGTTAATTGGTGGTGGTGTTGCCGCGGCGATGTCTGGTGGTCTGCACTTCTAGCTAGTTGTTCTGTGGGGCCTGTGGTGCCGGGAGTGTTCCCGGTGCCGAGGGCTCCGTTTTTCTATTGTGTGTCGGGCTGGGGTGTGGGATTGTTCCCCGGCAGCACGAACTATTTTCGAGTGGCATGAGGGGGTGCACCAGAATCCGGGTTTTGCCGCCCGTCGTGACGAGAACTTGCTGGTCGTGTCTGCGTGTGGTGGGAATGTGGTGCCCAGCCAACATACAGGCAGATAGTACTGAAGCGTCTGATGATTTGTGTGTGTCGCGTGTGAATGGTGTGACTGGTGTGCGCTAGAGTGTCGCGTATGTATGTAGCCCCTAGACTTCGCTCTGCAACCGCGGCTTTTGTGGCCGCGACGCTTGCCCTTGCGCTTACTGTTTTTGCACCTCAATCGTTGAGTCCTCATGCGGATGCTCAATCAATCCCTGGTCTGATCTCTGGCGTTGATGTGGCTGATCACCAGCGCCCTGGTGGTGCGCCAATCAACTGGAAGATGGCAGGAACGGTCGGTGGGCAGCACTTTGCGTTCGTCAAGGCGACTGAGGGAACGACGTACAAGAACTCGTTTTACGAAGAAGATGTCAAAGCTGCTGCAGATGCAGGTTTGAAGGTCGGTGCATATCACTATGCGCGACCGGGGATGGACCCTATTGCGCAGGCTCGCCACTTCGCAAACGTCATTAACGCTGGCCCTGCGCAGCAGCTGCCACCAGTTCTTGACCTTGAGGTCGATGAGGGGCTTGGTCCAACACAGCTCGCGGCGTGGACGCAGATCTTCCTCACTGAGTTGGAGCGTGCATCGGGCAAGCGGCCGATGCTCTATACCTACCGTTATTTCTGGTACGAGCGGATGAACAACACCAACGCGTTTACTAGCTACCCGCTGTGGCTTGCCGCATACCAGAACCAGCCGCCACGTCCGGTCGGTGGCTGGGACAAGTTGACGTTCTGGCAGCGTAGCGACTCCGGCCGGGTCGCTGGTATTCCGGCGACTGTCGATATGAACTTGTTTAACGGCACCGGTGCACAGTTCGGCGGTTTCGCCGCTGGCAATCTCGGTTCCGCAGGTGGCGTCCTTGAGACGTTCCAGGTGCCGGACTCCGATCAGCTTGAGGTTCTGGAACAGAACAGCACGGCGCTGGTCGTCGCGATCCTCGCGTTGGCCGCCGGTGCCCTGGGTGCATCACAGGTTGCGTCGGAGGCTGCGAAATTCGGCTTTGATATTAAGGACGCGAACAACATCGCTGGCCTTGTCCAGCGCCTGGCTTCTCAGGGCGAACTGCCCGTGGATGACCTGCGTAACATGATGATTGGTGATTACCAGGTTGGTGACCTGCTGATCCTGTTGGATAACGCTGCGCACTAGACGTCGGTAGGCGCGTCGTAGCGAGGGCTCGTAGCAAGGCTACGGGCCCATTTTTCGTGCTTGAACTGCGCAGGCACGGCGCCTTTGAGCAGTTCACGGTTTAGCGAAGGGCTGGCCTCGATTGGTGTGTTTGCGGCGATGAGGACGATGTTGCCGTAGCGGCGGCCTTTCAGCATTGGTGGGTCCGCGATTGCGGCAACGTGTGGCCACACTTCGAGCATGCCAGCCAGTTCTTCCTTCGCTTCTTTGAGATCCGCGTGGCTGCCGCAGTTTGCCACATATATTCCTGACGGGCTGAGTGATTTCCGCGCTTGCTCGAAGAACTCCACCGTGGTCAGGTTTCGTGGAGTGATCGCTGATGAGAAGACATCGCGAATGATGATGTCGCGGGTGTTGGGTTTGAAGCTGTCGGTGACTTCGCGGGCGTCACCGACTCGTATTTTAACGACGGGTGAACGGGGGATATCGAAAAGTTCGCGGGCGAGCTCGGCAAGTGACATGTCAATTTCCACGACAGTGTTGCGCGAGCCGTTCCACTTAGAAGCAAAGTAGCGGGGCAGTGTGCAGGCAGCGCCACCGAGGTGGGTTAGGCGTGGTTTGGGCCAAAGGGGGACGTCGACAAGCTGTTGGTCGTTCAGAAAATCAGCGATCCACCTCATGTATTCGAAGTCCAGCCGTTCTGGGTCGCCGGGGACGATGTGGGAGCTCGGCACGCCGTTGACGAGGAGCACCATGGAGCCGTCCGGTTCGTGGAGAACCTCCGCAACGCCGGTATCGATTTCATGGAATTCACTTTTTGCTGCCATGCACAGTGACAGTACCTTACGCCTTCACGTCGACATGGTGCAGGTACACGACGGACGCAAGCCACGCTGTGGCAGTAAGCAGCAGGGTGCTTGCGAGGACGCCGGACACCGCACTCCACTCGAGGATACCCGAGCCCGCGACTGCGTTACCGCCCATCCACAGCATCGTGGCCACGCCGACGGGAGGAAGCAGAAACTGCGCTACTGTGGCGCCGGCAGCAATTGCACCAAAAGCGACGAGGCTGGCCACCACGCCAAGGGCGACTGGCATGGCAAAGTTGCGGACCAGCATTGAAGCGAAGCTTTGCCACGCGGCCACTGCCATCGCAGGAACCACAGCGAGTAAGGACGATGCGAGTAGGGCCATCGGCGGCATGCCTGATAGGCCAGCGACCCAACCACCGATAGTGCTCAAGACGATGAACACGCACTGCATAATTGAGGTCATCGCGATGAGTACAGCAAGTTTTGCGGTGACCAGACTCGCCGCCGATCTGGACGAGGTAAGCAACGTGTTCCAGTTGCCGCCACGGTGCTCAACGCGCCACGTGGAGGACGCGAGAATCGAAATACCCGCCACCATGAAAAGCATGCCGTAAAATAGCGTCGCCTGGGACCAATAGCTCGTCCACCCGGATTCCAAAGTCTCAGAGTTGGCGGCGTAGTTGCCAGCACCGAAGACGACGGAGACGAGTGGGATGGCGACGGCAACGATTGTGATGTAAGTGCGCCGAAGTTTACAAAACTCGTTAACGATCATGTCCATGATTAGATTTCTTTCCTGTCGAGTATTCGCGTTATTGCAACGAACCCTGTAGCGAGCAACACGACGTAGACACACCACGAAGCCCAACCTGGTTGCGTAGGAACTGCGCCTTCGTTAGCGAAGGTGTATGGGAGTAGGACTGCAAAATAGCCGAAGGGGTTCATCTCAGCGAGCCACACAGGGGAAAGCAGCGAGGTGATGCCGAGGAAGCCTCCCGCCACGCCAAATGCCAGCACTCCTACTTGCGATTCAGTGACCGCTGCGAGCACGAACATGGCGCTGGTGATCGCTAGGCTAGTGACAACGGCTGCAACTCCGTACACTGCCCAGGCTCCAGCTGTGCTTCCGCTAGGCAGCGGCGCACCCAGCAATACTGGTAGCGCGATGCACGCCGTGAACTCCATCAGCTTGAGCGTGACGATGAGAGGCGCCACTACTCGGAACTTTCGTCGCAGCAGCGAGCCCTCGCGGACGCCAGCAACCGCGTTGAGCAGCCACCCGCCACTTGCATGCTCGTTATCGACGGCGCGACTGGCAATGAGCGCCAATTGCAGTGGGGTGAGAAATGCGAGCGACATCGCAACCGCAATCAGTTGGCCCGACCATGCTGCCTCCGGGGCAGCGGTGAACGCGTCGATTTGGCCGTCTGAGAACAAGCTCATACAAGCGAACAGTACGATGCCCAGGGAGAGCACGCCGCCCAGTAGCGAGATGTGCGTACGACGCAGCTTCAAGAATTCGATGCTCATGCGCTAAGCCCCTTGCGTCCTGTCATCCCAATAAAAATTTCTTCCAGGCTGCGGTGCTTTCGCAGAACCTGGTAGATCGGGACTCCGTGATGGACGAGCTGCGCGCATGCAGTAGCAACGGCCTCCTCGGTAAGTCCGGGTAGTGCCACGCCCCCGGAAACGATGCGTGGTTGCAAGTCTCGTAGAACTTCGGTGGCAACGGCTGCCTGTGGGGTTTGGACGTAGACGTCGGGGAGGTGGGCGTCGAAAAGCTGCTGCTTCGAGCCTTGAAATATGAGCTTGCCTTGGTTGATAATGCTGAAGCTGGTGGCCATCTTCTCCATTTCGGAGAGCAAGTGACTTGAAACGAGGACAGTACGGCCTTCGTCGCGTGCGAGACTGATGATAAGCTCGCGGATTTCTTCGATACCTGCAGGGTCGAGGCCGTTGGTTGGTTCATCGAGGATGAGCAATTGAGGGTCGCGTACGAGCGCGATTGCGATGCCGAGGCGTTGCTTCATGCCGAGCGAATAGTTCTTGACCTGTTTGTCCATGTGCTTTTCCAAGCGAACAAGTCGTACCGCGCGCTGCGCGTTTGCAGAATCGGCTTTGAATAGACGCGTCACAATCTTCATGTTCTCCGCACCGGTGAGGTGCGGGTATGCCGCTGGCGACTCGATGAGTGAGCCGATGCTAGCGAGTACCTCGCCGCGTGTTGAGCGGGTCATCGGCTGCCCCAGCACGGTGATCTCCCCGGCAGTTGGTGTGGTCAGGCCGAGCAACATTTTCATTGTGGTTGATTTGCCGGAGCCGTTCGGCCCCAGGAGCCCGTGCACGGCGCCCTGCGGAACCTCAAGCGAAAGCTTGTCGACGACTGTGTGCGCACCGTAGACCTTCGTCAGGCCCTTCGTAGTAATGATTGGTGAGTTCATGGTGTTCACTATCGCCAAGTGAGGCTCCGAAAGCGTCGGAGCTTGGTACGATCTTGCAAGTCATACCGGGGGATGATGGTGCTTAGCCATCGAGGAGATCGGAACGATCGACAAGGCCCGTGCGATAGGCGAAGAGCGCCGCATGCACGCGGTCGCGCGACTGGGTCTTGGACAAGATCCTCCCGACATGCGTCTTCACCGTTGGCATGGAAATGAACATGCGCTCAGAGATCTCCGAGTTTGACCAGCCACGACCGATTGCGATGAGTACTTCGCGCTCGCGGGCAGTGAGCTCGCCAAGCGCCATGCGGTCAGTCGCAGAAATTGAAAGCTCCTCGTCGGCGTGTGCGGCTTGGCGCGTGCTGTGAGAGATCCGAGCAATGATGCGTTTGGTGGCGCGCGGAGAGATGACGGCATCGCCAGCAGCGACGGTACGGATGGCGTCGAGAAGTTCCTCGGGTTGTGTGTCCTTGAACAAGAACCCACTGGCGCCGGCCCGCAGTGCGTCCACGACGTAATCCTCGTCATCGAACGTGGTGAGGATAATGACCTTGGTTTGCGGGAAACGGCTGGCGTACTCGGCCGTCGCGGCAATGCCGTCGAGGATGGGCATTTGCACATCCATCAGCACTACATCGACCGGGTGGGATGCCTGTTGCTCGAGTGCCTCAGCGCCGTTCGAGGCCAGCCAATCGACGCCCAAATCTGTCTGGGAGTCGATGACGAGCTGGATACCGTGGAGGAAGAGTGCCTGGTCGTCGACGATCCCTAAGCGAATTGTGCTCATGCATGCTCCAGCGTGTCGGGGTGTATCACTCCGGCGAGACCTTGCTCAACGTAGGGGATTCGCACTTGCGTGACCCACTCTGCACGCCCGCTGTTGGTGGGGGTGGGGCCTGCCTGCAAAGTTGCCCCGATAAGAGCGGCGCGCTCCCGCATCCCACGCAAGCCGTGGCCATTGACAAGGCTTGCTGCAGTGCCATCGAATCCATTGTTCACACGGATTACCACTTGTTTTTCCTCCCACGTCACATCAAGCAAAGCAGCGCCGTCGCCGTGTTTGAGCGCATTCGTGAGAGCCTCCTGGACCACGCGTCTGGCCGCAAGGGACGTAGCAAGTGGTAGCTGCTCTGGTGCAGATCCCGTTTGCGAGTAAGTGATATCCAGGCCGCCGAGTCGACTCGTACGAACCAGCTCTTCGAAATCTAGAGACACTGGTGAAGGTTCCACCGACCGCGACTCGGGCGCGCGAAGGAGCGCGACCACTTCGCGCATTTGCGCCAGGGATTCCCGTCCGACCTCTCCGATTACTCGAAGGGCTTTGTCGCAGTCCCCGCCGTAGCGTCCACCATCGGCCTGCGCAACTATCACAGTGAGCGAATGGGTAACCACGTCGTGGATCTCGCGGGCAAGGAACGCGCGTTGCTCAGACATAGCCTGTTGAAGCTCGATCCGTTGCTGCCGCAGCGCCTGCTCGAGCTCGCGGGTTGCGGCTTCTTCGGTCCGCCTGCGTAGCTCGCCGAAGAGTCCAGCCGCAACCAGCAATGTGGCGCTCCACGCGAGGTAGGGAAGCTGCTGTTCAAAGGGCATGCTCCGCGGTACTGGCGATACGAGTGAGAGTGCCACGAGGTCTCCTGTAACGAGCGCAATGGCAGCGACGTCGCGAAGAACTGGGCAAACATTGCGACGGATGATGTAGGCAGTGAAGACCCCAACGACAATCACCGCTACCGTGAGATTCGTGCTGAATGCACGCATCCCCAATAGGACGAATGCGGTGAGCACAGTTGCAGTTGGCCATCGCCAGCGGGAAAAGGGGGCGACGATAGACCACAGCAGGAGAGGTACGACCGCCCATGCAGATCTCGTGGCACTCAGGACACCAAGCGAAGCACACACACCGAGGACAAAAGCGATGCTTGCGTCACGCATGCGGATCGGCATGCGGGCAGTAAAGGGAGGCATATCCATAACCTAATCGACCTGCGCAGGACTGTCGTCATGCCACGGTATGATTCGCCGGGCGCTTTCCTTCTCCTTCTACTCGCGGGTACACTTCCGCCACATGCGAGTTTTAGTGGCGATGAGTGGAGGCGTGGACAGCTCGGTGGCCGCAGCACGCCTTGTCCAGGCTGGCCACGACGTTGTGGGAGTGCATCTGGCGCTCTCACAGGACCCGCAGGCCACCAGAGAGTCGGCACGCGGGTGTTGCTCGCTGGAGGATTCTGCGGACGCTCGACGTGTGTGCGACAAACTCGGGATTCCATTTTATGTGTGGGACTTTTCCGATCGCTTTAAAGCTGAGGTCATTGATAATTTCGTGTGGTCGTACGAGCATGGTGAGACCCCGAATCCATGCCTGCGATGCAACGAGAAAATCAAGTTTGCAGCCCTGCTCGAGCGTGCAATTGCACTAGGCTTCGACGCCATTGCAACCGGGCATTACGCAACTATCGACGACGACGGGAACCTGCGGCGCTCGGTGGACCCGCTGAAAGACCAGTCTTATGTGTTGGGGGTGCTGACGCGTGATGAGCTTGACAAGTGCATCTTCCCAGTCGGCGATACGGAAAAACCTCAGATTCGTGAGGAGGCGGCAGCGTTCGGGTTCGCTACCGCGCAGAAGCCGGACTCCTACGATATTTGCTTTATCCCGGACGGCAACACCCAGGCATTTTTGGGTAGGTCCATCGGTATGCGCCCAGGAATCGTGCGCGATCAGGACGGCACCGAGCTCAAAGAGCACGACGGCGCGTTCCAGTACACCATCGGACAGCGCCGTGGACTCAACCTTCGCGTGCCAGCCCAGGACGGAAAGCCGCGCTACGTCACCGATGTCGACGCAGCCACAGGCACAGTAACTGTCGGGCCGCGCGAAGCGCTCAAGGTATGGCAGATCGACGCAGACCGCCTGAAAGTATTGCATCCGGCGATGCAAGGTGAGTTCGCGGCCAATGTACAGATCCGTGCGCACGGCGGGGTCGTCGCCTGCCACGCACGCGTTGAGGGCGACAGCATGCATCTCGAGTTGGAGACGCCCCTGGAGGGAGTCGCGCGAGGGCAGGCTGCCGTGTTGTACTTGCCTGACCCGGACGGGCGCGGTGACGTGGTGCTGGGGTCCGGCACGATTTGTGGGACTTCGAGCGTGCAACCATGACGGCGTTCGGCCTCGGGGAGTTGCCCGGCACAGACCTCGTCACTGCCGCGGACGTTGTGCTTTCAGAATCACCGCTGCCACACATTCCACAGCTGCCAGAGCGTGGGATCGGGAGTGACCTGATTGGGCGAACAGCCGCGTTGCTCGACATTCCCATCGACCGCGGCCCGCGCGGATGGCGCGTTGGCACCCAGCACCGGGCGGTGCGTGACCAGATGGATCGCGACCTGGATGTCCTGGAATCGCTGTGGGCCGGCAAGCTCGATGCGATCAAAGTCCAGGTTGTCGGTCCTTGGACACTTGCAGCAGAAATTGAGATGCGCAATGGACACCGCATGATCACGGACACTGGTGCGCTGCGGGATGTGACCGAGGCGCTTGCACAGGCTATTGACGATCATCGAGAAGATGTGGGGCGTCGATTAGCTCCGACAGTGCTGCAAATCGACGAGCCAAGCCTCGACGCCGTGATGAGAGGCTCACTGCGTGGTGCGACTGATGCCGAACGCATCCCGGCATACCCAGAACCGGAGGAGCGCCTCGCAGGCTTTGGTAAGTACCTACTCCACGCGCCAATGATGATCAACGTCCCTTGGCAGACCGTAGACCTTGCGGACCTACAATCAACCGCCGAAAAAGACCGCTTTGCGCAACTGCTCGATCGCGGCAGCCGCTTCGCGCTTGCACCCATGCGGCCAAGGGATGTGTGGAACGTGCTCGACGAACTCCAAACCGACCCTGAGGCCTGCAGCTTCGACGTGTGGGCACGACCCGCGGATACGTTGAAACAGGCCGCTGCGAACTACCGTGAAGCCGCTGAAATGGCGGAAGGGCTGCGCTAACTCGCATCCCCGATCATCGGCCACGACGTCGTGAGGTTTGAGACATCACGCCCCTTCGACTCGAAGAACTCCCGCAACTCTGTTTGGAGTTTGTAGTACTCCACGGCCTGAAACTCCATCAACTCGTCCGTGCTCATCTGGGCGAGTTCAGGGTAGGTGGAGCGGACCTGCTTCCACGCAAGGCGCGCAGCGGCGGTCGCATCAGCCGTCGCATCGTGAGCGTTGTCGAGCTTCACTCCGTACAGCTCGCACAGAGCGCCGAGGTTGCGTTTCCCCTTCCTGTAGCGGTCCTTCGCCCGGTCGATGACGAGAGGGTCGAAAACCGGGCCGGTTACAGTGAAGTCTCCGGTGAGCTGTCGCAGCACAGAAAGGTCATACGGCGCGTTAAAAACGATGAGAGTGAGGCCGTCCTCCCAACCGCGCTTAATCATGTCAACTGTTTCTTGCAAGACCTCATCGTGCGGGCGGCCGTGCGCGCGGGCGTACTCCGTGGTGATGCCGTGGACCGCGGCAGCCTCTGCGGGTATCTCAACCCCTGGGTCCGCGAGCGCCTCGTGCGCGTTCGCCTGCGCACCGTCGATCGTGACAAGGGAGGACGTCACAATACGAGCAGTGCGTGGGTTCACAGAAGTCGTCTCGAGGTCGAAGGACATCATGCGGGATGCGTCGAAGAAAGCCATGCACATTACCTTACTAACCGTGTCGGACAGAGACGCTAGACTTGCACGTTATGAACGAAAATGTGAACGAATTGCCTGCTAATGACGTCGATGTGCGTCGACTCTGGGATGAGATTGCCAGCCAAGTTCGTCACCATCGGGATCTGTACTACAACAGCCAACCCGTTATTAGTGACGCCGAGTTTGATGAGCTTTTCCAGCGCTTGGTGCGACTTGAGGAAGAGCACCCCGAGCTCGCTGTTCCGGACTCACCGACGATGCAGGTCGGTGCGCCGACCGGCGGTGCGTTCGACGATGTCGAGCACCTCGAGCGGATGATGAGCCTAGATAATGTTTTCTCGGAGGCAGAGCTACGAGACTGGCTGGCAAAGGCGCCGGGCCCGTATCTGACAGAGCTCAAGATCGACGGGCTTTCGATCGACCTCGTGTATGAAAACGGCGAGCTGGTTCGCGCTGCTACGCGTGGTGACGGGCGCGTGGGCGAGGACATTACGGCCAATGCAAAGGTCATTGAAGATATTCCGCACCAGCTGCAGGGCGATGCCCCGGCGCTAGTCGAGGTGCGAGGGGAAGTTTTTATCCGGCCCGAGGACTTCCCAGATCTCAACGCTGCTCGCATCGAAGAGGGCGGGAAACCGTTCGCGAATCCGCGCAACGCGGCTGCCGGAGGCTTGCGTCAAAAGGATCCCGAGGATGTGAAAAAGCGCAAACTGCGGATGATTTGCCACGGCATCGGTGCGCGCGAGGGGTTTGCCCCGAAGACCCAGCACGAAGCCTACGAGCAGATGGCAGCCTGGGGGCTGCCAGTGTCTGAATACACAAAGCGCGCAGCAACTGCTGATGCGGTGGTGGATGCCGTTCGCTATTGGGAACAGCACCGCCACGACGCGATCCACGAGATGGATGGGCTCGTTGTAAAAGTCGATGCGGTTGAGGAACAGCGCCAACTAGGAGCGACGTCGCGGGCGCCACGGTGGGCGATCGCGTACAAGTACCCGCCGGAGGAGGTCACGACGAAACTGCTCGATATTGAGGTTTCCGTTGGGCGAACTGGCCGAGTAACACCGTACGCGGTAATGGAGCCGGTTTTCGTGTCTGGTACGACTGTCGCCATGGCGACGTTGCACAATCCGACCGAGGTCCGCCGCAAGGGCGTCCTCATTGGTGACACGGTCGTAGTGCGTAAAGCTGGCGAGATTATCCCTGAGGTGTTGGGTCCCGTCGCAGATCTTCGCACTGGAGAGGAGCGGGAGTTCGTGTTCCCCGCGGAGTGCCCAAGTTGCGGGGCAACGTTGGCGCCTGCGAAGGAAGGGGATGCGGACTGGCGCTGCCCGAATACGCGTTCATGCCCGGCCCAGCTGGCGCAACGTCTGAAGTACCTCGCCAGTCGCGGCGCCTTTGACATTGAGGCGCTGGGCGAAAAGGGCGCGCAGGACATGATTGACACTGGTGTGATCCAAGACGAGGGCGACCTGTTTGATCTCACAGAGGAAGACCTCAAGAAGTCACAGGTCTACACCACGAAGAAAGGTGCGGTAAATGCCTCTGGCCGCAAGCTACTGGAGAACCTCGACACTGCGAAAAATGCCGATTTCTGGAGAGTCCTCGTCGCGCTTTCGATTCGACACGTCGGTCCGACCGCAGCTCGTGCGCTCGCCTCCCGTTACGGCAACATGGAAGCGCTTGTCGACGCCCCACTGGAGGACCTTGCGCAAACAGACGGAGTAGGCGCCATCATTGCGGAATCGTTCCAAGAGTGGTTCCGCGTTGACTGGCACCGCGAGATCGTCGAAAAGTGGACAGCTGCTGGCGTGACGATGGAAGTTGATGCCGCCGACGTTGCTCCGCAAACCCTTGAGGGGATCACCGTGGTGGTGACGGGCACGCTCGAGGAATACACGCGTGATGGCGCGAAAGAGGCGATCGTGTCGCGTGGTGGTAAGGCATCGGGGTCTGTGTCAAAGAAGACGGACTTTGTGGTCGTCGGCGAAAATGCCGGTTCAAAAGAGCAAAAGGCGCGTGAGCTCGGCCTCAGGATTCTCAACGAGGAAGAGTTCACCCGCCTGCTCGAACAGGGGCCAGAAGGAGTTGAAGACTAGGAAATTATCGAACCGATGATGGTTCCCAAGTCTCCGATCTGAGCTACCTCTGATGCAAGGAAATCAGGGCCGCCGATGCGACCGACAACGAGAATGTACTCGGAGGCGCCGAGGGGAGTGATGGCAAGCGCGGTATCGAGTTGCCACCACGACTCTGGTGTCCACGCGTCGTTGTCCGGAACGAGCACCCGCGCATGCTCGAGCGGTGGCATGATTGGGTGGGATTGGTCATCTTCTGGTGCAGCCTGGGAGGCGCACAGGCGGTCGAGTCCTTCGGGGGTGTGCTTCAGCACCACGGCCCAGGAAGAGGTCATTGCCTGGGGGATCATCACGGTTAACTCGTCGAGTGCCTGCTTCGGATTGTTTGCAAGCTCGGCGATTTTCGCCAGCATCCGGATGTGCCCACTGCGGTCAACGCGCCCAGTGAACGGGCGGATCGAATCAACTTCAACGCCGTCGATGGCTGAAGCTGCTGTAATGAGTGCGTCGACCATCGTTCCGGTGGGCAAGCTGACAACAATGTCGTCAGTGACGGTACCGCTTGGATCAGTCTCGACGATGTCGACGGACTGAATATTTGCGTCGATTACGCCGAAGGCTTCCGCGAGTTCGCCAAGACTGCCGGGTAGGTCGGGCAAGGTCACTCGTACGAGGTAAGACATAGGCTCTTTTATAGCACTGCATACGGACAGCATGCTGCCAATTACATGAATATATGCATGCAATTGTAAAAATGAGGCGAAAAGGGATGGGGCGATGGTGTGGTGTTGCCTAGTGCGATGCGGGTTCTGGGGATAACGTAGAATGAACACGTTTTAGTGGCTAACCTACGGTAAAGATTGGACTTCACATTGGCTGAGATTTCACGCGATGAGGTCTCCCGCATCGCACGCCTCGCGCGAATTGCGTTGCAGGAGGATGAGCTTGACCAGATCGCCCAGCAGCTCGACACCATTGTTGACGCTGTTTCGAAGGTGCAACAGGTCGACACTGATGGGGTGGAGCCGATGAGCCACCCCCACTCGATTGACGCTGGCATGAGGCCGGACGTCGAGAAGAAGACGTTGACGCAGGCGCAGGCCCTTGACCAGGCCCCTGAAGTTGATGAAGAGCGCTTCGTAGTTCCACAGATCCTTGGAGAAAGTGAGTAGGCATGACTGAGTACACGCTTCCATCTGAAGGCATTGTGTCGCTTCCAGCTCACGTGCTTGCACAGAAAATCCAATCCGGCGAGCTGACGTCGCGCGAGGTTACCCAGGCATTCCTGGACCGCATTGCGGAGACTGATAACGAGCTCGGGGCATTCCTGCATGTCGGCGCCGAGGAGGCTCTCGCTGCGGCAGACGAGGTGGATGCCCAGGTCGCTGCTGGTAAGCCGCCGGCTTCAAAGCTGGCTGGTGTACCACTGGCACTGAAAGATTTGCTGGTGACGACGGATGCTCCGACCACCGCTGCATCGAAGATGCTTGAGGGATACCGCAGCCCGTACGATGCTACGGTAGTCCGCAAGTTGCGCGAGGCCGGTATCCCAATTCTGGGCAAGACGAACCTCGACGAGTTTGCGATGGGTTCCTCCACTGAGAACTCCGCCTATCAGGTCACCCGTAACCCGCATGACCTCGAGCGTGTTCCGGGTGGATCTGGCGGTGGTACCGCTGCTGCACTTGCCTCTGGCCAGGCACCAATTGGTATTGGCACTGATACCGGTGGCTCTATTCGTCAGCCGGCATCGCTGACAGGCACCGTCGGTGTGAAGCCGACGTACGGCGGTGTTTCCCGCTACGGTGTGATCGCTTGTGCGTCGTCGCTGGATCAGGTTGGACCGTGTGCGAACAACGTTCTCGACACGGCGTTGCTGCACGAGATTATTGGCGGCCACGACGAGTTCGACGCCACAAGCGTTGATACTCCGGTACAGGAGCTCGCAGCTGCCGCTGAACAGGGCGCTTCGGGCGATCTGTCTGGTGTGAAGATCGGACGCGTGAAGCAGTTCTCGCGCCCAGGTACCCAGCCAGGCGTCACTGAGCGTATCGACGCCGCCTTTGCGCAGTTCGAACGTCAGGGCGCAGAGATCGTCGAAGTGGACTGCCCGAGCTTCGACGACGTTATGGGCGCGTACTACATCATCCAGATGTCCGAGGTTTCGTCGAACCTAGCGCGCTTTGACGGTATGCGCTATGGCTTGCGCACGGGTGACGACGGCAAGCACTCTGCGGAAGAGGTTATGGCGTCGTCCCGTGGTGACGGCTTTGGTCCGGAGGTGAAGCGTCGCATCATCCTCGGCACGTATGCGTTGTCTGTTGGTTACTACGACGCCTACTACCTGCAGGCGCAGCGTGTGCGTACCCTCATCGCGCAGGATTTCCGTCGGGCGTTTCAGAAGGTGGATGTCATCGCTGGCCCGGCCGTTCCTCAGACTGCGTTCAAGATCGGGGAGAAAGTCGACGATCCGTTGGCAATGTACAACTTTGACCTCTTCACCTTGCCGTTGAACCTGGCAGGCCTCCCGGGCATGAGCGTCCCGGCGGGGACGGCAAGCGATACTGGTCTTCCTGTTGGTCTGCAGATTATTGCTCCTGCTTTTGAAGACGAGCGCCTGTACCGTGTTGGTGCGGCGTTTGAGGCTGGACGCTAGCTTTCTTATCTGGCATATCCACCACGACCCCGCAGGTTACTGTCGCGGGGTCGTTTTCATTTTGATAACACCTTAATCGTCTATGTTGTGGATTTGTGTGTGAATGGGAGCATCAATTTGATGCCTGTGAACAGGGGTAATTTGATTTTTGGGCATGCGGAATAAGCCCTTTTGCCTTGAAAGCGCTAGGGTTGTGTGTATGCGACTTGCCACTCTTACCTCCGGCGGCGACTGCCCAGGGCTGAACGCCGTCATTCGCGGAATCGTCCGAACTGCCAGCGCGGAATATGGCTCGACAGTTGTCGGGTACCTCGATGGCTGGGTCGGGCTGATGGAAGACCGCAGGATTGACCTGTACGACGATGCGTTTATCGATTCGATTTTGCTGCGCGGCGGCACCATCCTGGGGACCGGCCGTTTGCACCCCGACAAGTTCAAAGCCGGTATCGACACTATTAAGGCGAATATGGATGACGCCGGTATCGACGCCCTGATCGCCATTGGCGGCGAAGGTACCCTCAAAGGTGCCAAGTGGTTGTCCGATAATGGCATTCCGGTTGTCGGCGTTCCAAAGACCATTGACAACGACGTTGCCGCGACTGACTACACGTTCGGCTTTGACACCGCAGTATCGGTTGCTACCGACGCGATTGACCGCCTGCATACGACTGCGGAATCACACAACCGCATCTTGATCGTCGAAGTGATGGGCCGCCACGTCGGCTGGATTGCACTCCATGCCGGTATGGCAGGTGGTGCACACTACACGGTCATCCCTGAGGACCCATTCGACATTGCAGATATTTGCAAGGCAATGGAGCGCCGCTTCCAGATGGGAGAGAAGTACGGCATCATCGTTGTCGCCGAAGGCGCTATCCCGAAAGAGGGCACGATGGATGCAGGCCTCGGTGAGGAAGACGAGTTCGGCCACAAGACCTTCAACGGGATGGGGCAGATCATCGCTGACGAGATTAAGCGCCGCCTTGGTTACGATGTCCGAACTACGGTGCTGGGGCACATCCAGCGCGGTGGTACGCCAACGGCGTATGACCGAGTGCTTGCCACCCGTTACGGCGTGCACGCAGCCCGTGCCGCACACGAAGGCAACTTTGATACCTGTGTAGCTCTGCACGGTGAGGATATCGACCTCGTGCCGCTCGAGTCCGCGGTGGCACACCTGAAGACGGTTCCGGAACACCGGTATAAAACTGCACGAAGCATGTTTGGATAAGAAATTTTTGGGTGGAGCGCCCGCGCCAGTGCAAAAGATTTTTGCGGAAACTGGCGCGGGCGCTCCTTTTGTGTGTCTATAGTCTGACCTATGACTGTTTCGGTAGGTGAGAAAAGAGAACCATCTAGCGGGACTGCCCAGGACCGCGCTGCATACTTCGCAACGCTGGGCTTCCCAGTGCTAGTACTGATTGGCTTCGCGCTTGGTGCAGCAGCACCTGGCGCGGTGGCCCCAATTTCTGGTTGGACTACGTGGCTCCTGGGCATTGTGATGTTCGGCATGGGGCTTACCTTGCGTCCAGTTGATTTTCGTCTCGTTTTTTCGCGTCCGCTCCCGGTACTCATCGGTGTGGTTGCGCAGTTCGTCATCATGCCTGCAATTGCAGTAGCTATCACTGTGGTGCTCGGTCTGCCGTCTGAAATCGCGGCAGGTGTGATCTTGGTTGGGTGCGCACCAGGCGGGACGTCATCCAACGTCGTTAGCTACCTTTCCCGTGGTGACGTAGCTTTGTCGGTCACTATGACGTCGGTATCGACGCTGCTTGCACCAATAATGACGCCGCTGTTGACTCTGTGGCTGGCAGGTCAGCACATGCCAGTGAGTGCAGCAGCAATGGCGCTGTCGATCGTCAAGATGGTCATCGTTCCAATCGTGCTCGGTCTCGTCGTGCGCCTCGTGCTGCCTCAGCTTGTTGACGCCATCTTGCCTGCGCTGCCGTGGGTCTCTGTGATTGCGATCTCGATGATCGTGGCGATTGTCGTGCAGGGCTCCCGTGAGAAACTTGCAGAGGCTGGTCTCTTGGTGCTGCTGTGTGTAGCAATCCACAACATCCTGGGGTACCTGCTGGGCTACCTGACTGGAAAGGTCACGCGTCAGCCGGAAACCGCTTCTCGAACAATGGCTGTCGAGGTTGGGATGCAGAACTCCGGCCTAGCCGCCACGCTTGCCGCACAGTACATGAACCCAGTCGCGGCACTTCCAGCGGCAGTGTTTTCTGTATGGCACAACCTCTCCGGTGCGGTATTTGCGTTCATCTGTCGCTCCGTAGACCAGCGGAAACGTGCTATTGGCGCGCCAAGCGACACGGAGAACTAGGAGAGCACTACACTAGAGCACTATGACTGCGTACGACCTGATGGATTACGACGAAGTACTGGAAAAATTCGACCCGGTTATGGGGTTGGAGGTACACGTTGAGTTAGCAACCGAGACCAAGATGTTCTCGACATCTTCAGCCCACTTCGGTGCGGCGCCAAACACCAACGTCGACCCTGTGTCGCTTGGATTGCCTGGCGCATTGCCCGTCGTTAATGCAAAGGGCGTTGAGTGGGCAATCAAGATCGGCCTTGCACTGAACTGCAAGATTGCGGAAAGCTCGCGCTTCGCGCGTAAGAACTACTTTTACCCGGATCAGCCGAAGAACTACCAGATTTCGCAGTACGACGAGCCGATCGCGTACGACGGCTACCTGGACGTCCTGCTCGATGATGGTACTGAGTACCGCGTTGAAATCGAGCGCGCGCATATGGAAGAAGACACCGGTAAGCTGACGCACCTCGGGTCTGCCTCGGGGCGCATCACGGGTGCGACGGCCTCGTTGGTTGACTGTAACCGCGCTGGTGTTCCGCTCATTGAGATCGTGACGAAGCCGATTATCGGTGCAGGGGAGCGTGCTCCCGAGGTCGCTCGTGCGTACGTTGGCGCGCTCCGCGAGCTTGTGAAGGCTCTCGGTGTCTCTGATGCACGCATGGACCAGGGGTCGATGCGCTGTGATGCGAACGTTTCGCTGCGCCCGATCGGTCAGGAGAAGTTCGGCACCCGTACGGAGACGAAGAACATCAACTCCTTGAAATCGGTTGAGCAGGCCGTCCGCTTCGAGATGATGCGTCAGGCACAGGCGCTCGTCAACGGCGAAGAGATTGTGCAGGAGACCCGCCACTACCAGGAGAAAGATGGCTCGACGTCGAAGGGGCGTCCAAAAGAAGAGGCCTCTGAGTACCGCTACTTCAACGACCCAGACCTGCCCCCAGTAATTGCGAAGCCTGAGTGGGTGGAGGAGATCCGCAAGACGCTTCCGGAGCTTCCGTGGGTGCGCCGGGCGCGAATCCAGGAAGAATGGAAGCTGCCTGAGAAGGAGTTCCGCGATTTGGTGAACGCTGGCGCGTTGGATCTGGTTGTGGATACAGTCGAGGAAGGCACGACTCCTGACGAGGCGCGTGCTTGGTGGGTGTCGTACATTCAAAGCAAGGCAAACGAGCTCGGCAAGGACCTTGACGCAGTTGGAGTGACGCCAAAGGACGTTGCTCGTGTGGTCGAGTTGGTGAAAGAAGGCAAGCTGACGACCAAGCTGGGTCGCCAGGCTATCGACGGCGTGATTGCTGGCGAGGGCCATGTTGACGAGGTTGTCGCTGCTCGTGGCCTCGAGGTCGTGCGTGATGATGGCGCTATCGAAAAGGCTGTCGACGACGCGTTGGCTGCCAACCCGGACATCGTTGAGAAGTACCGAGCCGGCAACAAGAAGGTAACCGGCGCGATTGTCGGTGCCGTGATGAAGGCAACGCAGGGCAAGGCTGATCCTGGTCAGGTGAACAAGCTGATCGCGAAGAAGCTGTCCTAACCTACATCGCATAAAGGAGCCCCCGCGCCGATTCGAACCGGTGCGGGGGCTCCTCCATGTACTGCAACGAAACGGATCTATTTGCCCTTCGATGCGTTCTTGACGTCCTCGTCGGTGACGGCTGGGAACGTGCCAGTTTCGTACATCTCTGAGTAGGCCTCCCAGTCGATTGGGTCGTCGTGTGAGTCGGCGTCACCAGGTGCACCGTCGTACTCCTCGGAGTCGGGGTCGAGTGCCGGTGCGTCGTCGAGCGAGAACTCATTCTCTGGATCAGCGTGGAGATCCGCAGCGACTTCCTCCTGGACGGATTGCCACAGGTGTGTGTCACCAACGTGAGACTCGGTGACCAGGTCTTCGACCTCTTCGCGCTCCTTCGCGGACAGTTCGCTTTCTGCTGGGTCCAGCGCGGTTTCTGCGAGCTCTGCGAGGCGCTCACGTCGTTTGGTCTCTGCCGCGATACGTCCACGATCCTTGAACCAGGAAATAATCATAACGATCGAGAGCACAAGTCCGAGATAGCCAACGACAGGGTAGACCCAACCAACGAGGGCCGAGAAACCGATGAAAGACAGCGCGAAGCCAATGCCGACCACGATGAAGTAGATCAGTCGGAACTTTTCCTGACGGCCATGAGCGAGACGCCGCGCCATGGCGTAGAACATGCCTACCGCGGTGTTGTAGATCATCAAGTAAATCAGCAGCGAGACGACGAAGCCGACCGCTGGGTGCATGTTGTCAAACACCATGAGCAGTGGGAAGTCGGCGCCGTAGACGCCTTCCATGTTCATGAAAATGATGAAATTCAGGATGACCAGTAGGGCCGCAAAGATGAACCCGCCAAGCAATCCGCCAATGCCGGCTTCGCGAGGGTTGAGCTGCGAGCCCGCAATGACGAGGATCATCGAAACAGCCATGATGATGCAAAGCGTTGCGTAGTTGACAGCGGAGAGCAACCAGTTGTTGCCCACACCTGTAGCAGGTGCGTTCTGCATGGAGAGCTCGTTGATTTGGCTGATGTTGTCTGGCATGTGCACCAGCGTGATCATCAGCGCCACGATCACCGCGACGATAAGAAATGGCGTGATGATGGAAATGACGTTCGTGAGCTTGTCGACGTCCAGGAACCCTGAAAGGACAAGCAGGACGGTCATGATGGCCGCGCCCACCCAAGTTGGGAGCCCGAACTGTTGGTCAAGGTTCGAGCCTGCACCGGCGACCATGACGAAGCCGATCGCAAAAAGGGTGAACATCGTGGCGACGTCCATAAATTTCGATACAAGTGGCTTTGATACGTTCTTAAAGACGGCGCTGTGGTCGTCAGCGAGGTAGAAAGAACCCAACTGGAAGAGCGTCGAGCCAACGACGACGATAATGATGCCAGCAACAATCGAGCCGACAAGGCCCCAGTAGCCGTACGCGAGGAAGTACTGAATCACTTCCTGGCCGGATGCGAAGCCAGCTCCGACGAGCAACCCTACGAACGCGAGCGCCACACGGATAGATTTACGCATAAAACTTTGTCCCTATTGAATATGTAGAAATCGATATAAAAACTTAGCGGTGGCGTTATTGCAACGTCCACCGAACGGGAGTTGATGGTATCAAAGGCATTTCTCCAGCGCACACCACAAAACGGACGGAACAGTAGTGTTAAAGGCTCTGGGGGTGGCGCTGATAAGCGTTCGGTCTTGGCGGGCGTGGGTCGTGACTATCGAATAAACCGCCTGGTAGTAAGGGAGAAGTTGCCAGGTGATCAGACGGGGGAGGTGAGGGGACGTGTGGAGGGAGAAGCTGGCGTCAAAAAGAATGAGATGCACGCCAAAGCGTTACGGAACTGTTACCTTGGCTAGGCTCGTGCCCTAATGGTCTGGTCCTGCCTTGGCGACGATCTTCTTCATGATTCGGTTGAGTTGGTCGGCCTCTTCCGGCGTAATGGAATCGAATACGAGCTCGCGGAGCTTCTGAAGGTAACCGGGCGTGGACCGCACGATGAATTCGACGCCGTCTTTGGTGAGCGTGGCGATGTTGGTGCGGCGGTCCGTCGAGTCTTGGCTTCGCGCCACGAGCCCACGTCTCTCCAAACGTGCGACGATATGGGACAAGCGTGATGCAGACATCTGTGTTGCCTTCGCGAGTTGGCTCATCGTGATCTTCTGATCGTCAGCTTGTGCGATCTCTACCAGTGCAAGGTAGTCAGACAGATTCATGCTTTCATTGGCCTTGAGTGCTTCGTCAAGGCGGGCAGGGATCCACGAGATCATTGCCCACATAGTGAGCCAAATTTCAGTGTCGTGTTCATCAAGCCAACTGAATCGATGCATGTGATGAGATGTTAGTAACTACAACAGATTTCAACCTAATTTTGTTCAGAGTCCCAGCTTCCGGGGCTACGTTTGACCGAAGGTGGCGTCTCTTAGCGCAAGAAGTTTTGTGGCGCGCCGACGTACAGCCTCGTAATCGGGCAGATTTGTTCTAGATTGCTAGGCATGACTGATAAAAACTTGCGCGATGCTACACCCGAGGATGTAAGTGGACTCGAAGGCATTCCTGAGTTTCAGGGATCGGCTCGAGGCGACTCGGCTCAGGGAATCTATTCGATGACGGGGAAGGCTGCTCCCACTGAGGTGTTTCCAAACGCCGACGCTCCGGGCGGCTTCGATGCCACACCGGCGACCGAAACGGTTGTTGCCAACAACACGCTCGATTCGGTGCCGACGACCTATGCGCAACCAGATGTTGCCGCTGACTCTGACCTGGAAGAGGAGAAGGTTGAGCACGCAAAGCGCGGTACGCTCGACTTTGGCTTGCTGATTGCGCGCCTTACCATCGGGCTCGCGCTCATCCTGCAAGCGATTGCGGTGTTCTTCCGTCTAGGCGATTCGGCTGGTATCGGTGGGCTGGAAGCAGAATTTGCTGCGCAGGGCTACGCTTTTACCGACGGCCTGGCTATCATCCTGCCGACGTTGCAGCTCGCCGCAGGTGTTTTCTTGCTGCTAGGGCTGTTGACGCCAGCTGCAGCGATGGTGGGCATCGCAGTTACTGGCTTTGCCGTTTTACACAGCATTGTTGTGAGCGGAGTTGGTCTGAACGTGTTCGAGTGGGAACCAGCAACAGTCTTGGCAGCAGTGCTTTTCGGTGTGGTGCTCGCGCTGCAGTTTGCTGGCCCTGGCCTGTACGGCGTCGACGCGACCCGCTCGTGGGCGCGCCGACCACTGGCAAGCTCCTGGATTTTCGCAGTCCTTGGGCTAGCCGCAGCTGGTGCGCTGTGGTGGTTCGGCGCCGGGGTAAACCCGCTCGCCTAACCAGGACTGCCCGCTAGTCGAGCTGGCGGACGGCGCCCTTGTCGGCGGATGTTGCCATCTTTGCGTACACCTTGAGAGCCTTCGACACTTCGCGGACACGATTTGGTGTCCACGGGTGCTCAGAGGCTTCCATTGCTTCACGGCGCTTTTCCAGGACGTCTTCGTCGACATCGAGGGTGAGCTCGCGCCGAGATACTGAGATCGAAACGGTATCGCCGTTTTCGATCAGGCCGATGAGGCCACCGTGGGCAGCCTCGGGTGAGATGTGTCCGATGGAAAGTCCTGACGTGCCGCCGGAGAATCGGCCGTCGGTAATCAGGGCGCACTTCGTGCCCAGTCCGGCACCCTTCAAGAAGGAAGTGGGGTGAAGCATCTCCTGCATGCCTGGCCCACCCGCGGGTCCTTCGTAGCGGATCACGACAACCTCGCCCTCAAGTACTTCGTGTGCCAAGATCATCGACACCGCCTGCTCTTGCGAGTCCACAACATGCGCCGGTCCCGAGAACTCCCAGAGACCTTCTTCAACACCTGCAGTTTTGAGGATCGCGCCGTCCGGAGCAAGGTTGCCACGCAGGACGACCAAGCCGCCGTCAGAAGTAAACGGGTGGTCGACATCGTGGATCACGCCACGGATGGCATCGGTATCCAGGCTCGGCCACCGCGCTGACTGCGAGCATGCCTGCGTGGTTCGCTTGCCACCCGGCGCGGCGTGGAAGAGTTCGATGGCTTCTTCACATGCGCCGGTGCCACGGATATCCCAGTCCTTGAGCCACTCGTGGAGGGAGTCGTAGACAATTGAGTGCACGTCCTCGTGTAGCAGTCCGCCGCGGTGGAGCTCGCCGAGGATTGCTGGGATGCCTCCGGCGCGGTGGACATCTTCGACGTGGGCTGTGCCGTTTGGAGCAACCTTTGACAGGCACGGGATGTGGTGGGACAGGTCGTCGATATCCGCGAGTGAGAAGTTCACCTCGCCCTCTTGCGCGGCCGCAAGGATGTGCAGAATCGTGTTCGTCGATCCACCCATGGCCATGTCGAGGGCCATTGCGTTGCGGAACGCGTGCACGGTTGCGATCTCGCGCGGCAACACTGAGGTGTCGCCCTCTCCGTAGTAGCGGTTGCACAGGTCAACGATGGTGGCGCCAGCTTTTTCGAACAGCTCACGGCGCGCTGTGTGCGTGGCCAGAGTGGTGCCGTTGCCAGGCAGTGAAAGGCCGAGCGCTTCGGTAAGGCAGTTCATGGAGTTAGCGGTGAACATGCCGGAGCACGATCCACAGGTAGGGCAGGCGCCTTCGACGATGGCATCGAGTTCGTTATCGGAGACAGCATCGTTTGCGGAAAGCGCGATGGCGTCAACAAGGTCGGAGGCTGGCTTTTCGACGCCACCAACGTTAATTGGCTTGCCTGATTCCATCGGGCCGCCGGAGACGAAAACCGTAGGGATGTTGAGCCGCAAAGAAGCATTCAGCATGCCCGGTGTGATCTTGTCACAGTTGGAGATGCATACCATTGCGTCGACGGTGTGGGCGTTGACCATGTACTCCACCGAATCCGCGATGATCTCGCGGCTGGGCAGGGAGTAGAGCATACCGGAATGACCCATGGCGATACCGTCGTCGACGGCGATGGTGTTGAATTCTTTCGGCACACCGCCGGCGGCGCGTACAGCTTCCGCAACAATTTCCCCTACCTCTTTGAGGTGCACGTGGCCAGGAACGAACTGCGTGTATGAGTTGACGATGGCAACAATCGGCTTGCCGAACTCATTTTCTTCTGTACCGGTTGCTCGCCATAGTGCACGTGCGCCTGCAGCTTGGCGGCCAATGGTTGTGACTCGTGAGCGGAGAGGGATCACGGCTTACTCCTTTGTACGTGGCGCGGGCTCGGGCCGTGGCCCGGGCAGATCAGGGTGTGCCTTGACGTATTCGTCGTAGGCTTCTCGCGACATTAATACTTTATTGCCGTCTTTGTTGATGATTTCATATTTTCCGTCGGCGGCTTCCTGCGCCTGCGTGATGACGTCCGTGATTCGGCCCCGGGAAGCTTCTGCAAGTTCCGGTAGCATACTAAAGGTCACGCCGGGCATGGTGTGCGATGCCCCGTCAAGAGTTGTGGCCTTCGCCTTCGCGCCCTGAAATGCAATTCCCGCCAGGTCAGACCAGGCGATGGTCACGTTTGGCTTCACCATGTACCGCAGAGCAATGCCGCGTTCGCTGATCGTGGTGGAGGCGGTGAAGATCCAGAGCAACCACGCGAGCGGAATGAGCAGCAGCCAGCCAAGAATGAGCGGAGCCCAGGAAATTCCGATCAACGCGATGCCTGTCATGAGGACAACCGCAATGACGTGTTGTTTGCTAGGGCGAAAGGTGGTGGGCGAGTCAGTCATGCAAGTTATGCTAGCCAATCTTGTTACGGCTGCGGGAGTTGCTCTTTATCGACGTCCACTTCGTCCGTCGCCGTCTCTTCCTGAGTAGCTGGCGTGGCTGCCGGTTCCGGTGGTTCGTATGTAGATGTTTCGGACGTCCAATCAGATGATTCCGACTCGGTCGTTGTGGATGAAGGCGTGGTTGCTTCGGTGGTTGGTGTGGCTGTTGGAATAGTAGTGGTGACGTCGGACGTAGGGATCTCTTCTTGGGTGGCAGGCATGGGGGCGCTCGTGGATGCAACTGGTCGGGCAGGCGGCGCCCAAACACCGGAATTTGCGTTGCTTTCCTCCGCGGGTTGCAACATGAGGCCGCGGACAATGAGCAGAATCGCGAACCCCGCGAGGAGGAACGCTGTGGACATACGCATAATTCCGCGGAATACGCGCTTCGGTTCAGGTGCGTCGTCATCAGTAATCGTCAAGTCATCAACTGCTGCCGGATCTTGGGGCACTGGGTCTGTCGCGGGCAGCTTCTGCGTCTGAGGAAAGGACTCTGGAATACGCTCTGTGGGCGTTTGCACATCAAAGTGCCTGGTCGGTTGTTCCAAACCTTGCACCAGTGCGCCCTCGAATGTTGTTGCCGCGCCGTACTCGTTCCAAAACTCGTCGAGGATCGCCATGCGGATTGCGCGCTCCACCTTCCACTGCATCAATGGTTGAGTGCGAACCATCACGCGCATATCCACGGTCCATGAGCTTCCGACAGTTGCGGGGGCGTTTACCGCTACTGCGGGTTGTACTTCGACCTCGTCGATGGTGGCGTCGGCAATGTCGGGTTGCGCAATCGCGCGCTGCGCCGCGGTGAGGGTCCTCTTCAACGCCTCTTCCGCAGACGTTGAACCGAGCAGTGGGACAGGAATGACGACGACCGCGCTGGACCAGTAGTTGGATTGGTTGATGCATATGCGTGCCGTCGAGTTCGGAATAGAGATGGTCGATTGCTCGATGGTCCGGATTTGAGTTGCGCGCATTGTAATCTGGATGACCTCTCCGGAGACGTCAATCCCATTGCCCTGAAATGCGACGTAGTCGCCCACACCAAATTGCTTTTCGCTGAGGATGAAGAAACCCGCCAGGAAATCCGCGATGATGTTCTGTGCGCCAAAACCGATGGCTGCCGATACAACCGTTGCGGGGATGGCGGCACCGGCGAGTGAAAAGCCGAGTTGTTGCAGTGCAAAGACGAAAATCAAGAAGTAGGCAACCATCTGGGCGATGTATACACCGACGCCCACGATTGCTAGGCGGCCCTTCGATTCGTCCGTCTCACCAGACTCTTTGACCTGCCGCTCAGCGTGACGGTTCAGGAAACGGCCAGCTCGTGGCACTAAAAATGCGAGTGTGAGCAGGAGAGCGAGGTTGATCCCCGTCTCCGCGAACCAGCGCCAAATCTGTTCGGCAATGTATGACATCGGCATAGTTTTTGAATAATAATCCAAATCCCTCACATTCCCCTGTGGAATGTGTATGATTCAACTCATGATCATTTCGCACGTACTAGTCATTCTTATTCCGCACCGGCGCTTGCCGTAGCGGACTGCTTGCCTAGTCAGTCGCGAACTCAAGCGCCCTCGACAGCCACACGGCTTGGTCGGGGGCTTTTGTTTTAGATCTGATTCGATGGTTGTTGTTATTTGAAACACTAAGGAGCTCGACATCGTGGTTGCTTCACACAAGCCCCCGACGAATGCATCGACGCAGCCTGGTGATGAGCGCACCGCGCCGCTGATCACCGGAGCCGACGCTGTCGTTCGCAGTCTTGAGGAGCTAGGTACCGAGATTGTCTTTGGCCTCCCCGGTGGCGCGGTGCTTCCTCTTTACGACGCACTGTTCGCAGCAGAGAAGCTGCGGCATGTGCTGGTTCGCCATGAGCAAGGTGCAGGCCACGCCGCAGAAGGGTACGCGGTTGCTTCTGGAAAGGTTGGCGTGTGCATCGCCACTTCCGGGCCGGGGGCCACAAACCTTGTCACACCGATCGGTGACGCTTATCTGGACTCGGTCCCGATTGTTGCCATCACCGGCCAGGTAGGTTCGTCAATGATCGGAACCGACGCGTTCCAAGAGGCGGATATTCGTGGCATTACGATGCCAATCACTAAGCACAACATCATGGTCACGGACGTCAACGAGATCCCGAGTGTGATTGCAACTGCATTCCACATCGCATCTAGTGGCCGTCCGGGTCCGGTGCTTGTGGACATCCCGAAGGATGTTCAGGCACAGCTCATGGAGTTCTCGTGGCCGCCGAAACTGCTCGAGACTGGGTATGTTCCCGCTGACGAGCCGCTCAGCGAACAGGTAATGAAGGCTGCGGAGCGAATCTCGCAGGCGAAGCGGCCGGTGTTATATATCGGTGGTGGCGTCGTCAAGTCTGCTGCGAACAAGGAGCTGCTTGAGCTTGTCGAGGCCACTGGCATCCCAGTGGTGACTACCTTGATGGCGTTGGGCGCATTCCCGCAGGACCATCCGTGCTACATGGGCATGCCTGGCATGCACGGCACCGTGCCGGCGGTTGGTGCCCTGCAGGAAGCGGATCTCCTGATCGCAATCGGAACCAGGTTTGATGACCGCGTGACCGGTGACGTTGACACCTTCGCGCCTCACGCAGACACGATTCACGCTGACATCGACCCGGCGGAGATCGGGAAGATTCGTCCAGTTGATGTGCCGATCGTCGGTGATGCGAAGAAGGTGCTTGCTCAGCTCACTGCAGCGTTTACAGGCTCGCCGAATACTCCGGCGCCGAAGATAGACGCCTGGATGGAGCGGCTTCAGGATCTCCAGGAGCGGTTCCCGCGTGGGTACGACAAGCAAGACGATGGGAAGCTTTCTCCGCAGTTTGTGATCGAGATGCTGTCGAAGACCGTCGGAAAGGATGCGATTTACGCGTCCGGCGTTGGCCAGCACCAGATGTGGTCAGCGCAGTTCCTGGACTTCGATAAACCTCGTCACTGGTTGAGCTCCGGCGGCGCCGGCACCATGGGGTATGCGGTGCCAGCCGCTATGGGTGCGAAGGCTGCGATGCCCGATAAAGAGGTATGGGCCGTCGACGGTGATGGTTGTTTCCAGATGACGAACCAGGAGATCACCACCGCGGCGATGGAGGGCTTGCCAATCAAGGTCTGCCTGATTAACAACGGCAACCTCGGCATGGTCCGCCAGTGGCAAACGTTGTTCTATGAAGGCAACTACTCGCACACCAAGCTCGGTGGGGAAGAGGCATACGTCCCTGACTTTGTGAAGCTCTCTGAGGCACTCGGGGCGCAGGCTGTTCGCGTCACGAAGGAAGAGGACGTCGTCCCCGCGATTGAGTGGGCGCGCGGTATCAATGATCGGCCGGTCGTAGTTGAGTTCATCGTCGGCGAGGACGCACAGGTTTGGCCGATGGTCGCTGCGGGCGCTTCGAACTCAGACATGCAGTACGCGCTCGGGATGCGGCCGTTCTTCGACATGGAGGAATCCGCTGCGGAAACCCCAGAAGCAATTCACGAAGTGTTGACGACACTCGAAGATGAAACAGAGGGAGCGAAATAAGATGGCACCAGTGCAAACAATCACTCGGCATAGGCTGTCGGTGCTTGTGCAGGATGTTGATGGCATCATTACGCGCGTATCCGCTCTGTTTACGCGCCGTGGCTACAACATGGTCTCGCTTGTGTCGGCAAGCACTGAGACCGAAGGCATCAATCGGCTGACCATCGTGGTCGATGCGAGCGAGTACTCCGTTGGGCAGATCCAGAAGCAGCTCAACAAGCTCGTCCAGGTTATTAAAGTCCAGAGGCTTGACGACGACGCCACCGTCGCCCGATCGATGATGCTGGTCAAGGTGAGCGCGGACAACAGTAACAGGCCGCAGGTTGTGGATGCCGCGAACATCTTCCGCGCACGTGTCGTCGACGTCTCGCCCGAGTCCCTCGTGATTGAAGCGACGGGCACGCCCGCAAAGCTGCGGGCGTTGCTTGAAGTACTCGAGCCTTTCGGAATTCGCGAGCTTGCGAGTTCCGGTGATGTCGCGCTTTCGCGCGGCGCCGAAACAATGGCATCGCAATCCTAAGCGCGACGCTATTAACTCCGATATATTTCTCCATACGCATAAAGAAAGGTGAGCCGACTCATGGCTATTGAAGTTTTTTACGACCAGGATGCAGACCTGTCCATCATCCAGGGAAAGAAAGTTGCAGTAATCGGCTATGGATCGCAGGGCCACGCGCACGCGCAGAACTTGCGTGAATCCGGCGTCGATGTTGTGATCGGCCTGCGTGAGGGCTCGAAGAGCGCGGAAAAGGCCAAGGAGGCTGGCTTCGAGGTCAAGAGCAACGCTGATGCTTCCGCATGGGCGGACGTCATCATGTTGCTGGCACCGGATACTTCCCAGGCAGAAATCTTCCGCAACGATATTGAGCCAAACCTGAAGGCTGGCGACGCCCTGTTCTTCGGTCACGGCCTGAACATCCACTTCAACCTGATTGAACCAGCGGACGACATCATCGTGGGCATGGTTGCGCCGAAGGGCCCGGGCCACTTGGTGCGTCGTACGTTTACAGAAGGCAAGGGCGTGCCGTGCCTGATTGCTGTCGAGCAGGACCCGGAGGGCAATGGCCGCGACCTGGCACTCTCGTACGCTGCAGCAATCGGTGGTGCTCGTGCCGGTGTCATCCCGACGACCTTCGAAGCTGAAACCGTCACCGACCTGTTCGGAGAGCAGGCCGTTCTGTGCGGTGGCCTGGAGGATCTCATCATGACGGGCTTCGATGTCCTCGTCGAGGCTGGTTACGAGCCAGAAATGGCGTACTTCGAGTGCCTGCACGAGATGAAGCTGATCGTGGATCTGATCTACGAAGGCGGCATGGCGAACATGAACTACTCCATCTCCGATACCGCAGAGTTCGGTGGCTACCTGTCTGGTCCGCGCCTCATCGACGAGGGCGTTAAGGACCGCATGCGTGACGTGCTGCGTGATATCCAGGATGGCACCTTTACCAAGCGCCTCGTTGAGAACGTGAAGAACGGTAACAAGGAGCTGGAGGACCTGCGCGCCAAGGTCTCCTCGCACCCGATTGAGAAGACCGGCAAGGAACTGCGCTCGATGATGAGCTGGGTGCAGAACCCGCTGAATGAGACCGCCTAGGCTTTCTCATAACGTAAAAACTGGGAGCGACCCAACAGAAGGGCCGCTCCCAGTTTTGTTTGTGCTTTGCGCTATTGCGCTGGTGCCGTCTCGGATTCGGGTGCGTCGCTAAGGACTTCGTCGAGATTCACTGTGGTAGTGACTTCTTCCGGCACTGTCGGTTCGGAAGCGTCAGTGTTCGTCTCGGTAGCAGGCTCAACCGTTTCCGTGGTGTCTTCTGTCATCGTGGTGGTGATATCGACGGTTTCAGTTGCCGTCACGCTGGGCTGGTTGTTGTTGAATTCTTCTTCACTTTGGCCGCCGGCGAACAGGGACCACAGTAGCCATGCGAGAAGGAGGAAGACGAGGATGCCAAGGAGCCACTTCCACCAACCGCCGTTCTGCGGAGTTGGCTCGGATGGAGCGGGAAGGTGGCGTCGCTCCTCTGGTATCTCGAGTGGGGGGTTGTTTGGGGTTTCGTGTGGTTGCTGAGTCACGTGTTTCCTTTCTTTTTGGTCCAGGCTAGCAAAAATCGTTCTGATTGCTTCCGAAGTTGCCCGCTTTACAGATATTCAAAGGTGGATTAGAATCACGGCATGTCGCATAGCCAGGACCACGCTCACACTCACGACCACGATCACGTCGGCGACGCGCCACTGCGTGCCCTGCTGATCGCGCTGGGAGTCACCAGCGTGGTCTTTTTCGCAGAATTGATCGGTGGCTGGCTCACCGGTTCGATGGCGCTGATGGCCGATGCCATGCACATGCTGTCGGACGCTGCTGGACTGATCATTGCGGTGATCGCCGTGGTGATAGGGAAGCGGGCAGCCTCGATGAAGGCCACGTATGGATATCGGCGCGTTGAAGTACTGGCCGCGGCGACCAACGCGCTGACGGTGCTTGTGATTTCTGTCTGGATCGTGGTGCAGGCCATTCGTCGAATCTCTGCACCTACTGAGATTGACACGGCACCGATGATGGTGATCGCCCTCATTGGCTTGGTCGCAAACGCGGTATCTGCGTGGGTGCTGCATAGCCAAAGGGAAAACTCCGTCAACGTTGAGGGCGCGTTTTTGCACGTACTTGTGGACATGCTCGGTTCGGTTGCGGTGCTCGTCGCCGGTGCGGTGATTGCTTTTACTGGCAGCCAGCTGCCGGACGTTATCGCTTCCTTCCTGATCGCGGCGTTGGTGTTGCCACGGGCGTGGTCGCTGCTCCGTCACTCCCTCCAGGTGCTACTGGAGCAGGTCCCTCCAGGATTCGATGTTGAGAGTGTCGAGCCGGCCCTGCGAGCAATTGCCGGTGTGGTGGATATCCATGACTTGCACCTGTGGTCGCTCGATGGGGTGTCCGTATTGGCGACGGTTCACGTGGTTAAGCACCCTGGTGAGCAAGGAGCCCGTGTTCTCGACGACGCCCAAGAAGTGTTGCGTGAGCTGGGGATTGAGCATTCCACGATCCAGGTGGAGCTGCCCGAACACCGCGGCCACGAGAATGTTTGTTGATTCTGTTCTAAAGTATGACTTATGGGTTTTACTACGCCAAGCTATTCACTCAAGGATCTCTTCGCGCGGGCTGAGCGCGGAGAGCTGCAGCTACCCGATTTTCAGCGCGAGTATATCTGGGATGTTGACCGCATTCGCACCCTGGTTACCTCAGTCTTGCGCGGCTATCCAATCGGCTCGTTCCTCGCGTTGGATACACGCGGGACACCGATGCGATTTCGCCCGCGCCCGCTCGAAGGGCTCGAGCCGAGCGTCAAGGAACCGCAACCGGGGCTGTTGCTTCTCGACGGCCAGCAGCGCCTCACTTCGCTGTACCACGCATTTAAGGGCGACGGCATCGTCCCGACCGTAGACTTCCTTGGTCGACGCATTCACCGCCAGTTCTTTGTGGATGTGCGGATGGCCGTCTCTGCCGATCCAATGCCGGTTGAAGCAGTCTTCGCTGTTGACGAAGAAGGCCAGATCCGTTCGCACTTTGGACCGGATATTCCGGAGGGCATCCGGAACCGGGAGGACATGCTGAAGCACGGTGTCGTGCCGGTGTCGCTGTTGCTCTGGAAAGAGGGCAATGACCTGCTTTTAGACATGGCGGCGGATGCCGAGGATCATGAAATGCGCGACGCGGTCAAGCTCTTCCTGAACGAAGTCATGCGCTGGATGCCGGCCTACGATGTTCCAGTGATCCGCATTGACCGGGAGACCTCGCAGATTGGCGTTGGCCAAATCTTCGCCCACGCAAACTCGGCGGGTGTCCAGATGGATGTTTTCGAGTTGCTGACGGCCATGTTTGCTACGCAAGATCCTGACTTTTTGCTTGCTGAGCATTGGCGGGGCGTCGAAAAGCAGTTGCGCGAGTACCCAGCTTTGGATGACATTGGGCGCATTGAATTCCTCCGTGCGATGTCACTTTTGCTGACGAGTCGGCATGGACACGCTGTTGGACACCGCGGCGACATCTTGAACCTTTCCCTCGATGACTACCGCCAGCATGCGCAAGAAATGGCGGATGCGTTTAAGGCGGCGGCTGAGTTTATGGCTGAGCGTTGTATTCTCAGCGTGGATCAGGTCCCGTACACCTCGCAGATTGTTCCGCTGGCTACGATTTTGGCGCGTTTGGCAGAGCACCCGCAGTGGGACCGAAGCCAGGAGTCGAAGGACCGTCTCAACCGCTGGTACTGGTCGGGTGTGTTCGGAGAGCTCTACGGTGCGCACGCACCGACGATCCGTGCGGGCCTCGACGTTACCGAGGTCACCCCGTGGGTGCTGCAAGAGACTGACGCGACGCCACGTACAGTGTCGGACGCCACGTTCTCGGAGTCTCGTTTGCTTACGGCGACGGAGGAAAGCGGTGTCTACCGCGGACTGTACGCACTGCTGATGGCACGCGGCGCGCTCGACTGGAGGACAGGAAAGCCGTTCAACCGGGAGACATTTGCGGAGCTGCAGCCGTACTTCAACACTGTGTTCCCACCTGCGTTTTGTGATGACATTGGTGCTGACCCAGTCGTTGCACAGTCGGTGCTCAACCGCACGCCGATGGGCAAGCGCACGGATGTGCTGATTGAGGACAATCAGCCGAAGCGCTACATTCCGCGCCTGCAGTCGAAGTCGCTGATGGACGACGACGAGTTTGATGAAGTCCTCGAAGGTCATGAGATGACGCCAATCTTCTTGCTGAACTCTCAGTGGACGGAGTTCTTGGCGGATCGTCGCGAACGTTTCGTCGGGATTGTCGAGTATGCGCTTGATAAGGCCGTGATCCGCGATATTGATGGCCCACTCGAGTCAGAGGTTGATTTCTCTGAAGAGCCCGAGCCAGAAGTAGAACCTGCACCAGCTGCTGAAGAGCCTGAGTTTGAGGCGCCAGAAGTTGAGCAGGAAGAGCCGGAAGGCGAAGAGGATTAAGCAGGTTGGGATACGGCAGCGTTGCCTCGCATTGTTGTGCGTGGCAACGCTGCTTGTTGCTTGCTCGCCAGAGCAACAATTAGGCCCGCTGGGCGAGGCGAGGAAAGTCAACCAGTCGCGCCATGTATCAGCGATGTTTGAGCAGCATCCTGTCGTGTTAGCAGACCGGACGGGGCTTGCATCGTTGCAGTATTTCTTCCGTGCTTCCGAGACGCTAGTGGTGTCGGATCCTTCAGTAGAAGCACAGCTGCGAGCTGCCTCAATCGCCGTTGTTGCCCACGCCCCGATGTTGGTCTACGACCCGAACCGACACAACGAGATTCTGCAAGAAACCGAGCGTTTACATACCTATACGGTGCTTACGGTTGGTGATGTGTCACTGGCGCAAACCACTGGACGGATGCGTGTGTACCGCGACCCGGGTGGGCGGGGAGCTTTAGGCCCGATGACGTCGCTGATGTTTGAGGAACGATTGATATCCTCACCCGAGTCTGCTGCGCAGGAAGTGGCGAAGTTGCGCTCGCGTGAGCCGACCTGGCTGAGAGCCGCATGGGCGGACCCTGCCGTGATGAAGGGGGCGCAGGCAAGACCATTCCCGATTCTCTCCCGCAGGGATGCCGATATGGCTCCGTTGGTTGTGGCGACGGCGAATACTTCGATTGCCGCGATTGCGAATGCGCGCAGCTTTGGGGCGAAGGTTGTCTTCGTGGATGAGCCGGACCCGAGAGCATCCTTTGAAACACTATTTGCTCTTGCAGGGTTAGCGGACGGCCCGCTCGTTGCACTTGGAACCGATTTCGGGACCAGCGACGAGCTATCGCGCAGGATTTCGCAAGCGGAAGAAAAGTATCAGGCTAACCGCAGGACAACCGGTAACTGACCTATTAAGGTGTTCGGGGTATCCACTCTGTTTGATTCTCAGGAGACCCCATTCTTATGTCGAAACCTGTTGTCCTCATCGCCGATAAACTTTCCCAGTCAACCGTTGACGCACTTGGCGACGCGGTGGAAGTCCAGTGGGTAGATGGCCCAAACCGTGAGGCGCTGCTCGCGGCAGTCCCCGCCGCGGACGCACTGCTTGTTCGCTCCGCAACGACGGTCGATCGTGAGGTGATCGAAGCAGGTGCAAACCTTAAGATTATCGGCCGCGCTGGTGTTGGTCTTGACAACGTTGATATTCCGGCGGCAACCGAGCACGGTGTGATGGTTGCTAACGCCCCGACCTCGAATATTCACTCAGCCTGTGAGCACGCAATCGCACTGCTGCTTTCTACCGCTCGCCAGATTCCGGCAGCTGATTCCACGCTGCGTAATGGTGAGTGGAAGCGTTCGGCGTTTAAAGGCACCGAGATCTTCGGCAAGACCGTAGGCATTGTCGGCTTCGGGCACATTGGCCAGCTGTTCGCGCACCGTCTGTCTGCGTTCGAAACCACGATCGTCGCATACGACCCTTACGCGAACCCTGCGAGTGCAGCGCAGATGGGTGTCGAGCTCGTCGAGCTCGAGGAGCTGATGGCTCGTGCAGATTTTGTGACGATCCACTTGCCGAAGACGAAAGAAACTGCAGGCATGTTCAATGCGGAGCTGCTTTCTAAGGCCAAGCCGGGACAGATCATTATCAATGCGGCCCGCGGTGGCCTCGTTGATGAGCAGGCGCTTGCTGACGCCATCAAGTCTGGCCACATTCGTGGTGCAGGTTTCGACGTGTATGCAACCGAGCCGTGCACGGATTCGCCGCTGTTCGAACTCGAAGAGGTCGTCGTAACGCCGCACCTTGGCGCATCTACGGCTGAGGCGCAGGACCGCGCGGGTACTGACGTTGCGGATTCTGTGTTGAAGGCACTGGCCGGCGAGTTCGTCGCTGATGCTGTCAACGTTGCTGGTGGCAACGCGGGCGAGGAGGTAGCTCGTTGGCTCGACTTGTCGCGCAAGCTTGGGCTGCTTGCAGGCAAGCTACTGGAAGAGGCTCCGGTATCGCTGAAGGTGACGGCTCGCGGTGAGCTGTCCACGGAGGAAGTCAACCTGTTGGGCCTGTCTGCTGTGCGCGGTCTGTTCTCGGGCATCGTCGATGAGCCTGTGACGTTTGTGAACGCACCTGCTATCGCTGAGGCCCGCGGATTGAGCTATACGGTCGAGACAGAGACTGAAGCACTGACGCACCGCAGCGCGCTCGAGGTCCAGGCCGTTGGGGCAGAAGGGCAGACCGCTACGGTGACTGGCGCGCTGACGAGCCTGGAGGGCGTTGAGAAGATCGTTCGCATCAATGGTCGCGGTGTAGACATGCGTGCGGAAGGCCGCAACTTGTTCTTCCGCTACACCGATGTCCCTGGAGCGCTCGGAAAGGTGGGTTCGCAGCTTGGTGCGCACGATATCAATATCGATGCTGCCGCGCTGACTCGCACCACGAAGGGCGACGGTGCAGTGCTCATCCTGCGCGTGGATAAGGAAGTTCCAGAGCAGCTCGAGGAGCAGATCGCGCAGTCTATCGACGCCACTTCGATCCAGCTCGATTTGGATTCCTAAAGGCGGTTCCCTCACGGGCGGACAGTGTTACACTAAACGCACTGTCCGTCTGGTGAGAAAGGAATCCCAAAAATGAAGGTTGCTGTTATTGGTGGGGACGGCATCGGCCCTGAAGTGATGGCAGAGGGGCTCAAAGTTCTGAATGCTGTTCGCTCGGACGTAGAGACCACGGATTTTGACCTTGGCGCGCGTCGATACCTGCGTAACGGCGAGCTACTCACCGACGGTGACCTCGAGGCGCTGTGTGAACATGACGCAATCCTGCTCGGCGCAGTCGGGGACCCGCGAAAGGTTCCCGCTGGTGTGCTTGAGCGCGGGCTCCTGTTGCCACTGCGCTTCAAGCTGGATCACTATGTCAACCTGCGCCCGTCGCGCTTGTACAAGAGTGTGACCTCGCCGCTGGCACGGCCGGGTGACATTGACTTTGTAGTTGTCCGCGAGGGAACCGAGGGGCTCTATGCCGGCAATGGTGGCACGCTGCGCGAAGGTACCGAGCATGAGGTTGCCTCCGAAGTTTCTCAAAACACCTATTACGGTGTTGAGCGCGTCGTGCGCTACGCCTTTGAGCTTGCTCAGCAGCGCCGCAAGAAGTTGACTCTTGTGCACAAGACGAACGTCCTGGTCAACGCTGGTGGTTTGTGGCAGCGAGTCTTCGACGAGGTCGCGCAGGAGTTCCCAGAGGTGACCACGAACTACCACCACATCGACGCGGCGACTATTTACATGGTCAGCGACCCTTCGCAGTACGACGTCATTGTGACGGATAACCTGTTCGGCGATATTTTGACTGACTTGGCCGGCGCAGTTGCAGGTGGTGTGGGCCTTGCGTGCTCGGGCAATATCAACGCGGCAAAGGTCACGCCTTCGATGTTTGAGCCAGTCCACGGTTCTGCACCGGATATTGCAGGTCAGGGTATCGCCGACCCGTGCGCGATGATTCTCTCCGTCGCGATGATGCTGCGCTTCCTCGGCGATGAAGACAATGCCCAGAAAATTGAAGCGGCCGTGGAAAAGGAAGTGACGGGCCGCGAAGGGGCTGAGATAGTGACGACTGAGGTTGGCGAGCGGATTGCTGCCGCGCTGAGGTAACCACGTAGGGTTGAGGCCAGATTTAAACAGGACCTCCGTGTAGGAAAGGCGGGAGACATTGAAGATGGCTTCGACCCGGCATCGTGTTGGCAGCGTCATCGTTGCGCTCGGTGTCGCAACGGCAAGCTTGAGTGCGTGCGCAACTGGCGACGCCGAAAAAGGAGCGCAGGGCGCGCAAGCCTTGGAGATGTCCGGTGCCGAGGTTATTCAAGACCCAGACGGTACCGGCGCGGAAGTTTCGAAGCGGTTGTATCCAGCGTCGGACGCTGTGGTTGTCGCGGGTAAGGAGCGGGAGTCGCAACTGCTTGGTGCGGCAATCGCCCTGGAACGTGGCATCCCTTTGTTAGTGCGTTGGCCAGGTACAGACGAGACTGTTGATGTAGAGATTCAACGTCTAGGCGCCACCGAAGTCATCACGCCATCAGAGGAAGCGGGCGTGGAGCCGCTGCAAAGCGACAACCCTGAGCGTGATATCGCCACAGTTGCGGCTACGCAGCCACAGCAACCTGGGGCACTCACACTGCCACCGGTCCTGGTGACGGAGGAGACGTCGCTTGGAGCCGCCGTGTCCGCGCGTGCAGCAGGTGCGGAACTCGAAGTCTTGCAGTTCCCGGATCCACGTGTCACCTCAGACGCTATGCGCACAGTGTTGGAGCAAGACACGCTCGCCCTTGGACTGCAATGGGGCAACACCGAAATGTACCGGGACAAGATCACGCTCGCGACCCACGGTGAATTACCTGGAGGTGGCGGTCTTGTCTTTCCCGGACGGCGCATGATTGCGCTGTACGGGCACCCGTCGGGCCCAGCACTCGGTGTTATGGGGGAGCAGCCTCCGGCTGAAGCGGCGCAGCTAGCAACATCGTATGCGCAACAGTACCAACCGTTGGACGGGCAGCCGGTGATCCCTGCGTTCGAGATTATTGTCACGGTGGCTTCGCAATCTCCCGGCCCTGACGGCGACTACTCCAACGAGACAGCGATCGAGGACCTCGTACCATACATCGATGCGATCATTGAGGCTGGTGGCTACGCAGTGCTCGACCTCCAACCCGGTCAGGGTGATTTCCTTCACCAGGCCCGCCTCTACGAAGAGCTCCTGCTTCGGCCGAACGTGGGGTTGGCCCTCGATGCCGAGTGGAAGCTGAATCCCGGCGAGCAGCCATTGTCCCGTATCGGGTCGGCAACTTCGGGCGAGATTAATGCTGTTGCTGATTGGCTTGCGGCCCTCGTTCGAGAGCACAAACTGCCACAAAAGATGCTCATCCTGCACCAGTTCAGGCTGGATATGTACCCGGATCGTGAAAATATCCGAACTGACCAGCCGGAATTGGCGTGGGTGCTCCATGCGGACGGTCATGGCGTGCCGGAGCAGAAGTTTGATACCTGGAACGTCCTGCGTCAAGGTTTGAGTCCTGATTACTTCATGGCGTGGAAGAACTTTATCGACGAGGACACCCCAACCTTTAGCCCGGAGCAGACATACAACGACGTCCAACCTCGGCCGTGGTTCGTGAGCTACCAATAAAGTGCGAGCAGCCTTCGGGGTTGTATGCTCGTCCCTATGCGTTTTGGACGAATTGCTACACCCGAAGGCATGACCTTCGCTGTCATTGATGAAGCGGCGACGACCGCGCGTGCTATTGCTGGTACGCCATTCACCGACCCTGAGTTCACCGGCAAAGAGTGGAAGCTTGAAGAGGTGAGGCTGCTTGCACCGACGTTGCCGTCGAAAATTGTGGCAGTCGGCCGCAACTATGCGGACCACGTCAAGGAAGTCTTTCAACAGACCGCGGATGATTTGCCGCCGACGATTTTCATCAAACCGCCGACAGCAGTTGTCGGTCCCGGCGCGCCAATTCGCATCCCCAAGTTCGCTACCCGCGTTGAGTTCGAGGGAGAGCTTGCACTCGTCATCGGCGTGCCGTGTAAGAACGTGAAAGCGGACCAGTGGAAGTCGGTAGTGCGTGGTGTCACCATTATTAACGACGTCAGCTCGCGCGATCTCCAGTTCTCCGATGGGCAGTGGGCACGCGCGAAGGGCATGGATACCTTCGCTCCGCTAGGGCCATGGATTGAGACAGATCTTGAGCGCTTCAATTTTGATTCGCTGCCGATCAAGGCGCACCTCACACATGAGGGGGAGACTGCGACAAAGCAGGATTCCAACTCGGACCAGATGATTAAGTCGATCGGCGAAATCGTCGAGTGGGTCAGCGAGTCATTCACGTTGCTTCCGGGCGATGTCATCGCAACTGGCTCACCTGCGGGGACCGCGGAAATGGTCCCGGGCGACGTGATTGAGATTGAGATCCCAGGTATCGGCTCGCTGACTAACCCGGTGGCGCGCGCCTAGTTGGGGCTAAAGGCCGAGCGCACGCATGATGGTGCGCAGTTTGGCTGTGGTCTCGTCGAGCTCATCTTGCGGGACGGAATCTGCGACGAGCCCGCCGCCAGCCCAGGCGCGAGCCTGAGTGCCCGCGGCGTTGACCTCCGCGCAGCGGATCGCAACCATGTATTCGCCATCGCCGTTCTTGTCGGTATAGCCGACGGTGCCAGCATAGAACCCTCGGTCGGTCTCTGCGGTGGTGATGAGCGCCTCCGCCGCGGTTTGCGGGGTACCGCAAACAGCTGGGGTGGGGTAGAGGCGAAGCGCAAGGTCGAGCGCTGTTGGCGCAGGGTCTTTCAGAACGCCGCGGATTGGGGTGGCAAGATGCCACATTTCTGAAGTCTTATCCAGTTGTGGTCCGTCTGGAATGTCGAGTTGGGAACACAGTGGCGCCAGAATCTCGCGGATGTGCTCGACCACGTACGCGTGCTCGTCGCGATCCTTGGCGGAAGCAAAGAGTGCCTGACCATTCGCCTCATCAGTCGCAGGGTCGTGTGGGACACGGGCAGCTGATCCTGCTAGCGGATACGAACTCACGATATTGCCTTTGCGGCGCACCAAAACCTCAGGTGATGAGCCCACGAAGAAGTGGCCGACACGCCCGCTCGGTGTGAGGTCTGCAATGAACCCGTCGCGGGTATAAGAAAGGTCAATCAGGCGCGCGGCGACCAGGCGAGGATCGACGGGTGGATCGAATGCGATGTCCACTGCACGAGCAAGGACCACCTTGTCCAACATGGACCCCTGGATCGTGGAGACCGCTGCTTCAACGCGGCGCAGGTGTTCTTCCGGGGTGGGATCGACGTCGATAAGCGACGCGTGCAGCTTTGAGCCTGGGCCGACTCGATAGTAGGGATGAGGCTCGAGCGTGCCAGATTCCCGGACTATGGATTCGGGCACTGTCAGCGCCGCGGGCGTGTCTTTATCGAATGGGAGGGCGCCTACCACCATCTCGACGTCGCCGGACTCGAGGGCGTCGATAGCTTTCCATGCGTCTGAGAACGTTTGATTGGCACCTTGCGTGCGCACTGAACCGGTGCTTCGGGAAAGCAGAAAGTCGGGCGCAGTGGTGGGGCGGGCTGAACACATGTGGTCATATTTTACTAGGCGCAGTCCCGTAGCCCGTACTAAGGGCCTGCCATATGCGCCTTGATGGGGCAGGGGCGCTACGATAAAGCACATGAATAAACCAGCAAAGATGCGTGTCCGATTTTGTCCGTCTCCAACAGGTACGCCCCATGTCGGTATGGTGCGTACGGCCTTGTTCAACTGGGCACAGGCACGACACAGTGGCGGTACGCTGATTTTCCGCATTGAAGATACCGACGCCGCACGTGACTCGGAAGAGTCCTACCAGGCAATCATCGACTCCTTGAAGTGGCTGGGCCTGGATTGGGATGAAGGCGTTTTGGTAGGCGGCCCACACGAGCCTTACCGCCAGTCGCAGCGAATGGATATCTACAAGGAAGTCCTGGACAAGCTGATCGAAGCCGGAGAGGTCTACCCGGCCTACTCCACGAACGAGGAGGTTCAGGCGCGGCACAAGGCGGCAGGGCGCGACCCCCAGCTTGGCTACGACAACTTCGACCGCGACCTGACTGAAGAACAGATCGCTGCATACGAGGCTGAAGGCCGCAAGCCAGTTTGGCGTCTGCGCATGCCGGACAAGGACTGGACCTGGAACGACTTGGTGCGTGGCGAAGTGACGTTCAAGTCGCAGACGCAGCCAGACTACGTTGTTGCACGTTCGAACGGTGCGCCGCTGTACACGCTGGTCAACCCAGTTGATGACGCGCTGATGCAGGTCACGCACGTCTTGCGTGGTGAAGACTTGCTTTCCTCGACTCCGCGCCAGCTTGCTCTGTATGAGGCGCTCCAGCGTATCGGCGTCGCTGAGTTCACTCCTGAGTTTGCGCATCTGCCGTTCGTGATGGGGCAGGGCAATAAGAAGCTTTCCAAGCGCGATCCGGAATCGAACCTGTTTAATCACCGCGACAACGGCATCATCCCGGAGGGCATGATCAATTACCTCGCGCTGCTGGGCTGGTCGCTGTCTTCTGATGAAGACATCTTCAGCGTTGATCAGCTTGTTGAGGCATTTGACGTTTCTGATGTGCTTGGCAACCCCGCACGCTTTGACCAGAAGAAGCTGGAAGCGATCAACGCTGACCACATCCGCTTGCTTGAGCCAAAGGACTTCGAACAGCGCCTGCGTGATTACCTGACCGAGTTCACCGACTTCCCAGCCGACTACCCGGCTGACAAGTTCGCACTCGCCGCCGAGTTGGTTCAGACCCGTATCAAGGTCCTGTCAGATGCGTATGGACTGCTGAAGTTCCTTGTTACTCCGGATGCAGATCTTGTCCTCAACGAGAAAGCGGCGAAGAAGAACCTCAAGGACACTGCTGTCCAGCCTCTCGACGCCGGCATTGCGGCACTCGACGCCATTGCTGAAGATGACTGGACTACTGAGTCCATTGAGAAGGCTCTGCACACCGCGCTGATCGAAGAACTGGAGTTGAAGCCACGCGTTGCGTTCGGTGCGCTCCGTGTTGGAATCTCCGGGGAGCAGGTTTCTCCACCACTCTTCGAGTCGATGGAGCTGCTGGGTAAGCAGTCCACGATGGCGCGCTTGCGCGCTGCGCGTGAGGTTACTCCGTACACTGCGCCGGAGGCTTAACGGGCCTAACGAGCATTGGCGAAGTCGAAGAGGTATCGCATGGTTTGCGATACCTCTTTTTCTATTATGACCAGGCGATTTGTGTCGTATTGGGCTTTATGGTTATAGTAGTCATCGTTGTTCAGAGCGAGCAAGGCAAAACGAAAGACACAGTTTAGTCTTGTGAGTGAAGAAAAACAATGGCCTATGGTGTAATTGGCAACACAACGGTTTCTGGTACCGTCATTCTTGGTTCGAGTCCAGGTAGGCCAGCTACAGAACTTTGGTTCTGTGTCCTAATGCCCCGTTCGTCTAGCGGCCTAGGACGTCGCCCTCTCACGGCGGTAACACGGGTTCAAATCCCGTACGGGGTACAAGTAACAGCCAGTGCGTTGCACTGGCTGTTTTGCTTTGTTTACCTTGGTCGGTCCGTCAGTATGGTTGGTACAGTTTCCCTATGCCGATCCCTGTACGAAAACGCTGTGTCCTAGCAGTCTCGGTGGTAGTACTGCTTGCCCAAGCTCAGGTACCGCCAGCTGAAGCGGAGGCCAGTTCAGCCCAGAACAATCCGCTGTCGTCGATCTTCACAGGCGAGCCTTCGCGGTCAGGGTCGAGCGTGCTTGATGCCGCAAGCGTGGTGTTGGCGGTTCTCAGCCTGAGTTCCGCAGTGCCATTGCTCGCCATCCCCGCAGCGGTGTTGGTTGCGTTAGGCAGGGGAGAGCTGGGGTCATCGATGTACCAGCTGTATCCGGGAAGCTCCACTGGTTCGTCGAGAGGAGATGCATCAGCAACGTTTCCAGCGCATGAAGCGCCGCCCGCTGAGCTGCGGTCTATGCGCCAAGTTGAAGGGGACTTGTGGGAACTCACGGTGTGGTCGCCGTCGATGCAGCGAGAGGTGACGAATGATGTGCTGCTGCCGCGTGGCACCGCGCCTCGACCAACGTTTTACCTCATGATGGGGGCAGACGGCGCTGCGGGCGGCTACAGCTGGGCGAATTCCTCGGACTATCAAGCGTTCTTCGCTGGCAAGCTCGTCAATGTGGTGACACCGAAGGGGTCAGTGTCTTCAATGCAGGCCGACTGGTATCGAGAGGACCCGGCTACAGGTACGAACAAGTGGCTCACCTACATGACTCGTGAGTTACCGCCACTTATCGACGCCCAGTTCCACGGCAACGGGCACGACGCCATCGCCGGCATCTCGATGTCTGGTGGCCCTGCGCTGGACATCGCCGCGAATGCTCCGGATCGGTTCGTGGCGGCCGCATCCTACTCGGGCTGCCCGGCGACCACCGGCGTGCTCGGCGGTATCTACACATCGTCAGGAGTGACAATGAACAAGGGGAACCCGGTCAACATGTGGGGGACGTCGTCGAACAGGGCGTGGTGGCGGCACTCGCCAATTCTTAACCTGGAGCGACTACGCGGGACCACGCTATGGCTGGGGGCTGCACAGGGCGTGCCCGGCGCGATTGACGAGGAGGCATCGTCAAAGAGGCTCGGAGCGCCCATGGTAATCGAAGCAACTTCGTATGCATGCTCGAAGTACTTCGCTGAGACAGCACAGCAGCAAGGGCTCAACGTGACGTGGCATGAAATCGTTGAGGGAACCCATACGTGGGGAGTGTTTGAGCATATGCTGCGAGCGTCATGGCCAACCATCGAGGGCGCGTTGCGGGAAAGCGGCGCGTGGCCTGCAGATTTGGAGAGTTCATAGGGCGACGTTTATTGTTAACGAGTCGCAAAAAGCGAGCGCGCCCCGTTCGTCTAGCGGCCTAGGACGTCGCCCTCTCACGGCGGTAACACGGGTTCAAATCCCGTACGGGGTACAAATGGCAGTCAGTGCAAGCACTGGCTGCTTTTTCTTTTTCGGTACCTCAAAGGCATGCAGTTTACACGCTATGGGATTCACGTATCATCGGAGGCCAAACTCAAAGATGAAAGGAACGTGAACATAGAATGAGAAAAACACAGTATGCTGTGCTCGCCGCTATGAGCGCCAGCGTTTTAGCGCTGACAGGCTGCTCTGAAGCCGGGACGGATGCGCCGTCGACTTCAACTGAGGCGGCTGCCACGAGTGAGGTCCATTGGGGGTACGAAGGAGACGGTGCTCCAGAGCACTGGGGCGACCTTTCGACCGAATTCGAGGTCTGTGGAAATGGCAAGGAGCAAAGCCCAATCAACTTGAGTGACGCTACCCCTGAAGACTTGGCAGACATAGAGTTTGCATATGCTGCCAGCACGGGTGAAGTTCTGAATAACGGACACACGTTGCAGTACACGCCGTCGACAACGCAGAAGGTAACTCTCGACGGTGAAGATCTGGAGCTCGCGCAGCTGCACATGCACACTCCTGCAGAGCACGAGTTCGACGGTAAGCAGCTTCCTGGCGAGATCCACTTTGTACACAAGAATGCGGCAGGTGACATTACAGTCCTCGGAATTCTGCTTGAGGAAGGTGCACCGAACGAGCTAGTGCAGTATCTGCTTGATAATGCGCCAGAGAACGTGGATACCTCACATATCTCTCAGGAGGAGATCAACATCGCGGATGCTCTTCCAGCATCACATGAGTACATCACGTATGGAGGCTCTTTGACGACGCCACCTTGCTCTGAAAACGTTCGCTGGATCGTAATGACGCAGCCGGTAACTGCCTCAGCTGAGCAACTGCAAGCATTCGAATCGCTGATCGGCCAGAATGCTCGTCCTGTTCAGGACCAAAATGGCCGTGAGCTCACGTTGGACGCCACGAGCTAACAAAGTAGTGATAGGGAGTACGCTGGTCACGTGCTGATTACAGTGTTGCTCTCCATCACGTTCGCGTGCGGGCTGATCATCGCAGCCCTGCATGTGTTGAACCACCAGTTCATCGCCCCTGTGTATGACGTGTGGCTAAACCTCGCAGCGTTTGCAGCGGCCACGACGTCGAATACGTTGCTGCACCAACCGTTGCCGGCGGTTCTGTCGGGGTGTGCTGTGGCCGCCTGGGTGTATCTCGGAATGAGAACGGTGAGAGCGAAGCGTGCTGGACTTGTTGCTGGCGGGCAGCGCCGCCAGCAATCAAGGGTTACCGCAGGGCCTCGGTGAGCTCCTGAGCCGCCTCATGCAGCTCGGGGCCCCACTTTTCGATTGGGGTGGGGGTGAGCCGCTCGGCCGGCCCGGAAACGGAAAGGACAGCGATGACTGATCCGTCTGGGTTGGTGATGGGCGCAGACAGGCTCGCCAGCCCAACTTCACGCTCTGCGATTGACTCAGCGAGGCCGGTTTCACGGATCGCCTCGAGGTCTTGCGAGGGAAACGGAGAGGCGTCGATAAGTGAGTGGGCGGCGAACACACGGGCAGCTGAGCCTGCGGTGAGTGAGAGCTGCGAGCCCACGGGAACTGTGTAGGTGAGGCCGCTCTCGGGCTTTTCTGCCGCGATGCAGGTGCGAGTGTCTCCGCTGAGCTTGTAGAGCTGCACGGACTCGCCAGTGACTTCAACGAGGTTGCGCATGATTGGTGCGGCGGCAGAGAGCAAACGGGGGGAGGAGTGCCCTGAAAAGTGGGAGAGTGCGCGGCCGATCGTCCATTGTCCGTCCTCTGTCCTTGCTAGGACGTTATGCACTTCCAGTGCAGTGGCTATTCGGTGAGTCGTCGCTCGGGGCAGTCCGGTTGCTTCGCTGAGCTCAGCGAGGGTTTTGTCGCCGCCTGCGACCGCTCGTACGATGGAAATCGAGCGATCGAGCACTTTAATTCCAGAGTCTTCGCTATACTGTCTCACGTCATGGATTCTACCATCTCACTCGGTGGGAGGTGGTTGCGACTGTTGAGGAGGAGCAAGATGGGCCAAAAGCCATTAACGCTGGCGGAAAAAGTGTGGCGTGATCACGTGGTCACCCGTGGAGAGAACGGTCAGCCTGATCTTCTCTACATCGATTTTCAACTCCTGCACGAGGTGACGTCACCGCAGGCATTTGATGGTTTGCGCCTCAACGGGCGCCGCATGCGCCACCCAGAGCTGCACCTTGCCACCGAAGACCACAACGTGCCAACCACGGGCATCGTTTCTGGCGAGCTGACAGAAATTAGCGACCCGACCTCGCGCACCCAGGTCTCGACGCTGCGAAAGAACTGTGAAGAGTTCGGCGTTGTGCTGCACGAAATGGGCGATGAGGAACAGGGCATCGTCCACACCGTTGGCCCACAGCTGGGCATTAGCCAGCCCGGCATGACGATTGTGTGCGGCGACTCGCATACGTCGACGCACGGTGCGTTCGGTTCGATCGCCATGGGTATCGGCACCTCTGAGGTAGAGCACGTCATGGCGACCCAGACGCTGCCGCTGGCACCGTTCAAGACGATGGCGATTGAGGTCAGTGGAACGCTGCAACCTGGTGTGAGTGCGAAAGATTTGATCCTGGCAATCATCGCCAAGATTGGTACTGGCGGTGGCCAAGGGCACATCATCGAATACCGCGGCGAAGCCATTCGGAAACTTTCAATGGAAGCGCGCATGACCATCTGCAACATGTCCATCGAGGCAGGCGCCCGTGCCGGCATGGTGGCACCCGATGAGACGACATTTGAGTACGTTAAGGGACGTCCCTACGCGCCGAAGGGGAAGGACTGGGACGACGCAGTGGCGTACTGGAAGACGCTGCCAACTGACCCCGGCGCGAAGTTCGACACCGTCGTAGAGATCGACGCCTCGACGCTCACCCCGTTCGTCACCTGGGGTACCAATCCCGGCCAGGGCTTGCCGCTGAGCGCCTCTGTTCCTGCCCCTGAGGACTTCGGAGACGACAGCGTGAAGCAGGCCGCGGAAAAAGCATTGCAGTACATGGGGTTGACCCCTGGCACGCCGTTGCGTGACATCAAGATTGATACAGTCTTTCTGGGATCGTGCACGAACGCGCGCATCGAAGACTTGCGCGCCGCTGCAGAGGTTGTGCGCGGCCAAAAAATTGCGAAGGGGACCCGCATGCTGGTCGTGCCGTCCTCTGCCAAGGTCAAGCAGCAGGCGGAAGAAGAAGGCCTGCACACAATCTTTGAAGAGTTCGGCGCTGAGTGGCGCACCGCGGGCTGCTCTATGTGTCTGGGTATGAACCCCGACCAGCTTGCCCCTGGAGAGCGCAGCGCTTCGACGTCCAACCGAAACTTCGAAGGCCGCCAAGGACCTGGTGGTCGCACACACCTAGTTTCGCCCGAAGTAGCGGCTGCTACAGCAGTACTCGGCCACCTCGCCGCACCCGCAGACATTCCTTCCACCGCCAACGCACAGTAGTCAGGAGCTGAACACGATCATGGAAAAATTCACAACCCACAGTGGCGTCGCAGTTCCGTTGACGCGGTCAAATGTGGACACCGACCAGATTATTCCCGCCCGCTACCTCAAGCGGGTGACCCGTACCGGATTCGAAGATGGCCTGTTTTCAAACTGGCGCAACAATGAACCTGACTTTGTGCTGAACAACGAGGCATACAAGGAAGGGTCGGTGCTGTTCGCCGGCCCCGACTTCGGCACTGGCTCCTCCCGCGAACACGCGGTGTGGGCTCTGCAGGACTACGGGTTCCGGGCGGTATTTAGCCCACGGTTTGCTGATATCTTCCGAGGCAACGCGGGCAAGGCGGGCCTTCTAGCTGGCATCATGTCGGAGTCTGACATCGAACTGATCTGGAAGCAGCTCGAGCAGGCACCAGGCACTGTCGCTACTGTTTCATTGCCGGACCGCACCGTCACAGTCGGGGAGAGTACCTACTCGTTCGACGTCGACGACTACACCCGCTGGCGCCTGAGCGAAGGCCTCGACGATATCGGGCTGACGCTGCGAAACGAGCAAGCCATCGAGGAGTACGAACAGCAGCGTCGCCCGTTTTACCCCGCTACTTCTCCTCGGTAGCAGGGGTGCCGAGACGTTCGAGAGCCGAAGGCGCGAACGTCGATAAGAAGTCGCGGACCGACGTTGTGATGCCGTGAATAGCAGACGAAACGTGGTCCGCGAACTGCTGGTCGCTGTACTCCCAATAGCCCGGCATGACATACGCAACGCCCAGAGCGGAGACATCGCGCTTCTCGTCTTTCATTACGACGAGCGATGGGAATGCGTGGGCGTTGTTGTAGTCCTCGCACCACGTGAGCACTTCGTCGAAACGACTTGCGTCGACAGCATCGATTGAGACAGTAGAGACGAAATGCAGACTTGTATCGACCAGCTTCATCTCAAAGCCGATACCGGAAAATGCTGTAATGAGAGAGTTGTACTGCGTAGGCTCCCGGTACTCCCAACCGCGTTGGTCAAACAGCTTGCGAAGACGATCAAGACTTAACGGCTGTAGCTGTTGCATTTTACTGTTCCTTCTCCTGCTTGTACGGGTGCTTGTCTTTGAGATGCGCGAAGTTTTCGTCGAGCGCTTCCACCGCGTAGTGCATGATGGAGAAGTAAAACTGCAGCATTGACTGCAGCTGCTCGTCGCTGAAACCGTCGGAGGAGAAAAACGGTGCCTCAAATAGCGCAACCAGAGCACCGTCCTCGCGCTGAATCGGATGTGCACGAACGAGGGGCAGTGAGCGGTTCAACTCATTGATGCTGAGACGAAGATTGCTCTTATCTGCATTCATCTTCGCGGTTCCAAGCCACTGGCTGGTGATCTTGAATCCGATGTCCTTGACTTCAAAGAAGCACATGATCGACGGAAACGCGGTGCGGGTGAGGCCGTCCTCGGAACTGCGGAAATACTGCAATTCAAGCGCATCGAGTGCCGCTTCGATTCGTTCTTGGGTAACTGGCTGCAACTGGGCAGTCCTTTCTTTTTCTAGGCGAAGTGTCCTTAGAGCACCGGTAGTGGAGATGGCATGTAGTCGGCGCCGATGAGTTGCCCATCGTTAAAGGACAGTACCCATACCGACGCCTTCTTCGCCAGGATCGGCGAATCGATCGGCAGACGACCGTCGGCCGAAAGCGCAGCAATCATCTCAGGGATGACCCCACCCTGCGAGCACACAACGTGTGTGCCACCGCGTTTGATGAGCGTATCAAAATCTGCGCGGGCAGCTACCTGGTTCTCCTGCCACGCGATTTCACCGAAGGTGGCGTCGATCGTGATGTCTTTACCGAGTGCCTTCGCAAGTGGGATCAGTGTCTGCTCGCAACGCAACGGCTCGGCAGAATAGAGAGACTCAGGAGCGAACGCCTGCAGCAGCGGCACAAGCGCCTTCGCCTGGCGCTTGCCCTTCTTATCGAGCGGCCGACGACTATCGTCGTGCTTCCAGGCCTCCTTGTAGTTCGCACGAGCGTGGCGCACGTACAGAATCCTGGTGTCAGCAGGGGTGGCGAAGCGCTTCGCAGCTTTCAGCAATACTTGCCTGTCGAGCTCGTAGCTCATCAGCTGCGTCGCATGGTCGATGTTGAGCCAGCGGATCTCGTCGACCTCATTGTTAGGAGTGAACTCGCCGCCGACTACCTTGCCGGTCCAGTAGTACACAACCTTCGTCGTGTTCTTAACTGGATACACGGTTTTGCCAATCAACTTTCCCAGCCGGACTTCGTAGCCAGTTTCCTCCTGAATTTCGCGAACGGCGGTGGTAACGAGGAACTCGCCCGGATCCACCTTGCCTTTGGCGAGCGACCAGTCGTCGTAGTGTGGGCGGTGGATACAAGCGACTTCTATAGAATCCGGATGCTCCAGATCGCCACGCCACAGCACGGCACCCGCAGCGAGCGTTGTCTTCTTGAACTCCCGATGCGGATGGCGGGGGACTTCTTGGTGGCGTCCGGTAATGAACATTTCTCCGAATTGGTCTTTGTGTTGTTCGTGGAGCTTCGTTGAACGTGACATACTTTCTATCTTTACGCACTTTGCAGGTTTTCGCTGCAGCGACAGGTCAGCGGGCTGATTGTGGATATTGGCGGTAGAAAAGTGCTAGCGTGAAACGGTTCATGCAGACAGGAATGGCGGTGGCACAAGTGGTAAACGTAGCGGTAATGGGTGCAGGTTCCTGGGGGACAACCTTGGCCAAAGTGTTTGCCGATGCCGGCAACATGGTGCAGTTGTGGGCACGCCGGGACGAGCTGGCGAAGACCATGCAGGAGACTCGGGAGAATCCCGATTACCTGCCGGGGATTGCGCTGCCGGACGGGGTCTTCGCAACGTCTGACGCGGAAGCGGCACTGCAGGCTGCCGATATCGCTATTTTTGCTGTGCCGAGCCAAACCATGCGCCAGAACCTGGAAGTGTGGGCCCCGCTGCTGCGTACTGACACTACGCTGTTGTCCATTTCGAAAGGTATTGAGACCGGCACATACATGCGAATGTCGGAGATCATCGCTGAGGTTACCGGTGCAGAGGAGAACCGAATCGCGGTGCTCAGTGGGCCAAACCTTTCCCGCGAGATTGCTGAGGAGCAGCCGGCGGCCACCGTCATCGCCTGCAGTGACATTAACCGTGCGAAGCTCGTGCAGGCGGCGTGTGCGACGTCGTACCTGCGCCCGTACACGAACACTGATGTTGTCGGCTGTGAGATCGGAGGTGCGACGAAGAACGTCATCGCGCTCGCCTGCGGCATGGCTTCTGGCCAGGGGCTAGGGGAGAACACGCTGGCAACGCTCATTACCCGTGGTTTGGCTGAAAGTACGCGTCTAGGCCAGGAGTTGGGTGCCGACGCCCGGACGTTCGCAGGCCTGGCGGGCATGGGGGACTTGGTTGCCACGTGCTCCTCGCCGCTGTCTCGCAACCGAACTTTCGGTTCCGCGCTGGGGAAGGGGGCCACGATTGAAGAAGCGAAGGCTGCAACGAAGGGCCAGGTTGCCGAGGGAGTTATTTCCTCACGCAGCATTTATCAGCTCGCCGAGCGCCACGGCGTGGACATGCCGCTGACACAAGCCGTTTTCGCGGTGTGTCACCAGGGTGTGACGGTGGAAGAGACGATTGCTGCGTTGATGGGTCGGTCGAAAAAATCGGAGTAGACACCAGGTAATGTGTCAGCTGTGATTCGTATTGCAGTAGTCTACGGTGGTCGTTCCACCGAGCATTCAATTTCTTGTATTTCTGCCGGCTCCATCATGGCCCACCTGGACCCCGAGGTGTACGAGGTGTTTCCGGTAGGTATTCGCCGGGATGGTACTTGGGTGCGCGGGGAAATCGACCCCGTTGGCGGAGAGGCGCTTCCCGAAGTTCGTGGTGGGGCAGAGATCGCGTTGAGCATCAACCCTTCGCGCCGCGGTGAGTTTACTGATGTCGCCACCGGCGAGACCGTCGCACAGGTCGACGTTGTTTTCCCGGTCCTGCACGGGCAGTTTGGTGAAGACGGCACTATCCAAGGTATGTTCGAACTTTCGGGCATCCCGTACGTGGGGCCAGGCGTCTTGGCGTCCGCGAGTGGCATGGACAAGGAGTACACGAAGAAGCTCGTGGCACTTGCCGGAATCACAGTGACTCCGGAAGTGATTCTCCGCGGAGGTGAACTGCTGCTCGATGAGGATAAGCAGCGCCTAGGCCTTCCGGTGTTCGTCAAGCCCGCCAACGGTGGATCGTCGATTGGTGTGTCCAAGGTGACCACGTGGGAAGACTTCGATGCCGCACTGCATCAAGCGTACGAGTGCGACTCGAAAGTGATCGTCGAGTCGGAGCAGGTCGGCGACGAAGTCGAGGTTGGAGTTCTGGAGTTTCCCGATGGCCGCATCGAAGCTTCCGTGCCGGCCAAACTCAACGGAACTGATGCCTCCGCAGAAGGCTTCTACGGCTTCGAAACGAAGTACATGGAAGAGGGAGTTACAGCAACAATCCCCGCGCCTTACGACGCCTCTTTGATAGCTACCTTGCAGGACCAAGCAGTCCGTGCATTCAATGCACTGAACTGTAAGGGATTGGCACGCGTGGACTTCTTCGTCACCGACAAGGGTCCTGTGCTCAACGAGATCAACACCATGCCGGGGTTCACCGCAATTTCGATGTACCCACAGGTGTGGAACGCAAGCGGCATCGACTATCCGAAACTGCTCGACACTCTGGTCCGCACTGCGCTGCAGGTAGCCGACGGCGCAACGGACTAAGACTTGCGTTCGGGGACGTGCTTCTCGATGAGCTCGGTCAGCGTGGTGATGACCTCATTGCCCTCACCCGAGGGCACAAAGGCCGCAACGTTGACCTCTCGCCCGAGCGCGTACCACGTCGACGAGGTGGTACCAGTTGCAGTGATGGTGTCCTCAAACCAAGGGATCCCGTTAATCTGTTGCAAGGTCACTCCGGACTCGTAGTGCTCCGGGTCGTTCACACCACAACGCAGCACAATCGGTTCGTGGCCGAGCTGCGTCCAGACTGCAGTTTGCGGCGAAGCGACTTTGTTCTCAGGAAGCCGTTTATAGCCTTCGGCGAGCGATTCAGGAAGTGCAGCAAGCAAGCCGCCGCATGCGTTTGCTCCACTCCCGTCCGTTGAATGCATCGCTGGCTGCAGCTCAGAGAGCGGCGCCGGGTTGCGAGGGAGATCGCGCTGCGGCAGCGCGCTCACGTTAATCTCGTCCACTGGCGTATCTGCCCTGCCGAGTCCTTCCTCGTCGGTAGTCACGGCGACTACCGGCCAACGGTCCGCGCTAAACCACGTGGCCATGCTTGATCCTGGGGTGGCGTCGTCAATTCTGATCCACTCTGCACCATTGTGGGAGGACACCGGGGTGTACTCGGTGTACTGCAGGGGCATTTCCACGCCGCAGCGCAGCGTGATGCGTCGAGTTGAAGAGGACTGCCACGCGGCAGCACCTTCCGGAGCCGGGGCGGCGAGCTCCGCACGCTTGTGCCCAAGCACCTTTTCAGGAAGGCTGTCCACGAGCGCAGCGCACTCGGGTGAATCAGCCTCGGGGGAAGGCAGCTCAGTCATCGCCACAGGCTGCAGTGCCACCTGCTGGAAAAAATACCGAGCACCCACAAGGACGCCCAGAACAAGCGCCACTGCGAGGCCCAAACTGATGTAGACCGCTGTACGGTTAATCTGTGAATCATGCAACGCGCCAGTGGAATCATTCATGGCGTACAAGTCTACTGAAAGGCGCACTTTGGTGAGTAACGTCGGCTTTCCCACGCACGGCCCGACGCTGCGGGAGGTAGGCGAGCAAGCAACGATTGACGCCATCGTTGGAGTCTCGCCGTCACCGCTCAATGGTGATGACGCAGCCGTCCTCGAGTCACACACACCGAATAGCCGTGCGGTCGTGGCAACGGACATGCTCGTCGAGGGACAGCACTTTCGCTTTTCGACGACCACCCCCGCGCTGCTGGGACGCAAAGCCATCGTGCAAAACTTCGCCGACATCGAGGCGATGGGTGCTCGCCCCGTTGCCGCGCTACTCGCGCTCTCGGCGCCTCCGGACACCCCGCTTGCCGTCGTGAGTGAACTTGCACGAGGGATCCATCTCGAATTGGAGCGATACTCGAGCGAGCTCGTCGGCGGGGACATCACGAGTGGGAACCAACTGACGATCGCGATCACCGCGATTGGTTCGTTAGGAGGTAGTTTGCCGCCACTGCGCTTGAGCCAAGCGCGTCCGGGGCAGCGAGTGATAGCGCACGGGAATATCGGCTATTCTGCTGCAGGCTTTGCACTACTGGAGTCCGGACGGGAAATCCCGGAACGGCTTGCAGATATCGTACATGCGCACCGCTGCCCGCAACTGACTCCTGGGCGCGGGGTTGTTGCACGAGCAGCAGGGGCTACAGCCATGACAGACAACTCCGACGGGCTACTGCACGATCTGGGCGTGATAACCCGGGCCTCGAACGTGGGGATTAACATCTCGCGCGCCGCTGTAGCCCCAAGTGATCAGCTGCGAGAAGCCGGTGAGTTCCTAGGCGTCGACCCATGGGACTGGGTACTCAACGGGGGAGAAGACCACACATTGCTGGGCACGATCGATGGGGACGCACCCGTGGGGTATCGTTCGATCGGTACGGTCACACGCAAAGTCGGCGTGGAAATCGACGGCGTTGCACACACCGCGCGCCATGAATGGGAGCCATTTTCATGAACTTACCCGTCCACCCTTCCTGGCAGGAACCGCTGGCGGAAGTAGAACCTGCCATCCACGCGATGGGAGACTTTATCCGCGGTGAACCCGCGTACCTGCCTGCCGGAAAAGACATTCTCCGTGCGTTTTCGACCCCATTTGAAGATGTCCGTGTGCTCATCTTGGGCCAAGATCCGTACCCGACGCCCGGCCACCCCATGGGTCTCTCATTCTCGACGCAGCCAGGCGTGAAACCGCCCCGATCGTTGGTAAACATCTACCAGGAGCTCAACGATGACCTCGGTATCCCCCCACGAGCCGACGGGGACTTGACCTCCTGGCAGCGAAACGGAGTCATGCTGCTCAACAGAGTACTCACAGTCCGGCCCGGCGCGCCGGCGTCACACCGCGGGAAGGGCTGGGAAGCGGTGACCGCACACGCAATCGCAAAGCTCGCTCAGCGTAATACGCCGTTGGTTGCGATCCTGTGGGGCAGAGACGCACAAACTGCGAAACAGTTCCTCGGGAGTACGCCAACGATTGAGTCCCCACATCCGTCGCCGCTGTCGGCGCGCCGGGGATTTTTCGGGTCGCGGCCATTCAGTCGGGCAAATCAGGCGCTCATTGCACAGGGTGCCTCACCTGTCGACTGGGCACTGTAGACTGTCTGACCATGGAAACAGCAACTGCACTCGATGGACCACGGCTCCTGTCCTGGGCTCGTCGGGCAGCGGCAGAACTCGAACGTCGCCGACACGAGATCAACCAGCTCAATGTGTTCCCCGTCCCGGACGCGGACACTGGTTCCAACATGGCGCAGACGATGGCGGCGGCTGTCGAAGAGGCGTCGAAAAGATCTGATGCTCAGTCGATGCAGGAAGTAGCCGAAGCGCTTGCCGTTGGCGCCATTCGCGGCGCGCGTGGCAACTCGGGTGTTGTGCTGTCCCAGGTCATCCGAGGCGTCGCGCAAACCGCCGATGAAGATACTCGAAGCGGACAGTTCATCGCGAACGCGCTTGCCCAAGCAGTGCAGTTTGTTGACCGCGCAATTGCCGAGCCGGTAGAGGGCACCGTGATCACGGTGCTGCGGGCGGCGTCGACTGCGGCATCGCAAGCGCTGCAGGATTCAGGGGGAGAAGCACCCGCGTTGAGCATCGCACAGGCTGCCGCCGACGCTGCGGAAACTGCACTTGCACGTACCCCGTCACAGCTGGAAGCGTTACGGGAAGCGGGCGTCGTCGACGCAGGAGGCACCGGCCTCGTTATCCTCCTGGAATCACTTGTATACGAACTCGACGGCCAACCCTACGAGGTAGCGCAGCCTGCCACACACGGAACCTCTCACGTGATCTCACACGCAAGTGGCAAGGCAAACCTGGAAGTCATGTTCTTCTTCGAAGGCGACATGGATGTCCTTGAGGGCGAACTGAGCACCATGGGCGACTGTCTTGTGATCGCTCGCAATAACGAGCACAGCGGCAAAGTCCACATTCACTCCACCGAGGCCGGCGCAGTGATTGAGCGCGCGTTCGCCCGCGGTACCGTGACACAACTGCATCTCGAAGTGCTCCCGGACGAACCTGTCACGCAAACTCCCACAAGACTGGTTGTCGCAGTGACGCCTCCCGGATCACTTACTGATCTCTACGCGCAGGCAGGTGCGGTAACAGTCGCGCCGGGCGAGAATATTGTCGCGGACATCCTCGCCGCCGTCCACAAAACCGAAGCTCGCGAAGTTATTTTGCTGCCGAACGGACTGCTTGATCAGCGAAGCCTCGCCGCAGTGGAGAAAGCAACCCACGCCTTCGAACAAAGCATCACCCTGCTTCCTACCGTGCGGCTTGTTTCCGGTATCGCGGCGCTCGCCGTTCATGACCCAGCCCAACCACTCGCGACGGCAGCTTTCACCATGTCGGAGGCCGCCGGAGAAATGCGAACCGCTGTCCTCCAGCGCGCCCCTAAAGCCGGGCTCGTGCAAGGAGGGGCAGTCTCGAAGGGCGACATCATCGCCATGGCACACGGCGAAACACTCCTGATCGCTGACGACGCGATAGCCGCCGTCGAAAAGACCTGCAAGCGCCTCCTCGAGCCCGGTGGGGAACAAGTCACCGTACTCTTCGATACCGCATCACTGCGCGCCGAAGACCTCGCGGCACTCGACGACAAACTCGACGTCGACGTCATCGTTTTCCCCGCAGACGGGCTCGGTGCCGTCGCCGAGATCGGAGTCGAATAGGAAGTGCTAGGAAACATCGACCCCAGGCCGCTCAACCTCGTCATCCCCTTGAAACAAGCCAAGGCAATCACCAAACACCTTGGATACAGCACCTGCGGCGAGCTCCTCGAGCACTACCCACGCCGATACCTCCACTACGGCACCGCGACCGACCTTGCCACCATCAATGAAGGCGATACACTCAGCATCGTCGGCGAAATCACCGCTACCCAACGCATCCCCAACAGAAAACACCCCAACCGACCCATCTACCGAACCCACGTCTACGACGGCACCAACACCTTCACCGCAACATTCTTCGGCTCCAACTACGCCATGCGAGTGCTCAAAGAACACACCCGCGTCATGATGACCGGCAAAATCAGCACGTACCGCAACGAAATCCAGTTCCAACACCCAGACTTCGTACTACTCGACGGCCCCACCCAAGCCACCGGAGCACTACGACAACTCCAACACTTCGGCGACCTCGAAGCAATCCTCTCCGGACGCGAATGGCTCCCAATCTACCCGGCAACAAAACAGGTCAGCACCTGGACCATCATGGGAGCCGTCCACACCATCCTGCAAAGCCTCCCCACAGTCCCCGAACCACTCGGCGCAAGCCCTGACGGATACATCGCCCGCGACAGCGCCATCCGCACCATTCACCAACCTGACACCGAAGGACCCGAACCCGCCCGCCGACGCCTCAAATACGACGAAGCCATGACCGTCGCACTCGCCATGAGCGTGCGACGCGCCGACGCAAACAACCACAACGCTCCAGCCCTTCCCAAACAACCAAACGGCGAACAATCCCGACTCATTACACAACTCCTATTCCCACTCACTGGCGGGCAACAACGCGTCATCCAGGAAATCTCCACCGACCTGACTCACGCCCACCCAATGAGCCGCCTCCTCCAAGGAGAGGTCGGCTCCGGCAAAACTATCGTCGCACTGATCAGCATGCTCCAAGCGGTTGATAACGGTGCTCAAGCAGCCCTGCTCGCACCTACCGAGGTGCTCGCGCAGCAACACGCACGATCGCTTACAGAGACACTCATGCGCGCCGGGCTGCACACGACTGTGGTGCCACTCACAGGCTCCATGCCGACGGCACTGAAGCAAGATGCCCTCCTCAAGATTGTCTCGGGTGAGGCGGACATAGTCGTGGGCACCCACGCGCTGATTCAAGACAGCGTGGAGTTCTTTAACCTTGGCTTCGTCATTGTCGACGAGCAGCATCGTTTTGGCGTGGAGCAGCGCGACCGACTTCGCGCTAAGTCGGGGGCGCAGACTCCGCACTTACTTGTCATGACAGCGACGCCGATCCCGCGCACAATCGCAATGACCGTCTTTGGTGATCTCGAGGTCTCGGTGCTCAACGAGCTGCCAGGCGGAAGGAAGCCTATTCAGTCCTCAGTTGTTCCGGAGTTCAAGCCGACGTGGATTGCACGTGCGTGGGAGAAGATGCGAGAAGATGTCGCGGCTGGCCACCAGGTCTACATTGTGTGCCCGCGTATTGACGGCGAGGGTGGTGTCCTTGAGACTGCCGAGTGGTTGCGCGCTACCGAGTTCCCAAGCCTGCAAGTAGCCGTACTGCACGGCAAGATGCGTGCTGAGGAAAAAGACGCTGTGATGTCCGATTTTGCAGCGGGTGGCATTGACATCTTGGTAGCTACGACCGTCATCGAAGTTGGCGTAGACGTGCCGAACGCGACTGTCATGATGGTACGGGAATCAGAAAGCTTTGGCGTTTCACAGCTGCACCAGCTGCGAGGCCGAGTCGGGCGAGGCGGCAATCAATCTCTGTGTCTTTTCCATACACAGGCAGAAGAAGGCAGTGATGCCTTTCAGCGGGTCTGGGAGGTTGCTCAGACGAGCGATGGCTTTGCTCTTGCCGATCTAGACTTGCGCCACCGCCGTGAGGGTGACGTGCTCGGAACAGAGCAGTCAGGTATCCGTCGCACGTTTAAATTGATCGACTTGATTGAGGACTACGAGATCGTTACCAGTGCGTACCGCGATGCGGCCCGCTTTGTCGAAGAAGACCTTGAGAAGGCACGGGCGCTCAGTGCACACCTCCAAGATGAGGACTTTGTGTACCTAGAAAAGAGCTAAAGCTAGAGTGAGTACCATGAATCGCATCATTTCTGGTGAAGCCCGTGGGCGCAAGATTAAAGTTCCACCGGAGGGGACACGGCCAACGTCGGACCGCGCGCGAGAGGGCCTCTTTTCCTCTCTGCAGGTCCGCTTTGGGTTCCCTGGGCAGCACGTCCTTGACCTCTTTGCGGGATCCGGCGCACTAGGGCTGGAGGCAGCCTCGCGTGGCGCTGAGGAAGTGGTGCTTGTGGAAGACGACCCGAAAGCGGTCGCGGTGATTGAGCACAATGCGGGCGTTGTCGGGCACCCGAACACCTGTGTCGAGCCCGTGAAAGTCTCCACGTATGTGGCGCGTGCTCCCAAGCAGCACTTTTCAATGGTGCTCGCCGATCCACCCTATGACCTTGCCGATGAAGCCGTGGCCGAAATGGTCACTGCGTTGCAGGAGCTACTCGTCGACGGCGCCGTGGTCGTCATCGAACGTCACCGCGAAAGCCCCGAGACCGCATGGCCGCCCGCGTTTACCCCTACGGGACAGAAACTCAAGAAGCGCTTGTACGGGATCGCACGGTTCGATATGGCAGTGTATACAGCCCCCTCAGACGCTCAGGAGGAGTGAGTTATGGCCCAATCGTTAGCTTCGGCCCGTAACGTTGCGGTGTGCCCCGGGTCGTTCGACCCCTTCACGAACGGGCACCTGGATATCGTAGACCGTGCTCGACGCCACTTCGACGAAGTAGTCGTTCTGGTAACTGGGAACCCAACCAAGAAAACTGGAATGTTTACAGTGGCGGAACGAGTCGCCTTGATCCAGTCCGCCGTCGCCGACATGCCGGACGTGAAAGTAGACAGCTGGGGTGGGTTGTTGGTCGACTACACCAGCGCACACGGCATTACTGCCCTGGTGAAAGGCTTGCGATCTTCACTTGACTATGAGTATGAGCTGCCAATGGCGCAGATGAACCGCCGCCTCACCGGTGTTGAGACGTTCTTCTTGCTCACTGACGAGAAGTACGGCTACATTTCGTCCTCGCTATGCAAGGAAGTCGCCCGCTTCGGAGGCGATATCGGGGGACTGGTACCTCCGGCGGTTATGCAGGCGATGAACGAACGCCTGCGCGAAGTAAAGTAAAAGCCCGGAAGATCAGCCAAGAAGATCTACCGGGCTCCGATTGGGCGCTCAAGCTAGAATATCGTCGAAAGGAAGGCTTTCGTGCGTTCCTTTTGAGGGTTGTCGAGCACCTGTTCAGGGGTGCCGTACTCGACGATCTGACCGTCGGACATGAATGCAACGTGATCTGCGACCTCGCGCGCGAATGCCATCTCGTGCGTGACCACCAACATCGTCATACCGTCTTGCGCAAGTTGCTTCATCACCCGCAACACTTCACCAACAAGCTCCGGGTCAAGTGCGGACGTGGGCTCGTCGAAAAGCATGAGCTTTGGATCCATCGCGACCGAACGAGCGATAGCGACTCGCTGCTGCTGACCACCTGAAAGCTGGATCGGGTAGGCGTCCGCCTTCGATTCGAGACCGACCATGCGCAGAAGCTCCATCGCACGGACCTTTGCCTTCTCCGGCGACTCGCCCTTGACATGGACCGGAGCTTCAATGATGTTGTCGAGCACGGTGCGGTGCCCGAACAAGTTAAAGCTCTGAAAGACCATCCCGATGTCCCGGCGCTGGACTGCGGCATCCTTCTCGCTCATCTCATAGAGCGTGCCGTTCTTTTCGCGGTACCCGATCAGATCACCATCAACGTACAGGCGACCAGCAGTGACCTTCTCAAGATGGTTAACGCAGCGAAGGAATGTGGACTTGCCGGAGCCGGAAGGACCGATCAAACAGGTAACAGAACCCGGAGCTACTTCGAGGTTGATGCCCTTGAGTACTTCCAAGCTGCCGAAGGACTTCCATACGTCAACCGCTTGGATCATTGGCGTTTGGGCGGGGGAAGAAGATGTAGGAGAAGCCATGGTTACCGTTGGTTCCTTTCTGGAGCTTCAATGATCTCGACGTTGTTTGGAATTGTGCCTTCGGCGTCGGCCAAGCTAGCGAGCTGCCGGGCAGTGAGCTGGCGGGTTGCGCCCCGGTCGAAGTAGCGCTCCAGGTAGTGCTGCGCGACCATCAGCAAGGAGGTGATTACCAAGTACCACGTTGCTGCCACAAGCAGCAACGGAACCGGCTGGAACAGCGCTGCAGCGATATCCATCGAGCGGCCGTACAGCTCCAGGGAGTAAGGAACCGCAACAACCAACGAAGACGTCTTCAGCAAGGAGATAAATTCATTTCCTGTCGGCGGAATGATAATGCGCATCGCTTGGGGAAGAACTGTCCTAGTCATGGTCTGGGACCAGCTCATGCCCAGCGACTTCGACGCTTCAATCTGTCCTTCTGGAACAGCGGAGACACCCGAGCGGACAATTTCCGCCATGTAGGCGGCCTCATTGAGGCCCAGACCAACGACGGCGAGAGCAAATGCGGAAGAGGTGAACGGATCGAGGGAGATTTGCGTAAACCCGAGATTGATGGAGTCGTAGATTGCTCCGATCAGGCCCCAGAACATCAACTGAACGTACACGGGGGTACCGCGGAAAATCCAGAGGAAAACCCAGCTTACGGTGCGAAACACCGGGTTGGGACTCATACGCATCACGGCAAGGAGCACACCGCCGACCACGCCAATAAGCATCGCGAGGACCGTAATCGCAATGGTGTGTAGAGCAGCTACCGCGATTCGAGTATCGAAGAGGTACTGCGCGTATGTGTCCCACCCATACGCTTCATTCTTGGCTGCGCCAATAATAAACCAGACAACGAGGACGCCGAGCAGGACCGCGAGCGCCCACCGTCCTGGGTGCCGTAACGGTTTCGCTTCAATTCTGGCAGGCCGACTTTGGCTAGTAGATGGTGTGGTCATGGTCTGTTACTTCCATTCTGTAAGGGGCTGTTCGTTAATAAGCGCGGTATCGAGCAGGCCAGTTCGTACGTTCCACTGCGCCAAAATGCGCTCGTAATCGCCAGTGTCGATGAGATGCTGCATTGCGTGGGCAAGCGCAATGCTCAGACCTGAGTCTTTTGGCACCGCGATTCCGTATGGTGCTGCGTCGAACATGTCACCCACGAGCTCGAGCTTCCCGTCGGAGCGTTCGACCGCCCAAGACGTGACAGGGGAGTCAGCACTAAAGGCATCTGCACGGCCAACCAGTGCCGCGAGCGCCGCGTTGTCAGAGGTGTCGAACGACAGGATGGTGATGGGTGGTTTTCCTGCTTCAATACAAGCATCATTCTTCGGACGCACGTCATCGGTCTCGGAAACGGTTGTGCGCTGAACCGCAACTGTGAGACCACAAGCATCCTCTGGGTTCACGTGCGTACCGGTGAGTTGAGCCCACTGGATTCCTGCGAAGAGGAAATTAACGAACTCAAAGCTTTTGCGGCGCTCTTCGTTATCAGTAAATCCAGACATGCCAGCGTCAAGGCTGCCTGCCTGAACCGCAGGTAGGATCATAGAAAAATCCATCTCCTGTGGATCGAATTCGAGACCCATGATTGAGGCAAGCGCGCGCCCGAGGTCAAGCTCCAGCCCGATCAAATTACCTTGTGAGTCTTTGAACTCGAAGGGGGCGAATGGTGGGTTGGCGCCAATTGAGAATTTGCCGTCTTTCGAGACATTCTCGGGGACCATCGCCGCAATCTCAGGAACGGTAGCAGGCTCAATAGGCTCCCAGCCATCTGGGTTGCCACCTTCCACGTTGGTTACGCAGCCACTGAGAAGACCAACGCCCATCATCAACGTGAACGCGCTGAGGACCCTCGTCGCCTTGCCAAAGCGTTTGTTTTGGTTCATTGTTTTCGACCTTGTTTGGGATTGTTTCTAGCGTGGGGTTGGAAGCGATCGCAGCCCACGCATGATGAGCTCTACCGTTTGTCCAACCAGAAACACACTCAACATTGCGAGAAGCACTGGTGCTGTCGCTTGGCTTGAGCCCTGAGAACTTTGAGCAAAATTACCAGTGAACAATCCACGGACCATATTCGAAGATCCCTGTACCTCAGCTTTAGTCCATTCGAGCGGGTTTGCGGTGCTTGGTATCGACGACCCCTTCGCCCATCCCTGAACAAAGTCCTTGCCCTCGCCTTCTGGCATGTCATCAGTCCACTTGAGGAATAGATCAGAGCTGGAGATTTTCTGCACTGGGTTCTTCTCGGGCGGAATGTAGAGAGGGTCGTTCTCTGGGTCTTGATCCAGGGAGCTCTTCTTTTCGCCCTCCGACGCGCTAGAAGCTTCACCGGCGTCTTTATCAGAGTCTATCGAACTTGTAGCAGGTGCTTCGGGGGCTGGGATTTCCGCAAGTGCGGAAGGGCTGACCACCGAAGCCGTTGCAATGAGAGAAGCCGCGGTGACCGCGGCCGTGATACGTTTGCGCATGAGTGAATAATACCCACTCGGACAGTTTTGCGCTAACAAATCGAAAGATTTTACCCCCAGGCAGTTCTGACCTGGGGGTTTACTAATCTAAGAGAGGGAAGAAGTGGTGATTCTATCTATTCTTCCGAAGTTGTAATATGCGGCACAGGCTCCTTCTGGGGAAACCATGCAGGTACCAATTGGGGTGTCCGGCGTACAAGCAGTACCGAAGACTTTGCACTGCCACGGCTTGATGTGGCCGGTCAGGACAGACCCGCACTCACACGCTGCGGGGTCTTCAACTCGGTTGCCGGGCACATCGAAAATGCGCTCCGCATCCCACTTGGCGAACTCTTCAGAGATGGCCATTCCGGAGTGGGGAAGGGTTCCAAGGCCACGCCACTCGAACTCGTCCCGTATATCGAAGACCCTCTCCAAGAGTGCTTGCGCTGAAGGGTTGCCCTCTGGGCGCACGACGCGGGCGTACTGGTTTTGGACGCGTGCCTTGCCCGCGGCAATGTCGCCCGACGTAAACTGCTCCAGCAACTGGGCAACGCCCTGAAGAATATCCAAAGGTTCGAAGCCGCAAACGGAGACTGGCCGGTTAAATTCTTCAGCCAGGAAATCGAAAGCCTTTGTGCCGACCACAGTTGCTACGTGGCCGGGCCCGATAAAGCCGTCAACCTCCGTGACACCCCCGTTGGCGATTGCACGCAGTGGTGGCTCGATGGTCACATGGTTAGAAAAGACTGAGAAGTTTGGGATATCGCGTTGCTTGGCGGCGGTTAGCGTCACAGCGGTGGATGGCGTCGTCGTCTCAAAGCCAATTGCGAAGAAGATAACGTGCTTATCCGGGTTCTCCTCCGCGATCTTGAGAGAGTCCAGTGGAGAGTAGACAAAGCGAACGTCGCAACCACGTGCACGAGCCTGCAACAGTGACTCCTCGGAGCCTGGAACACGCATCATGTCGCCGAACGTGGTCAAGATAACGTCAGGCTGGTTTGCAAGCCAGAGTGCGTCATCGACCCTGCCCATTGGAATGACGCAGACTGGGCAACCAGGTCCGTGAACGAGGTCGATGGAGTCGGGGAGAAGATTTTCCAGGCCGTAGCGGTAGATCGTATGGGTATGCCCACCGCAGATTTCCATGAGCTTAATCGGGCGGTCGAGTTGCTTCGCCTGTTCCTCAATGGTTGCAATCAGTTGGCGAGCTGCGGCTGGGTCACGAAACTCATCGACGAATTTCATGTGGGGTCCTTTCTTAGGAACGTAGGGGACGGTGGCTTAGTCGATTCTTGAGGTTGTAAACGAATCGAGCTCGTCCTCAAACGTATTTGCGCCGAGTTGTTGAATCTGTTGCAGGGTTGTCGCGGCTTCATCCTCGTCAATTTTTGACAGCGCAAATCCTACGTGTACCAGCACCCATTCGCCGACCTCGAGTCCTTCTTCAACAAGAAGATCAGTGGAGATTGCACGGGTTACTCCCGAGATGCTGACTGTTGCGCGGGTGGGATCCTTAATTTCGACAACCTGCGCTGGTACTCCCAGACACATAAAGCAGAGCCTTCCATCGATTGCATTATTTTCACACTTTTTCGTGCTTATTCCGTTTTACATTATTGCCCATGATTTGTGCATTTCTAAAAGTACCCAGCAAGCTAACTATGCGCGTCACCCACAACCTTCAAGCCCCGAAAACCCAAAACACGGTACCGGCGGTAGAATTCACACACGGAACTATTCGTAGCAATTCCACACGGTGGCTAGTTGCGAAAATAAGAAAAGGAAAGTGCTGTGCAGCCTAAAAACCGCCTCAATGTAGATGAGTCCAAGGTCAATGACAACATTGCTCGAGTGCGTCGTCGTGGTGGACGCTTGAAGGATGAATATGTCACGCTCGCACACGGGGCGGGCGGAAAGGCGAGCGCGACACTGCTAGAGCAGGTATTTTTCGACGAGTACGGCAACGATCTGCTCTCACAGGGGGAAGACTCGACGCTGTTGGACCTCGATTTGAACGGCGGGACGCTGGCGTTTACAACCGACAGCTATGTGGTGAACCCGATAGAGTTCCCGGGTGGATCCATCGCGGATCTCGCGGTAAACGGTACCGTCAACGATCTTGCCGTGGGTGGTGCGGAGCCGAAGTATATTTCAGTGGGTTTCATTCTGGAAGAAGGGCTTGAAGTAGAGACGCTTCGCCGGATCGCGCAGAATCTCCGCACCGCAGCAGAACGCGCCGGAGTACAGATTGCGACTGGCGACACAAAAGTAGTTCCGAAGGGTGCTGGGGACAAGATTTATATCAATACAGCAGGCATCGGCGTAGTACCTGCTGGACGGGTACTCGGTTTTGCAAAGGTCAAGCCTGGTGACCGGATTATCGTTTCTGGCCCGATCGCAGACCACGGTATGGCGGTCATGATGGCCCGCGGAGACCTCGCAATCGAAGCACCGATCGAGTCCGACTCGCGCGAGGTCGCAAGTTTGGTGCGGGCGATGCTCGCCGATGCCCCCGAGACTCGTTGGATGCGTGACGCCACACGTGGTGGTCTAGCGACAGTCATGAACGAACTTGCAGAATCAACTGGCTACGGCGTTGCACTGCACGACGAGAAGATCCCTGTGCAGCCGATGACGCGCGCAGCTTGCGACATGCTGGGCATTGATCCGCTCTACGTCGCGAACGAAGGAACGTTTACGGCGGTGGTGCCGGAAGACCAGACCGACCAAGCACTCGCGGCGCTGCATGCAGCAGGCGCTGAAGGGGCGGCGGTGGTTGGAAAGATCGTCGAGGAACCAGCTGCAGCGGTAGTGTTGGTCACCGGCTTTGGTGGTACCCGTATGGTCGACAAACTGGTTGGCGATCCGTTGCCACGAATCTGTTAAGTTCCTGAGGCTGCATGGGTTCGCTACCGCGACCAGAGCCTTCCTGCGGCCGCCTGGCCGAGGCTGAGCCCGCCATCAGTGGCGGGCACTTTTTTATGCGTTAACACCGTCAATGATGGGCGTTGGTGCCGGAATACTTGCAAGATGTCGGTCATCAAAATGCGGTTGACGGCGCAGCCCCCCGTGATGCCAATGACCTCGGTAGCTTCTTCTTGGGCGGCGTCAATAAGCGAGCGAGCAACGAGTGTCGCTATGCCTGCGTGTGCAATCCGGGCAATGTCTTCGAAGAGGCGTGTTCCATCTAGGGTTGCGTTGATCACCCATTGTGCAAGATGCGGGAACGATCGAATGTCTTCGATTGCGTCAAGCGCTTCTGCCGGTGAAAGGCGGGACTTGCCTGCGAGGGCCTCAAGCTCCATCGCTGCTTGCGCTTCGTAGCTCACCGATTGCTGAACCTGGAGTATTGATGCGAACGCGTCGAAGAGCCGTCCCATCGAAGTTGTTGCAGTGGTGCCGAACCCGCTGCTGAGCTGAGAGTCTACTAATCGCAGCTCGTCTAGATCGACCTCAGGAGGCACGCTGAGGTCTTCGAGCTGCCAGCTATGCGCGAGACCGCGCGCAATCCGCCACGGATTTCGCACCGCTTTGTCGCCACCGACGAGGGAAAATGGTGGTAGGTGCCAGAGCCGCTCGGCGTTGCCATCGTCGGTTACATGAAGTATTTCGCCACCCCAAATGGTGCCGTCCGTTCCGTAGCCGGTGCCGTCGAGAGCTGCGACGACGGCGGGCGTCGATAGTCGCTGATGCTCAGCCAACAGTGACAGTGCATGTGCGTGGTGATGCTGGACCTCAATGAGCTCGACGTCACGCTGGTCAGCGTAACGCTGCGCCCACATCGAAGTTTGGTAACCAGGGTGCATGTCGCACACAACAACGTCGGGTTGTGCGCCTTGTATTGAGCAGAGCTGTTTTACCATTTTTTCGAAGTGCCGCTGAGCATCCCATGACCCCATATCGCCTACATGCGAGGAGACGTGTGCGTACCGCCCAACGGCTAGAGTCGCCGTGTTCTTGAGTTCGCCCCCTACCGCTAGGACAGTGGGCTTTCGCTCAGTGTCGAGCAGCATTGGAATCGGCGCCAGTCCGCGAGACCTCCGAACAAGCGTCGTATCGACGTAGACCGAGTCTTCCACGGGCACATAAATCTCACGATCGTGGAGCACAAACATGTCCGCGAGGTGCGTAAGTTTCCGAAGTGCCTCTTCATTAGTGACGCATAAAGGCTCGCCGCTGAGATTGCCCGAGGTAGCTACCACAGGTCGGTCAACCAACAGATGGTGCAGTGGCGAATATGGAAGCATGAGGCCTACTTCCCTCAAACCAGGCGCAATACCTTCGCAGAGTGCTCCTTCGTGAAGCGGAACAGACACGATCGGATGTGACGGCGATGCCAAAAGATCCTCCGCTTCTTTACTGAGTGTTGCAATGGATTTCGCGGCGTCGAGATTTGGCACCATCACCGCGAGAGGCTTGTCGGGTCGGCGCTTGCGCTCCCTCAGCTTTTCGACGGCCTCTTCGTTTTTCGCCGCGCACATCAGGTGAAAGCCACCAATCCCTTTGACCGCGACGACCGCACCAGATTCCCAGGCGTTTTGAACCTTAAGCACGAGCTCGTCGAATTTGCCGGGGTCCAATGCAAGCGCATCCGTTCGCGTTTCGGCGAGGACGGCACCGTTGGCATCCGTACACCACAAAGTAGGGCCGCAATGTGGGCAGCTTATTGGTTGCGCGTGAAACCGCCGGTCGTCTGGGTTCGTGTATTCTTCCTCGCATTGTGTACACATAGGGAATTCGCGCATGGTGGTAGTCGCGCGGTCGTAGGGGAGCGAAGTAATGATGGAGAGACGTGGTCCGCAGTGCGTGCAAGTGGTGAATGGGTAGTGGTAGCGCCGATTGTCTTGGTCATCAATATCGGCTAGGCAGGCTTCACAGGTTGTCATGTCAGGGGAGATGAGTGTCTTTTCTCCCTCGACATGTTCTGACTCGACAATCCGAAACCCCGTTTCGCCGTATACGAGTGGGAGTGGAGACGTTTGGCTATCCAAAATGTGAGCGAGAGGCGGGAGCTCGTCGATAAGCGTCTTCTGCGCATTGTGGAGTGCTGTTGCGTCGCCCTGAAACTCGATAAAGACTCCGCGCTCGTTGTTGCCGACAAGTCCAGTAAGGCCGAAGCGTTGTGCGATTCGCGCGACGTGCGGACGCATTCCCACCCCCTGGACAATGCCTTCGAGAAAGACGCGGACTCTGCTCTGTGCTCCCATGCTGCATACTCTACAAACTTCTTGAATAATCGCCTAGGCTAGGTGCTGTGCATGAAGTTGCATTAAGTCATCAGTTAGCGTCAGCAGTTCAGCGCGCAGCGCGCGGACGAACGGTGCTGTCGGTGCACCTCCGAATCGGTGCGCTGCGACAAGTCGTGCCGGAATCACTCGAGTATGCCTGGGGGTTCGTCACAAAGGGGAGCCCCATGGAAAAGTCGGAGCTGCGGATCGACTGGGTTCCAGCCGAGATCGAGTGCAGCAACGGGCATCGAAGAATACTCGACCCCAATGAGTATCTCGACGTCCGATGCCAAGAATGCAACGCTCCCACGAGTGTGATTACGGGCGAGGAATTCGCTGTCGTTGACATTGATGTGACATCTGACCGTTAAGAAGGAGAAAAGAAGCATGGGACGTTTCCACCGCCACGACGACGGGACTGTTCACAGCCATGATCATTCGCATGATCACACGCACCACCACGAACACGATCACCTTCACGTGGGAGTAGATGCGGAGCACTCTGAGCACGGAGACCACACTGGGTATGACACTGGACGTGAACGCATCGCGGTGCTTGAGGATATTTTCACGGAAAACGATGTAAAAGCGGCCGCAAACCGTTCCGCGTTTGAAGAGCACGGCGTGGTTTGCATCAACGTGATGAGCTCCCCGGGAGCAGGAAAGACGACGCTGCTGCGTAAAACCTTGGAAGCGCTCGCGGACAAAATCCGTTTCGGGATTGTAGAAGGTGACATCGAAACTGCGTTAGACGCAGAGCGCTTGGAAAACCTCGGTGCACAGGTAAGTCTGCTTAATACCGGGAACGGGTTTGGGGGCGAGTGCCACCTCGATGCTCCGATGGTTGCGCATGCTTTAAATGGGCTCAACCTCGATGATGTCGATATGGTGCTGATTGAAAATGTTGGCAACCTAGTGTGCCCGGCTGAATTTGAAGTTGGAGAGCATCATAAGGTAATGGTTGCCTCAGTTACCGAGGGGGAGGATAAGCCGCTGAAGTACCCGGTCATGTTCCGGAGTGTCGAAGTGGTCGTTGTAAACAAGGTTGACCTGCTGCCTTACCTGAATTTCGATCTCGATTTGTTCAAGGAAAATCTTGAGAAGGTGAATCCTGGAGTGAAGGTAATCCTTACCTCAGCTACAACGGGGGAAGGATTAGACGAGTGGAATGAGTGGCTTATGTCCCAATCGGGGGTAGATTTCTAGCCCTGCCGACTTCACGACACCGGAATTACTTTCATGTCTTGATACCCTGGCCCTATAGATGCGTTAAGCATGCAGCTTGACCGCTGATGGAATCTGTACACGTTCATTTGAGGGGTATGGGCCGGAGTATGTGCCGGCACATGGCTCTCGCATGAGAGGGAAAATCGATGCTTCTACAAGACACTTGGCAGAGTGGAACGCTTTGGGAAAACCTGTCGAAGAAGGGGGTGAAGCGTCGAGACTTCCTTAAAATGTGCAGCTCTATGGCTGCAGTGTTTGCAGTGGGGGCGCCGCTTGCCTCACGCGCCAACGCTGAAGAGACTGAGGTAATTGCCGAGGCGCTCGGTGATGTAAAGAAGCCAATGGTTGCTTGGCTTCAGCTACAGGAGTGCACCGGCTGTATGGAGTCGGTGCTTCGTTCCGGTTCCTCCACAGTTGAGGACCTCGTCTTGAACCAGCTGTCGATGAACTACAACGAGCTCGTGATGGCTGCATCAGGGCACGCAGCCGAGCAGGCACTGGAAGAGATGAACAAGGAACCGCACATTCTGGTGGTCAACGGCTCTGTTCCAACTGGTGCAGGTGGCGCATACTGCCAGATCGGCGGCAAGAGCGCCGAGCAAGTTCTCCGCGAAGCCGCAGAGAACGCAACCGTAATCCTTTCCGTAGGTGCATGTGCAGTGTATGGCTCAGTACAGGCTGCTCGTCCAAACCCGACCGGGGCAGTGGGTGTTGACGAAATTATCAAGGATAAGCCAGTCATCAACGTGGCTGGTTGCCCGCCTATCGGTGAAGTTATCACCGCAACAATCACCTACCTGCTGACCCACGGTGAGCCACCAAAGGTGGATGCAGAGGGTCGTCCACTCTTTGCGTACGATCAGCGCATTCACGATTCCTGTCCGAAGCGTCCACACTTCGATGCGGGCCAGTTCGTGCGCACGTTTGATGACGAAGGCGCTCGTAATGGCTGGTGCCTCTATGAAGTTGGTTGCAAGGGCCCATCGACCTTCTCGCCATGCCCGATCATCCAATGGAACCTCAAGTCCGGCTGGCCGATCGGCGCTGGTCACCCGTGCATCGGTTGTACGGAAAAGGACTTCTTTGACCGGTTTACTCCGTTCTACGAGGAACTGCCGAATGTTCGTGCATTCGGTCAAGAAGCTTCCGCTGGCAAGATTGGCCTCGGCCTCATTGGTGTCGCCGCCGCTGGTACCGCAGTCCATGGCGCACTCAGCGTAGTCAAGGAGGTTGGCATCCGTCGCAAGAGTGGCGAAGTTCAGCCTCTTGCGGCCTTTGGCGAAGAAGACGGTCCCGAGGATATCTCGGCACTTATGGCAGAGGGTGATCAGGCGTTCGCGACCACCACCGATACTGATGGACACCACCGACCCAACCCATCCGCGTAAGCGGCGTTCACGACGATTGAAAGGAAAAGCAACTAAAAATGGCTGAAAGAGTTGTTGTAGACCCGTTGACGCGTATCGAGGGTCACCTCCGCATGGAGATGGAAGTCGAAGACGGCACCATCACCAACGCTTGGAGCGAGACCACGATGTTCCGCGGCATTGAGAAGATTGTAGAAGGTCGAGATCCACGCGACGTCTGGGCGTTTGTCGGCCGTATCTGTGGCGTTTGCACTGGTGTCCACTCCCTGGCAAGTGTTGTTGCCGTCGAAGACGCAATTGGAAGCCACATCCCAAAGCAAGCGCAGCTTATTCGTGACCTCGTCCTGACAAGCCAGGAAATCCACGACCATGTTGTGCACTTCTACCACCTGCACGCCCTTGACTGGGTGAATGTTGTCTCCGCAGCAAAGGCTGACCCAGAGAAGGCAGTCGAGTTTGCGAAATCGATTGGTTCAAACTGGAAGCTCAACTCCGTCGACAAGTTCCAGCAGGTGAAAGACACCTTGAACTCGGTTCTTGATTCCGGTCAGCTTTCTATCTTTACCGGTGGTTACTGGGACCACGAGGACTACCGTCTGCCACCAGAAGCAAACTTGATGGCGGTTTCGCACTACCTCGATGCGTTGCAGTTCCAGCGCTCGATTATCCGCATCAACACGGTGTTTGGCGGTAAGAATCCGCACCCGAACTTCCTCGTCGGGGGTATGGCCTGCACGATCGATCAGGATAAGTCAGAGACGGTCAACCAGGTTTCGATTGACCAAATCAAGAACTGGGTCGCGGAGATCCATGAGTTCATCAACGGTGTGTACCTGCCTGACGCAATGGCGATCATGGGCGTGTACAAGGACTACTTTGATATTGGTGCGGCTGCCCCGAACTTCCTCGCGGTTGGTATGGCTGGCGCAACAGTTCGTGGTGATCACATGGAGCGAACCATGGGGTACACGCACACGGACATCACTCCGGGTGTACTGCTCAACGGTGACTACTCCAAGGTCCATGAGCTCAATCCGGACCTGTTCAAGGAATACGTTTCCTCGGCATGGTTCGCACAGGATGACAAGAACGAAGGCAAACACCCATTTGAGGGCGACACTATCGCCGATTACACCGGTCCTAAATTGCCGTATAAATGGCTCGGCGATAACGAGGAGTACACCTGGTCTAAGGCGCCGCGTTACGACGGCCACGTTGTTCAGGTTGGCCCAGTTGCCCGTATCCTGCTCGCATATGCTCAGAACGAGCCAAGCACGAAGCGCCTCGTTGATGATGCGCTGAAGAAGCTCGGCATTAAGCTCGAACAGCTGAATTCGACCGGTGGCCGTACGCTGGCTCGTGCTCTGGAAGCTGTAACGACTTCTGAGGCCATGACCAATGTGTTGCTGCCCGAGTTCATCGAAGGATTGCGCAAGCGTGACTACGACGTCTTCGACTCCAGCAAGTGGGAACCTTCTTCCTGGCCGAAGGAATCAGAAGGCTTCTGCATGATGGAAGTCGCCCGTGGCTCTCTCAGCCACTGGACTAGGATCAAGGATGGTAAGACGGAGCGCTACCAGGCCGTCGTGCCGACCACCTGGCTGGCCGGTGGTCGTGATCCTGAGGGCAAGATGGGCCCATACGAGGAATCTCTGGCGAATGGCAAGCACCCGCTGGCCAACCCAGAGGAACCGCTAGAGGTACTTCGCACCATCCACTCGTTTGATCCATGCATGTCCTGTGCTGTGCACCTGCTGGACACGGAAGGCAATGAACTTGTGAAGGTGATCACGCAATGAGCACCCAGCTAAACCGTGCTTCTTCGAGCTCGGGTGGCGTGCCTGAGACTCGCAAGATCGCTCCAGATAAAAATCTGGTGTTGAGCGTCACAGAATCACGGCCGATAGACGATATCGGTGCGGAAACACTGTTGCGCCTGGCATCGTCGCAGCCGGCAAACTCGCCAGATCCTGTTGATCAGGCGCTGCTGCGTGCTGTTGACCCCGACTACGTCTACGGCACCGTGGAGAGCTTCAGCCCCGCGACGCCAAGCCGAAAGTACTCGCTTTCGATCGTGCGTAACGCAAAGTTGCTCGGCGAGCGCCAGGACGTAGCGGTCATGCGTGGAGACCTTGCATCGGTAGTTCAAGCATCTGCATGGGATAAGCATGAGATGAAGACGATGATGCAGAACGTCGACACAGTTTCGAAGTTCGGCAATCGATGCATGGGCGTCGCCGTTGCACCTGTAGATGGCGACAAGACCGGTGAATTTGTACTCAAAGGCTATATTGCATTCGGCATCGGCGACCATGTCCGTCCGCGTCCTGTATCCAAGGGCGGCTACACCCGCATCGAGATGTGGCCGGTTGCACTGCGTTGGCAGCACTGGATCAACATGATTTTGATCATCATGATGACGATCACTGGTTACTACATCATGGATCCATTCTTCGGTCCTTCGAATGCTCACGATGCCGGAATGCTCATGGGCTGGAACCGTCTCATTCACTTCATTGCGGCCTTCGCGTGGATCGCACTGTCTATCTGGCGCCTTGCCATTATGGTGTTCGCTCAAACACGACAGATGAAGTGGCGGGCACTGTGGCCAGTGCGAAGCCAAGATGATCTGAAGTTGATGTGGGAGCAGACGAAGTACTACTTGCTCCTTACGAACGAACCGCCACCACGTGTTGGCCACAATGGTCTCCAGCAGACGGCGTACACGGGCATTTACGCTATGTGTATGGTGCAGATTTACTCTGGTCTTGCGCTTTTCGGTTTGCCCAAGCAGGATAGCTGGTTCTGGCGGCTCATGGCTGCACCCGTGGAATGGATCGGCATCCCATACTTCCGTTTGGTGCATGCATTGATCATGTTCATTATTTGGGCTTTCGTCATTCTGCACGTCTACCTTGTGTTCCGTGCCGATGCGACGGAGCGCCACGGTGGCCTGTCTGCAATGATCAACGGCGGTGTTTGGTTGCCGAAGGGCACGAAGCCGGTTGACGGTCCTGAGGTTGAGTAGAGTATGACGGTCACGAGGAAGCTTCGTCCTGCGCCAGATGTCCCGGTGCCATCGCCTGAGCTGGTGACGCTTGATGGCGTCACTATCAACGTCATTGGCATTGGAAACGAGATCATGGCGGATGACGCAGTTGGGCTGGCCATCCTCCGCGAGCTTGAGGCGGACCCGATCCAGGGTGTGAACTTCATCTATGGAGGAACGTCTGGCATGGAGATCCTACCCATGGTGCAGGACGCCGACTACCTGCTGGTGCTCGATGGGCTCAAACAGGGCCAGCCAGGTGATGTGGCTGTGCTCGTCGGTGATCAAATTCCGCGCCTATTGCAACAGCAGCTATCGCCTCACCAGGTGGGACTGCTGGACCTGTTGAGCGCCGCGCGCCTCACAGGTCAAGAACCCGACAACGTGGCGGTTGTGGGTATCACGGCGCGCGACGTCGAATTCCGTACATCGCTGAGTGAGGAGACCAGTGCTGCAATTCCAGAAGCAGTGCAGCGGGCCCGGCAGCTGCTAAAGGAGTGGACAGCAGAAGCTACTCAACATCAACCCAAGTAACTTGGAACTCGTCACCCCCACGCAGATCTGCAGTGGGGGTGTCACATTTAGGGCATCGCAGCGCGAAGTATTCGTCAATCTCGACGGTATCTTCACATTGAGGGCACCAGACTGCCGCGGGGATAATGTCCAAGTCGAGCCGGGCTTGAGCACACGTTGTATCGACGCGTGCAAGATCCCATGCTTGGCGAAGCGCATACACATCAACCCCGGAGCGCGTGCCTACTTTCATACCGACCGCCAGGACGTTTCGGCCGGGCACCGACTCGTTCACTGCATCGATTACCCCGCGAAGTAGACTCAATTCATGCATACCCCCATTATGTTCAATTGGGGTAGGCAACGCGAGTAAGGAGCATGGAATTTGTCAGAGAAGTTGTTTCTTGACGCCGTCATCGATCCGCTTGCAGCGACAGTTATTGTCGAAGGCGAGGGAAGTGAACGCACGGCACGCTTCGACATCGCCGGCGTGCCGCGCGTAGACAAGCTGTTAGTGGGCAAGCGCGCGAGCGAAGTTCCGACTATCGTGACGCGACTCTGTGGGCTGTGCCCGGTAACGCACCACTTGGCGGGGATGCGAGCACTTGACCAACTTGTTGGGTCGAGCGATTCGATGAGCGAGCAGGCCGTGCAGCTCCGGCGCCTTCTTCATGCGGGTTCGGTCCTTGACACGCTCGCACCGCGCCTGCTGCCTGACCACGGATTAGAGATCCGCAAGTTTGCGAAGCTGGTGCTGCGTGCCGCCGGTTGTCCGGGTCACTTTCCCGATGTTGCGATTCCTGGGGGAGTGCACGCACACGCCGATGCCGATGAGGTCAAGCGCGCAGCTGAAGGCGTCTCGACGATCCGTAGTCTCTTGCCTTCCCAACCGGTTGAGTCTGTGGAACAGCATCCTCCAAAGCTTGCCGACCTTTTCGCGTGTGATGCCGACGGCGCAGCAGATCCACTAGGAGAGTGCATTGCCGCGCGTTTCGAGGGTGAGCTGCATGTGTTCCCAGCGCATGATTTCTATGAGCACGTTCGAGAGCAGCACCCCGGTGCTATCACCCCGCGGCCCCAGGTACTTATCGACGGCCACTGGCGCGACTACCGGGTAGGCCCAGTTGCGCGATTCCCCCATCTGAGCGCGCGCGACGCCCAGTTTGCGCTTGTGCGCTCGGTACTCGACGATATCGAAAAGCTTTTGCAGGTTCCTGAGCTGTTGGCTGAGCCGGTCGTCGTCGATAATTCACTGTGCGATGGCACCGTAACGGGAATCGTTGACGGTCCTCGAGGCTTGTTGGTGCACCGCTACACTGTGGAAGACGGCAATCTGATCGATTGCCAGATTTTGAGCCCTACCGCGCAAAATGAGGGATGGCTTGCTCGGATGCTCACAGAGGCATCGACTCCTGCAGAGATGGAGTATGCGATCCGTAGCGCGGATCCTTGCCTGCCGTGCACCTCGGCACCGGAAGGCGCCATGAACATCAACATTGAAAGGAAATGATGTAGCGATGTGTCTTGGAGTTCCAGCGAAAGTGCTCAGCACTGGCGACCTGTCCAGCCCCATGCCGATGGGGGCCATCGATATGAAGGGTGAGGAGCGGCCATGCTGCTTCGCATATCTTCCAGAAGTTGAGGTGGGGCAGTGGGTGCTCATCCAGAATGGATTCGCAATGGACGTCATTTCGGAAGATGACGCGCAGGCCTCGTTCGAGGCAATCGATGAGTTTGATCTGCTACCAAACCAATCCGGCTCTACTGTGCGCTGACCTTAACGGCGTCCGATTGTTGTTCTGCTCGCGCCGTGCGCTATATTGAGCAGGCACGCCCCAGTAGCCCAATTGGCAGAGGCAACGGATTCAAAACCCGTCCAGTGTGAGTTCGAGTCTCACCTGGGGCACAAGGAGCCTGGTCGAGGCTTCCCTCGACCAGGCTCCTTTTGTACGAAACTTAGCTATCAGGCTGATGCCAACTCGTTGATGCGTTCAACAGTTGTGACTGGGTCATCAACTGTGAGGACGAGGCGGGCGAAGTTCTCATCAGCTAACTCGATTACGACCGTATTCTCGAATCCGCTGACGTTCCAAAACAGCTTTTCACCATCTGAGTGGAACGTTCCCGCAAGCTTTTCTCCCATCCTTAGTCCTGGCCAGCGAAAACCCTTCGGCTCGTTCTTCATACCCGGGTCATGTGTAGCTCCGCGTACATGTTCCCAGGGAACCTCGATGGATCCTTTGAACGACCAAATCTTATCTAAGCCGAGTGGCTCAACAACCAGAGTAGCGTCGGTGAATTTGAGATTGTTGTTGCTCATTGTGCTTCTCCTTTGGAAGTGCCGCTTGCGCGGTCGAGTAAGTGCTTGCCTAGTGCTGCTGGGCCTCCAGTAAAGCAAAGGGAATTTGCTTCGAGAATCAAGGGGCGTAGCTCTTGGCTTACGGGCGCGACTTCCACGAGAGTGACGGCAACAAGACTCTTGGCTTCTAGTGTCACTTCACCTGTCTTAGCGTTTCGGCATACTGCTTCCAGCGCCGTTCTCAGCAGGCCATGTTTGGAACCGAAGATTTTATAGAAGCTCGAACGATTTATCTCAAGGTAGGTAAGAGTTGCGTCAACGGACTGTGCTGTATACCCGCGTTCACCGAAAAGCTTTATGGCCCTGCGGATGACTTCGTCTTCATCGAACTCTCGTGGTCTACCCATGGCTTACATACTATTCGTTCTGGAATGAAGTGTCCATTATCTGAGGCTAATTAGATACCGTGTCGCGCGCCAAGCGCGTGTTTATGGCTCTACAACCGGATACTGGAAAGGAACCGGTGCTGTTGTGGTTTGGGGCTCAGTTTAAAAGTAGTCTTGGTCAGTGGATTATGCTCCGGTACCAAGTAGACCGCGCACAAGTGCGGTGAACCCGCCGAAGATCGCCAGGGCGAGTGCTATTCGATATCCCAGTTGCACTGGTACCCGTGGTGCCATGCGGGTGCCAACGACGATGCCCAGCACCATCGCAAAAATGCCAACCACCCACGTTTCGGGCGTTACCGCTGAAAGGTTTGCTGCACCAGTGATTTCCTTAATAGCGAAAGAGAGTGCGCCGCTGACCAGGAAGATTGGCTGGAGTGTTGCCGCGTAGATCTCCTTGGGCCAGCGGGCCGCGTGTGCGTACACGGTGATTGATGGGCCAGCTACGCCTGCCAACGTGTTCATGAAACCACCAAGTGAACCTGCGATAACAGAAGGTACGGTGCCTTCAATATTCGGTATGTAGCGTTTCCCCAACGTCACTGTGCCGAGCGCGATCAACAACAAAACGCCAACGATGATCAGAAGCAAGCTAGTTGAAACTGCCCGTATGAGGAATGCGCCGGGTACCGCACCCAAAACAAGGGCTCCTGCGATAGGGGCGAAGCGTTTCCAATCAACGCGCTCGCGCATGGAATAGGTGTTGGCAATCGCGTTGGCGGTGGCTAATACGTTGACCATGAGCACGCCGGAGACCGGGCCGAGTAGGACAGATAGTGCGGGGGCCGCAATTAGTCCGAGCCCCATTCCTGAAATTCGTTGGAGTGCTGCACCGGCGAATATGGCCAGGAAAATCCCGATCAGAACTGGTGTCACTGTGCCCTCCTGCGCTCTTCTCCTTATACGGCGCTCATCACCCTACCTGACAGATTCTAGATACCCGCAGTGAACTGGCGATTTGGGTGACTTCGCGCTGCGATTCACGCCGGAGCGCCTGCCTGCTATATACTTTGCGACGTCGCCCCAGTAGCCCAATTGGCAGAGGCAACGGATTCAAAACCCGTCCAGTGTGAGTTCGAGTCTCACCTGGGGCACAACACCCGGCCACGAGCCGGGTTTTCTTGTTTGAGTCGTCATGTCGGGACGTACGTCTACACTAGGGGCCGTGAAGAAACGGTTATTGCTCATTGACGGACACTCCATGGCATTTCGAGCGTTCTACGCTCTGCCTGCTGAAAATTTTTCGACGACCGGTGGCCAAACAACGAATGCGGTGTATGGCTTCTTGTCGATGTTCGCCAACGTTGTGGCGCAAGAAGCACCAACGCATATTGGTGTGGCGTTTGATGTGGGGCGCAAGACGTTTCGGACGGAGCGTTTTCCGGAGTACAAAGCCCAGCGCGAATCCACTCCGCCTGAGTTTAAGGGGCAGGTTCCGCTGATTCAGGAGTGCCTTGAGGACCTCGGAATCATCAGCTTGTCGAAGGAGAATTTTGAAGCTGACGATATCGTGGCGACGCTGGTGCACCAGGCTCGCGCTGATCAGGATTTCGAAACTGTCTTGGTTTCAGGGGACCGCGACTACCTACAACTGGTAGACGATTCAACGACGCTGTTGTACCCGATGCGCGGGGTTTCGACGATGACACGTTTCACTCCGGACAAGGTCGAGGAGAAGTACGGGCTGACTCCGGCACAGTATCCGGATTTTGCGGCGCTTCGGGGAGACCCGTCTGATAACCTCCCCTCGGTTCCGAAGGTCGGGGAGAAGACGGCGACAAAGTGGATCACGCAATACGGTTCGCTTGCAGAACTCGTTGACCACGCGGATGAAATCAAGGGAGTCGCAGGTCAAAACTTCCGAGACCGTATCGAGCAAGTGCAGCTCAATCGTGAACTCACGCAGATGGTCACCGACGTAGAGCTCCCTGTTACGCCAAATGACTTGGAGCTAAAGACCGTAGACATCGGTGCTATTGCGAAGCGATTTGATTCTTTGGAGTTCGGCACGAATCTTCGCGAACGTGTGCTATCCGCGCTTCCTACGGAAGGGGACGCCGAAGAGCATTTGCCTGTGGAGCTTCCAGAAGTTGTGATCGACGAAGGGCCGTTGGACGCATGGATCGCTTCCCATAGGGGTCAAGGATTAGCGCTGTATGTGGACGGTAGTCCGCTGCCGGCAAACGGCGATGCTACTGCGATTGGGATCGTCGATAAGGAGCGGCACGGCATCCAACGCGAAACAGCGGAGCTAACCCCTGAAGAGGATGTTGCGCTGAAGGACTGGTTGGAGTCAGATGACCCCAAGTACCTCCACAACGGTAAAGCTATGTATCACATGCTGCGGGGCAGAGGCATCACACTCAGCGGGATTGCGCATGACACAGCGATTGCTGCCTACCTGCTTCGCCCGGGGCAGCGTACCTATGCGCTGGCTGATGTATACCAGCGTCACTTGCAGCGACAGTTGGACGTAGGGCAAGAGCAACTCAGTCTGTTGGATCAAACTTCACAGGTTGATGCCGCCGTTGCTGTGCTGGAACTGGCGCAACATCTTGCTCAAGAACTTCGTGAAATCGACTCTTACGCGCTGTATGCCGACCTTGAGCTGCCGCTTGTACCCATTCTTGCCAGGATGGAGGACGTCGGTGTGGCTGTTGACGTCGAAGCTCTTGAAAATCTTCGCAAGGAGTTTACTGACAAGGTTGCCCAGGTAGAAGGAGAGGCCCGCACGCTTGTCGACGAGCCAGCTCTCAACCTTTCGAGTCCGAAGCAGCTTTCTGTCGTTCTTTTCGACAAACTTGACTTGCCTAAAACCAAGAAAACAAAGACTGGGTATTCGACGGCAGCCAAGGAGATCGAGGCGCTTGCAGAAAAGAATCCGCATCCGTTCCTTGATCATCTGTTGGCACATCGTGAATATCAGAAGATGAAGTCCACAATCGAGGGGCTTATCAAGGCGGTACACAGTGATGGCCGAATTCACACAACCTTCAACCAAACCGTGACTTCAACGGGCCGACTGAGTTCGACTGATCCAAACCTGCAGAATATTCCCGTCCGTACAGAGACAGGTCAAAAGATTCGAGCAGCATTCACCGTTGGTAAGGGGTATGAGTATCTTCTGACCGCTGATTACTCACAGATTGAGATGCGAGTGATGGCGCACCTGTCCGGGGACAAGGGGCTCATCTCCGCGTACAAGGATGGCGAAGACCTGCACAACTACGTCGGTTCTCAGGTATTTGATGTTGCTATCGACGCCGTGACGCCCGAGCTACGCCGTCGGGTCAAGGCAATGTCATATGGTTTGGTTTATGGGCTCTCTGCGTATGGTCTCGCCGCGCAGCTCTCGATCTCGCCAGGTGAAGCCAAGGAAATCATGGAGAGTTACTTCCACCGTTTCGGTGGGGTGAAGCACTATCTGGACTCGGTCGTCGAGAAAGCCAGAAAGGATGGATACACTGCAACTGTGTTTGGGCGCCGACGCTACCTGCCTGAGCTCAACAGTGACAACCGAGTCGCCCGAGAAAATGCTGAGCGGGCGGCCCTGAATGCTCCTATTCAAGGTACTGCCGCAGACATCATTAAAGTAGCGATGATTCACGTTGACCGAGCGTTGGCTGACTACGAGTCCCGTGTGCTGTTGCAAGTGCATGACGAGTTGGTTGTTGAAGTCGCTCCTGGTGAGCTCGATGAAGTGCGTGAGATTGTTGAGCGGGAGATGGATCGCGCTATTGAGCTCAACGTGCCGCTCGAGGTTTCTACCGGATACGGAGAGAACTGGCAAGATGCTGGCCATTAGGGCGGGAAGTGTGGGGCTATAGAGCGGCCCCCATTATTCCGCTCTATAGCCCCGAGACGGTCCCAGAGCCTCCTTCTCAATCCGTCTGGGACTGCCTTCCCCCATCAACCGCTTCTTCCCCCGAGTTCCCCCGAGAAGCGGTGCCACGGTTCACCTCGCGAGGTTTCACAGCTCTAGATTGGCCTTATCTATCGCTGCTGCGCCTTGATCGTGGCAATGAAAACACTAACAGACGTCTGTGGGGAACGTAAGAGAATTGGCCAAAAATGGACTACATTAAACAAAATATTGACTAATTATGGGGGTGTGGGATGGCGAGAGTATTGCGTTGACCTGCGAGTTTGTAACTTATTGGCGGTGTGGCAGACTTACGGCGTTCTCAGTTGGTGAGTTCGGTGAAGGGCGTGTTGTTTGCCTTGACGGTCGACCGGATGGGGGTTTATCCGAGTGTTGATATTTGCGCGAGCTGGGCAAAGGCGATATTCTTGCACGAGCATATCTGGGCAATAGGTCTCGTGGTGTCGTAATAGGAGGGCATCACCGGCTCATATTGCGGGATCTTTCCGCGCTGGTAAGAGATGATATGCCCCTGTCCAAATACGATCTCCTATTTCAATTTCGGAGCACATTTAACTTATGCGCACTTCCAACGCACCACAGGTCGCAATCAACGATATCGGCGGACCTGAGGAATTTCTCGCCGCTGTAGACGCAACCATCAAGTACTTCAATGATGGTGACATCGTCTCCGGCACCGTAGTTAAGGTTGACCACGATGAGGTTCTCCTTGACATCGGCTACAAGACTGAGGGTGTTATCCCTACCCGTGAGCTGTCGATCAAGCATGACGTTGACCCGGACGAAGTTGTCCAGGTCGGCGACGAGATCGACGCACTGGTCCTGACCAAGGAGGACAAGGAAGGTCGCCTCCTGCTCTCCAAGAAGCGTGCTCAGTACGAGCGTGCTTGGGGCACCATCGAAGAGCTGCAGAAGAACGACCAGCCAGTTACTGGTACGGTCATCGAGGTTGTCAAGGGTGGCCTCATCCTCGACATCGGTCTTCGTGGCTTCTTGCCTGCGTCGCTCGTTGAGATGCGTCGCGTCCGTGACCTGGATCCATACATTGGCCAGGAGCTCGAGGCAAAGATCATCGAGCTGGACAAGCACCGCAACAACGTGGTCCTGTCCCGCCGTGCATACCTCGAAGAGACGCAGTCCGCTGTTCGTTCCGACTTCCTGCACCAGCTGCAGAAGGGTCAGGTACGCAAGGGCGTTGTTTCTTCCATCGTCAACTTCGGTGCTTTCGTGGACCTTGGCGGCGTAGACGGCCTGGTTCACGTTTCCGAGCTGTCCTGGAAGCACATCGACCACCCATCTGAGGTTGTCACCGTCGGCGATGAGGTTACCGTTGAGGTTCTCGACGTCGATCTCGACCGTGAGCGTGTTTCCCTGTCGCTGAAGGCGACCCAGGAGGACCCATGGCGCGTGTTCGCACGCACCCACGCTGTCGGCCAGATCGTGCCGGGCAAGGTCACCAAGCTTGTTCCATTCGGTGCGTTCGTTCGCGTCGAAGAGGGCATCGAGGGTCTGGTTCACATCTCCGAGCTGGCACAGCGCCACGTCGAGGTACCGGACCAGGTTGTCAACGTTGGCGAAGAGGTCATGGTCAAGGTCATCGACATCGATCTCGACCGTCGTCGTATCTCGCTGTCGCTGAAGCAGGCGGACGAGGACTACAACGAAGAGTTCGATCCGTCCCGCTACGGCATGGCTGATTCCTACGATGAGCAGGGCAACTACATCTTCCCAGAGGGCTTCGATCCGGAGACCAACGAGTGGATGGAGGGCTTCGACGAAGCTCGTCAGCAGTGGGAGGCTCGCTACGCAGAGGCTGAGCGCCGCTTCCAGGCGCACACTGCACAGATCGAGCGTCATCGCGCTGCTGCTGCCGAGGCGGCAGAGCAGGCGGGTGACCAGGCGAACTACTCCTCGCAGTCCAACGCTGCAGCTCCGGCAGCGGATGAGACCGCTAGCGCAGGTGGGTCGCTCGCATCTGACGAGCAGCTCGCAGCACTTCGCGACAAGCTCGCTGGCAACTAGTCTTTACTAGCTAATCGACGACCCCTTCCTGGAATCCAGGAAGGGGTTTTCGCCTATTATGTGACGCATGTTGAGAATTGGGCTTACCGGAGGAATCGGAAGCGGAAAGTCGTCCGTTGCCGCGTTGTTACGTGAGCGTGGCTTCGTCGTAGTCGATGCTGACCGTATCGCGCGCGATGTTCTGCAACCAGGAAGCGATGTGCTAAAAGAGGTGGCTGCTGCATTCGGCGATGACCTGGTGGACGCTTCCGGCGCTTTGAACCGCAAGTTGCTGGCGCAGCGGGCGTTTGTCTCGGAGGAACAGACGCAGAAGCTGAATTCGATTACGCATCCTGCGATTCGCAAGGAGTCATCACGGCAGTTCGACGCCGCTGAAGCTGAAGGAGCCCGGGTTGCTGCGTACGATATGCCACTGCTTGTAGAGCTTGGGCTGCACCGTCAGATGGACTTCACCGTTGTAGTCGACGTGAGTGAAGAAGAGCGAGTGAGGCGGCTGGTTCAATTGCGCGGTCTATCGGAGGCAGACGCCCGTTCCCGTATAGCACGGCAGATTGATGACGACGATCGACTCGCGGCCGCTGACTACGTGATTGACAATAACGGTCCGTTGTCTGAGCTCGCTCCGCAGGTGGATGCTTTGGTCGACTATGTCGAGCGAGAATTGTTGCAGCATCAACGTTGAGGAATCTGGTTGAGTCATTAGACTGAGCTGCATGGCATTTGCAGCAGAGCATCCGGTCCTGGCACATTCGGAGTTTCGACCAGTAGGCGAGATCGAGCGTCGAGAAAAGCCCTTTGAAGTCGTCTCGGAGTTTGAGCCATCGGGTGATCAGCCTAAAGCGATCGCAGAGCTAGATGAACGTCTCAACCGGGGAGAAGAAGACGTCGTCCTCATGGGTGCCACCGGCACCGGCAAGTCGGCGACGGCAGCGTGGCTGATTGAAAAGCAGCAGCGCCCAACGCTCGTGATGGCTCCGAACAAGACGCTCGCCGCGCAGCTAGCAAATGAGCTTCGGCAGCTCCTCCCAAATAACGCGGTTGAGTACTTCGTCTCGTACTACGACTATTACCAACCAGAGGCATATATCGCTCAGACGGATACATACATCGAAAAAGATTCCTCCATTAATGATGATGTAGAACGCCTGCGTCACTCAGCTACCTCCGCATTGCTGTCGCGTCGTGACGTAGTGGTGGTGTCGTCAGTCTCTTGTATCTACGGCCTTGGTACGCCGCAGTCCTACCTTGATCGCTCTGTGGTGCTGCGCGTGGGGGAAGAGGTTGAGCGTGACCGCTTCCTTCGATTACTCGTTGATATCCAGTACGAGCGCAACGATATTGACTTCAAACGCGGTACGTTCCGAGTAAAGGGCGACGTCGTCGATATCATTCCTGCGTATGAGGAAGTCGCGGTTCGGGTTGAGTTCTTCGGAGACGAGATTGACAGCTTGTATTACATTCATCCGCTCACGGGAGACGTGCTGAGCCAAGAAGATGAGCTTCGGATCTTTCCTGCTACCCACTACGTGGCCACTGAAGAGCGAATGGAAAAGGCGATCGAATCCATCAAAGAAGAGCTTGCAGACCGTTTAGAGGACCTTGAGAACCGCGGAAAACTACTTGAGGCTCAGCGACTTCGGATGCGCACCGAGTATGACCTCGAGATGATTCAGCAGGTTGGCTTCTGCTCAGGCATTGAGAACTATTCTCGTCACATGGACGGGCGCGAGGCAGGATCGGCGCCGGCGACGCTCATCGACTACTTCCCGGAAGACTTCCTCACAATTATCGACGAGTCCCACGTGACCGTCCCGCAAATTGGAGGAATGTTTGAAGGCGATATGTCGAGGAAGCGCAACCTCGTGGAATTCGGATTCCGGCTGCCGAGTGCCGTCGACAACCGTCCGTTGACCTTCGATGAGTTTGAATCGCGCGTGGGGCAGACGGTGTACATGTCCGCGACACCGGGCGATTACGAGCTCGAAGCAGCACACGGCGAGTTTGTTGAGCAGGTTATTCGCCCAACAGGCCTCGTCGATCCAAAGGTTACGGTGAAACCGACGAAGGGACAAATCGACGACCTGATTGACGAGATTCGCGTCCGGGTGGAGAAGAACGAGCGCGTGCTGGTCACTACCTTGACGAAGCGCATGGCTGAGGACTTGACTGATTATCTCCTGGATAACGGGGTAAAGGTGCGCTACCTGCACTCTGACGTTGATACGTTGCAGCGCGTTGAGCTGCTCCGCCAGCTGAGGCTTGGAGAGTTTGACGTCCTCGTTGGCATCAACCTGCTGCGAGAGGGTCTCGACTTGCCGGAAGTTTCACTTGTTGCAATTCTCGACGCCGACAAGGAAGGGTTCCTGCGTTCGACCAAGTCGCTGATTCAGACTATCGGGCGCGCAGCTCGTAACGTATCTGGAGAGGTCATCATGTACGCCGACCAGGTCACTGAGTCGATGGAGGAAGCAATCAGTGAGACAGAGCGGCGTCGTGAAATTCAGTTGGCGTACAACAAAGAACATGGGATCGATCCGCAGCCGCTGCGCAAGAAGATTGCCGACATTTTGGATCAGGTATATGAGAACACTGACGGTGAAGCTGAAAATGGCGTTGCCTCGGATACCGCAGTTGTATCGAAGCCAGACGTGTCCGAGATGGCCTCTGATCAGGTACAAGCGTTGATCGACGACCTTACGAAGCAAATGGGTGCAGCAGCTCGCGAGTTGAAGTTTGAGCTCGCCGGCAGACTGCGTGATGAAATTGCTGATCTCCGAAAGGAACTTCGTGGTATGAAAGATACAGGAAACTAAGAAAGGTTCGAGGAATCTATGCATACCTATAAGTCGATTGCTGTCGGTACTGACGGTTCACCAACTTCGCTTGTTGCGGTTCGTGCTGCTGCGAGCCTGGCCCGCGTGTATGACGCGAAGCTCACAGTCATCTGTGCTCACTACACAGCGTCGGGCTCGATGTTGAACGCAACCAACGCGGAGCTGAGCAAGATCGATATCGTGACGGAATCGGGCGCCGAGGATATCTTGAGGCGTGCGAAGGCGATCGCAGTCGAAGAACAGGCACCAGAGATTAACTTGGTCTCCAGTGGCGGCCAGCCTGCGAATGTACTGCTGGAATCAGTAAAGGAATACAGCGTAGATCTCCTCGTGGTTGGAAACAAAGGAATGCGGTCCCTCGCCGGTCGAGTCTTCGGCAACATCCCAGGTAGCGTGGCAAAGAAGGCGCCGGTTGATGTCATGCTCGTTGACACCCGAGCTGAAGGCCACGACTAGCCTTCATCCGCGCTAGAACCAGGTACTATAAATTTGACCGTGCTTGTTGGCGCCACCGTTATCCAGCGAGCGACAGCTGAATCAGGAAAGGTCTCAAGAATACAGCTATGGCCAATTACTACAAGACCATCGTCGTAGGGTCCGACGGGTCCAAGTCTTCACTGCTCGCCGTTGAGCGTGCTGCAAAAATGGCGAGTGCATTTGGTGCCACGCTAGTGATCGGTACCGCGTATTACGAAACGGAAGCGGACGCGACGAAGAGCCTGCGACAAGATTCGGTCACCATCCTCGGTGACAAGGACGCGTTGGCAAATCTTGAAGCGGCAGCAGAACATGCGCGACAGCACGGAGCAAAAGACGTGCAGACTGCGACCCGTCCGGGTACTCCAGTAGAGGCTCTGATGGCGATTGTTCGTGACAACAATGCGGAACTGCTGGTGGTCGGTAACCGCGGTATCAACTCTCTGACCGGTCGCCTGCTGGGGTCTGTCCCAGCAGACGTTGCTCGCCAATCGGACTGCGACGTCATGATCGTACATACCGTCAGCTAACGTCTTCATGTAACAACCTCCGGCCAACTGCATGGCCGGAGGTTGTTCTATGACATCTCACCGATGACGGCGAGGCTTTGAGTTGCTCGGGTCATCGCCACGTAGAGGTCTTGCCAACCTTGCGGAGAGGCGTCGATAATTTCTTGGGGTTCTATTAGTACTACATGGTCAAATTCGAGTCCCTTCATCGCATCGACATTTGACTTGTCGATGATCGCTGTCGTGCGCCCATCCTCGTATGTTGCGACAGTTTCTGGGGTGGTGCCGGAAGGCCAAAACTCGACGGGTTGCCCAGTGCTTCGAATACTCTCAGGGACCGCTGCCTCTGAGTCGATCGCGTGAAGAACTTTCGCGGCGTACTCCATAATCTCCGACGGAGTCCGGTAGTTCACACTCAAGGTATGCGTGCGGAAACGCGAGCCAACAAACGGTTCCAGCGTTGCTGACCAGTCGTCTGAACCCGCAGGCGAAGAAGTCTGCGCGGTGTCTCCAACTAATGTCATCCACTTTGATGGGCAGCGCCGAAACACCATCCGCCATTCCATCGGTGAGAGCTCTTGTGCCTCATCCACGATCACATGCCCATAGGCCCATGTGCGATCTGCGCGTGCGCGCTCTGCGGTCGAACGGATATCGGTGCTCGCCTGGCGCTGCGCGAGCGTTTCCGCATCAATGACGTCTGATGCAGAGAGGATCTCAGCCTCGAACTGGTCGTCATCGTTGTCAGTGGACTCGGATGAAGCCAAGACGTCCAACGCGTCCTCTGCCTCGGCCACCTGCTGTTGCCACGCATCGTCAACGGAGTCACGAATACCCTCCGCTGGGCTACTACCAATAAGAATCGACAGTTCGTCGAGTAATGCTGCATCCGACGGGGCCGTTGCCGCACCAGGCTCCCGAAAGAGGGCATCTTGTGTGTAGTCGTCGTAGTCATACGCGACAGCTGCGATTGCGTCGCGGTCTTCAAGCAAATTACGTAGTACCTCTGTAGGCGACAGAGTGGGGAAGTGGGCGTCAATAAAGTCTCGGACCTGGGATTCTTCAGCCAGGTCATCGTGGAGCTGATCGACGTCTGCAGCAGACAACAGATTCTCACCGCCTAGAGGGTCCGCACCAATGGTGTTGGCAAGTGCTTGCGCAAGAAGTTCGCAAAGATGTTCCGCAAACACGGCTCGTGCTTCATTATGAGGACGACGTGACCGTCGTGCTTTGGTTCTGGCTGCCTTCACCATGGCTGGCGTCGCAGCGACAGGAACGTTCTCAATTGAAAGGGTTACCGCGCGCTCCGGAACCGTCTCATATGACTGCACAGCCCGCTTGAGAATCGTGACCATCTCAATCGAGCCTTTGACTTCCCGTGCAGCAAGCGACTCGCTACCTTCCGGGGTAAAACCGGGGATTAAGTCTGAGATTGTGGAAAGCACTACGCCGGTCTCGCCGAGCTCCGGAAGAACTCGCGAGATGTAGTCCAAAAAGACGGTATTGGGGCCAAGAACCAAGACGCCGGTCTTCGCCAGCTGCGCTCGCCAAGTATAGAGCAGATACGCAACACGATGGAGAGCGACTGCAGTCTTGCCAGTACCTGGACCACCTTCGACAACCATCACTCCACGCGTAGCGTCACGAATGACGGCATCCTGTTCACGCTGGATTGTCTCAACGATGGATTGCATGTGCGCAGTGCGTGGCCGATTCATGGCGCGCCGCAGCGCAGCCTCGGATCCGACACCCGAGGCTTCAACACCCGTACCTGTGCCGGAGAGGACCTCGTCGTCAATGGTTTCCACCGTGCGACCCCTCATACGGATGTTTCGCCGGGTTTGCACGCCTGAAGGGTGCGCCGTCGTCGCGAGGTAAAACGGCCGTGCCATGGGCGCCCGCCAATCGATGAGGAGCGTCCGGTACTTGTCTTCGGGGGCGTCGATGCCCATCCGGCCTATATAGCGTCGGTCAAGATTGTCGCTGTTAGGGACTAGATTCTCCGGAGACTCGTCCTCCACATCAATTCGGCCAAAAACTAAGCCAACTTCTGCCAGGTTGAGTGCATCGAGTTTTGCATTCAGCCCATGATATTCGGTTTCGCGCCGGACGAGCGCATCAGAATCTGGGTTGTCAGGGTCGACATCTCGTTGCACCGCTTCCAGTTTGGCTTGGGCTTTCGATACTTCATCGTCAAGACGAGAAAATAGACCGTCGACGTAGTGCTGTTCGCGAGCAACCTCTTGCTCTGACACGGTGAACATAATCTCCTTCAAAGTAAAAGCCACCCCGTAACCACAACTATGCGGCCACGGGGTGTACTACAGAAAGTCAGATTAGCTGAGCTTCTTCTGAACCTTCTTTACCAGCTTGTTCGCGCGCTTTTCGGCCTTCTTAGCCTTACGCTTCCACTTCCACTGCTTGCACTTTGACGGCGCAACATCCAAGTTGTCGAAGGCATCCTGCAGGGAGTCAACCGCGTCCTGGGCACGGTCCTGCAGCTTCGCGGTGCTCTTCTTTACCTTGCGCTTTGCCTTGAACTGGTCCAACTTGCTTGGCTCGAGGCTCTCCAGCTTGTCCTGGAGATCCCCAACAACGCTGTTGACCTTGCGCTTTGCCTTGAACTGCTGGAGTTTGCTTGGCTTCAAGTCCTTGTAGGTGTCTTGAGCGCTATCGGAAACATCCTCCATCCAGTCACCCGCATCAGAGAGGAACGAGGAGGTTTGCTTGCGCGCATCCTGCCAGAAGCCCTCAGCTGCGTCAGATGCCTGGTCCGCAAACTTAGAGGCCTGCTTCTTCCAGTCATCCTTGTTGTTATCGACGTAGTCGACCACTTGATCTGCAGTATCGGACAGCCAGTTACTTGCTTTACCCAGAGCCTTTTCGGTCTCAGACTGGGTAGGCAGTGCCTGCTGTACGTTCTTCTTCGCGGTGCGGGCAGCCTGCTGGGCGCGCCACTGCAGCCCTGGCTTGCCAGCAATGTCCACAGTCGCGAGGAGCACACCACCGGCGAGAGCGACATCGGTCAGCGCGCCAGTCTGACGACGCTGCTTCTCATTCGCCTCGTCAGCCTCCCAGAAGGCATTACGGCCGATAATCGACGGGATTGCAGTCGCAGCGAGCAGTGCAGCGGAAGTGCGTGGCAGCTTGCCAATGGCGAAGAGGCTGCCTGCACCTGCTTTAATGCCACCAACGACCTGAGCGGCCGTCTTCGGGTTGCTCGGGATCAGACCACGGTACTCGCTCGGAACGGCACCGCGGACCTTATCTAAAAGCGCCTTCGTGCTTTCTTTATTGGCATTTGGGTCACGCAGCGTCTGAACACCGTCAACGATGTAGACGGACGCGAGCATTGGCCTTGCGAGTTTTCGAATCATAAATGCATTCCTCTTTTCTTTTCGCAACGTACCGGTCGCTGTATATACGTTCTATGTGACGTCCGACATTCGGATTACGCTTTTACCAGCGACGGTTCCACCAAACATCTAAATCTGGACGCTCTGTACCAAGCGTAGTGGATTTACCATGGCCCGGCCACACAATTGTCTCATCCGGATATGCGTCGAAGAGTTTTTCTTTGACATCGCGGAAGAGTCGCACGAAGTCGCCTTCGGAATTTGTTTTCCCAAGCCCACCAGGGAAAAGGGAATCACCGACAAAGAGGTTAGGCACCCCCTTGAGGTCGGCGTGCACGGCTGCGCCACCTGGGGTATGTCCACGCAGAATTACCACTGGGAGCTCGTGGCCTGCGAACGAAATCGAGTCGCCGTCGTGGAGTTCGCGGTCGACAGGAGCAGGCAGGGCAGGTACCTCGAGGAACGGTGCCCAGTGTGTAGCGCCCGTTGCTTCCAGGACTGCAGCCAATGCACGCACGTGATCGTGGTGGCGATGCGTCGTTAATACATCCGTGATCTTGACTCCGGCCAGTTCGGCCATGGCGAGGATAGCCGGCGCGTCGTCAGCGGCGTCGATTAGCAGGCCCTGGTCATCTGCGCAGAGGAGATAGCAGTTGTTGTCCATCGAGCCGACGGAAACTTGGTGCAGTGTTATTTGGGGCAGTGGAGTTGATCCTGAATTCATGGTGCCTACCCTAGTCAATTCTTTCTTCGCCAGAACAGTGATTACCGAAGTGGTATACGCTGGTATGTTCGGAACAAAATGAACCGATCTTCTGGAAGAGGTATCTAGGTGGCTGACCGTCTTGTTGTACGTGGAGCAAGAGAACACAACCTGAAGGGCGTCGATGTGTCTCTGCCGAGGGACAAGATGGCCGTATTTACAGGCCTGTCTGGATCGGGTAAGTCCTCGCTGGCATTCGATACGATCTTTGCGGAGGGACAGCGTCGATACGTTGAGTCCCTTTCGTCGTATGCTCGGATGTTCTTAGGACAGATGGATAAGCCCGATGTCGATTACATTGACGGACTATCGCCCGCGGTATCAATCGACCAAAAATCGACGAACCGTAACCCCCGTTCGACTGTAGGTACCATCACCGAAATCTACGATTACCTTCGCCTGCTCTATTCGCGGGCTGGCACTCCTCATTGTCCAGAGTGCGACGCTGTGATTGAACGGCAGACGCCGCAACAAATTGTGGACCGCGTGCTGGGGATGGAGGAGCGCCTCAAGTTCCAAGTCCTTGCCCCGGTAGTACGAAAGCGTAAAGGCGAGTTCGTTGACTTGTTTAAGGATCTCGCCGCTCAGGGTTACTCTCGAGTGAGCGTGGACGGCGAGTTGTACCAGCTCAGCGATCCACCGAAGCTTGAGAAGCAGGTCAAACACACGATTTCGGTGGTAGTGGACCGCCTTCAAGTGAAGCAAAGCCAAAAGCAGCGTCTCACCGACTCAGTGGAGACAGCACTCAAACTTGCCGACGGCCTCGTTGGCTTCGAATTCGTTGACTTCGATGAGGGCAACCCTGATCGGATCCAGATCTTCTCTGAAAAGATGGCGTGCCCGAACGGGCACAAACTTAACGTTGAGGAGTACGAGCCGCGCGCGTTCTCGTTTAACTCACCGTTTGGTGCCTGTCCAACGTGTGATGGTCTCGGGACGCAGAAGAAGATTGACGAAGAACTCGTTATTCCAGATCCAGACGCACCAGCAATTGATGCTTTCCAGCCATGGAACTCCAGCCCGAACAAGCGATACTTCGTCAAGTTGATTGAAGCGTTAGCAAAAGAGGAGGGCTTTGATGCTCACGCTCCGTTCAGCTCGCTGACGAAAACGCAGCAGAAGCATTTGGTAAATGGTTCCAAAACCAAGATCAGCGTGCGGTACAAGAACCGCTACGGCAGGCAGCGGTCATTCAGCGCAGCTTATGAAGGCGTCATTGGGTACCTGGAGCGTAAGCTCGAGCAGGCCGAAAGCGATACCCAGAAAGACCGACTGCTTGCTTATACGCGAGAGGTACCGTGTCCTTCGTGCAAGGGCGCTAGGTTGAAGCCCGAGATTCTCGCCGTTCGCCTCGACTCAACAACGCATGGTGAACGCTCCATCGCCGGGCTTACGGAACTGAGCATTGAGGATGCGTCCGAATACCTTGATAATTTGGTACTTGGTTACCGTGAGGAAATGATCGCGGGTGCGGTACTTCGAGAGATCCAAGCTCGGCTGCACTTTCTCTTGGACGTAGGACTGAGTTACCTCTCGCTCGCTCGGTCAGCCGGCACCCTGTCGGGCGGTGAAGCGCAGCGCATCCGTCTGGCCACGCAAATTGGGTCTGGCCTTGCCGGTGTACTGTACGTGCTTGATGAGCCGTCAATCGGTTTGCATCAACGGGATAACCAGAGGCTGATTAAGACTCTGAAGAAACTTCGCGACCTTGGGAACACGCTGGTTGTGGTTGAACACGATGAGGAAACGATCCGTGAGGCTGATTGGTTGGTAGACATCGGGCCGCTCGCCGGAGAATACGGCGGGGAAGTGGTCTACCAGGGAGAACCCGACGGTATCCGTGAAGTAGAGAACTCCATTACCGGAGACTACCTTGCGGGCAGGAAAAAGATTGAGGTCCCGGATCAGCGTCGACCGGTAGACGCAGACCGCAAGCTGAGAGTTGAGGGCGCGCGAGAGAACAACCTCAAGAACGTATCAGTGGATATTCCACTGGGAGTGTTGGTAGCTGTTACTGGGGTATCTGGGTCTGGCAAGTCTACGCTGGTAAACCAGATTCTGGCTAAGACTCTCCAGAATGAGCTCAATGGAGCTCGACAAGTCCCGGGACGGGTAAAGAAAGTCAGTGGCCTTGACCATCTAGATAAACTTGTCCAAGTCGACCAGAGTCCCATCGGACGTACACCACGATCAAACCCTGCGACATATACAGGGGTGTTTGACAAGATCCGCAACCTATTCGCGGAAACACAAGAGTCAAAGGTTCGTGGCTACAAGGCTGGCCGATTCTCGTTCAATGTCAAAGGCGGGCGCTGTGAAGCGTGCCGTGGTGATGGCACTATCAAGATTGAGATGAACTTCCTACCGGATGTATACGTCCCGTGTGAGGTGTGCCAGGGAGCACGATACAACCGTGAAACCCTCGAAGTGCGCTATAAGGGTAAGAACATTGCCGAAGTTCTCGATATGCCGATTTCTGAAGCAGCTGAGTTCTTCGAGCCAATTCAGTCAATCCATCGATACCTCAACACGCTTGTAGAGGTCGGCCTGGGCTATGTACGTCTTGGGCAGGCTGCGACAACGCTATCCGGTGGTGAGGCACAGCGGGTGAAGCTGGCGGCAGAATTGCAGAAGCGAACTAACGGCCGAACAATTTACATCCTCGACGAGCCCACTACGGGGCTGCACTTCGAAGACATTCGTAAGCTCATGCTTGTGCTGAATGGCCTGGTGGAAAAGGGCAACACTGTGTTGGTGATCGAACACAACCTGGACGTTATCAAGTCGGCGGACTGGGTGATTGACATGGGGCCTGAGGGGGGATCAGGCGGTGGAACGGTGGTCGCGCAGGGAACGCCAGAAGACGTAGCACGTAATGGCAAGTCTCATACAGGTGCTTTCTTGAAGGAGATATTGCAATAGATCCAGCTTGAATGCATGATTTGCTTGAATAAACTTCATGTATTAAAGTTCTCACCACTACCGCCCAGAGCATTCTTTACAAAGGTGCCTGGGCCACAAGTGGAGTGAATCCCACCCCATGCCGGTCGATAGTGATCAGGATACGGGTCAAGGTAGCCAAAGCATTTTTTGGTTGCCTACGGAAAGCTCCCGCGTTATTAGTAATAGCGCGGGTTTTGTGCTTTTGCGCAGAATCACTGGTGGTCTGGTAGCGATCACACATTGGTTTCTATGTTTTAGGAGTTCTCATCAGCGCTGAAGCTCGGATTAACGATCGTATCCGCGTCCCGGAAGTCCGCTTGGTCGGCCCGTCCGGCGAGCAGGTAGGGATCGTCCGTACCGACGATGCTCGGAAACTGGCTTACGAGGCCGATCTTGACCTCGTCGAAGTTGCGCCAAAGGCGAAGCCGCCCGTGGCGAAGATCATGGACTACGGCAAATACAAGTATGAGCAGGATCAGAAGGCTCGCGAGGCCCGCAAGAACCAGCAGCAGACCGTAGTGAAGGAACAGAAGTTCCGTCCTAAGATCGATGAGCACGACTACCAGACGAAGAAAAACAATGTGGAGCGCTTCCTAGAGAAGGGCAACAAGGTCAAAGTCACCATCATGTTCCGTGGCCGCGAGCAATCGCGCCCAGAACTCGGCTACCGCCTCCTCGAGCGTCTTGCAGACGACATTCAAGAGGTTGGTGTCGTGGAGTCCCGTCCGAAGCAGGACGGGCGAAACATGACGATGGTATTCGGACCTGCTCGCAAGGGCAAAAAGTAGATCAAGTTTTCAACTCTGAAGGGCTTTCAACATGAAGCAGAAGACCCACAAGGGCACCGCAAAGCGCATCAAGGTTAACGGCAAGGGCAAGCTGCGTCGTGAGCAGGCTGGTAAGCGCCACCTGAACGAGAAGCTGTCTTCGAAGCGTCGTCGCAAGCTCTCGGGTACCACCGACGTAGCTAAGAACGACGTGAAGCGCATGAAGCGCCTCCTCGGCATGTCCTAAGCACTGCCCAAGTTAAAACAACCGGTGAACGAAAGAAAAGGAAGTATTGACTCATGGCACGTGTCAAGCGTTCAGTTAATGCCAAGAAGAAGCGTCGCGCGATTCTGAAGTCCGCAAAGGGCTACCGTGGCCAGCGCTCCCGCCTGTACCGTAAGGCAAAAGAACAGTGGCTGCACTCCCAGACCTACGCCTACCGCGATCGTCGTAAGCGCAAGGGTGAGTTCCGTAAGCTGTGGATCCAGCGTATCAACGCCGCGGCCCGTATGAACGACATCACTTACAACCGTCTCATTCACGGCTTGAAGCTCGCAGAGGTCGAGGTTGACCGCAAGATCCTCGCGGAGCTCGCAGTGAACGACTTTGCAGCCTTCTCCGCTATCTGCGAGATCGCTAAGAAGGCCTTGCCAGCTGACGTAAATGCGCCAGTTGATGCAGCATAAGTTGCCTAGAACGTTGAACTAGGACGGAGCCCGTCGGCAAGCGTGAACGCTTGGCGGCGGGTTTTTACATTCAGGAGTAGGAAATTTCGTGGCCCTTGACTTTTCACAGCCCTTCACCGAACGAACCCCGCGAGTCGTGAATGCAGCGAAGCTGCTCCGCGCAAAAGGACGCAAGAAAGCAAACCGCTTTCTGGTGGAAGGGGTGAACAGTGTCGAGGCTGCCGTAGCTACGGGCGCGGCTACTGACCTCTTCGTGACAGAACATGCGTCACAAGCCTTTGCTGACGTTGTGACTACCGCAGAATATATGGATGTATATGTTCATGCCATTACAGATATCGCAGCGAAGCACTTGAGCGACACTGTAAACACCACTGGTATTTTTGCTGTTTGCAAGCCAGTGTTGTGGTCAGTCGGGGCAGCTCTTCGAGGTAAGCCTTCTTTTGTTGTGGTCGGGATTGATACTAACGATCCGGGTAACGCAGGCACGATGATTCGCATTGCTGACGTGTGCGGGGCGGATGCTGTCATATTTGCCGGCGACTGTGTCGATCCTGAGTCGGGCAAGGCTGTGCGGGCCTCAGCAGGTTCGTTGTTTCACTTACCTGTGGCACGCGAGCGCAATACCCAGGACGTCCTTGGCCAGCTAAAAGCAGCAGGGCTTCAGACAGTGGCGACGACTATCGACGGCGAGGTATCCCTTGAGAAAACAAGTGATCTGCTTTCTGCCCCGATTGCTTGGCTGTTCGGAAACGAAGCACACGGATTGCCAACAGCTATTGCAGATCGTGCTGATGTACGGGTATCAATCCCGATTCAGGGATCTGCAGAGTCGCTGAACCTTGCAACAGCGTCAGCAATGTGTCTTTGGGAAACTGCCAAAGCAAAGATGGCGCAACAAGAGCTTTAGTTATATGTGTCGTGTCTGAAGCGACAGGTATGCTTAGTTTCGTTTTAACGGCTTTACAACCTTTACTACAAAGCGTAATCGGAAGGACCGAGTGTGTCGGAAAATAGTGGAATCGAATTGTCAGAAGAGAAACTCAATGCGGCAGCAGAAGCTGCAATTTCGGATTTTGAAGCAGCTGCAGACCTGCAGGCGTTAGAAGAGGCTCACAAGCAGCACTTGGGCGACCAAGCCTACATCCCTCAGGCTCGGCGTGCACTCGGTTCGTTGCCAAAGCAAGACCGTAAAGACGCTGGTAGGGCAGTGAATGTGGCCCGAGGCCGTGTAGAGAAGGCGTATGTCAAACTTCACGCGGTGCGTGAAGCCGAGTACCGCGAGGCTCAATTGAAAGCAGAGGCTGTCGACGTAACTCTACCGACACGTCGTTCTCAGCTGGGCGCGATGCACCCCATCACAACGTTGAGTGAGCAGATCGCAGATATCTTTATCGGCATGGGGTGGGAGATCGCCGAAGGGCCAGAAATCGAAGCCGAATACTTTAATTTTGATGCACTGAACTTCATTCCGGATCACCCGGCGAGGACGCTGCAGGACACCTTTTACGTTGGTAAACCTGGTTCCCGCCAGGTGATGCGCACGCATACTTCGCCTGTCCAGGTTCGAACGATGCTTGACCGTGATGTGCCTGTGTACATTGCTTGCCCTGGCAGGGTATTCCGCACCGATGAACTTGACGCAACGCACACCCCAGTTTTCCACCAGATTGAGGGTCTTGCCGTCGATAAAGGCCTGACTATGGCTCATTTGCGTGGCACACTCGACCACCTTGCGAAGACGCTGTTCGGGCCAGAGACGAAGACGCGTATGCGTACCAATTACTTCCCCTTCACCGAGCCATCTGCTGAGGTAGACGTTTGGTTCCCAAATAAAAAGGGTGGTGCTGGCTGGATCGAGTGGGGTGGCTGCGGCATGGTGAACCCGAACGTGCTTCGCGCAGTAGGCATTGATCCGGATGAGTACTCAGGCTTTGCGTTCGGGATGGGCCTTGAACGTACTCTCCAGTTCCGTAACGGCTTGTCAGACATGCGTGACATGGTCGAAGGCGATATCCGTTTCACCGTCCCATTTGGTGTGCAGGCTTAAAGGAGTTAATGACATGCTGATTTCAAAAAATTTCCTCACCACCCTTCTGCAACAGGCGGGCAATACTGGTTGGTCTGTCACTGACGAAGAGATGGACGCAGGCTTCGTTCGCGTCGGTTTTGAGACTGAAGGCTACGCCCCGATTGAAAAAACCGAGGGTCCCCTAGTGCTCGGCAAGGTCCTTGAAATTGAAGAGCTCACCGAGTTCAAGAAGCCGATTCGTTACTGCCAGGTTGACGTGGGACAGGCGAATGGCACGGGTGAGCCGCAGGGCATTATTTGCGGTGCACGTAACTTTACTGTTGGCGACACGGTAGTTGTCGCGCTTCCGGGGTGCGTTCTTCCGGGTAATTTCGCTATTTCTGCGAGAAAGACTTACGGGCATATCTCTAACGGGATGATGGCGTCAGCGGCGGAGCTCGGTCTGACCGCGAAGAGTGCTGGCATCATTACTCTTAGCGATGAAATCGGCGCCCCTGGCACTGATGCGCGGGAAGTTCTGGATCTCGACGACACTATCTTCGAAGTGAACGTCACTCCGGATCGTGGTTACGCTTTGTCGGCGCGTGGCCTAATGCGAGAGCTTGCGTCGGCATTCGACATCGCTTTTGTCGACCCAGCTCAGCAGCCTGACATCGCCGGCATCGATATTTCTGCAGTTCCTGCGCCAGCAGGTTCCCTTCTCGACGTCACCGTAGAGCCGGACACCGCTACGAAGCGCTTCGGGCTGCGAAAGGTGGAAGGCATCGACCCCGAAGCGGCGTCGCCGTTTTGGATGCAGCGCGAGCTCATGCTCAGCGGCATCCGTCCAGTGAACGGCGCAACCGATGTTACGAACTTCGTAATGTTGCTGCTCGGTCAGCCGATGCACGCCTTTGACGCAGATACAATCTCTGGCGCGCTTCGCATCCATAATGCGGAAGAGGGCACTGAATTCGAAACACTGGATCATACAATGCGAACCCTTCGCGCTTCCGATGTAGTCATTTCTGATGACTCTGGAATTCAGTCTCTGGCTGGTGTCATGGGTGGCACGACCTCAGAAATTTCGGAAACCACGAAGAATGTTTACTTCGAAGCAGCAACTTGGGATGAACTTACGGTTGCGCGTACTGCTCGTCACCACAAACTGAGCTCAGAAGCCTCCCGTCGATTTGAGCGTGGAGTCGATCCGGCACTGGTGGAGGTAGCGTTGGATGTAGCTTGTGAGCTGCTGACGAGCTTTGCCGGGGGCAAGGTTGCAGCAGGTCGTACGTTGGTGGGTGAGGTGCATCAGCGAACTGAGATCTCTATGGCGAAAACGTTCCCATCGGCATTGATCGGCGTCAAGTACTCTGAAGAGACCATTTCTCAGCGGCTACATGAAGTCGGGTGCGGCGTTGAAGAAAGTGGTGGCAATTTCATTGTGACGCCACCTTCCTGGCGGAATGACCTTACGGTCCCAGTAGAGCTTGTAGAAGAGATTGTTCGGCTCGAAGGGCTTGACGCTATTCCATCGATTCTTCCGACGCCGAAGGGGGGACGTGGCCTGACTGCAACGCAAAAGCGTCGTCGTGCAGTGACGCATGCTCTTGCGTACTCAGGTTACGCAGAGATTATTCCTACACCGTTTATGGCCACGGGTCTTTTCGACGCCTGGGGCCTGAGCAAGGACGATGCCCGCCGCGCAACCGTGTCTGTTCAGAATCCTCTGGATAGCGACTACGCCGTACTCGCTACGACACTCTTGCCCGCAATGCTCGAGGCAGTAGCGAAAAATGCGGCCCGCGGTCAGCATGACGTGTCGATTTACTCAGTTGCACAGGTAGCTATCGGCGGGGAAGCTGAAACACCAATGCCAAGCGTTGATCACCGCCCGGACGAAGAGACCCTGGCAGCAGTGGTGAACTCATTGCCGAAGCAGCCGCTGCATGTTGCAACTCTTGGCGTCGGAGATGCCGAAGTAGAGGGGCCTTGGGGCGATTCGCGAATGTACTCGTGGGCTGATGCTGTTGAATCTGCGCAGATAGTGGCGCGGACAGCCGGGATAGAGCTCGAGGTCCGGGCAGCAGACTACCTACCATGGCATCCGGGACGCTGCGCAGAGTTGCTGGTCGACGGCCAAGTTGTTGGTCACGCAGGTGAACTACACCCGCAGATTCTGGAAGAATGTGGCTTACCTGCACGAGTTTGCGCAATGGAGATGGACCTTTCGGCATTGCCACAGAGTGCTCACCTGCCCGCTCCGAAGCTGTCTGCGTACCCGGCAGTTCACCAGGACCTTGCATTGGTCGTGGACGACTCGACACCGGCCGAAAGCGTGCGAAAGACCGTAGCAGAACACGCCGGGCCGTTATTGGAAAATGTAACGCTGTTTGACGTCTATCGTTCTGAGTCCCTCGGCGAAGGCAAGAAGTCGCTCGCATTTGGACTCTTGTTCCGTGCGGATGACCGAACGCTCACTGAAGACGAAGCGTCGGAAGGGCGTTTAGCTGCGGCTGAGGCAGCGAAACAGGAATTTAATGCCACGATGAGGGCGTAGGTTACTTTTGCTGCTGACAGGCAGGACATCGCAGTGAGCGGCGTCCTGCCTGCTGTCGTTTTAGGAATGCATGTATCTTGAATCGGCACGAGCTTGCCATTTGTCTGGCAGGATGGGACTCCGTAGCCACAAGCGTCTACACCCGTAAAGGAGCCATAAAACCATGCCACAACAGACCATTCTCACCCCTAAGGGATTTGTGGCTGCAGGTCTTCACGCGGGAATACGCGAAGGCGAGGGGCGTGATCTGGCGCTCATTGTTAATCAGGGACCTGCTTGGAACGCAGCAGCGGTGTTTCCAGATAGTCGGGTCTGCGCCTCGCCTGTTCGAGCTACGCGCGAAGTTATGCGCTCGCATGCTGTGAACGCAGTTGTTTTAACATCAGGCAACGCTAATGCGTTCAACGGTTCAACGGGGGATGCGGACACTCGTGAGATTCAGAAGCGCGTATCCCAAGAGATTGGAGTCCCAGAAGACCGGGTCGCAGTCTGCGCGAAGGGACAGTTCGCAGTGCCTTTGCCAATGGAGCGTGTGAAAACTGGGTTAGCCAAACTCGCCACGGATCTGGGAGATACCCCTGCGCACGCTGAATCGGCTGCGGCCGCAATAGCGTCAACCCAAGGAACGATCAATCAAGCAGGCGTGAGCTGTGGAGCTTGGAGTGTCGGGGGCATTTCCCAGGGGGCTGGAAATTCACAGGAAACACTAGACACAGTACTGGGGTGCCTCACCACAGATGCGCTTGTACCGGCCTTTTCACTCGAAAAGGCATTGCGACGGGCTATGGAAACTACGTTTAATACGCTTGATCGATCTACAGCCCCGCTAACGAACGATACGGTGTTGTTGCTCGCATCTGGTGCGAGCCAGGTCACCCCCAACCAAACTCAGTTGGATGAGGCAGTGCTTGCGGTTTGCGAGGCATTGGTGGAGCAGCTTTTGGTCAACCAGGGAAGCGCGACCAAGAAATTGACGCTTGCCGTAGCTGGCGCTGCAAATGATGAAGAGGCACGCATCGCAGCACAAGCCGTAGCATGTGACGGACGTTTTCGAGAGTCGCTACTCAGTGGTGCTCCGGACTGGCCACGCGCACTCGCGATTGCGGGGAAGACAAAAGTGTGCCTAGATGCTGAGGCACTGGAGATCAACGTCAATGGAACACAGCTCTGCCAGGGAATCACTCCGCTCTTGACAAGCCGGGTGCTTGACTACGACGAACACGTGACTATTACGCTGGATCTAGGAACTCGTGGCGTCGGTACAGCAACAGTGCGGACGCTTTTGGAGCCTATGTAAGGGGAAAGTGGGCGTCGAAAAGCGAACGTCCAGGAGGCTTTGAAAATACAATAGGGGAGACGTCCGCATATTTTGCAGCAATCATAACGCAGAAATAGGAAGTAAACAGCATGGTGAACTCAGTTCGGCACTTTTTCGCAGACGATGACTTGACGCCAGAGGAACAAGCGCAAGTGCTCACGCTTGCCGCAGAGATGAAAAAGAACCCTTATGCGCACCGACCTCTCGAAGGGCCGAAGTCTGTTGCGGTACTTTTCGACAAGACCTCCACGCGCACGCGGTTCTCCTTCGATACAGGGATTGCACAGCTGGGTGGGCACGCGATTGTTGTCGAAACTCAGAATGCACAAATGGGCAAGGGTGAGTCCTACCAAGATACGGCGGCGGTGCTTTCGCGATACGTCGAAGCAATCGTTTGGAGGACGTATGCCCACGACAATTTGCTCCAGATGGCGGAGACATCACAGGTTCCGATTGTTAACGCGCTTTCCGATGACCTGCACCCGTGCCAAATTCTTGCGGATCTGCAAACAATCGTCGAAACCTTTTGTCCTGAGCAGGGGCCGGCGGGACTCCACGGCCTGAAAGCTGTGTATTTGGGAGATGGCGCTAACAATATGGCCAACTCCTACATGATTGGGTTCGCAACTGCGGGGGTAGACATCGCGATCATCGCGCCTCCGGAGTTTCATCCGGAGCAGCGGTTTGTGGACCGTGCGCGTGATCGTGCAAGCCAGACAGGTGCGACAGTCACGGTTACCAGCGATGTTGCTGCGGTAGCTGGAGCAGACGTGGTTATCACGGATACTTGGGTGTCAATGGGCATGGAGGGAGATGGAAAAGATCGACGCACTCCGTTCTTGCCATACCAAGTAAATAGTGGAATTATGCAAATGGCCGGTAATAATGCGATATTTCTTCACTGCCTACCGGCGTATCGTGAAAACGAAGTGACCGCAGAAGTAATCGATGGGCCGCAGTCGCGAGTCTTCGATGAAGCTGAAAATCGTCTTCACGCCCAAAAGGCGTTGTTGACCTGGTTGTTGGAGCACCAATAATGACCCAAACTGTCTCAAGAACTGCGCGACAAGCTCGGATTCTGGAGATACTTGTGAGCACGCGAGTGTCTTCTCGGATCCAGCTTTCCGAGCTTTTGCAAGACGAGGGTATCGAGATTACGCAGGCAACCCTGTCCCGTGATCTTGATGAGCTGGGAGCAAAGAAAGTGCGGCCAAGCGACGGAGGCCGTGCATATTACACGGTGAACTCCGATGCCGAGGCTTTTGATGCCTTGCATACAGGCCCACGTGAGAAACTTCGTCGAATGATCGAGGAACTCGTCGTCTCTGTTGACCATTCTGCGAATATGGCTGTACTGCGAACTCCACCTGGAGCTGCACAATATCTGGCTAGCTATATAGACAGAGTCGGTTTGGAGCAGGTAGTAGGCTGTATCGCTGGTGACGATACGATTTTTGTTCTCGCCCGAGATCCGCTTAAGGGCGGTGACCTAGCCCAGCAGGTATTTGGACGCAATACAAAGGCGTAAGTGACGCCGAAGCAAGCACAAACCCCGCGCTAGGTATACTATGTACCGCAGTGCAGAATATGATCTAGAAACACAAGGAGCTTTGATCCATGACTAACCGTGTTGTACTCGCATACTCAGGCGGGCTCGATACCTCTGTTGCGATTTCCTACCTCGGCGAAATGCTTAATGGCGAAGTCATTGCAGTAGCACTCGACCTTGGCCAGGGCGGCGAAGATATGGAGTCCGTACGTCAGCGCGCATTAGATTGCGGTGCTGTGGAATCCATCGTTATCGATGCGAAAGATGAATTTGCTGAGGACTACTGCCTGCCAACCATCAAGGCGAACGGTATGTACATGGGTGAGTACCCGTTGGTGTCAGCAATTTCCCGCCCGTTGATCGTAAAGCACCTTGTGAAGGCCGCACAGGAGCACGGTGGCACTCACGTATCACACGGTTGCACCGGTAAAGGCAATGACCAGGTTCGTTTTGAGGTTGGATTCCTGAACCAGGACCCAGATCTGGAAATTGTTGCGCCTGCTCGCGATTTTGCGTGGACACGCGATAAGGCGATTGCGTACGCAGAAGGAAAGGACCTGCCAATTGAGCAGTCGGCAGCTTCGCCATTCTCGATTGACCAAAACGTTTGGGGGCGCGCGGTAGAGACAGGCTTTTTGGAGGACCTCTGGAACGCGCCGACGAAGGATCTATACGCTTACACGGAAAGCCCTTCGATGGGCAATGCGCCTGACGAAGTCATTATCTCGTTCGAGGGAGGCAAGCCGGTTGCAATCGACGGCCGCCCGGTAACGATGTTGGAAGCAATCGAAGAGATGAACCGTCGCGCTGGTGCGCAGGGCATCGGTCGTCTGGATATGGTCGAAGACCGCTTGGTTGGCATTAAGTCCCGTGAGATTTACGAAGCGCCAGGCGCGGTCGCTCTGATTACGGCGCACAAGGCGCTCGAGGACGTTACGATTGAGCGCGAGCTGGCTCGCTACAAGCGACTTATCGACGCGCGCTGGTCGGAGGAAGTGTACGACGGTCTTTGGTTCGGTCCGCTCAAGCGCTCCCTGGATGCGTTCATCGAGTCGACACAGGAGCACGTCACTGGGGACATCCGCATGGAAATGCATGCAGGTAAGGCAGTGGTCAATGGCCGCCGCTCCAACCACTCCCTGTACGACTTCAACCTCGCAACGTACGACACAGGCGACACTTTCGACCAGACCTACGCTAAGGGCTTCGTCCGTTTGCATGGTTTGTCATCGCAGATCGCGAACAAGCGCGATCGCGAAGCGAAATAGCAGGGAGCTTTGGAAGTTATGCAGCAGCATAAGACGAATGAAGGCGCGCTGTGGGGCGGTCGGTTTTCTGGCGGCCCTTCTGAGGCGATGTTCGCGCTGAGCGTATCGACGCACTTCGATTGGGTGCTTGCGCCTTATGATGTATTGGCATCGAAAGCTCACGCAAAAGTCTTGCACCGTGCAGGACTTCTTTCGGACGAAGACCTGAAGACCATGCTCGAGGGGCTTGAGCAACTCGGCGCAGACGTTGCAAGTGGTGCGTTTGTTCCCGAACCGACGGACGAAGATGTTCACGGCGCAATGGAGCGCGGCCTGATCGACCGAGTAGGTCCTGAGGTAGGAGGGCGCCTGCGTGCAGGGCGCTCGCGGAATGACCAGGTGGCAACGATGTTCCGGATGTGGGTTCGTGATGCCCTGCGCGGTGTTGCTCTGCACATTACGGATCTCATCGATGCTCTCGTTGCACAGGCGGCTGCACATCCCGATATCATCATGCCGGGTAAGACCCACTTCCAGGCTGCGCAGCCTATTTTGCTCGCACACTCGTTGCTCGCTCACGCACACCCGCTGTTGCGTGACTTGGAGCGGATTCAGGATGCGGACAAGCGGTTGGCTGTGTCGCCGTACGGCTCTGGCGCTTTGGCGGGTTCTTCGTTGCACCTAGACCCGGAGGCGATTGCGGAAGAACTTGGCTTCTATGAAGCAACCGACAACTCACTGGACGGCACAGCTTCGCGTGATTTCGCAGCCGAAGCGGCCTACGTTCTAGCCCAGATTGCAGTGGATGTGTCCCGCTTTGCGGAAGAGATTATCGCCTGGTCGACGCCAGAGTTCGGTTACGTCACGTTGGACGACGCATGGTCGACTGGTTCTTCGATCATGCCGCAAAAAAAGAACCCAGACGTTGCGGAGCTTGCCCGAGGCAAGTCAGGTAGGTTAATCGGCAACCTTACCGGATTGATGGCCACTCTTAAGGCGCAGCCTCTCGCGTATAACCGCGATTTGCAAGAAGACAAGGAGCCGGTAATCGATTCCGTAAACCAGCTCAACATTCTTCTGCCAGCGTTTACCGGGTTGGTCTCGACTCTCAAGTTCCATGGTGATCGAATGCGTGAGATTGCACCTGCGGGATTCACGCTTGCTACCGATTTGGCAGAGTGGATGGTTCGCCAGGGTGTGCCATTCCGAGAGGCGCACGAAGCTTCCGGAGCATGCGTACGCATCGCGGAGTCCCGAGGCATCAACCTTATTGACTTGACAGATGAGGAGCTCGCGAGCGTAGACCCTCGACTTAACGCAGGTGTCCGTGACGTGCTCACGATTGAGGGTGCTGTGAGCTCGCGCGATACACGCGGTGGAACCGCCGGCCCACGGGTAGAAGAACAGCGTGTACGCGTAGCGGAGGCAAATAGGAAGTATCGAGCGTGGGCAGAGAAGCCTGTGCGGGGTTAAAATCGGTACCGCATTTGCGACGCCCACCTTTCGGTGGGCGTTTCCACTTTTTGTAGTGGTGGCGTCGATAAGTGACTAACAAGGGTGAGGTAAGCTCAACTGCATGAGTCTTGATCCCAAACTTCTCGACGTACTGGTGTGCCCGCAAGACAAAGGGCCGCTTGAGTATAAGGAAGACGAACAGTTGCTGGTGAATGAACGCATTGGTGTCGCGTATCGGATCGACGATGGTATCCCAGTCCTGCTAATCGACGAAGCAGTTCCCTATACAAACACCCACAAGTAACGACGCTGGGAAGACGACTCTCTGAAAGGAATTTCATGACTAACGCAAACATTATCGACGAACTCGAGTGGCGTGGCCTGATCAATCAGCACACGGATCTGGAGGCGTTGCGTGAAGAAACGCAGAAGCCTATCACGTTGTACTGTGGCTTCGACCCGACTGGCCCTTCACTACATGCAGGTCACCTGGTGCCGCTGCTGATGCTGCGCAGGTTCCAACTCGCTGGACACCGGCCAATTGTGCTAGCAGGTGGTGCTACCGGCAAGATAGGCGACCCGCGTGACGTGGGCGAGCGCACGATGAATTCCGATGACACTGTGGCAGATTGGGCCGAGCGAATTGGAGGTCAGCTGTCAAAGTTCGTCGATTTTGACGGTGAGAACGGTGCGCTGCTGCTGAATAATAATGATTGGATTAAGGACTGGAAGGTCATCGAGTTCCTTCGGGACGTCGGCAAGCATTTTTCGCTCTCCACAATGCTGAGTCGTGATACCGTGAAGCGTCGCCTGGAAAACGACGGGATATCTTTTACCGAGTTCTCGTACATGCTGTTGCAGGCACATGACTTTGTACAGTTGCGTCGTACGCACAATTGTGTGCTGCAGGTTGGTGGTGGCGACCAGTGGGGCAACCTGGTTGCTGGTGTTGATCTGAACCGACGCATGGATTCGGAGCGCGTGCATGCGTTAACCGTTCCGCTTGTGACGGACTCCGAGGGCAAGAAGTTTGGCAAGTCCACCGGCGGTGGTTCGTTGTGGCTTGACCCAGAAATGACCAGCCCGTACACCTGGTACCAGTACTTTGTTAATGCGGCGGACGCCGATGTGATCCGGTACCTGCGGTGGTTCACGTTTCTCGATAAGGAAGAGCTGGATGCTCTTGCCGTCGAGGTCGAAGAGCGACCATTTAAGCGAGAGGCACAGAAGCGGTTGGCGCAAGAGATGACAGATCTCGTCCATGGCCGCGAAGCTCGTGAGGCGGTTGAGTTAGCGTCCCAGGCGCTATTCGGTAAAGCAGATCTGACTGATCTCGATGAGCGTACCTTGGCCAGCGCTGTTGCCGAGACGAATGTGTTCGAGGTCGCGGCTGGAGCTGAAGTCAGCATCGTGGACATGCTGGTCGGCTCCGGCTTGGCCGACTCGAAGGGTGCTGCCCGTAGATCGCTGAAGGAAGGCGGCATTTACGCCAACAACGAGCGTGTCACGGATGAGAATTGGGTTCCATCCGTGGATGGTTTTCTGCATGGAACCTGGCTCGTGCTGCGTCGTGGTAAGAAGACATTCGCAGGCGTGAAGCGCAGCTAGGCGCAGGTGACAGCATCTGAAAGCAACGCGGTGGTAGGGCAGAAGCCTATGCCACCGCGTTAAGTCTTTCCATGATGGTTGCTGCGATGCCCTCGGAAGTGTCATCGATATCCACAGCGAAACCCAGCTCGTCCGGTTGGAGCGATTCAAGCGTATCTAGCTGGGAATCCAACATTGAAGCAGGCATGAAGTGATCCGTACGGTGGCTCAGTCGTTTCAGCAGTAGCTCACGTGGCCCGTCTAGGTGCACAAATATAAGGGGTACGTCGGCTAGTCGGAGCTTGTCGCGATAAATGCGTTTCAGCGCTGAACATGTAACGACGGTTCGCTTTCCAGCACTGTCTTGCTTTTGAAGCCAGTTCGAGAGTTTCTCAAGCCACGGCCAGCGGTCCTCGTCGGTGAGAGGTTGGCCCTTACTCATCTTTTCGACGTTTTCCGCCGGATGAAACTCATCAGCCTCGACGAGTTCAAAGCCGGATCTCTGCGCAAGAATCTCGGCGATGGTGGTCTTTCCGCTTCCGCACACGCCCATAAGGATGAGGTGCGCCGGGGGTAGCTTCTCTGCTTCATGCATGTTCTTCCCTCCTTGATGCTTCACGAGTGGGGGTAGCTAAAGAAAGCGTCGCCCTGACATTGATGCAGTGCACGATCGCCCACTGAAGTATGTGTATTCTAACGCTATAGCCAGTTTTCCGTATTGACGCCCCGTAGATCAGTGCGTCGATACGGCCTTGAAGCCTCGCTTGAGAAGAGACAGGATAGCTCATGGAAACTTGGGAACAGACGTTGTCGGCCGGCCCCTTAATGGGGATCGCTGCGGTCGGCATTGCCCTCATTCTTTTGCTCATTATTCAGTTCAGGGTCCATGCGTTCGTCACGCTGATTCTTGTGTCTGTCTTGACCGCTATCGCGGCAGGCATTCCAACAGGAGAACTGTATGACGTTGTGATGGGCGGCTTCCGATCCACACTTGGCGACGTCGGTATTCTTGTCGGTTTGGGCGCGATGCTTGGCAAACTTATTGAGTACTCCGGTGGCGCTAGAGTCCTCGCCAACACGATGATCGATAGGTTCGGCGAGCGGCGAGCGCCGATGGCGCTTGGTGTGGCCTCGCTCTTGCTTGGCTTCCCAATGTTTTTCGACGCCGGCCTCGTTGTCATGCTGCCGATCATTTTCGCAGTTGCCGCTCGTATCGGTGGACCAATCTTGCTCTACGCAATTCCGACGGTTGCTGCATTCTCTGTCATGCACGTCTTCGTGCCTCCGCATCCAGGACCAGTCGCTGCTTCGACATTCTTCGACACAAACCTTGGTCTGCTGATCGTTTTTGGCTTGATTGTTGCAGTTCCAACGTTTTATGTTTCGGGCCTTTTGTGGGGTAAGTATTGCGCAAAGAAGTTCCCGTTTACGTCAGTAGCAAACGCCGTTTTCAACTCGGACGACAGCGATATTAAGTCATTACCGAAAACAGGCACTGTCATTACGATTCTGCTGCTCCCGATGCTGTTGATATTCCTGAACACGGGTGTCGACTTTGCGACGAAATCTGGCGCAATTACAGGTGACGAAACCTGGGCGCAGGCGTTCACATTCCTTGGAAAGTCCGGTATTGCGCTGTTGATTTCGGTTCTCGTCGCGCTTCCAGTGCTCGGGACCTCACGTGGGGTGAAGGGTTCGGCGCTGGAAAAACTCGTCGATTCGGCGTTAGGGCCAATTGCATCCGTTGTGTTCATTACTGGTGCCGGTGGCATGTACGGCGGAGTTCTTCGTGCGTCTGGTATCGGCGATGCCATCGCGGATCTCATGCAAGGACTAGGAATTCCAGTCATCCTCGCTGTGTACTTGGTAGCGGTGATCATGCGCGTTGCGCAGGGATCTGCAACTGTAGCGCTGACAACCACGGCCGGATTGATGGCTCCAGCAGTACTGGCTGGCGGCTACTCGGAAATTCAGATCGTCGCAATTACATTGGCGTGTGCGGCCGGTTCGGTTTGCTGCTCTCTAGTGAACGACTCCGGCTTCTGGCTTGTGGGCCGTCTTTTTGGGATGGACGTCAAGACCACACTGAAAACTTGGACGCTGCAGCAGACCATAGAATCCGTGGCGGCATTCCTAATCACGCTTCTGATCTTTGTCCTTTTCTAACTCCTTGAGAAGGCGTTAGGGGAACGCAATCTGATCCGTTAGCGCCTTCTCAATAAACTACTTCTACCAGCCAATTTGTGTTGTTGTTGGTGTGTGTGTAACTTTATGTGAGTCAGCGAGACCGACAACGCCCCGCCAGACAGGCTCTGAAGAGAGTGGTTTGGTGAGATGGCGGTTAGGAAAACTACCGCTGGCCGACATAATGAAATAGGTTCTGTGATGCGGCGCGTGTTTGCGTTGTTGAGAATGTTTTGTTAGTGTCAATCTTCGTCGCTTTGAATGCGCCACTGTGTTTTGTGGTGTGTTTGGGTGTGCGGTTGTTGTTTGAGAACTCGATAGTGTGCCAATGTACTTTTTATTTTTTTGATTGCATTGACTTTTGGTTGCGTGCTGTGTGCCATGTTTTGGTGTGTGCCGGCGGTGATGCTTGAA